>JAVBKY010000009.1:0-233178 GCA_031553765.1 Bacteroidales bacterium
CGATGCTCCTCCAGTGGGCAGCTTGCGCTGGGCGTTAAAACAGCACCCCGGTGAGCCTATTATCATAATTTTTAAAGTGTCTGGTATAATTCAGCTACAATCTCCTGAGAGTACCTCCAAAAAGAATGAGCTCAGCTCGGGCAAGCGCAGCAACTTTACCATAGCCGGACAAACTGCCCCGGGTGATGGTATTTGCATCGCAGGCAACAAGGTTAACTTTGGCTCGTCAAGAAGTTTCATTATTCGCCACGTTCGCTTCCGTATTGGCACCATGAACGGTCATGCCGATGGTAATGGCTCAATTGGCGCTGAAAACGGAGGCAACTTTATCATTGACCACTGCACCTTTGGATGGTCGGGTGAGGAAAATATGACCATGTACGATAATGACATGACCACCGTTCAGTGGTGCGTTGTTCACGAGGGGTTGTATAACTCGGGGCATAATAAAGGTGCTCGTGGTTATGGTTGTCAGTGGGGAGGAACTCCCGCCACCTATCACCACAACTTACTTGCCCACAATGACAGCCGCAGCCCACGCTTCAACGGAGCAAGGGGTAACGGTGCCACCAGTGGTGACAGAGAGGTGCTGATAGACTTTGTAAACAACGTAAACTATAACTGGGGTAGGTCTAACTCTTGTTATGGCTCGGATATTGAATGGAACGGCATCAGTAGATACGGAGTTTCAAACCGTACTAACTTTGTCAACAACTACTGGAAGCCCGGACCGGCCCGTCCGGGCAATCAAACTTCCTATTTTAGCCAGTCCACATACAACACGCAACCGCTCCCTCTAAGACTTGCTGAGTGGTACATGAGCGGTAACTACATGGAAGGAACAGCTCATGCGTCTTATAATACGAATAACTACCTGGGGTTGAATTCAAGCTATCCTGCACCCTATAATATAGGAGAAAGTCTAAAATCTCCTATTCCGTTTGCCATTTCCCACCCGGTAACAACCCAGTCGGCGCAAGATGCCTACGAAAGCGTGCTGGCGGGCGCAGGAGCCTTTCCTCGTGATGCTGTGGATGTTCGCATTGTAGAAGAAACTAGAACCGGTACAGCAACCTACTCCGCATCGAAGGGGGTGATGGGAATTATTGACAGCCCTGATGATGTAGGCGGCTACCCAACATACCAAAGTACTACGCCTCTTGTTGATACTGATGGCGATGGTATTCCCGACGAGTGGGAAATCGCCAACGGCTTAGACCCATATAACCCCACCGATGGGGCGGGAACTGACATTATGGGAGTGGGAAGGTACACCAACCTGGAGGTGTACCTGTACGATTTGGCGCAGCAACGCTTACGTTAATCCAAGTTGTTCGTTGTATCTTAATAGTCGTTGAAAACAAGCCCTAATAATAAAAGATAATGAAAAAAACGTTTTTATCAAACATTGTGCTTGTCGCATTTTTCCTGCTGAATGGGGGAGTATGGGCAAATGCGCAAACGCCAATTGATAGCGTAGATTTGCCTCAGGTGGGGAGCCTGCTGGGTGGCGGTGTGGTATATCACGTAGATGAGGTTACGCGAAAAGTGCTGGTGGTGGCACTAACAGAATCGCCCACTAACGCAAAGAACTTTTACAGAACATGGGGTGAAGGCGGGCATCTGATTACAGGTGCCTCGTATGGTAAAAACGGTCTTAAAAACACGAAAGCAATTATTGCCGGGCAGGTAATTATTCAGGATATTGATGCTTGTCGCGATAACACGGTTGGAAAAGGTACTGAATCTAAGTACAGCTGTACAGGCTTTAAACTTCCTGCCGATACGGCTCGTCGCGCGGCGCATTGGTGTACAGAGTTGGGGCAAGAGTGGTTTTTGCCCTCGCGCGAGCAACTCAAAAAAATGTACAATGCTAAAAGCGCAGTAAATGCAGTTTTGGCTACTACTCAAGGCGCAACCCTGCTGGGCGATGGGTTCTACTGGTCGTCAACGCAGTCTGGTGCTCATGATGCGTGGTATGTATTCTTTGATAATGGCGAAACCAACGCAAGCTTAAAAACGAACTCCGGTAGCGTACGACCCATTCGTGAGTATGTATATAGTAGTAACCCCGGAGAAGAAGTTGAGGAGGAAGAAGTGCCAATAGGAGAGCAACCATCCACGGGTGAAGACGATGGTGGCGGCGGCGACGACGGAGGTGGTGATGATGGTGGTGACGGTGGCGATGATGGTGGTGGTGACACTACAGCAGCTGAAAAGAGCAGCTTAAAAGCCAGCTTATATCCTGTTCCTATTACAGCAGATATGCTGTATGTAGCAGGTGTGGAGGGGCGCCTAAAGGTAGAAGTGTACAACTCTTCAGGCGTGTTGCTCATGAGCAAAATATGCCATGCGGGGGAGCCTATAAATCTCTCGGCTATGCCCAAGGGAACGCTGTTTGTGAAATTGTCAAATGGTGGTAAAAGCGTCACCAAGCAAGTAGTAAAGCTGTAGCAAACACTTAAAATATTTACAGATGAAAAAGATATTAGCGATACTGATTTTGATAAATGCTACGCTGTTGAACGCTATAGCAATGGACCCAGCTATTAGTGTCGATTTTAATGTGGGAAAAACGCGTAAAGCGGATGAAACAAATGAACCCGGCTATTTGTCATGGCTAATAGACCAAGCAGACCCGACCAATACCAATACGTATACAGGAAAAACGGCAACCATATCGGGAGTTACCATAACCCTGTCGGGAAAGGCTCAAGATAAGAGCGCCAGCTTAGATACATACTGGGATAAAGCGCTTGTGCAAACTCCCAACTTTATCCGCTTTGCCAGCGATGGTGTATTTGTTAAGCAAGATGACGGAGGTGATAAGGGGGGAGAAATATCCATGAAGTTGGAGGGACTAAAAACAGGAACGCATACCATTATGTTGTTTTTTAATAGCACAGCCAATGCCTCCAACACCTTTGCTCCCATTGATATTTACATTGACGAGGTGAACAAGGCACGAATAACACCATCCTGTAGGGTTATGAAAAATTCGTTAGCAGCCTATACATTTTTGACCTTTGACGTAGTTGAGCCCAATGCCGCTGTTATTAGAATGACAGCAGATGCTTCATTTAACGCAACTCTGAAGAATGTTTATTTATGTGGCTTTGCGCTAAACGTACCTGATGCTAAAGCACAAATTCGTAATCCACTCCCCTCTTATATGGATGAACACGTTAATGCTGATAACGGAATGGTCAACCTTTCATGGACAGCAACAGAGTCCGGTGCCGAATCCTACAATGTATATTGGGGGTTGGATTCTGCTGGCGTGGATAATGCCACTGCCGCTTCGTCGACCTTCCGTGGCAATCAAACTGCTACGAGTTATACGCTAATGGACGTAAAGCGAATGAATTCGTACTATTGGCGGGTTGATGCGGTTAAGGGCGGCGTTGCCACCAAGGGTAGGCTACTGTTTTTCCGTCCACGAGTTTTGGCTTTCCCGAGTGCTGAAGGCTATGGCAGGTATGCTCGTGGAGGACGTGGTGGTCAAGTGGTGTATGTAACTAACCTTAATAACAGTGGTCCCGGTAGTTTACGCGAAGCCATTACCAGTAACATTGGCCCTCGCTACGTTGTGTTTGCCACTTCAGGTAGAATTCACATCAATCCGGGCGATCGCCTTACGGTAAATCAGAACTACATTACGGTGGCCGGACAAGCGGCACCGGGTAAGGGCATTTGTGTTAGCGGCATGGGTTTTGGTGTTACAGGAGATGATGTTATTATGCGCTTCATGCGCGTGCGCGTGGGGCAGTTTGGCTACACAACAGATGGTATGGGGATGACCGGTGCCGACTTTAGTATCGGAGACCACAACTCCATCAGCTGGTCGCATGATGAGGCCTTCAGTTCGCGTGGCGGTAAAAGTTTCACGCTGCAAAATACGCTCATTTCCGAAGCTCTTAACGCAGCCAATCACAAGAACTACGACTATGGTAAAACACATGGCTTTGCAGGTAGTATTGGTGGCGATACGGCAACTTTCATCCGCATGCTGCTGGCGCATTGCGAAGGTCGCAATTGGAGTTTGGCAGGCGGATTGTCAGGTGATGGCTATTACACAGGTCACTTGGAAATAGCCAACAACGTAGTGTACAACTACGGTGGCCGTGTGACCGATGGCGGCGCGCATGAGGTTAACTTTGTAAACAACTACTATAAGCAAGGAAAACATAGCACCGGTGATATGCTTGTGCCGCAGCACGAGGCCGTTGGGTTAGGTACCCAAAAGTACTACGCCAAGGGCAATGTACTTGAGAAATACAACAATGGCGTTTATGGTACCTTTATTTGCAACGGAACGGAGCCCATAGCTGCCAAGTGTGGTTGTACCAACAGCCAGTGGGCGCAAACAAGGTATGAGGATTTTGTAAGTGAGCCTTTCTTCCCCTCGTATGCCACTATTCTACCTGCTAAGCACGCCTTTAAAACAGTGCTATCCGATTGCGGTGCCAACATGCCTGCGCTTGATGAACACGACCTGCGGGTTATACTCGAAACTCGCGAAGGAACATGGAAATACAAAGGAAGTTATACAGGAAAGCAAGGTCTGCCCGATCACCACTTGGATGTGGGTGGCTATGACAACTATCCGGAAATTAAGCTTAACCTCGATGAGTTCGATACCGACCGCGATGGATTACCTAACTGGTGGGAAATAGAGGTGAGCAAAACAAGACCTGATGGTGTGATTGGAGACTTTACCGACACCAATACCGATCCCGACAACGACGGAAATACGCACATGGAGAGGTACTTGGAGTTTATGGCTACACCACATGTTGTCACAATGAAGAAAAGCGTCGTATCCGTGGAGTTAAGCCAGTATACACGAGGTTACACCAAGTCCCCGGTTTATGAGGTAGAAACCAACGGCGATGGAGTGGTAACCATTAATGGTAATTGGGCTCGTTTTCAACCAAATAATGAATTTTCAGGTGTTACCTACTTCACGTTTAAGGTTACCGACAGTGATGGAGACACAATGGTACGCAAAATTGGAGTTCGTGTAAAACCCTAATAAATACTACTTATAGTGATTACTACAGTAAGGGATACCATCTATTTGGCGGTATTCCTTATTTTTGTGCCTATTTGTTAATGGTGTTTTAACTTTAATTTAGCTATTACAAAGCTGCCAATTTTGTAAAAAAATGTAAGTTTGTATTAAACCTATGTGAAATTACATAGTCAAACCCTTTAGAGTTTCATAAAAACACACAATCAAAACGATTAAAACATGAAGTTACGTTTACTTGCCTTAACTCTTACACTTTGCGCTATTCCTTTTGCACAAGCGCAAACTTCCCAATCTATTGATGAAAAAGAGGCAGCCTATATGAAGGTAGTTACCGAGCGTGCCGCTAAAATAGTAGTGGCGCTCAACATCGACGATACAGCGAAATTTGCTCGTGTACGTACCATTATCGCTTATCAGTATCGCGACTTGAATAACATTCATGAAGAGCGCAACGCCACAGTAAAAGTGTTGCGGGAGCAGGGAGGAGAAGATAAGGACGCGAAGCTAAAGGAAACCGAGAACGACGCTGATGTTAAGTTGTACAACCTACATTGTGCCTACATCGCTAAGCTTTCAAGTGAGCTCACGCCTGAGCAGGTTGAAAAGGTAAAAGATGGTATGACCTATGGTCGCGCACCCCGCGACTACAAGGCCTTTTGCGACATGATACCCTCGCTTACCGACGACCAAAAGCGCTACATTTATACCGCTATTTACGAGGCGCGTGAGCATGCCATGGATGCCGAGTCCAGCGATAAAAAGCACGCCTGGTTTGGCAAGTACCGCGGCCGCATAAACAACTACCTTTCAGCGCAAGGCTACGACCTTAACAAGGAGCGTGAAGAGTCAAACAAGCGCATGGAAGCCGAAAAAAATAAGTAGGCAATAGGCAGTTAGCAATAGGCAATGTGGGATGGCGTGGGCTGTCACACTGAGCCCGCCTGTCGAAGTGGTGTGAACTTAAATCGTAAATCGTAAATGGTAAATCGTAAATATTTTCTCCTCGCACTCGCTCTCCTTCCTCTCTCTTTGCTTGCGCAAAAAAAGGAGCAACCACCTCGCCCCATTGAGGTGCAAAAGGGTGTCCTTAGCTACAATGCCGACGAGCGTGGCAATCGCATTCCCGACTTCTCATATGCCGGATACATGGCGGGAGAACAGGACATTCCTACCGCTATAGTGCGCGTTCGGGTACCGCAAACAAGCGACGATGCCACCAAGCAAATTCAGCAGGCGCTGGATTATGTTGCCTCTTTACCCATTGATAAAAACGGATTGCGTGGCACGGTGTTGCTGGATGAAGGCACGTACAACGTTGACGGAGCCTTGCGCATCAACGCAAGCGGCGTAGTACTGCGTGGTAGTGGTGTGGAAAAAACTACCGTTTTAGGAAGAGGAGTTGACCGTCAAACGCTGATTACCGTTGCAGGAAAGAACGATAAAGTATTATCACCCGAAATAAAAATTACCGATAGCTACGTTCCCGTAAATGCTATGCAATTTCGGGTAGAAAAGCACTCGTTTAAGGTGGGAGATGATGTGCAGGTACGTCGTGTAGGCACAGCCGAATGGATAAAAGAGTTGGGCACTGACCACTTTGGCGGAGGCATCACAGCCTTGGGATGGAAGCCCGGTAACCTTGACATTGTTTGGGATAGAAAAGTGACGGCAGTTAATGGCGATCAAATCACCGTAGACGTGCCCATCACTACTGCCATAGACGCTAGCCTTGGCAGTGGATTCGTGTGCGCAAACAAGTGGCAAGGACGCATAAGTAATGTAGGTGTTGAGAATCTCACACTGCAATCATCATACAACGAAAAGAATAAAAAAGACGAGGCCCATCGCTGGATGGCCATTGTGATTGAAAATGCGCAGGATGCATGGGTGCGTCAGGTTACATTTAAAAACTTTGCAGGCTCCGCAGTAGTTGCGTGGGAAACCGCCAAACGCGTAACAGTGGAAGATTGTAAATCGCTGGAGCCCATTTCGGAAATAGCCAACGAGCGCCGCAATACATTTTACACTACAGCTACGCAAACCCTTTTTTTGCGATGCTACGCAGAGCGTGGTATGCATGATTTTGCTGTTGGTTATTGCGCTGCAGGTCCTATTGCATTTGTACAGTGCGAATCGCACCAACCTTATGGTTACAGCGGTACTATTGACACATGGGCATCGGGTGTACTACTTGATGTAGTGAATGTAGATGGTAACGCACTTGGCTTCCCCAACCGTGATCAGGACATGCAAGGTGCGGGATGGACTGCCGCCAACAGCATGTTGTGGCAGTGTACCGCCGCCAAGGTATACAACATGGCGCCGCCCACAGCGCAAAACTGGGCTATTGGTACCTGGGCGCAATTTATTGGCGAAGGATATTGGAGCGAATCGAACAATCAGGTGCAACCGCGTAGCTTATACAGCGCGCAGCTATCACAGCGATTGGGTAAAGATATGTCGTACCGCGCACAGCTAATTGATATGGGGGGAGAGGCCAGCAGCAGTCCCACGGTAGAAAAGGCCATGGAGCTAACAGCTGAAGCGCATAACCCTATACAAACGCTTCCCGATTGGGTTGATAAAGCCGCGCAACGTAATCCTATTTCAATTGATGCCTCCACAGCAAAAGTTCTTCCCGCAGTTGTAGCAGCTAAAGAAGAAAAATCTGTTGCCCCACTTGAAGTGAAAAACGGTTGGTTGGTGCGTAACGGAGAGCTGATGGTGGGTAGCAGAATCGACGTGTCGTGGTGGAGTGGCAGCATAAAGCCTAACTTCATTAAAACAGCGCGTCGCGCATACCACATCACGCGCTATGTACCCGGTCGTACAGGCACAGGTTATACCGACGATTTAGACGCAATGACAGACACCATGCT
The DNA here is from genome assembly GCA_031553765.1 of Bacteroidales bacterium. Classification (GTDB taxonomy): domain Bacteria; phylum Bacteroidota; class Bacteroidia; order Bacteroidales; family UBA932; genus JAITMY01. The sequence goes on from JAVBKY010000009.1 coordinate 7,915, forward strand.
CGCCAAAAATATGGTGGGCGTGGACTACAACTACGCGTTGTGGTACGATCGCCGTCGTGACGACCACGAGCGCATACGCCGCATGGATGGCGAGGTATGGGCGCCGTTTTACGAGCTACCGTTTGCTCGTACAGGTGGCGATGAATTAGGGTGGGATGGTTTGAGCAAGTACGACTTGACAACCTACAACTCCTGGTACTGGCTACGCCTAAAGCAGTTTGCCGATTTAGCCGACAAGAAAAATCTCATGCTGACTTATCAGCACTACTTTCAGCACAATATTATTGAAGCAGGAGCGCACTGGGCCGACTTCCCTTGGCGTCCGGCAAACAATGTAAACAATACGCCATTTGTAGAACCCACGCACTATGCAGGTGATAAGCGTATTTTCTACGCCGATCAATTTTACGATGTAAGCAACCCGGAATACAGAGCGCTACACGAAGCATACATTCGCAAGAGCTTAAATAGTTTCTCCGACAATGGTGTACTCCATCTTACCAGCGCCGAGTACACAGGGCCGTTGCACTTTGTGCAATTTTGGTTGGACGTGATTGCCGATTGGGAAAAAGAAACGGGCAAAAAAGTACTGATAGGTCTCAGCACAACAAAGGATGTGCAGGACTCTATTCTTGCCGACCCCAAGCGCGCTGCCGTAGTTGATGTAATTGACATTCGCTACTGGTGGTATCAAGCCGATGGTAGTGCGTATGCACCACAAGGCGGACAAAACCTTGCGCCACGTCAACACGCGCGCCTGCTAAAACCCAAAAACACTTCGTTTGAACAAGTATATCATGCCGTAAGCGAGTATAAGACTAAGCACCCTGATAAGGCTGTGATATTCTCTGCGCAAGGCAACTACGATATGGCAGAATTTATGGGCGGTGGTTCGTTAGCTGCTATTCCTGTAAAAGATAAAATGTTTTTAGCCTCAGCCGCAAGCATGATGCCTACAAAGATGGGCATAAATCTTGCGCTGAAAAATGATGCGGGAGAATGCGTTGTTTACGCCATTGATGGCTCGGTAACATTAGACTTGACGCAGTATAGCGGTAAGTACACAGCCCAGTGGATTAATCCCAGAGATGGCAATTTTTACAAGAAAACACAAGCAGTAAAAAGTGGTGAAAAGGTGAAATTATCACCTCCTGAATCGGGGATGAATTTGTTGTGGTTGAAGAGATAAAAATTAGACAGGATTTATAGAATTAACAAGGTAAGAAATCCAGTTAATTCTGTAAATCCTGTCTAAAAATATTACTGTTTCATATCCACCGTCTTCGGGCGCAGTACAGTTAGCTGCAACACAATAGCCATTGCCACCGCCGCAATCATTACCACAAACACCGCATTCATGTGGCCTGCATCAATAGCCTTTCCAAGTTCTTTGGTAATAATAGCACCCGATGATATTCCCGCAAGATTAAGCAATCCGTATCCCGTAGCGCGATAGCGCGAAGGCACAAACTGGCAAAGTATAGGCATGTTGTTTACATCGAAAATGCCGAAGCCCAACCCGAACATAATAGAGCCCGTTACAATCATGGCCAAGCCGCTGCCGTAGCCAATGAGCAACAGCGCAGGAATGGTAAGCGCAAGGCCAATCACACCTGTGTAAATACGCCCTTTGAGTACCTTTTGCACCCAGCGGTCGGAAACGTAACCGCCAATCAAAACACCGACCAGCGAGGCCATTGCCATAGTCATGGTAGATAGCGGACCGGCCTGTGCCATGTCCATGTGAAGCGTTTCGGAGAATAGGGTAGGTAGCCAGTTTTTAGTCGCCCAACCCGGTAGGCTTGGCGCCGAAAAGTAGAACAGTATTACCCAAAATGCAATGTTGCTAAATAGCATTGACAACCCCTTAAAGGCCATTGATAGCTCGTTGCCCAACGATTGCTTTTCGGCAGGTTCTATCACGTAAGTTTTCTTCTCTCTCAAAAAAGCAATAAGCACAAGGCTGTACAGCATGCCCACTATGCCAAAGGAGTGAAACGTAAACTGCCATGATGTGGTGCTTGCCAACGTTGCGCCAAAGCCGCCCAGCGCTTGCCCCAAGTATATACCCGACGTGTGAAAACCAATAGCCAACGAGCGTGTTTTACCTTGGTGATAATCGGCTATGAGCGACAGCCCTGCGGGAACGTAGAAGGCCTCGCTGATACCCATGATAGCGCGCAGCACGTACAGTTGATCCATATTTTGTGCGTAGCCCATGGCAAGCGTTACGCCCGACCATACAAACAAGCTCACCACAATCAACTTTTTACGGTTGAGGCGGTCGGCAATCATACCCGAAAGGGGGCTCATTAGCGCGTAAATCCAAAGGAAAATGGCCATCAATCGACCAAAATTGGTGGCCGAAATCAGGTCGCTGATATCCTCCATCATAAACGGGCGCATGGTTGAAAGCATCTGCCTGTCGAGGTAGTTGAGTAGCGCTACAAACCAAAGCATACCTACTACCATCCAAGGGTATGATTTTCTGTCGGCAAGTTTCATGGGGTAATTATTTTTTGTGATTACTGTAAAATGTGTTTTATCTGATCCAAGACCTCTCCCCCAACCCCTCTCCACAAGAGAGGGGAGATTGCCCCGATTTCTTTCCTTTGACCATAAGGGCGCTCGTGGGGTGAAAGTCCCTCTCTTGCGGAGAGGGATTTAGGGAGAGGTTAATTGTTTTTATTGTGCAAAAAACAAAGATAAGAAATATTCTGAAAAAGCTTGTTCCGTGCTGGTTTTAATGGGCTTTTTTATTATATTTGTACAGTGCATTTTTGTGACTTTTATAAACCCAATAATTAAAATAAAAACAAAATGAATCAGCCGCTAAAGGGAATCATCCCACCGTTGGTAACACCGCTACTTAACAGCACAACGCTTGATGTTGAAGGACTGGAGAGATTGATAGAACATATTATTGCCGGAGGAGTGCACGGCTTGTTTGTACTTGGCACTACCGGCGAAGCGCAGAGCTTGAGTTACGCGTTGCGCAAACAGATGATAGAATTGACCTGCAAGTTTGCAAAGAAAAGAGTTCCCGTACTGGTAGGTATTACCGATACCTCAATTGAGGAAAGCGTAAACTTGGCCAACGTGGCTGCGCAAAACGGTGCAGATGCAGTGGTGTCAGCGCAGCCCTACTACTACGCTTCGGCGCAGCCCGAACTCATTTTCTTCTACGAGCACCTTGCCGAAAAGCTTCCTCTCCCACTTTTCCTTTACAACATGCCATCGCACACCAAGGTCAACTTTGACCCTGCTACCGTGCGCAAGTTGGCCGACCACAAAAATATTATCGGACTTAAGGATAGCTCTGCCAACGGCACCTACTTCCAGAAGTTGTGCTACGAGCTACGCGATGTGAAAGATTTCACGCTGCTTGTTGGTCCCGAAGAAATGATGGCTGAAACCGTTTTGCTGGGTGGACATGGCGGCGTGAACGGTGGCGCTAATATTTTCCCCAAATTGTATGTTGACCTGTATAATGCAGCTGTAGCGCGCGATTTTGAAAAAATTATTCCGCTACACCAAAAAGTCATGCAAATAAGCGGTCTGTTATACAGCGTGGGCAAGTACGGTTCAAGCTATCTCAAGGGCGTGAAGTGCGCACTTTCGCTCAAGGGTATTTGCAGCGACTTTATGATGGAGCCATACGAGGCATTCAAAGCCCCCGAGCGCGAGATCATAAAGAAGGCGTTGGAGACGATAGCGCTGTAACCTCACACCCCCAACCCCCTAAAGGGGTATAGGGGAGGAAATGTCCCGCAGGGACTAAATGTGATTAACCGTGGGTGAAGCAAAGCGAAACCCACGGTAATGGGAACACTCAGTATATTGCGCGCGGAGCACAAACTTACATCTGGGGAAAAACCTGTTCCGCGCGCCACTGCCACACTAGCCATTAGCCACGACTTTCGTTACACTTCACCCGCGGTTAATAAAGTTCTGTCCCTGCGGGACAAAAACAAGTAAGTAGAAAATAATAGTACATGAAAAAATTATTCTTTTTAATCACGTTACTAACTGTTGGCGCGACCTCTTTTGCCCAACCTAAATCCGTTCCTGCGGTACTTAAGTCAGCCGACTTCAAGCACTACGTTGACTACTTCAACCGTATGGAAGATGAGAATATTGTGCAGGCAATTCCCAACGCACAGTCGTGGGAATTTCTGCAAAACAATATTCCCCTTTTCAACTGCCCGCAGGATAATTTCGAGGAAATTTACTACTTCCGCTGGTGGTCCGTGCGTAAGCATTTGAAGCAAACACCCAGTGGATATGTGTTTACCGAGTTCTTGGTAAATCGTAACTACGCCGATAAGTACAACATGATAAGCAGCGGCTTGGGACATCACATTTACGAATTACGCTGGCTGCATGATCAAAAATACCTGGACGACTACGTGCGTGTATGGTATCGTGGCAACGAAGGCGGCACACCGCTGAAGCGTCTTCGTGCATACAGCAGCTGGACTGCCGATGCCTTGCTCAACCGCTACTACGTGACTATGGATGGCAAGTACCTTACCGATATGCTGCCCGATTTGGAGGCAGAATATTTGGCGTGGGAGCAGGAAAAGCGTTTCCCCAAAGGACTGTTTTGGCAGTTTGATGTGCGCGATGCTATGGAAGAAACCATAAGCGGTGGACGCAAAGAGAAGAACGCGCGCCCCAGCATCAACAGTTACATGTATGGCAATGCCAAAGCAATTGCCTATACAGCAAATTTGGCGGGAGATAAGAAGTTGGCAAAACAATTTTCAGCGAAAGCGGATACAATAAAAAACCTTGTAGAGCAACGCCTGTGGAGTTCGCAAATGGACTTTTTTGAAACCCTAAAGCAGGCCGACACCTTTGCGCATGTACGCGAGGAAATAGGCTACATGCCGTGGTACACCAACATGGTAAGCGCTGATGCGAAGTACAATGTGGCATGGCAACAAGTGTTGGATGAAAAAGGATTTCTAGCGCCGTTTGGTTTGACTACTGCCGAGCGTCGTCACCCGCAGTTTCGTGCGCACGGCTGCTGCCGCGAAAAGTTGGGCAGTTGCTGCAAGTGCGAGTGGGATGGCGCTATATGGCCTTTTGCTACTTCACAAACAATGACAGGATTAGCCAACTTTATGAACGCGCAAAAGCAGGATGTGGTAACCGATTCAGCTTACTTTCGTCTGATGGAATTGTACGTAGAGTCACAATACTACCGCGGTCGTCCGTACATTGGCGAGTATCAGGATGAGGTAACGGGTTACTGGCTCAAGGGTGACCAAGAGCGCAGCCGCTACTACAACCACTCCACCTTTGCCGATTTGGTTATTACAGGACTTGTGGGTTTGCGCCCGCGCCCCGACAACACGATTGAAGTTAACCCGCTCGTTCCGCAAAGCAAGTGGGACTGGTTTTGCCTTGACAACGTGCTTTACCATGGAAAAGTTGTAACCATTATTTGGGATAAAACAGGGGAGAAGTTCAGCAAGGGAAAGGGATTTCGTGTGCTTGTTGATGGCAAAGAGGTGGCGAAGTCGGAGCAGCTAGAGCGAGTAACGGGAAAGATGTAATTAGAAAAATTTATTTACACACATGAAAAAATTTACCTCACTTTTTGTACTTGCAACACTATTAAGCGTACAGCTTTTTGCAGCACCCTCACTGCAAAACCTGCGTTGCGAAATGCTGGAAAACCCCGAGGGTATTGGTACGGCCACACCTCGCTTTAGTTGGGAAATTGTAAGTGACGAGATGAATGTAATACAAACATCGTACCAAATTCTGGTGGCGTCGTCAGCCGAAAAGTTGGTGGCAGGTGAGGGTGATGTGTGGAATTCGGGCGATGTGCGCGGCACGCAATCGGTAGGTGTGACCTATGCCGGTACGCCGCTGGCAAGCAAATCCGATTTTTTCTGGAAAGTAAAAATCAACACCAACAAAGGTGCTTCCGAGTGGAGCGATGCGCTTCATTTTAGCACGGGCATGTATGCCGAAGGTGACTGGAAGGCGCAGTGGATTGGTCTTGACTCATCGTTTGTGTGGGATAATCATAAGCAGTGGTCGCGCCTTTCGGCACGCTACTTGCGTAAGGAGTTTGCTGTTTCAAAAAAGCAAATACAATCTGCCAAGGTCTACATTGCCGGCATGGGTTTGTACGAACTATACATCAATGGAAAAAAGGTGGGCGACCAAGTGTTGGCGCCTGTTCCTACCGATTACCGAAAGACGGTTACCTACAATACTTTTGACGTAACATCAATGCTGCAAGCAGGTAAAAATGCTATTGGCACCACGCTGAGCAACGGCCGTTTTTACACCATGCGTCAGAACTACAAGCCGTACAAAATTCCTACGTTCGGCTACCCGAAATTATTATTTCAACTTGAACTTACCTACACCGACGGTAGCAAGCAAACCGTGGTGAGCGACCAAACGTGGAAAATTACCACTGATGGTCCCACTCGCTCGGCCAACGAGTACGATGGCGAAATATACGATGCTACCAAGGAAATGCAGGGCTGGAGCACTGTTGGCTTTAAAGAAAAGGGCTGGATGAAGCCACAGCTGGTGCAAGCTCCTGCGGGTAAGTTGGCAGCACAATCAACACCCAACATGAGGGTTATGGTGGTTGTAAATCCATTGTCGATTACTGCGTTGAAGAATGATACGCTGATAATGGACATGGGACAAAACATGACAGGCTGGGTGAAAATTAAGGTAAGCGGAAGTAAGGGCGACACAGTACGCTTGCGCTTTGCCGAAAGTTTGAAGGAGGATGGTTCTTTATTTACCCGCAACCTGCGTGATGCTATGTGTACCGATACGTATATCCTAAAGGGTGATGGAGTAGAGGAGTGGGCGCCGCGTTTTGTATACCATGGCTTCCGCTACGTGCAGCTCATGGGTTGGAAGTCGATGCCTAACATCGACGACTTTGAGGGACAAGTGGTATATGACGATTTGGAAACCATAGGTTCGTTTGAATCGTCAAACACGGTGCTCAATCGCTTGCATCAAAACGCTTGGTGGGGCATAAGCGGCAACTACAAGGGCATGCCCATAGATTGCCCGCAGCGCAATGAGCGTCAGCCTTGGCTGGGTGACCATGCTATGGGTTCGTTGGGCGAAAGTTTCCTATTTGACAACGAAACTCTTTTTGCAAAATGGACAAACGATATTGAGGATGCGCAGCGCGAGGATGGTTGCATTCCCGATGTAGCACCTGCATTTTGGAACTACTATAGCGACAACATGACGTGGCCTGCTACCTATCTTGTAGTAGCCGATATGCTACGCAAGCAGTACGGCGATACGCAGCCCATAGTGAAGCACTATGCTTCTATGAAAAAATGGCTGACTCACATGCGCGAAAAGTACATGACCAACGAGTTTATTATGACCAAAGATAAGTACGGTGATTGGTGCGTTCCGCCTGAGTCAAAGGAGCTGATTCACTCGCAGGATTCGATGCGCAAAACACGCGGCGACTTGTTAGCCACGGCCTACTACTACAAAATGCTAACCATGATGGCCGACTTTGCCAAGGTAACCAACAATCACAATGATGTTCCAATGTACTTGGAGCAGGCGGCAAGGGTGCGCGAAGCGTTTAATAAGAAATTTTACAACCCCCAAAAGGAGCAATACGATAACGGAACTGTTACAGCAAACCTGTTACCCCTCGCTTTTGGCATGGTAGGTAAAGCCAACGAGGACGAGGTTTTTGCCAAAATGGTGTACAAAATTATGGAGGTAGATAAGGGGCACCTTAGCACCGGAGTAATAGGTACACAGTGGCTTTTGCGCGAGCTGAGCAAGCGCGGTCGCGCCGATGTAGCCTACGTAATTGCTACTAAAAAAGATTATCCCAGCTGGGGTTACATGATTGAAAACGGTGCTACCGCTATTTGGGAACTATGGAACGGCAACACCGCCAATCCGTGGATGAATTCGCAAAATCACGTAATGCTGTTGGGTGATGTAGTATCGTGGATGTACGAGGACTTGGCAGGTATTGAATCGCACCCCACATACCACGGTTTCAGGTTTATGTGGATGGAGCCAAAGCCCGTTGAGGACTTAACATGGGTAAAGGCTTCGTACCGCTCGGTATACGGAAAAACAGTTAGCGACTGGAAGTTGGAAAGCGGTAAGTTTACTTGGAAAATTACCGTCCCCGCCAATACGCGTGCTAATATTTTAGTTCCTGCAAAATCGCTTGAAGATATTACGGGCAACGGAAATCCTGTAATGCAGCTGGACGGGATAAAGTTTGTACGCATACAAAACGGTCGCGTAAATCTTGAGTTGGGCTCAGGTGAGTATACCATTGAGTGTCCCTACGGAGTGGCGCAAGACCGTTGGAAAGACGGTGTGTTAGTAGATGAATTTATTTTCGAAAAAGCATCATTTCCCGAAAGCCACGCTTCAACCATTGCCTTGAACAAGGACGGCAACCTTATTGCCTCATGGTTTGGCGGTACCAAAGAGCGCAACCCCGATGTATGCATTTGGACCAGCACCCGCATTAACGGCAAGTGGACAGAGCCTGTAAATGTGGCCAACGGAATTATAAACGACACGCTGCGCTATGCTACATGGAACCCTGTATTGTATCAGGTACCCAATGGCGAACTGCAGCTGTACTACAAGGTGGGTCCCAACGTAGCGGGATGGGTAGGAAAGGTTATTCGCTCGCAGGATGGTGGAAAAACGTGGTCGAAGCCCGAGGATTTGCCCGAAGGATTTTTAGGTCCGATTAAAAATAAGCCCGTAATGCTGAAGGATGGAAGGCTGTTTGCACCGTCAAGCACCGAGGGCAAGGGTGGCTGGAAAGTTCACTTTGAGGTGAGCAAAGATAAGGGAAAAACGTGGACAAAAACAGCCTCCATACCTAGGACTCTTGATAGTATAGGAGCAATTCAACCCAGCATACTCACCTATGTCGATGGTCGTTTGCAAGTGCTATGCCGCACTCGAAACAGAGTGCTGGGTGAGTCGTGGTCAAAGGACGGTGGCAAAACATGGACTCCCATGCAGGCAACCGCGCTGCCCAATACCAACTCCGGTACCGATGCCGTAACGTTGCTTGATGGTCGTCAGCTGCTGGTGTATAACCACGTGCTGCCCGATAGTAGCGCTAAAAACGGTAAGGGCGTGCGTACACCGCTTAACGTAGCTATCTCCGAAGATGGTAAAACATGGCTTGCAGCCTTGGTTCTGGAGGACGCGCCCATCAGCCAGTATTCATATCCCTCGATTATTCAAACTCCCGATGGCATGGTGCACATTGTGTACACATGGCGCAGGCAGCGCATAAAATATGTGCAGGTTGATGTAAAAAAATTAGTATTTTCACAAATAGAAGACGGGAAATGGCCTTCGGTAGCCGAAACAGAAAAGGTGCAAGTGGTCAATAACGAGCGCTATAAAGTGTCGGTGTGCGACTGGATGATGCTTAAGCGTCAAAAAATAGGTGCTGTAGAGTTGGCAGCCGAATTGGGCGCCGATGGTTTGGAAATTGATATGGGAGGCTTGGGGCAACGTGAAATGTTTGACAATAAGTTTACCCAAAAATCATTTCAGCAGCTGTTTATATCCGAGTGCAATCGCTTAGGTATTGAATTCAGCTCCATGGCCATGTCGGCTTTCTACGGTCAGTCGTTTGCCAAGCGCGTGAACTACGAAGCGCTCATTGATGAAACCATTCAGTCAATGGTAGCATTGGGTATCAAACGTGCCTTTTTGCCTATGGGTAATTCAAGCGACTTGACCAAAGAGCCGGAGCTTTACCCCATAGTGCTGGAACGCTTGAAGGTAGTTGCAAAAAAGGCAGAGGCGGCGGGCATAGTTATTGGTATTGAAACAGCACTTGATGCCAAAGGCGAGGCAAAGTTAATTGACGCAGTGGGCTCAAAATCTATTCGCAGCTACGTTAACTTTTCAAGCATTCTTAAGCGTGACGGCGATATTATACAAGAGTTGAAAACGCTGGGCAAGGATAGGATTATGCAAATTCACGCCAGCAATACCGATGGCTACTGGATACAAAATGACCCCCGACTGGATATGAAAAAAGTTAAGGAAACCCTTGATAAGATGGGCTGGAGTGGTTGGCTGGTAGTAGAGCGCTCACGCGACACCAAGGATGTGCACAACGTAAAAAAGAACTACGGTGCAAATGTAAAATACTTGGAGGAAGTCTTTCAAGGAAAATAATATGACATGCGATTTGCGACACGCGATAGGAGAGTTTCGCATGTCGCAAGTCGATTTATCTCAAGTCGAAATAATATGAAAAAAATACTTACCATTCTCATCTCCCTTTCGCTGGCGTTCACCGCCTCAGCGCATGACCATCGCAGTTGTCAAAACTCCGACAGCCTTTACAAGCGCCCGCTGGTAGATGTGCTGCAGGAGGTGCAAAAGCGCTTTGGTGTGCGCGTGAAGTACGATGTAAAAATGGTGGACGGCAAAATGCTCACCTATGCCGATTGGCGTATACGTCCGTACAGCGTAGAGAAATCGCTTACCAACGTTCTTGCACCGTTTGATATGAAGTGGGTGTTGGAAAAACCCGGTGTGTACAAGGTGAAAGACTTCGAATATCCTCGTCGCTATCCGGCAGAAGGACAGGAGATGTTGGATTACCTTTCAACGTTGTACAACGATAAGGCATCGTGGGAGACTCGTCGCGACTCAATTATACCCTGCATGATTGCCGCCTTGGATTTGTCGCCCATGCCCGTGCAGCCCGCCTCTAAACCCATACTCACCAAGCCTCGCAAGTACGATGGCTACACGGTGGAGAATTTTGCGCTTGAGGTGCTGCCCGGCGTTTACACCACGGGTTCCATTTACAAACCGCTTAAGGCAAAAGGTCTGTGCCCTATCATTGTTAACCCCAACGGGCACTTTGGTGATGGTCGCTACCGTGCCGACCAGCAATTGCGTTGCGCTACGCATGCGCGTATGGGGGCCATATCGGTTAGCTACGATTTATTTGCGTGGGGCGAATCGCTATTGCAGTTTGAGGGAAAGGATCACCGCAACAGCATTGCCCACACCATGCAAACGCTCAATGGTATTCGCATTCTTGATTACTTGTGCACACTTAAAACTGCCGACACTTCGCGCGTTGCCATTACCGGAGGTTCCGGCGGTGGCTCGCAAACTATGCTGTTGGCTGCTATTGACAAGCGCTTCAAGGTAAGCATTCCCACGGTAATGCTGTCGTCCTACTTTATGGGCGGTTGCCCTTGCGAAAGCGGTATGCCCATTCACCTGTGTGGCGGTGGTACCAACAACGTAGAAATTGCGGCTATGTTTGCTCCTCGTCCTCAACTTATTCTATCCGATGGTAAGGATTGGACCAGCGATGTACCTACGGTAGAATTTCCTTTTTTGCAAAAAATATACGATTTTTACGGTAAGAAGGACTTGGTGAAGAATGACCATTTTCCAACCGAAGGGCACGACTACGGTTTGTCAAAGCGTGAAGCATCATACGCGTTTTTGGCAAAATACTTAGGCCTGAATTTGGGTGCCGTAACCGACAAAAACGGCAAAATTGACGAGAGCAAATGTGTGGTAGAAAAACAGGTGGACATGCTGGTATTTGGTGCGAATGGTGAGCTCTTACCTGCAAACGCTATCAAGGGAGTTGATAAATTGTACGAGGTTTTTGACGCAGCAAAAAAATAGTAGGGCTGAAAGCCCGCAAGCAATAGCGTAGGGCAACGCCCTACGTTAAAAAGGGAGGTGGAATGTGGCGCGCGGAGTAGGTGTTTCCCTTGAAAAAAGTTTTTGCTCCGCGCGCAATAAAATACGTTTGCCCAAAGCACCCTGAGCTAATGTAGCTGCCACCTTGCGACTCATATATTTGTAAACAAAATTTGTATTTGACATGAAGAAAATTTTGCCTTTGTTTTTGAGCGTTGCTTTACTAGCCTCATGCGGTGGCAAAAAGCAATCCATAAATATTGTAATAGGCGATAAGCCTTCGGTACGCGCAGAGTTCGGCGCAGAACGCCTGTGTAAAACTTTACAGGAAAATGGCTATAATGCCACTATTAACAGCACAGAAAATAGTAAGCAAAAGACCTACCAGATTGTGGTTGGTGAGTTAGGAGGCGATTTTTTGCAGCAACAGGCCTCACAGGCGGGAGTCGTATTGGAAAAGCAGCCGCGTAAGGAGGGTTTTACCATTAAGAGCGGTAAGGAGGTGATGATAATTGGTGGTGCTGATGCTTCCGGAGAACTATATGGTTGTATTGAAATGGCCAATCGCGTAAAGCGTAACGGTAAGCTACCACATAGCATAGATATGGTAGATCAGCCCGAGATGGTATTGCGTGGTGCTTGCATAGGCATGCAAAAACCATACTACCTTCCGGGGCGCACGGTGTATGAGTACCCTTATACACCCGAAGAATTTCCGTGGTTTTATGATAAAGAACTTTGGGTAAAATATCTCGACATGCTGGTGGATAACCGCATGAACTCACTTTATCTTTGGAACGGTCATCCCTTTGCCTCGCTGGTAAAGTTGAAAGATTATCCCTATGCCTTGGAAGTAGACGACGAAACTTATGCTAAAAATGAGGAGATTTTTGGTTTCCTAACAACAGAGGCCAACAAGCGTGGTATTTTTGTTATACAAATGTTTTACAACATTATTGTATCAAAACCTTTTGCCGAACACCACAAGATAAAAACACAGGATAGAGAGCGTCCTATTGTTCCCGCTATTGCCGATTACACACGTAAATCCATTGCTGCTTTTATTGAGAAATATCCTAACGTGGGTTTACTTGTTACGCTGGGTGAAGCTATGCGTGGTGGCGATGATGACGTGGAGTGGTTTACCAAGGTGATTATTCCCGGTGTAAGGGATGGTTTGACAGCGCTCGGCCGTACCGATGAACCACCAATTTTGCTTCGTGCGCATGATACCGATGCTAAGGCAGTGATGGCAAAAGCGCTGCCCATTTATCAGAACCTGTACACTATGAACAAGTACACAGGCGAGTCGCTTACCACCTACCAACCGCGCGGCCCGTGGGGCGAAACGCACAAGGCGTTGAGTAAGTTGGGCTCGGTGCATATTGATAACGTACATATTCTTGCCAACCTTGAACCATTTCGCTATGGTTCACCCGAGTTTATTCGCAAAACAGTAATTGCCATGCACGAGGTACATGGGGCTAACGGTCTACACTTATACCCACAGGCTTCCTACTGGGACTGGCCATACACCGCCGATAAAACCACGCCTCGCCTGCTGGAAATGGAGCGCGACTGGATTTGGTATGAGGCATGGGCACGCTACGCTTGGAATTCGCAATTGGATGTTCGTGGCGAAACAAAATTCTGGACAAAAGAGTTGGGCAATTTTTACGGTTGCGGAAAGCATGGCTTAAAGATAAAAGAAGCGTATGACGAAAGTGGAGAAATTGCTCCAAAGTTGCTACGCAGATTTGGTATAACAGAAGGTAATCGCCAAACTTTGTTGCTGGGCATGTTTATGGCGCAGCTGGTTAATCCGTACAAGTTCCGAATTTATCCGGGTTTTTACGAGTCGTGCGGACCCGAAGGCGAGAAGCTGATTGAGTGGGCGGAGCGTGAGTGGAAAAAAGAGCCTCATGTGGGCGAAACCCCCATACAGATTATTGATGAGGTGGTAGAACATGGTAAAAAAGCTACCGAAGCCATTGAAAAAGCCGCAAGGTACATCACTAAAAATGATGCAGAATTCCCACGTCTTAAAAATGACATGTACTGCTACCGCGCCTTTGCCAACTTTTTTGCACAAAAAGTAAAGGCAGCAGAGTTAGTGCTACGCTACCAGTACTCCAACAATATTGCGGACTTAGATGCAGCCTTGCCCTACCTTGAAAAGAGTTTGGAGTACTGGCGTAGTTTAGTTGATTTTACCAATGACACTTACTTGTATGCCAATAGTATGCAAACCAAGCAACGTCGTATTCCTATTGGCGGAGATGATGGAAAAAATAAGACTTGGGCAGAAATGTTGCCGCACTACGAGCGTGAATTGGAAAACTTCAAAAAGAATTTAGCGTTGTTGAAAAATCCTTCACTTATGCAGGCACAAGATAGCACTACTCCTTTTGAGCGTGTAAAAGTGCGCCTTACCAACCAAAATATGAAGATATACACCGTTGCCGATGGTGAGAAGTTGTTTGCCGACCGTGATTTTGCAATTAAAAATGTGGCGGATGAGCTGAAGGGGCTTACAGCCATACGCCTGTCGATGAATAGGCAAAAAGAGGATAAAACCCTTATCAACTTTACATGCGATACTGCAGTAAACGTGTTGGTGGGTTACTTTGGATCTAACAATCGCGACTACCTGCAACCACCCACGTTGGAAACCAACGCTAGTGCAAATGATCGTGAACAAGCTGAAGTGCGTATAGCTAATGCTATTGCTGCTGATAGCCTGCCATCGATTAATATACATACCTATCGTTTTAACAAGGGTGACAATACGCTGGAGTTGGGTAAGGGTGCAGCACTTGTGCTGGGCTTTATCAATGCCGATCAAAAAATTACTCCACGCGATGCAGGTTTTGGTGGCGAGGTAAAGCGCGAAACGGTGGATTGGTTGTTTTATTAAATAATGAATTGACAATGCCCTTTGTGGGTTGTCACCCTGAGCCTATCAAAGGGGTGCGGCGGGGGATGACCGCTCCCCACTACTTCGACAGGTTCAGTATGACAGCCCACGGTACTTTAAAAACATGTAGATTATGCTCAAAAAAATCTCTCTTCTCCTTTCCTTTACTGCCTTGAGTTTTACAGCCTTTGCTCAACCTGTTGAGGTGGTGAGGGTTCGCGAAGAAATATCGCTAAACGAAGAGTGGACAACGGTAATGGCGGATTCTGTGGGCGCGTATAATGGTTTTGAGTTACCCTCTTACGATGAAAAAAAATGGAAGAAAGTAGAGGTGCCGCATAACTGGGAGGATTACCAAGGCTACCGCCGTATGAAGCATGGCAACCTACACGGCTATGCATGGTACCGCAAATCATTCAACGTAGATAAGCGTGTAAAAGGGAAACGCTATTTTCTGTTCTTTGAGAGCGTGGGTTCGTATGCCACAGTGTGGGTTAATGGTAAGCAGATAGGTAAGCATGCCGGAGGCCGTACCACATTTACCCTCGATGTTACCGATGCGCTAAAGTTTGATGCAAAAAATTTACTTGCCGTACGTGCCGATCATCCGTCCGCAATACGTGATTTGCCTTGGGTTTGCGGAGGTTGCTCTCCCGATTGGGGTTTTTCCGAGGGCTCGCAGCCCATGGGTATTTTTCGCCCTGTGACTTTTGTTATAGCAAGTGACTTACGCATAGAACCCTTTGGCGTGCATGCGTGGAATGATGATAAAATTTCGGAAAAAGAAGCAACCATTTACGTCAACACCGAGGTAAAAAATTATAGCGATGCACCTCGTCAATTTACCGTTACCACTAAGCTGCTCAGCCCCGATAACCAAAGGGTAGCAATGGTAGATCAAAGGGTGAAGGTGGCCGCAGGAGCCACCGTTACCGTAATGCAGAAATTGCAGAACGTGCAGAACCCGCAGCTGTGGTCGCCCGAGTCACCTAAACTGTACAGTATAGCCTCTGAAGTTAGTGATGGAAAGAAGGTGCTCGACTCTCAAACCACCATGTATGGCATTCGCAAAATCAGCTGGCCTGTGGGACGCAATGATGGCGACGGTCGCTTTTACATTAACGGAAAGCCATTCTTTATAAACGGAATATGCGAGTATGAGCATAACATGGGCAAAAGTCATGCCTTTTCCGATTTGTTTATCGACGCGCGCGTAGAGCAAATGCGCGCTGCCGGTTTTAACTCTTTTCGCGACGCGCATCAGCCGCACAATTTCCGCTACTCCTACCACTGGGATAGACTTGGAATGCCTTGGTGGACGCAGTTTTCGGCACAAATTTGGTTTGATACACCCGAGTTTCGCAATAACTTCAAAGCCCTTCTTCGCGATTGGGTAAAAGAGCGTCGCAATAGTCCTGCTGTAGTGTTGTGGGGCTTGCAAAATGAAAGTAAGTTGCCCGAAGACTTTGCTAAGGAATGTACCAACATTATTCGTGAGTTAGATCCCACCGCCTCGGCACAGCGCAAGGTAACTACCTGCAATGGCGGTGTGGGCACCGATTGGAATGTAGTACAAAACTGGTCGGGTACGTATGGTGGAAATCCTGCTGTGTATGGCGAGGAATTGAGCAAGCAGCTGCTTAATGGTGAGTATGGTGCATGGCGTAGCATTGATATGCACACCGAAGGTGAATTTAACCAAAAAGGCCCATTGAGCGAGGATCGCATGTCGCAGCTTATGGAAATGAAAGTACGCTTGGCAGAATCGGTAAAGGATAAGAGCTGTGGACAATACCTGTGGGTATTGACCTCACACGAGAATCCCGGTCGTACACAAAATGGCGAAGGGTTACGTGAAATTGATCGTCTTGGTCCGCTTAACTATAAGGGCTTGCTTACCGCATGGGGCGAACCTGTAGATGCTTTTTATATGTATCGTGCAAACTACGCACCAAAATCGGAGCCCATGCTGTACATTGCCATGCACACGTGGCCTGACAGGTGGACAGAGCCAGGAAAAAAAGATAGCATAGTAGTTTACTCCAACTGTGACGAGGTGGAGCTATGGTGCGATACGCTAATGGTAGCAAGACAAACTCGTGATGGTAACGGTGGCATAGGAACGCACTTTACATTTTCGGGTGTAGATATTACAACCAACCTGTTGCGTGCTTATGGCTTTAACAAGGGTAGCAAGAATGCGGTAGCAAGTGATGTGGCATTGCTCCACCATCTGCCCCAAGCATCCCACACCGACAGTATGGTAATCGCTCCGCAAAATATTACACAGCCGGCACTTGGCTACAACTACTTGTACCGTGTTAACTGTGGCGGTCCTGATTATACCGACATTAATGGTAATCTATGGATGGCTGATGTGCATAAAGCATCGCCCGATGCGTGGGGGTCATGCTCGTGGACGGACGACTATCCCGGTCTGCCTCCATTTTACGGTAGTCAGCGTCGCACACATGATCTAATTCATGGCGCGTATGATCCTAAACTATTCCAAACCTTCCGCTACGGACAACACAAGTTGCGTTACGAATTTCCTGTTCCTAACGGTGACTATATCGTGGAGCTATATTTTGCGGAACCGTGGTATGGCAAAGGTGGTAGTATGCAGTGCGCGGGCTGGCGTCAGTTTGATGTAGCGGTTAACGGTGTTACTGTCATTAAAGATTTGGACTTATGGAAAACCGCAGGGCTCAATACGGCGCACAAGGAGGTAGTTGATGTAAAGGTTGCAAATGGAGCTATTGAAGTATCATTTCCTAAAGTAACTTCCGGACAAGCGCTGATTTCGGGTATTGCTATTGCCACCCAAAAAAGTGGTGTACAACCGGCTAAACCATCACCTCAACTTATCACTAATTTAGTTGCTGAAAATAAAAGTCAGGCACAGCTATGGTCGGTGGGGGCATGGATGGATACAGGAGATAAGTTGTATGCAGACGATGAGATAGGATTAAGTGCATTGCCATCAAACCTATACGGGACAACGTATTTGCGTACTCCAAAGGTAAATGCTGATACCACCGTAGTTGCTACGTTTACCCTCGCCGCCGATGCTGATGTATTTATAGGTATTGCTGCCAGAGTTGGTGATAAACCAGCGTGGATGAAGGATTACAACTTTACACAAAGTTACGTCGAAAGTGCTAATGGCACTAAATATGCCTTGTATGCGCGCCGCTTTGTCAAGGGTGAAACGGTAACACTTGAACGTAACTTGAGCGCAGTTGCGCCTATGTACCTTGTTGCAGCCGTACACGTTACCACGCTTGAAAGCGCCTCCGACTTACGCCCCGTAGAGCGAGTTGAGGCTGAGGAGTCGAAGTTGACAGGCAAGGGTGTAAGAAAGGATCGTATACGTATTAACGATATCGTGCGTCTTACCGACCCGCTTGATGATGGGGTGGAGTTTACCTTCTCGGTAGGTGTGGCCGATACTTACAATATTGCTATTCGCTACATGAACCAATCCGATGAGAATATACCTATGCTCATTCAGATAGAAGATTCCAACGGTATTATGATGCGTAATGATCAGCTTAGCTTCAAACCTACGCCCGACGATAAGTTCAAAACGCTGGGCACTACTACCGGCACACAAATTAATGCCGGAACTTACAAGTTACGTTTACAGAATGTGGGCGTAGCAGGTATGGTATTGGATTATGTGGAGGTGCAGTAATTCATTTTCTTTTAATTGTACTTTTGAGGTTCTATATTTTTATGAAAACAAAACTTTTACTAGCCGCGCTGGCGCTCTCATTTACTTCGCTTGCGCAAAACAATGAGCTTCGCTACATAGGCAAGCAGCAAAGCAACCCCGATTACCACCACGGTCAGCTATCGCCCGCAGTGGGTGCGCACAATATTCAAATCATGCGCGCCAACCGTCAGTTTCCTGAGCTGGCCGATAACTTTGGCTGGACGTATAACCATGCCTCAATGATTGCCTACTGGAACGGAAAATTCTACGTAAGCTACCTTAGCAACCCCGTAAACGAGCACGGACAGCCGGGGCAAACCCTGCTTGTAACTTCGCCCGATGGCTACCGGTGGGAGCGTCCGCAGGTCATTTTTCCGCAGTACGAAGTGCCCGTGGGAACCACCTACAACAAGGATAAAAAAACAGAATTTGTTACAGGTGCCGTTATGCACCAGCGCATGGGTTTTTATGTGAGCAAAAGCAATCGCCTGCTCATGCTCGGCTTCTACGGCATTTGTCCCACACAAAAGGATAAGCCCTTTGACGAAAACGGCATCGGTCGCGTAGTACGTGAGCAAAAAGCCGACGGCACGTTGGGCGATATTTACTTCATTCACTACAACCAAGGTTGGAATGAAAAAAACACCCGCTACCCGTTTTACACCAAGAGCAAGGATAAGGGCTTTGTTGAGGCCTGTAACGCCTTGTTGAACGATAAGCTGGCTACGCAGCAGTGGGTTGAAGAAGCCAACGAAAACGACCCCATAATCAGCCTTAAAGGCGGCGAAAATAAGGCGTGGAGCATTTACCACTTGCCCGATGGCCGCGCGCTTGGCGTATGCAAGCACTCGCGCTACGGCATTACTGCCGACGAAGGAAAAACATGGGGACCGCTGAAGCTCGGTACCAACATTGTAACATGGAATGCCAAAGTATGGGGGCAACGTACCTCCGACGGTCGCTACGCCATGGTGTACAACCCCTCGCTGTATCGCTGGCCGCTGGCCGTAATGACAGGTGATGATGGTTTGACCTTTGACAACCTGCTCACCGTACACAACGAAATTTCTACCCGTCGCTACGAGGGTGCGTACAAGAGCTTCGGGCCACAGTACATTCGCGGCATAGCAGAAGGTAATGGCACGCCCGCCGATGGCAAAATGTGGCTTACCTACAGCGTAAACAAGGAGGATATTTGGGTGGCCTCGGTGCCCATGCCCGTTACCGGAAAAGTAGAAGGCCCCGTAAACGATATTTTTGCCCAAATGAAGGATGGCGAAGAGCTGCGCTACTGGAACATTTACAGCCCCATGTGGGCGCCCGTGAAGGTGGAGAAAAACGCCTCAGGCGAAAAGGTACTCATGCTGCGCGACAAGGATAGGTACGACTATGCCAAAGTCGAGCGCGTATTTGCTGCCGCAAAAAAAGTAAAGGTAAGCTTCACCGTTACGCCTTCGCAAAACGATAATGGACCGCTGCACGTTGAGCTGCAAGATGGCAAAGGCGCCACCTGCATTCGCGTAGTGTTCGATACCGATGGCACGCTCAAACACAAGCCCCGCGCCCGCTTCACCAACCTGATGAAGTACGAACCCAATATGGATTACAACATCAGCATTGACCTTGATACCGACGTGCGCCGCTTTGATATTACCGTAAACGGAAAAACATGGAAGGGACAGTGGTGCATGATGCCCGTGGAGTCCGTTGAGCGCATTATGTTCCGCACGGGCGAGCGTCGCTACCTGCCCACCATTGATACCGAGGAGGAAGATGGCAGCGGCGACATGCCTCGTGCCGGCGAGCCTGAAAAGGAAGCAGCGTTTGCTATAAAATCATTACAAGTAAATTAAAACCACCCCCAACCCCCTAAAGGGGGCTATAACATGCTGCGTTTGCCAGCAGCGTCATTGCGAGCGAAGCGTGGCAATCTCAAGTTGTAATTGGCTTCACCAAGATGTGAGATTGCTTCGTTGTACCTCCTCGCAATGACGCTTCGAGGAAAAAGTTTAGGTAACCCACTGCGGTTATAGCCCCCTTTAGGGGGTTGGGGGCAAATAGTAATTAGTAAATCGTAAATAAAGTTTATGCGTTTAATTTCTCTTCTTCAGCCCAAAAAACTCAGCCTTGGTGCGGGTGCTTTGGATTTGTTTGCCGATGACTTTGTGGCGGCAGGTTACAAAAATTTGATTGTGGTTACCGCTCCTCCCATTGTGCCGCTTATAGGCGCGGCCATGGATAAGTTGAAGCAGAATGGTGTTAGCATCACCATGATTGACAACATTCAGCGCGAACCAACGGTGGCCGATTTAGAAAATATTTTGGCTATTGCCGATAAGGCCAATGCCGACAGCGTAGTGGGTATCGGTGGCGGTAGTGTTCTTGATTTAGCCAAGCTGGTTGCTGCCAAAATCAACAACCCCCAACCCATAAGCGGCATGTTCGGAACAGGATTTGTAAAGTGCCGTAACGCTTATCTGGCTTGCATTCCCACTACTTCGGGAACAGGTAGTGAGGTGTCGCCCAACGCCATTTTACTTGATGAGTCTGACAGCATGAAGAAGGGCATTGTTAGCCCATTTCTTGTGCCCGATGGCGCTTACGTTGACCCAATGCTCACCGTTGGTCTGCCGCCTAAGTTCACCGCCGAAACAGGACTTGACGCGCTATGCCACTGCATTGAGGCGTATACCAACAAGTTTGCCCACCCCGTTATTGATATGTATGCCTTAGAAGGTATTCGCTTAATCAGCAATAACCTGATGGCGGCGGTAAAGGATGGAAAAAACATTGAGGCACGCACCAACCTCTCATTGGGTAGCCTTTATGGAGGCTTGTGCTTAGGCCCTGTAAATACATCGGCAATACACGCGCTTTCATATCCGCTGGGTGGCGAATTTCACATTGCGCACGGTTTGGCAAACGCCATTCTGCTGCCCGAAGTCCTTGCCTTTAATATGGATGCCGATATTAGAAAGCATGTCGATATTGCCGTAGCCATGGGCGTTGAGCGCGTAGGCTCCGATTTGGAAATAGCGAAAAAAGGAGTGGAAGTTTTGCGGAAGTTGGTACGCGATTGCGGTATTCCCGCTAAGCTAACCGATTTGGGCGTTGACCCATCCATGCTGGATAAGTTGGCCGAAAACGCCCTTACCGTACAGCGCTTACTCAAGAATAACCCCAAGGAGTTAACGCTGGACGATGCTAAAATGATATACAAGAATTTGTTTTAGAAAATTGCCCGAAACCCTAACAGGGCCCTAAACCCTGTTAGGGTCTAAATAGTAATCCCTCACAAGAATTGAATTTCTGTGAGGGATTTTCTATTAAAATTCTATTTCCACTACAATAGCCTTGCCCTTTTCCCTGATCCACTCCGGACCGTTTTCGAGCAATCGCATTGCTTCTTTGTCACTACTATCGCAAAGGCTTTGTTTTACCTTAATATTTCCTGGTCGTCTGGTTTTTGGGTTTACGCTAAACTCAAGTATTACCTTCCCTCTTGCATGAGCACAACTGTCGTTGGAATATACTATATTTTCCCTAACATACTTGTAAAAATTTTCTTTATCCGTGCTCGCTTGCTGTTCTGCAGCCTTGCTTTTGCTCATCTGAACTCCCGCTACGCGACCTGTTATAGTTGACGTAGAGCCTGTCAGATGCCTTTTCTTTTCTGTGCCATATCCTACAATTACTACCTCATCAAGCTTGCCGGAACTCTCGTTTAGTGCTATGTGTAGGGGCTGGGTAGGCGTGCTATCTACGGTAATGTGTAGTTCCGATTTTTCCTCAGCCGCCATAGCTATCACCGGCACCTCTGCTTCCATTACAACGTCTGCATCGGAATATGCATCCACCATTAACTCAACTTGTTTTTGCTTCACTTTTTTCTTTACAGGAGGGGTAGCGGCAATAATCCTACGCTCCACTTGCAACTCCTCTGAGGCAGTTCTTGCCTCCATACTTTCGGCAGGAGCTGAGATTACAGCCTCCTTTTCCTCCAGCAGCGCAATGCTTGGAGTAGCCATATTTCTTTCCCTTGTCAACAGGTATGAACCGGCCACAACGCACAACAACAAGCTTGCCGCTACGCTCCACCAAAGGTAGCGTGGTTGGCGTTTTTTCGCTCGCTTGGAAATCAGTTGTTGTATTTCCGCAATGCGTTTGGCATGGTCACCTTCTACCATATCGAAGCCCTCCAGCGCCTCGTCCAAAAACGGGTCGCTCATGGCCTCACGCTCTATGCGGTGTGCCTCTTTTCCTTTACGAAAACCTTGTATGTAACAAAGTAAATTCAATGGCTATACAAATATAGATTCTCTCTTACCTAACCCTAACAGGGTCTCAAAACCCTGTTAGGGTCTTGCTATACTACTGTATTTTTTCTATGCAAATTTTCAAATTCCGTTTTCCATTCTGAATGTAGCTCTTCACACTTTTTAGGTTGTAGCCTGTGACCTCCACCACATCAGCATACGATTTTTCTTCCATAAAAAAATAAAGAATACTTACGCGCTGTGGTTCGGGTAGCTGTTCCAAACAACGATTGAGCGCGTCCGTTTTATCCTCACCTTTTTCCCGCCTCTCATCTAATAGATGCAAAATAGCACCCATTTCCACAAATTGGGCGTTAAAATCTACCGTAATTTCCTTTTTATCCTTGCGCAACGCCTGTAGACAGTGGTTTTTAGCCACGCTGTAAAGCCACGTTCTAAACTCCTTTATTTCGTATTTGGCAACCTTTTCCGTCAGCTCCTCAAACAGCTGCATTACACTATCCTGTGCTGTATCGGCATTGCCGAAATATTTCAGACACAACCCATACACCAGCGGAATATAGCGGCTGTACAACGTCCCGAAATGCTCCGCCTGCCCCGTTTCCACGTAGCGCTGCAGTAATTCCTCGTCCGTTTCCTCAAATATGTTACGCTTGGTTGAAAACAAGGGGTAGTTTTTTACAAAAGTAGGAAATTTTCTTACGTTACTTTGGCTTGACCCAAAGTAACCAAAAGTCAAAACCGAACGATGCTTCCACCCGCCACGTGCAAAACTGTATTTCGCGTCTCATACGACGCTCATAGTTTTGCTACGCTCTTGCCCGCACCGGCTCGCCATTCGGTCAGGCCAGCACACGCCACCACACAAAGCCACGAGCGTGCAGGTGGGGTAGCCAAGTTGCCGTAAGGCAAATGCGCGTTGGGCGGAACGGCGACGAGCCGGCGCGGGCAAGAGCCGTAGAAACGCTGCGAAGGAGCGGACGTTACCGTCCGAGCTAGCGATTCACGGCGGCGCGTGGAAGTTTCGCCGTTCTTGATTTTTTGGTTACTTTTTCATCAAGGAAAAAGTGATAAAAAAACGAAAAATTATAATTTATTGATAATAAGATTGTTGACATCGTTTCAAGAAATATTTTTCATAATCCTTATGGAATTTCCCCCTCTCCCGCATCTATAACTTAAAGGCGAAACAAATTACTCACTTTTAAACTTATAGTATTATGAAAACACAAAACTTAAAATCACTTATGATTACAGCGCTCGCTGTTTTACTAAGCACCTATATTGCGTTAGCGCAATCAATTGCCGTTACCGGAGTGGTGACCGATGCGCAGGATAACCAACCGCTACCTGGTGTCACGGTTATGTTGAAGGGCGCCAATAAAGGAGTTGTTACCTCTGAAAAAGGGGCGTACAGCATTATTGCAAAAAAAGGGGATAAATTACGCTTCTCTTTTGTGGGCTACGAAGACAAAGAGGTGAAGGCGGTGGACACAGTACACGATGTAAGTTTATTGTACGCAAAAGGAAAGTTAGATGGAGTACTAGTTGTAGGATATGGCGTAGAAAAGAAAAGGCATCTGACAGGTTCTACGTCAACCATCACAGGTCATGTGGCAGGTGTTAATGCTAGGGGAAAAACGGCACCTCACATTATGCTTTTCGAAAAGGTAATATCAAGTCCTGTAGACTACTACTATGATGCTGATATTTTCAGTAATGAGGGCTATGAGCATGCGGATGAAAATCGTTTTAAGTCGGCAGCAAACGATCCGCTGTCAACCTTCTCCATTGACGTTGACGCGGCATCGTACAGCAACATGCGTCGCATGGTAAATATGGGACAGCTACCGCCCAAGGATGCCATTCGTACCGAGGAGTTGGTCAACTATTTTTCGTATGACTATGAAAAGCCTACCGGAAAAGACCCTGTGAAGTTTACCGCTGAAGTGGGCGAATGTCCATGGAATAAGCAGTACCGACTAGTACGCATAGGTGTTAAGGCGCGCGAAATAGCTTCTGATAATTTACCCGCCTCCAACCTTGTTTTTCTTATCGACGTATCAGGCTCTATGTATGGCGCAACGCGATTAGATTTGGTGAAGTCGTCGCTGAAATTGCTGGTGAATAACCTGCGCGATGAGGACCGTGTGGCTATTGTAGTGTATGCGGGTGCTGCGGGTGAGGTGCTACCTTCAACTTCTGGTGCTGATAAACAAAAAATACGCGAGGCGCTGGATAACCTTACAGCTGGAGGTTCAACGGCAGGTGGTGCCGGTATTCAGCTGGCGTACAAAATTGCTCAAAAGAACTTTATTGAAAACGGAAACAACCGCGTTATACTTTGCACAGACGGTGATTTCAATGTAGGCGTGTCGAGTAAGCAAGGTTTGGAGCAGCTGATAGAGCAGGAGCGAAAAAGCGGCGTATTTCTTACCATATTGGGCTATGGTATGGGTAACTACAAGGATAATAGAATGCAAACGCTGGCGCAAAAAGGTAATGGTAATCACGCCTATATTGACAATATTCAGGAAGCAAACAAGGTGTTGGTGCATGAGTTTGGGGGCACTATTTATACCGTAGCAAAGGATGTGAAGTTGCAGATAGAATTTAATCCCGCCAAGGTGCAATCATACCGATTGATTGGGTACGAAAGCCGCCTGCTCAACAAGGAGGATTTTAATGACGACACCAAGGATGCAGGTGAGATGGGCGCAGGGCATACCGTAACGGCCTTTTATGAGGTGGTGCCGGTTGGTGTAACAGGTAGTTTTCCCGGCAGTGTAGACGACTTGAAGTATCAGAAAAATCAGGCAGTGGAGGCAAGAATGGTGGCCGCTGGCTCGGATGAACTACTTACCGTAAAGTTGCGCTATAAGCAACCCAACGAAGATAAGAGCAGCAAAATGGAGCTACCGCTAATGGATAATGGCAATAATAATGTGTCGGAGGATTTCCGCTTTGCAGCATCGGTAGTCATGTTCAGTCATCTGCTGCGCGATTCCAACTTCAAGGGTACTGCTACTTACAACGACGTTATTGCGCTTGCAAAAGGTGCGCTTGGCAGTGATGAGAAGGGCTATCGTCGAGAGTTTGTAAGGTTGGTGGAAGCGGTAAAGGGAATGGAAAAGTAGTCAAATCCACCTAACCCTAACAGGACCCTAAAATCCTGTTAGGGTCTAAATAGTAATCCCTCACAAGAATTGAATTTCTGTGAGGGATTTTCTATTTAAACTCTATCCTACAGCAGCACCCTACCCATCAAATCTGCGAATATAGCAGCCATTCGCTGTTGAATATATTGGTCTTTTCCCCTGAAAGGGTGAAAGCCATGCTTAATGCCTTCCATTACTTGGGTATCGTTGGCGTATAGCAGGCTGAAAGGTTGTCCCGTTATGGGGTGATTTTGTGCTTTAGAAAAACCAATGTACCTATCAAATTCTACTACCGGAAATCCCCACTTTGCGCCCAGCTGTCGAATGGTTGTATTGTAAATACCACGCGCATCATTCCAGTGTGTACAAAGAATAATTACAACAGGCTTTCCTGTTTTTGTGTTGTAATATTTTGAATTTTTATCCAGCCTCAACTTATAGCAATCATCCATGTAGCACTTAATAACGTAGTCGTAGGCAGCAGCATAGTTTGAACGGTCAAAAGGCGTTTTGTAGTCGGCGTAGTTTTCCCTCAGTTGCGTAGAATCCATCACATCCTTATCGTGCACCTGCATAATTACAAAAGCGTCTATCTCCTCCAATTCCTCCCTTGTGTACAGTGTTCCCTCTATCATTCTATTAGCTGCTGATGCAATAGCCTCACCGCCAATGGCTCTGTTGATAGGTGTTGCATTCAGTCGCTCACAGCCCAGCTCAAACCAGCCGTTTTCGGACACAGCGAAAGAGGCTCCCGTTAGCAAAATCTTATACTTGGTAAGAGTATCTGCTGCAAGCGAGGTTGATACCACACCGATAAGTAGCAACAGAAATAGTACAATGTTTTTTTTCATGATAAAGAGGTTTTAGTATGTCGGCTACAGCTCCCTTCCATGCAAATGAAACGCCAAGCCAAACATCAGCTTGTAGCGCCATGACGAGTCGTATAGCGCGAGGTTGCTATTCTCGTAATCGATGGCAAAAGTTGTTTGCAGCGAAAAATATCTGTGTATTCGTGTTCTTACCTCAAGTCGTGAAATGATGTAAGGATATACCTTTCCCAATTCGGGGTACTCGTCAATTACCGTTTGGTTGTAAGGCGACGTAAGGCTCTGTTGGTACGATGTGCTGAGGTGCAGGTGCAGCACATCGGTAACGCACAGGTGAGCATTCACTATCAGCATGGGGCGAAACTCGCGGCTCAGCTGGTACATATTATCCTCCAGCGGTGTATGGCTGTTGATGAAGTTAATCATTTGCTGCATCTCGGGCGAACATTTTGCAATCTTATCCGCCTCATTCACTTCCCACCTCGACCAATCGTACACACCACCTATGGCAAAATTCAGCTTAAAGTTGGGCAAGTGCAGACTCCACGGGTACAACAGCGCACCCACCTGAAAGCGGGTGGTAAGCCCGCGGAAGGAGTTGTTTTGAAAAATAAAAATGGGCTCAGCGTACAGGTGCTTAAAGCTAACCCGGTTACCACTCTCCGGCTTATACTTCATAATGCCGCTTGATAGTGCCAGGTAAGTATTATAGGATATGGTGGCGCTGTGGTCGCGCTCCACATCTTGGCTAAAAAGAAAATCGATATCGCTGCGCTCAAAAACGTAGCGCAGGTGCGCACCGCTTGCCATGTCGATGTCGGTGTAGCTCGCATTTTCATTATCCGACATCAAAAGAAAAAGCGACAAATCGGCGTACAGCGCATTGCTCACCAGCGTATCGTGCATGGTGAATTTTTGGGTGACGGTGGGGACTTGTGCATGCGCCATAAGTGAGCACAATAAAAGCAGGAGTATGGCGAGGGGGCGGAGTAATTTCATTCGTTTGTACTGTCATTGCGGGCTTGACCCGCAATCTCCTTGAAAATGTAAATTGCTTAAAAAAACGTGCAATATTACTCATAATTACTGATAGTTACAACTTTAAAGTTCATGCCCTACAGGCAATAAGTAGCATGTGGGGATTCCTGTGCTATTGATATTTATGCCCTAACGGGCAAAATAGAATTTTTAAAAATGTCCGTTAGGGCTAAATGTCAATAGAAAAAATGCTCCATTGCTTTAACCATTGCCCGTAGGGCATTAACTTTGTAAGCAGTAAGGTTGAAAGCCTATTTTGAGTAAATGTTGTATTTAATAGAAAATCAGCGGATTATAGATTGTTAGTTTGAATGTTTTATCCAGCCTTATTGTACAACATACAATATTCCAAAATAATTTGTAAATTTGAGTTTTAGAGAATCTTAAATAGTCAATTGTAAATAGTTAAATTGTAAATTACCATGACCGATTTGAAAACGCTACAGGAAGCCATTGAAAAAGGCAAGTTGGACGATGCTACCACAATTGTACGTGTGGCTATTGCCGAAAATGCAGAAGTGTCAGCACTCATGGGTGCTATGATGGGCGCTATGGAAGCCATTGGTCAGCGATTTGAGCAAGGCAAGGCATTTGTACCCGAATTGCTGATGGCAGGACGCGCCATGAAGGGTGCGTTAGAGCTGGTAAAACCCCTGCTGGTGGCCGATAAGAGTGCCATGCGTGGCAAGGTAGTTATTGGCACCGTTATGGGTGACCTGCACGATATAGGTAAAAACCTTGTGTCGTCAATGCTCGAAGGTAGCGGCTTTGAAATTGTGGACTTGGGTATTAACGTTCCCACCGCTAAATTTGTAGATGCCATACGCGAGCAAAAGCCCGATATTCTTTGCATGTCGGCGCTACTCACCACCACCATGCCCTACATGAAGGAGGTGATTGAAGCCATTAAGGCAGCCGGTTTGCGCGACCAGGTAAAAATCATTGTAGGTGGCGCTCCCGTGAGCCAAGCTTACTCCGACGAAATTGGTGCCGATGGCTATGGCGACAACGCCAACTCGGCTGCCGTACTGGCAAAATCGTTGGTAGCAGCGTAATACATAAACTTGACATGCGATGCTCGACATGCGATGTGCGACGGTTTCGCATGTCGCGTGTCGAGTTTCGCATATCGAAAAAATCTTTTTATGCAAAAAAAATACAAGGGCGTTGTAGTGCCCATGGTTACTCCGTTTACCGTAAGTGGAAAAGTGGACGAGGTGGCAGTAGTACGTATTTGCCAAAACTTTGCCAAGTACAGCGTATCGCCATTGGTGCTGGGTACCACAGGCGAATCGGCTTCAGTTTCTTCGGAAGAAAGTAAAAAAGTAGTAGCCGCTGCTGTAAAAGGCATGGATGGCAAAGCCGCTGTGTACGCCGGTATTTCAGGTAACGTGCTTTCGCAAAATATCGACAATGCCAAGGCATACTTCGACCTCGGCGCCGATATGGTAGTATCGGTTTTACCGCAGTACTACGCGCTCACGCCCGACCAAATGCAGCGCTACTACGAGCAACTGGCCGACGCGCTGCCCCGCCTGATGATGTACAACATTCCCGCCACCACTCATATGTCTATTCCGCTTGACGTAATAGCCAAGCTGAGCCAACACCCCAACATCTGTGGGCTGAAGGACTCAGAGCGTGATGCGCAACGCATGGAAGAGTGCGTAAAAACATACCGTGACCGCGAAGACTTTTCGTACTTCCTGGGCTATGCGGCGCTATCATCAGCCTCGCTTAAGCTGGGTGCCGATGGTATTGTTCCCAGCACGGGTAACTTCACGCCGAAGATGTTCCAAGAGTTGTACAATTTTGGTGCGGCAGGCAACCACGCCGAGTGCGAACGCATGCAAACCGAAACCAACGAGATTGCACAAATTTATCAAGCGGGACGCACTCTCGGGCAATCGCTTGCCGCGCTCAAAACCATGATGAGTGTGCTTGGCCTGTGTGAACCTAACGTAGCAGCACCCCTCACCAACCTCACTGCTGATGAGCAAAAAACGGTAGTTGAGGCAACCAAGGCGGCGATGACAAAATTCGATATTTAATTGGACATGCGATATGCGACTTGCGATGTAAAAAGTCGCAGGTCGTATATCGCGTTTCGCAAATCCTCTTGTATGAAACCTATCATTGGCATAACCATGGGCGACCCTGCGGGTATTGGCCCTGAAATTATTGTAAAATCCCTTTCGGAGAAAAGTCTATACGAGCGCTGTAGCCCTGTGGTAGTAGGCGATGCAGGCGTAATGAAAAAAGCCGTAGCGCTGCTGAATTTACCCTATACGGTAAATGCTGTTGACAAGGTTTCCGACTCAAAATTTACCTTTGGTACCATAGATGTTTTTGATTTGCAAAACGTTTCGGATAAGGTGAGGTTTGGCGAAGTGTCAGCCGAAGCAGGCAACGCTGCCTTTCAGTATGTAACAAAGGTGATAGAATTGGCGTTGATAGACGAGGTGGATGCTACTGTAACGGCACCTATCAACAAGGAATCGATAAACCTTGCGGGACACCATTTTTCGGGACACACCGAGATATACGCGCACTACACCAACACCAAAAAATACGCCATGCTGTTGGCCGAGGATAACCTGCGCGTGATACACGTTACCACGCACGTTCCGCTGCGTCAGGCATGCGACTTGGTTAAGGCTGACCGCATACTCGAAGTAATACAGCTGTTGGATGATGCTTGCAAACAATTCGGCATAGCCAATCCTAAAATTGCTGTTGCGGGATTGAACCCCCACGCAAGCGATGGCGGACTTTTTGGGTGGGAGGAGGAGCGTGAAATTATTCCCGCTGTTAAGCAAGCAAAGGCTATGGGCTTTAACGTTGAGGGACCTATTCCTGCCGACTCTATGTTCTCAAAGGCTATTGGCGGACAGTACGATGGTTGCGTGGCTATGTATCACGATCAAGGTCATATTCCGCTAAAAGTAGAGGGCTTTAAGTGGAATGACAAAACCAAGCGCATGGAGGTGCGTGGCGTAAATATTACGCTGGGCTTGCCTATCATTCGCGTGTCGGTTGACCACGGTACGGCGTTTGAAGTAGCGGGCAAAGGCATTGCCAGCGAGGAAGCCATGAACATTTCGTTGGATTACGCTATTCGCATGGCAGGGAATAGGAAGAAGTAGTTTAGATAGTTTGATGCGCTGCGCGCGTTTAATGTGCTTCGCACGCTTGATGTTGTTAGAGTTAACGCGCGAAGCGCATCAAACAAAATAAAACTATTTCAAACGCGAAGCATTGAACAATCATTATGCTAACCGTAATTGCCGACGATATTACCGGGGCTGCCGAGGTAGCCGGAGTGGGGCTGCGCCACGGTTTACGTGTAGCGCTTGATACGGCTGTAACCGTTGCCCCAAGAGATGTGCAGCTGTGGGTGGTAGCACTTGATACGCGCTCCATGCGGCGCGATGAAGCAGTGGCGGAGGTTTCTAAAACAGTTACCCGATTAACCAACCTTGGCGTTCGCCAAATATTTAAAAAAACAGATTCGGTACTGCGAGGCCATGTGATGGCGGAGTTGGATGCGCAAATGAAAGCACAGGGTAAAAACGCTGTGGTGCTTTGCCCTGCCAATCCCGCAGGTGGTCGGAAAATCATAAACGGCACGTACTACATAAACGATGTGCCGCTTCACCAAACGGGTTTTGCCAAAGACCCCGAATTTCCTGCTACAACTTCTAATGTGGTGGAGTTGCTTCAAAAACGTGCTGCAATAGATGTGTGTTGTCATGCTGAGCCTGTCGAAGCGTGCGGCGAGGGTGTAGCCATTGCCAACGCTGCCTCCGTTGAGGATTTGCAAGCGGTAGCGCAACACGTAGACGAATGCGCCATTCCTGCAGGTTCCGCCGCGTTTTTTGAAGCGTGGCTTTTGAATTTCAAATTTCAAAATTCAGATTTCAGAAAAGCGATAGAGGCGAAGATTGATGCAGCGCAATCTGAAACCTGGAATGTGAAATATAGAACTCTCATCATCTGCGGCAGTGCATTTCACGCCAGCCATGAACGGGTGGAACAGGCGCGTAAAAACGGAACATCGGTCGCCTATATTTCGCCGTTGTGGATAGGTAAAGCGGAGTTAGAGAAAAATCTGAAGGAGTGCGAAACCCAAGCACAACAGGCATTACAGCAAAGTGCTTGTGCTATTGTAGCGGTAAACTTACCCACGCTTGAGGGCAAGGATGCAGCGATAGCGTTACGCACGGCAGTCATGCAAGTCACGGCAAATATTTTACAAAGCGTAGATGTGCAGGAGCTGATAGTGGAGGGTGGGGCTACGGCATTTGCTATAACGGATAGCTTAGGTTTTACACAGTTTTTACCTGTACATGAATTTGCTCCCGGAGTAGTGCGTATGAGGGTGGTAGGAAAAGATAACTTGTACCTAACCATAAAGCCCGGTAGCTACGAGTTTCCAAAGGAAATTACTAAATTGATGAACAATATACCCCCAACCCCCTAAAGGGGGCTAGAACAGCAATGGGTTTTGTGTGCAAATCTACTACTGCTAATAAGCTGATAATGTTATAGCCCCCTTTAGGGGGTTGGGGGTGATAAAAAGTAAAATTATGAAAACAAGGTTCTCATTTCTCATTCTCTTTTTTGCCTTATCAGCTGTCGCTTGCGCGCAACAAAAGATGGTAAAAGTAGCCTGCGTAGGCAACAGTATTACCTACGGCAGCGGGCTTAAGGATAGGCATACCGACAGCTACCCCATGGTGCTGGGTCGTATGCTGGGTGAAGGTTACGAGGTGCAGAATTTTGGACTTGGCGGGCGCACGATGTTGCGCAAGGGTAACC
This sequence comes from Bacteroidales bacterium, assembly GCA_031553765.1. Lineage (GTDB taxonomy): Bacteria > Bacteroidota > Bacteroidia > Bacteroidales > UBA932 > JAITMY01. Next base: position 40,386 of record JAVBKY010000009.1, read on the forward strand.
GTCCGTACATTTTCGAAAATCGCTTTAGGGCAGCGCTTGCGTTTACCCCCGACATTGTAATTATTAAGTTAGGCACTAACGATAGCAAGCCTGAAAATCGCATTTATGTCTCCGAGTTTGTTGATGACGCTACGGCATTAGTAGATTCATTTTTAATGCTGCCCTCGAAGCCTAAAATATTTCTTTGTTATCCGGCCAAGGTGTACAATGACGGACTTGGCGGTATTAGCGATAGCATAATTATAGCCGACATTATTCCGCGCGTAGATGAGGTCGCTAAAAAGTTGAACCTTCCTACTATTGATTTGCATACCGTAACCGAGGGTATGCCACAAAATTTCCCCGATAACGTTCACCCCAACGAACAAGGTGCTATTGCCATTGCAAATACTGTTTACAAGGCAATTACCGAACAGACAAAAAAATAGCAAATAAAAATTGCGAGTTTAACTCTACAAACTTTACGATTTAATTATTTGTAAAACAGCGTGTTGTGTCATTGCTGTGTATCAATTTCGTGTGCGCACACATTTTGGCATTTTAGCACATTTTTTGTACCTTGGCAATTGTTTTTTCTTAAAAAACTCTTGAATATCTAACTTAAAGTTGAATAATAATTATGACAGGTTTACACTGGGTGGATTACTTTATCATTATCGCATCGGTTATATTCACCGTTATGGTGGGTGCCTACTTTGCCAAAAGGCAAAAAAGTTCGGACAAGTTTTTCTCCGGCGGGCGCAACCTGCCATCGTGGGCCATTGGCTTTTCTATTATGGCAACGCTTATTAGCAGCGTTACCTTTTTGGCTTACCCCGGTGCGGCGTATGCGGGCAACTGGATACTACTTGTGCAAGGCCTCATGGTGCCCATTGTGCTGCTGGCGCTCATTTGGTTCATAGTGCCGCTATACCGCAAGGTTATTGGCATTAGCGCGTATGAGTACTTCGAAAAACGCTTCGGATTTTTTGCACGCATATACAGCTCCATCGCCTTTGCGTTTAGCCATTTTACCAAAATGGGCTCGGTAATGTACCTCGTAGCCATTGCGCTTGTTCCCATGCTGGGCATTGATATGGTAGAGCATCCATGGGCTATTCACACCCTTATCTGGTCAGTGGGCATTGCTATTATTTTGCTTACGCTGCTGGGTGGCCTCGAAGGGGTGGTGTGGATGGATGTTATACAAGGATCCATGCTGATCATAGGCGGACTTATTTGCGTGGCGCTGTTGCTGTTTATCCCCGAAGGCGGACCTGCCTCAGTAATGCACGTGGTGTCCGAGTATGACAAAATAAATGTTGGTCCCTTTGACTGGGATTTTACCAAGCTGACCTTTATTGTAATGGCTATTAACGGTATTTTTTACGCTGTGCAAAAGTATGGCACCGACCAAACTATTGTACAACGTTACCTTGCCGCAAAGACCGATAAGGCAGCCATTAAAGCCTCGTTGTTGGGTATTTCGCTCACCATCCCCTTGTGGGTAATGTTTATGTTTGTGGGCTCGCTGCTATTTGCGTTTTACAAGCTATCACCCATACCTCCGCTTCCCGAGGGCATACCCGCCGATGGCGTATTTCCCTACTTCATTACCACGCAGCTGCCTGTGGGTATAAAAGGCTTTATCATTGCGGCGCTGATTGCAGCGGCTATCTCTACGTTGGATGCTGATATTAACTGCCTTGCAGCGGTTGGTGTTGCCGATTTTTATAAGAAAATAAAAAAGAATACTACCGAAAAACAGGAATTTGCTTTGGCAAAAATATTGGTAGTAGTAATTGGTATAGCGGCCCTGGGTATAGCATCGCTCTATGCCTATATGGGGGGAGAAGGAGTGCTGGGGTTGATATTTGAGCTATACGCCATATTCTCGGCTGGTATAGCGGGCATGTTCCTGCTGGGTTTGCTTAGCCGCAGGGCAAATAAGCAGGGCTTGTACGTGGGTATTGTAGCGTGCGTGCTATTTACGGCATACGCCATGCTCACTTCTACCAAGGTTGACTTTAATGGCGATGGCGTTAAGACGGTTTTATTGGATTTGGGACGCTTCAACTTCCCGCATCACAAGTACATGCTGGGTGTGTATAGCCACATCATACTGTTTGGCGTAGCATGGATTGCCAGCCACTTCTTCAAGTCCGAACCCGTAGACGATCACTACACCATTTACGGATTTTTGAAACAAAGAAAAGAGGCGAAGGCTGCAAAATAAAGTGATGCAATTCCCGGATGTTGGGCTTCGCTATGACGGAGTTTTTACTTTAAATAATAGATAAATGCGCTTCGCGCGATAAAAAGATAAAAGGATAAATTTTATCGCGAAGCCAGCCCCGCGATGCGGAGCAGGCGGGCATTTATCGACCGTTAGGGTATTTTATCGTCCTGCTTTAGCAGGACAATTTATCGCACGAAGTGCATTTTATCTTTTTATCAATATTATTTGTCATGAAAAAACTATTCTCGAAAGTAGCCATGGCCGCAGGCGCAGCAAAGTTGGTTGCGCTGGCGGCAGGTGTTTGGATGTGCAGCAGCGCCGTAGCGCAGGTTATTCCCGATGATGTTTACAAAGACCTTCCATTTAAGATGGAAAAGGTAGTTCAACCCCAGTTTGCCAACAACGAGGTAAACCTTAAGGATTTTGGCGCTACTCCCGATGGACTTACGCTCAACAGCGAAGCCTTTGCCAAGGCCATTGATGCTATTGTGGCAAAAGGCGGTGGTAAGGTAGTGGTGCCGCAAGGCTTGTGGCTTACCGGTCCTATTGTATTTAAAAGCAACGTAAACCTGCACTTGGAGCGTGGCGCCGTTATTCTTTTTAGCAGTGACTTCAACCTTTATCCGTTGATTAAGGAAACTGTTTCCTTTGAGGGGCTTGATACTCGTCGTTGCCAATCGCCCATTTCAGGTAAAAACTTGCAGAATGTTGCCATTACCGGTGAAGGTGTAATTGATGGAAACGGTGGCGCATGGCGTCCTGTCAAGAAGGGTAAAATGACCGCGGGTCAGTGGAAAGAATTGACCGAATCAGGTGGCGTACTGAATGAGAAAAAAGACACCTGGTGGCCATCGGAAAGTGCGCTAAAGGGTAGCAAAAATGTGATTGACCAAAATGTTCCCGCTGCCAAAGCAGACGAGGAATTTCAAGCCATAAAAGACTACCTGCGTCCGGTAATGGTGAACTTTGTTAGCTGCAAAAACGTGTGGCTTGACGGTGTTACCTTCCAAAACTCACCTGCATGGAATATCCACCCGCTGATGTGCGAAAATCTTACGGTGAGCAACGTGATTGTGCGCAACCCTTGGTACTCGCAAAACGGCGATGGCATTGACATTGAGAGCTGCAAAAACGTAGTTGTTTATAACAGTAGTTTTGACGTGGGTGATGATGCTATTTGCATTAAATCGGGTAAAGATGCCGATGGTCGCAAGCGTGGTATTCCTACCGAAAACCTCATTGTAAAAGGTTGCCTGGTGTACCACGGCCATGGTGGTTTTGTAGTAGGTAGCGAAATGAGTGGCGGGGTGAAAAACGTAAAAGTATCCAACTGCACCTTCCTTGGAACCGATGTGGGGCTTCGCTTTAAGAGCACTCGCGGTCGCGGTGGTGTTGTAGAAAATATCTGGATTTCGGACATCGACATGATGAACATTCCTGCCGAGCCGCTATTATTTGACCTCTTCTACGGTGGGAAATCTGCATTGGAAGCCAAGGCTGATGGCGATAAACCCGACACCGAGATGAAGAAGGTGGACGAGACTACGCCCCAATTCCGTAACATCTTTATCAAAAATGTTATCTGCAACGGTGCCGACCGCGCCATGTACTTTAACGGCCTGCCCGAAATGAATGTGCAGAACGTAACGGTAGATAACGTGATAATTAAGTCAAAGCAAGGTGCCGAAATTTCGGAGTCAACCAACGTAAAGTTGACCAACATAAAGATTGTTCCTGAAAAGGGCGAGCCGATTATCGTTCGCAAATCAAAGAACGTAACGCTGGACAACAAGCCATTGTAGCATTTCTCTCGCAAAGACGCAAAGTCGCAGAGGCGTTTTTCTTTGCGCCTCTGCGTCTTTGCAAGAGTTATATTTGTATAGCATGAAACACATTCTCCTCCTTTCTCTCTCGTTCTTATTGTGCTTTGTTTTACAAGCACAGCCCCAAAATGATTTTACCTTATGGTACGATAAGCCTGCCGAAAAGTGGGTTGAGGCCATGCCATTAGGTAATGGTCGCTTGGGCGCGATGCTGTACGGTAACCCCGTAAATGAGGAGTTACAGCTCAACGAAGAAACGTTGTGGGCGGGTGCTCCTAATAACAACCCTAATCCCAAAGCAAAGGAGAATTTAGGGCGCATTCAGCAGCTTATTTTCGCAGGAAAGTATGAGGAGGCGCAGGCTGCATGTGATAGCAATATCCAGTCAAGAGGAGCAGACTTGAATAGCGGCATGCCTTACCAGCCCGTGGGCAGCCTGTGGCTCACGTTTAACGGGCATGAAAATTTTACCGATTACTACCGTGATTTGGATTTAGAAAGTGCGGTTGCCTCGGTTAAGTACAAAGTGGGCGATGTAGAGTTTAAGCGTGAAGTGATTACCTCGTTTCCCGCGCAGGTAGTGGCCGTGCGTCTTACCGCCTCAAAGCTCGCGCAGCTTAACTTCACCATGCAGCTAAGCAGTCCGCAAAATTCTACGATTAAAATACAGGACAACGCTGCCTTGGTACTCGAAGGTATTTCAGGGAACCATGAAGGCATGAAAGGTTCGGTGAAATTTTATACTATGGCCAAGGTGGTCTTAGAGGGCGGTTCCTCTACGGCAAAAGATGCGGTGGTGGAGGTAAAGGATGCTACAGCGGTTACCATTTTTGTGTCAACCGCAACAAACTTTGTCAATTACAAAGACCTTAGCGGTAACGCACAGCAAAAGGCCGAAACATTTTTAAAAAATGCAGAGAAGAAGCCTTTCTCAACGCTGTTGAGTGAGCATACGCAGGCGTATAAAAAACTCTACGACCGTGTAAAAATTGATTTGGGCAAAACGGAGCAGGCTAAAAAAACTACCGATGTACGCATTGTAGAGTACGCCCAATCAAGCGATCCGCAGTTAGTGGCTATGTACTTCCAATTTGGTAGATATTTGCTTATTAGCGGCTCGCAACCCGGCGGGCAGCCACTCAACTTGCAGGGCATTTGGAACTTCCAGGTAGCCCCCTCGTGGGATAGCAAGTACACTACCAACATCAATGCCGAAATGAACTACTGGCCAGCCGAGGTGGCCAACCTAAGCGAAACGCACGAGCCGTTTTTGCAAATGGTAAAAGAGCTCTCGGAAACGGGTAAGCAAACCGCCTCGCAAATGTACGGTGCACGCGGATGGAATCTGCACCACAATACCGATATTTGGCGCATAACCGGCGCGGTTGACCGTGCGGCATCAGGCACATGGCCCACGGGTGGCGCATGGGTTTGTCAACACCTATGGGACAGGTATCTCTACTCGGGTGATAAAAAATACCTTGCCGAAGTTTACCCTCAAATGAAAGGTGCTTCGGAATTTTTCCTTGACTTTTTGGTAAAAGAACCCGAATACGGTTGGATGGTAGTAGCACCTTCTGTTTCTCCCGAAAATAGGCCAAAAAACCAACCTTTCAAGGCGGAGGTTTTTGCAGGCTGCACCATGGATAACCAAATGGTATTTGATTTATTCTCTAACACCATACAGGCTGCAAAAGCGCTTGGTACAGATGATAAGTTTGTAACCGAATTACAAACCATGTGCGAAAAACTGGCACCTATGCAAATAGGTCAATACAGCCAGCTGCAGGAGTGGATGCACGATTGGGATGACCCAAAAGATGAGCACCGCCACGTATCGCATCTGTGGGGGTTGTACCCCGGTTATCAGATTTCGCCTTACCGCACACCCGAATTATTTGAGGCCGCCAAGCAATCGCTCATTTACCGTGGCGACGTTTCCACGGGCTGGAGCATGGGCTGGAAGGTGTGTCTGTGGGCACGCTTCATGGACGGCAACCACGCCGCCAAGCTCATTGCCGATCAGCTGTCGCCCGTGCGCCCTATCTCCGCGAAGAAGGAAAGCGGTGGCACCTATCCCAACCTGTTCGACGCGCACCCGCCCTTCCAAATCGACGGCAACTTTGGCTGCACCGCAGGTATTGCCGAAATGCTGATGCAAAGCCATAATGGTGCCATTCACCTGCTACCCGCGCTACCCGATGTGTGGAAAAATGGGAAAATATCGGGCTTACGTGCTCGTGGAGGCTTTGAAATTGTGAACATGGAGTGGAATAACGGAAAAGTCACCTCACTTACCATAAAATCAACCGCAGGTGGAAACCTACGACTACGCTCGCATAGCGGATTAAGTTCAAAAAACTTAAAAATGGTTGAGGCAAAAGGTGAAAACTCCAATCCTCTTTTTGTGGCGCAACCTGTAAAATCATTCCTGGCCTCACCGCAAGCGCAGCTGCGTAAACCCTCGCTTCAAGCAAGCAAGGAGTACGATGTAAAAACAGAAGCAGGTGGGGTTTACACATTTAAAGGGAAATAAAATTTAGCCAAAACCCTAACAGGGCTTTAAGCCCCTGTTAGGGTTAGTCTACAGTTTTAATTTGTATAAGAACGAATAAATAAATTCTCAAACCCTAACAGGGTCTTAAAACCCTGTTAGGGTCTAAAGTGGTTAAAAAAATAAAAAATGAATAGAATTTTGACCCTATCGCTTGTGCTAATCGCTTCGCTCTCCCTCAGCGCGGCGGAGTTGCAAATCACTGTAACCAATCCATTAAAAATTGACCGTGAGCGCGAACCTGTAGCCATTAGCATGGATAAAATTCGCGCAGCATTTCCCAATGAGCAGGTGAACACCGTATCGGTGTACGAAAAGCAGCATGCCGTTTGCTCGCAGCTGGATGATTTTGATGGCGACGGAGTGCTTGATGAGCTGTCTTTTCTGCTTGATATAAAAGCCAACGAATCTCTTACCATTCGCTTGGTGATAAACGATAGCCTGCCTTCGCCCTGCGTAACGGGTAGGGTACACGCTCAAATGTTTTTACGCGACAAGGAAAATAATACTATTACGCCAACTACGGTGGCGGCATCACCCACAGGCAATCTGTACAATAGCCTACATCACCATGGCCCTGCTTGGGAAACCGATCAAATAGCCTACCGTGCTTATTTTGACGATAAGCAAACTATTGACGTGTACGGCAAAAAGAAGCAGCGCTTGGAGCTGGACGAGAGCAAGTGGTACCCCAACGATGAGCAATTATCGCAAGATTTTGGCGACGATATTTTGCTGGTAAAGGGCACCGTAGGCGTGGGTACGCTTAAGGGATGGGACGGCGCTAAGGCATTACACATAACGCCTGTGGGCAACCGCGAAGCACGCATTGTAGCCAACGGGCCGCTACGTACAGTGGTAGATATGAAGGTAGAGGGCTGGAAGTATATGCACGATTCGCTCACTGTAATCAACCGTTACATTACCTATGCCGGACACCGCGATGTAGAGGTGCGCGTGATAGTAGATAAAGTGCTTGAAAAGGATGTGCAATTTTCCACGGGCGTGCAAAAAATCATTGGCACCGAGCAATTTTTTACCGACAATGCGGGCATGGTGTGTACATGGGGTACAGGTTTCCCTGTAAACGATACGGTGAAGTACGGCAAGCAAACCCTTGGCTTGGCGGTAGCCCTTCCGCAACAAATTTACAATGGTGATGCCACCGATAAAGTCAATCACCTTATGCTGATAAAGCCCAACGGAACAAAGGAATTCACCTACCACTTTTGGGTAGTATCGGAAATGGAAACATGGTGGAAAGTGAAAACCGCCAAGGCGTTTTTTGATTACTCAGCAAAGGAAAAACACTTGGTGCTAAATCCGCTGAAGGTAGAGATAAAGAGATAAATGTTCCGCTGACGCGGAACGATAAATGTGCTTCGCACGATAAAAAGATAAAATTTATCGCGAAGCATTTATCGCCCGTTAGGGCATTTATCGTGCGAAGCACATTTTATCTTTTTGATAGAAACTAAACAGTAAATCATATTCTTATGGACTACAGAGAAATTGGTAAAACCGGATTAAAGGTGTCAAGCCTTAGCTTCGGTGCCTCATCGTTGGGTGGGGTGTTTCACTCGCTCAAGGAGGCTGATGGTATTCAAGCCGTGCACACCGCTGTGGATAGTGGCATGAACTTTATCGACGTGTCGCCGTACTACGGTTTTTATAGGGCCGAAACGGTATTGGGCAAGGCGCTGAAGGAAATTCCCCGCGATAAGTATTTCCTGTCAACCAAGGTTGGCCGCTATGGAGAAAATGGTGTAAAAGGTTGGGATTATTCAGCCAAAAAAGCCACCGAGAGCGTGCAAGAAAGCATGGAGCGCCTGAATATCGACTACATCGACATCATCAACGTGCACGATGTGGAATTTTCCGACATGAATCAGGTGGTAAACGAAACGTTACCCGCCTTGGTAGAGCTGAAGAAAAAAGGTGTTGTAGGGCACGTAGGCATAACCGACTTGCAGCTGGAAAACCTTAAGTGGGTTATTGATCGTGTTCCCGTTGGTACGGTAGAAAGCGTACTCAACTTCTGCCACTACTGCCTGTGTGACGATGCGCTTGGCGACTACTTGGACTACTTTGAATCGAAAAATATTGGCATTATTAATGCCTCACCTTTGTCAATGGGCTTGCTTACTGAGCGTGGCGTTCCCGATTGGCACCCCGCACCAAAGCCTTTGGTAGAGGTTTGTGCTAAGGCTGCACAGCATTGCAAGAGCAAAAATTATCCCATTGAGAAGTTGGCTATGCAGTATTCGGTTTCCGAAAAACGCATTGCCACCACATTGTTCAGCTCCACCAGCCCCGAGAATGTTAAGAAAAATATTCAGTGGATTGAGGAACCTATGGATACTAACCTTTTGCGCGAAGTGCAGGAAATCATTGCCCCGCACGCAAGGGTTACGTGGGCAAACTCATAGCACCACGTCATTGCGAGGCACGAGGTACGAGCAACAAAGCAATCTCCTCGCAAAGGTGTGAGATTGCTTCGTCGCTCCTCCTCGCAATGACGCCTTCGATTGATTATTATTCTATTTTCTAAATAAAAAATGAAAGTTGTAAAAATTGCTGCTCCGGGACAATTTGATATTGTAGAGGAGCCCATGCCAAAGCCCGCTGCGGGCGAGGCGCTGTTGAAGATTAAGTACTGCGGTATCTGCGGTTCGGACCTGCAAACCTACACGGGCAACCAGCCCTTTGCTGACTACCCCCGCATTCCGGGGCATGAATTTTCGGCAGAAATTGTTGAAATTCCCGAGAATAATCGTGGCTTGAAAAAGGGCATGATTGTTACCGCTAACCCCTATTTCAACTGCGGAAAGTGCTACTCATGCCGCCGTGGTTTTATCAACTGCTGTCAGGACAACAAGACTATGGGTGTACAGCGTGACGGCTCGTTTGCCGAGTACATCACCATGCCCGTAGAGCGTGTTATTGATGGTATGGGATTGAGCGCCGAAACGCTTGCGCTGATTGAGCCTTTCTCTATTGGTTATCACGGTATCAATCGTGGTGAGGTTATGCATAACGACAACGTGCTGGTGATTGGTGCAGGCCCCATTGGGCTGTTTGCTGCCATTTCAGCCAAGCTGAAAGGTGCTAACGTATATGTTACAGACATGCTCGACATTCGCCTGAAAACGGCGCTGGAGCTGGGCGTGAACGGTGTTATCAACTCTAAAACCGAAAACCTACAGGAGCGCGTAAAAGAAATTACGCAGAACAATGGTATGGATGTGGTGGTGGAGTGCGTTGGTCAGCCTGAAACATTCCTTGCAGCACAGGAAGCGGTGTGCTTCCACGGCAAAATTATCCTGATAGGTAATGGCAAGCGTGAGGTTACATTCAACCAGTCCAACATCATTAAAAAGGAGATGAACATTTACGGTTCACGTAACTCCGCGCACGAGTTCGCACCGCTCATCAGCCTTGTAAAGCTAACTGAAGGCGGGCGCATGGACATCAACAAAATGGTGTCGAAAGTATTTGATTTTACCAATGTGAAGGATGCTTTTGAAGCGCTGCTGCATAATGATGGCAGCTTGGCGAAGGTGTTGGTGAAATTCAGCTAGTAATTGCATTTGATAAATGCGCTGCGCGCGATAAATGTCCTTTGGACGATAAACGCTACGCGATAAATTTTTATCGCCGCAAAGCGGCATTTATCCTTTTATCACGCGAAGCGTATTTTATCTTTTCTTTTGAAATGAATAGTGATTTAAGAATCATAGATACCCATGCCCACCTCTGGCTCCAACAAGATGCCGTGGTGGAGGGCAAGCCCATAAAAACGCTTACGGGTGGACGTTCCATGTTTATGGGCGAAGTGAAGCAAATGGTGCCGCCGTTTATGGTGGATGGGCGCAATACCGCTGAGATTTTCCTGTCGAACATGGACTACGCGCAGGTGTCGGCAGCGGTAATTACACAGGAGTATATTGACGGTATACAGGACGAGTATTTGCACGAAGTGCAGGTAAAATATCCCGATAGATTTCTGTGTTGCGGCATGGCGGAATTTCGCAAGTCCGGCTACTTTGAGCAGGTGCAAAACATCATTGCGCAAGGTTTTCGAGCCATAAAAATTCCCGCGCAACGGTTGCTTTTGCCCGAAGGGCGCGTGTACCTTACTTGCCCTGAAATGATGCGCACGCTGAAGCTGATGGAGGAGAAAAACATCATCCTTTCCATTGACCTTGCCGATGGCGATATGCAGGTAGCCGAAATGCAGGAAGTAATACAGGAATGCCCGAAGTTGAAAATTGCCATAGGCCACTTTGCCATGGTTACGCGGCCCAACTGGTTGGAGCAAGTAAAGTTGGCGCGTGCCGAAAATGTAATGGTAGAGTCGGGCGGCATTACGTGGCTGTTCAACGATGAGTTTTATCCCTTTACCGGAGCCGTAAAAGCCATACGCGAAGCGGCCGATACAGCGGGCATGAATAAGCTGATGTGGGGTAGCGATTACCCGCGTACCATTACCGCTATAACCTACCGCATGTCGTACGATTTTGTGCTTAAAAGCACCTTGCTTACCGATGAGGAAAAGGCAATATTTTTAGGTAAAAACGCGGCAAAATTCTACGGGTTTAACAACCTTGTGGAGTTGCCGTATGTGAAGAATATGTCGGAGTAAATTTATTAGATATGCGATATTCGACATGCGATTTGCGACTTTATTTTCGCCTGTCGCAAGTCCTTTTAACAAAAAGTTATGACCACAAAACAAACCAACACCACCCTTGCGCTGACGCTTATCTTTAGCCTGTTTTTTATTTGGGCTATTAGCGCCAGCCTGCTGCCCACCATGATTAGGCAGCTGATGAAAACCTGCGAACTCAGCACCTTCGAGGCCTCGTTTACCGAAACAGCCTACTGGTTGGCGTACTTCATTTTCCCCATACCCATAGCCATGTTTATGAAGCGCTACAGCTACAAGGCAGGTATTATTCTCGGGTTGCTCATAGCAGCGGTGGGTGGCTTGCTGTTTTTCCCTGCGGCCATGGTCAAAGAATATTGGGCTTACCTCAGCATTTTCTTCATTATTGCCACAGGTATGTGCTTTCTTGAAACAGCCGCAAACCCATACGTAACGGCACTTGGCGATCCTAATTCTTCTTCTCGAAGATTGAATTTGGCGCAGTCGTTCAACGGGCTTGGCGCGTTTATTTCCGCCATGTTTTTGAGTAAGCTGGTGCTTAGCGGGCTTGATTATACGCGCGAAACTGTTCCCGCTGATTTCGTTGGAGGATGGGAGGGCTACATACAGTTTGAAACTAATGCCATGCGCTTGCCCTACTTGCTGCTGGCGGGAATACTTGTAATTATTGCGGTGGTTTTAATCTTCACGCACCTACCTAAAATTACCGAAGGCGGAAAGGTTGAAGGCGATACCAAGGGGCAAAAGTTGATTGATTTTAAGGTGCTAAAACGTAAGCATCTTCGCGATGGCGTTATCGCGCAATTCTTTTACAACGGCGGACAAACGGCCATCTTCAGCCTATTCCTCGTGTACACCTGCAAGTACATGCAAATGCCCGAATCCACAGCCACCACGTTCAACGGTATATTTATGCTGGCATTTTTGCTCGGTCGTTGGGTAGGAACATTTTTAATGAAAAAATATCGCCCGCAGGATATGCTGGTGGTTTACGCTTTGGCGGCAGCCATTTTGTGTGGCGTAGTAGTAACCTGTGGCGGATGGACGGGCGTTTACGCCTTTATCGGTATAGGTTTCTTCATGTCCATTATGTACCCCACGCAGTTTTCGCTTGCGCTAAAAGATTTGGGCGAGGATACCAAAAGCGGTTCGGCATTTTTGGTTATGGCTATTGTTGCCAACGCTTGCCTGCCGCAGTTCACTGCCTACATTATGAACCACAACGAGCAGGTGTACCACATTGCCTACATTGTGCCATTGGTGTGCTTCCTGTACTGCGCCTACTATGGCTGGAAGGGGTACAAAGTGAGGAATTAAGAAGTATTTGTATTAACTCCCGCAGGGAGTAAATTTTAATAACCGCGGGTGAGCGAAGCGTAACCCGTGGTGAGGACTACGCCTCTGCATTGCGCGCGAAATAAAAGTCTTCCTATATTTATGTTTTTGCTCCGCGCGCAATAAGCGGCGCTTGCCAGTGGCCGTAGGTTACGCTTCGCTTACCTACGGTTATTAATATTAAGCCCTTGCAGGGCTGAAAATAGGCTAATTAAAAGTAGTGGTTCAAAATTCTAATTTCTTTCCTATGAACAAAATCCCCGTTATTCCCCGTGCGTTGCTGCTGTCATTTATTTTGGTAACAAGCCTTTTTGCTCTGTGGGGCTTTGCCAACGATATTACCAACCCCATGGTGGCGGCGTTCAAAAACATTTTGCTCATCACCAACTTTGAGAGTTCGCTCGTGCAGTTTGCCTTTTACGGAGGCTACTGCTTCATGGCTATTCCCGCTGCGCTTTTCATCAAAAAATTCAGCTACAAAAAGGGCATTTTGATGGGATTGGGGCTTTATGCTGTGGGTTGCCTGCTCTTTCTTCCAGCAGGAAATCTTATGGAGTTTTGGGCTTTCCTCATTGCCTACTTTATTATGACCTGTGGCCTGGCATTTTTGGAAACTACGGCCAACCCCTACATCCTTTCCATGGGTGCAGAGGAAACCGCCACACGCCGCTTGAATCTTGCGCAAGCCTTTAACCCTATGGGCTCGCTGCTGGGTATGTTTACTGCCCGCGAGCTGATTTTGGCACGACTCAATCCTGCTACCGAAGCTGAACGGGAGGCGCTACGCGACCAAGGTTCCGAGCTGTTTGCTGCTATGCAAAAGGGCGACCTTGATGTGGTAAGCTTACCCTATCTTGTGCTGGGCTTAGTGGTGCTGGGATTTTTTGTGATGTTTTTACTTGTCCGTTTACCGGGAAGTGGAAAGAATGAGGCCGACGATCACCCCGATAATGGCGCGCTAGCTACGTTGAAACGCTTACTTAAAAATAAGCGTTACACTGGTGGTGTTATAGCGCAAACCTTTTATGTGGGCGTACAAATCATGGTGTGGACATTCATTATTCAGTATGCCGAAAACGAGCTGGGTATGGCAAAGGCTACGGCACAGGGCTACAACATTGCCGCCATGATTATTTTTGTGAGCAGCCGCTTCATCTGCACATTTTTGCTTAAATACATTAAGCCAAGTACGCTGCTTTTATGTTTAGCCGTTGGTGGTGGGGCATTTACGTTGGGTGCTATTTTCATTAAGGGCATGTTGGGACTATACAGCTTGGTGGCTATTTCGGCGTGCATGTCGCTCATGTTTCCTACCATTTACGGCATGGCGCTTCGTGGTATGGGCGATGATGCTAAGCTGGGTTCAGCAGGGCTCATTCTTGCCATTGGCGGTGGATGCCTTATGCCACCGCTGCAGGGGCTACTGATGGATAAGGCTACATGGTTTGAAATGCTGTCATCGGTGCGCGTGTCGTTTATGCTGCCGCTGATATGTTTTGTGGTTATTGCTGTTTATGGTTACAAAATGATGCATCCAAAGCACGCATAACTTAAGTTTTTTACTTGCAAGAATCGCAAGGTATTATTTATTAGATACTTTGCGATTCTTTATTTTACCCTTCCTTTCAATATTCATTGGTAAAAAAGGCTGTTCTTATCGATAAAATGTTTAAATTTGACTTTCTATTCCATCTAATTATGAAAGTAAAACTTTTAACTCTTGCGGCCTTGGCAGCGCTCGGCGTATGCTCATGCGGTAGCAAAAATTCAAGCAAAATGGAGATTACAAAAGCGCCCTTTGGTCAATACGACGGGCAAGAAGTGTATCTGTACACCCTCAACAATGGCGCAGGTACAACCATGAAGGTATCCACCTACGGTGGCACCATTACCGAACTGTGGACTCCCGATAAGGATGGTAAGTCGGGTAACATTACCCTTGGTTTTCCATCGCTTGATGGCTACCGCAGTGATGCCTTTTTTAAGGTAGGTCCTTACTTTGGTGCGCTAATTGGCCGTTACGGTAACCGTATTGGGCAAGCCAAGTTCACGCTTGATGGGGTAGAGTATAAGTTGGCTGCTAACAACGGTCGCAACCACCTGCACGGTGGATTGAAGGGTTTTGACAAGGTGATATGGACAGCCGAAGAGGTGAAGCAAAAGGATGCTGTGGGTTTGAAGCTGTCGTACTTGAGCAAGGACGGAGAGGAAGGTTACCCCGGCAACCTCAACGTACAGGTTACCTACCTGCTCACCAAGGATAACGAGCTGAAGATTCAGTATGCGGCTACTACCGATAAGAATACGGTATGCAACCTTACTAATCACGCCTACTTTAACCTTGCTGCAGGCCAAGCGCCCGATGCTATGGGGCATGAGTTGACTATTCTTGCCGACAAATTCAGCGAAGTAGATAATGAACTTATTCCTACCGGAAAGTCAATAGAGGTAGCAGGTACTCCTTTCGATTTCACAACTCCTCACACCATTGGTGAGCGCATTAACGTTAACGATGCTCAGCTGAGCAATGGCGGAGGCTATGACCACAATTGGGAACTTAACGCTAAGGATGGTAAGTTGAGCCTTGCTGCTCGGGTGTATGAGCCTATCAGCGGTCGCACCATGGAGGTGTATACCACCGAGCCCGGTGTGCAGTTCTACGCGGGCAATTTCCTCGACGGAAACCTGTACGGTGTGGATAGCGTGTGCTACGTAAAGCGCTACGGATTCTGCCTCGAAACGCAGCATTTCCCCGATTCGCCCAATCAGCCCGAATTTCCCTCTACGGAGTTAAAACCCGGGCAAACCTATGCGAGCGAAACGGTATATAAGTTTGGTGTAAAGAAATAATTCAATAATTTAAATTCTAAATTTAAAAGACCTTAATCATGGAGAAAAATTCAGCTCCCAGCAACAGCAGCCTAAAGCTCGGCATGAGCTTTATGGCCAGCATCTTCTTTATCTTTGGTTTTATCACCACTTTCAACATTGCGTTGAAGGATTTGGTGCAAGCCACGTTTAACCTCAACTCGTTTCAAGCGCAGCTGGTTAACGGGGCTTTTTTTGTAACCTACTTTTTCTTCTCGTTTGCCAGCGGCAGCCTGATTAAGAAAATCGGTTACAAGCTGGGGGTAATAGTAGGATTGCTGTTGGTGGCTGCAGGTTCGTTCCTGTTTTGGCCGGCTATGGCGCTTAACTCTTACGCCATGTTTCTTCTTGCCGTATTTGTAATGGCAAGCGGCGTGGTATTTCTGCAAACAGCCGCCAACCCTTACGTTGCTGTGTTGGGTCCACAGGAGTCGGCTCCTGTGCGCTTGAATCTGGTACAAGCGTTGAACTCCATTGCTACCATGGTAGCTCCGTTGCTCATTGGTTTGCTGGTGTTGCCTTCGGTTGAAAAATTCGGAGCATCGGCCGTGCAAAATGCGTTCCTGCTGCTGGGCGTAGTGGTGTTGATTATTGCCGTTGGCATATTTTTTATTAAGCTGCCCGAAGTGTCAAATACTGCCGTAAGTGGCGGTCGCAAAAGCGTGTGGAAGCACCCGCACGTGCTATTCGGTGCGTTAGGTATTTTCTGCTACGTAGGTACCGAGGTAGGTACTTCTACCGCCATTGTTCCCTACCTTATCGATATCATGGGACGCAGCGAGGCGGTTACCATGGTAGCTATGTACTGGGGCGGCGCTATGGTAGGTCGTTTGTTCGGTTCTATCATGCTGGGCACGCTGGCCAATAGCAAAAAGCAGCTGTACTCTATTCTCGTAATTTTAGCCGCATTTATTGTGGGTTGGTACGTTACCGGTTACCAGTGGCAAAACGGTCTTATCTTTATGGCTATTGCCGTTGTAAACTACTTTGCCATGACGTTGGCCAAGGGTCGTGCCGATGTTGCGCTTGGTATTTTTGCGTTGATTGCAGCGGCTTTGGTGCTGTTGGCATCGCTTACCAGCGTATCGGTTGGTATCTGGATGTTGTTGGCAGTAGGTTTTTTCAACTCGATTATGTTCCCCAACATTTTTGCGCTTGGCGTAAAGGATTTGGAGGCTTCGGAAATGCCCCAAGCTTCGGGTATTATCAACACCTTGATAGTGGGTGGCGCGGTGGTACCCGTGCTTATGGGTTTGATTATGGATGGCGCTGGTGTTCGCTTCGCGCTTCTTATCCCCGTTATTTGCTACCTCTACATCGCGCTGTTTGGCTTTAAGCTAAGTAAGTTGAGATAGTAGCTATAAGAAAATGCTTCGCTGTAAAATTTATCTTTTTATCGCGAAGCATTTATCTTTTTATCATTATTCATTTTTGTGTAAAATATTTTAAAAAGTAAATATTTATGAAGCAGGTTGTTCTTGGCATTGACGTTGGTGGCACAAGTACTAAAATAGGAATTGTAGATAAAGAGGGCAATATTTTGGGCGAGGTTTCTACTCCTACGCCTGTTAATACATCGGGCGCCCGCCCTGAGGGTTTTGTAGTGCAGCTGTATGATGCAACTGTAGAGTTGCAAAAAACAATAAAGGAGCCGCATAAAATTATGGCCGTTGGTATTGGCGCGCCCAATGCTAACTACTATGAGGGAACCATTGAGTTTGCTGCTAACCTGCCTTGGCAAAATGAGGTAGCTCCTATTGCTAAGCTTTTTGAAAAATACTATCCGGGTATTCCCGTAAAGTTGACCAACGATGCCAATGCTGCCGCGCTGGGCGAAATGATTTACGGCGGAGCGCAGGGCATGAAGGACTTCATATCCGTTACGTTGGGCACAGGCTTGGGTAGCGGTATTATTTGCAACGGCGAAATGATTTACGGTGGCGACAGCTTTGCCGGCGAGCTGGGACACATTACCATGGACCCCAACGGACGCACCTGCGGTTGCGGTCGCAAGGGGTGCCTGGAAACTTACGTGTCGGCAACGGGCTTGAAGCAAACAGCGTTTGAGGTAATGTCGCGCCACTACTTTACCGAGCCAAGCGCTCTTAAGAGATTATCCTTCCTTGATATGACCTCGAAGGATATTGCCGACGCAGCCAACGAAGGCGATGCTATGGCACTGGAGGTGTTTGACCAAACGGCAAAAACGCTGGCTTATGGCCTTACCAATGCCATTGTGCTAACCAGCCCCGAGGCTATATTTATTTACGGCGGATTGGCTAAGGCAGGCGAACTGCTGCTGGCTCCTACACGTAAGTATATGAATGAAATTATGATGAAAAACTTCTGCAAGCGTGATGCCAAGGGCAACATCTTGAAGGAGGCACGTACCAAAATTCTACTCTCCGACCTCAACGATAAAAACGGCGCTGTGCTTGGCGCTGCTGCGTTGGCTTGGAATGAGTTAAAGTAGACCCAACACAAATCACCAATATTTTTCACTCAAAAAACAAAAAACAAAAATGGGTTCAATTTCAGGTTTTCAAACGATTGACTTTGTCATCGTGGGGGCGTACCTTGTGCTGCTGGTAGCGCTTGGTCTATTCCTCTCCCGTAAAAAAGACGGGAAGGAAAAAGATTCCAAGGACTACTTTTTGGCCGGAAATACGCTTACGTGGTGGGCTGTGGGTGCTTCACTCATTGCTGCCAACATTTCTGCGGAGCAGTTTATAGGTATGTCGGGTAGCGGCTTTCGCATTGGTTTGTGCGTAGCTGCTTACGAACTAATGGCTGCGGTAACGCTCATTTTGGTGGCAAAATTCTTGTTGCCCGCCATGATTAAGAGCAACATTTTTACCATTCCGCAGTTCCTAAAGCAGCGCTATAACGCTGGTGTAGGTTTGGCATTTTCCATTTTCTGGTTGCTGCTTTACGTGTTTGTAAATCTTACCTCGGTGGCATGGTTGGGTGCCCTTGCCATCAGGCAAATTCTGGGTATTGATAGCATCGCCTTCATGGGTATGGAGTTTGATTTTCTTAACCTGTGTATTCTTTTCCTTTTCCTCATTGCCGGTGTTTACTCTATTTACGGAGGCCTTGCCTCAGTGGCTTGGACTGACGTAATGCAGGTGGTATTCCTTGTAGGTGGCGGTCTTGTTACAGCTTACTTTGCACTTGAGGCAGTAAGTGGTGTAGGCAAGGGCGCATGGGAAGGATTTAAGATAGTGTATAACTACGCCAAGGAAATTCCGCAGGATACCCACTTTAGCCTTATTGTAAATAAATCGCACGACCCGGCTGCATTTAAAGACCTTCCCGGTATTGCGGGTGTGGTAGGTGCGCTGTGGTTCACCAACCTTGGCTACTGGGGCTTTAACCAGTACATCATTCAAAAGGGCTTGGCTGCTAAGAGCATTAACGAGGCTAAGAAGGGTCTTTTGTTTGCAGGTTACCTCAAGATACTTATTCCGTTCATCGTAGTTATCCCCGGCATTACCGCGTTTGTGCTGTTCCACGCTCAGAATGCTGATCCTAGCCAAATCCCGGGTCTTGCACAAAACTACTTCGACTTGCACGGTACTATTGAGAAGGCCGACGATGCTTATCCTTGGCTCATCCGCAACTTTGCGCCTACGGGTGTTCGTGGTCTTGCTTTTGCAGCGTTGGTAGCCGCCATTATTTCGTCGCTGGCATCAATGTTCAACAGCACCTCTACTATCTTCACCATGGATATTTACAAGGAGCACATTAACAAAAATGCTTCTGAAAAGCGCTTGGTGAGCGTTGGTCGTTTGGTGGCTTTAATCTCACTTCTCATTGCCGCTATTACCGTTAAGCCCCTGTTAGGTGGTCTCGATCAGGCGTTCCAGTACATTCAGGAGTACTCAGGCTTTGTTTATCCGGGTATTGTAATCGTATTTGGCCTCGGCTTGCTGTGGAAGCGTGCTTCGGGTACTGCTGCTATTTGGACATCAATCCTTACCCTTCCGTTGGGTATTCTGTTCAAGGTTTGTTACCCCGATGTTCCGTTCCAATCGCGCATGGGTTACGTAGCTATGATTTTGTTCGTATGCTTCATCACTCTTTCGCTTACCGATAAAAAACATGAAGTGAATGCCGATCCTGTTTCGGATGGCGATAAGAATACCATGAAGAAATGGGGCTGCATTCTTGGTAGCATTGCCGCGGTGCTTTTTGCTTCAGCCGTGGTACAAAAAATAGCCTTTGCTATGGGTAGTGAATTTGCCATTTATCTTGACAATATTGGCTACTCGGCCATGTTTGTAATGGTAGCTATGCTAACGGCATGCAGCGTATTCCTGTACTCAAATGCTAACGCTAAGGTAAAAGATCCCAAGAGCCTTGCAGTTGATCTCAGCCTGTTCCACACTGGTAAGGGCTTTGCCATTGCTTCGTTTGGTATCTGTGCTATAGTAGCGGTATTGTACGTTATTTTCTGGTAGAAGTGACCCCTAACTCCCTAAAGGGGGCTTAACCGCAGTAGGTTTGTGTGCAAATGTGCTACTGCTAATAAACTGTGAATGTTATGGCCCCCTTTAGGGGGTTGGGGGTTATTAGTAAATTGTAATTCGTTAAATTGTAAACTGACACGATGTTAGAAGAACTCAAACAAAAAGTATTTCGTGCTAACCTCGATTTGGTAAAGCACGGATTAGTGATTTTCACCTGGGGCAACGTAAGCGCTATTGACCGAAAGCAAGGTCTGGTAGTTATTAAGCCATCAGGTGTAGATTATGACGGTATGAAAGCCGAAGACATGGTGGTGATTGATATGGAAGGTAAGGTGGTTGAGGGTAAGTACAAGCCATCAAGCGATACTGCTACCCATTTGGTAATTTACAAGGCGTTTGAGGCAGTTGGCGGTATTGTACACACGCACTCTACCTACGCTACCGCATGGGCACAAGCGGGGCGCGATATCCCCAATATTGGCACCACGCAAGCCGACTACTTTAACCAAGCCGTTCCCTGTACCCGTGCTATGACCTACGATGAGGTACATGGTGCTTACGAGTTGGAAACGGGAAACGTAATTGTAGAGCGCTTCCAAAAGGATGAAATCAACCCCGCTTACGTGCCTTCGGTGCTGGTAAAAAACCACGGCCCGTTTGCATGGGGTAAGGATGCCGACGAGGCGGTGCATAACGCTGTAGTGCTGGAGCAGGTGGCCAAAATGGCCTATATTTCCTACGGTATTAACCCAAAACTGGATATGAATCCGGAGCTTATTCAAAAGCACTTTTACCGTAAGCATGGCCCCGGAGCTTACTACGGACAGTAAATTTTATCGCTTTTAACCGACGGATAATAGGATGCGTCTAAATATTGCGCGCGGAGCATAAGTTTCTTTCAAGGGAAACATTTGCTCCGCGCGCTTTTTATCTCCTGCTATTTTCACCGTTACCTAAAGCAGATGGCAATGAAATTGATATCAATATTGTTCTACATACAGAACAAGAACATTAACTTTTTTGCTACTACCTCTTCGTCCATCCACCGCCCAGCGCCTTGTAAAGTTCAGCTACAGCCGTTAGCTGCTGATGGCGAGTTGATGAAGCCTGTAGTTCGGCATCAAAAAGATTTGTTTCCTGCGTCATTACCTCAAGGTACGACGAGTAGCCGTGATCGTACAGCGCCTGGGTAAGCTGTAGTGCCTTGCGAGCCGCCTCAGATTGCTTTTGGCGAATTTCATTTTCCTCCTTATACGTATGGTAAGCAGACAAGGCATCGTTTACCTCACGGAAAGCATTTAGCACTGTTTTTTGATAGCCCTGCATGGTTACCTCGGTACGAGCCCGCTCTATGGATACCCTGCGGCGATTTTGCCCGAACTGGAATATAGGTCCAGTAAGTCCACCTATACCCGATGCGTAGAAAGCATCACCCGAAAGGAGGTTACCCAAATCGGAGCTGGCTAAGCCAAATAGTCCCGTAAGGTTAAGGCTGGGATACATGGAAGCTTGCGCAACACCTACACGCTCGAACTGTGCATGCAGCGAAGCTTCAGCCTTTCTTATATCGGGACGACGTTGTAGCAGCTGCGAGGGTAATCCAACAGGAATAGTAGGCATATACACGTGATCGGTGTTATCCATGCCGCGTGCAATGCTGCCGGGAAGAGTGCCGCAAATAACGCGAAGAGCATTTTCCGTTTGTGCGATTACGCGGGTAAAGTTAGGAATCATAACTGCAGCCAGCGCCTCCTGTTGTTCGGCCTGCAACTTATCTACCTCTGATACGTGCCCTTTCTCAAAGCGTTGAGTAATAATTTTTGTACTTTCCTTGCGGTTGCTGTATGTCTGCTCTGCTATGGCAAGGCGGGTGTCAAAATCGCGCAGCTGAAAGTAGAGTGCTGCCACCTGTGCAACAAGGCTTGCTTGTAGCGCATTCATATTTTCTTGGCTGGCGAGCATTTCTGCTACTGCCGATCGCTTGCCATGTCGGAGCTTTCCCCATAGGTCAATCTCCCAATTCAACATGCCATAACCTTTGTAGACGCCACCGTTAATGGAGGCTCCCACCGCTTGCGCAGATCTTCCTACATCGCTATAGCTGCCGCTGATATTGTAGCTGAGCGAGGGTAGCATACTTGCCTTGGCATTGCCCGCAATCAGGCGTGCCTCCTCTACTCGCGCGGCGGCAATTATCATATCAGGATTGTTGGCAATGGCCTTACTTATCAAGCTATCCAAAACGGGATCCTTAAACAACGCCCACCAGCTGGGTAGGGCAGAGGTGTCGGATGCAATATCTGTTCTGTAGCTGTCCGGTGTAGTTGGCTTGGGTGCGTTGTACTTGGAGCCCACCATACAACCGTGCAGAGATATTAGTGCGAGGGAAATAATTAAGAGGCTTACCTTTTTCATTGTTCACCTCCTTTTTCTGTTACGCTTTCCACGGATTCCATGCTTCCTTTTTTCTTTTTTTTGCCCTCAATTAAAACGTAAAATGCCGGAATAAGAATAACGCCTATGGTGGTGGCAATAACCATGCCGCTAAACACCGTAACACCCATCACTTGACGTGCTTGTGCACCTGCGCCTGATGCCAGCATCAGCGGGGTTACACCCAGTATGAAGGCCAGCGAGGTCATCAAAATGGGGCGGAAGCGCAGCTTGGCACTTTCTAAGGCAGCATCAAATGCCGACATACCTTCCTCATCGCGCTTCATCTTGGCAAACTCCACAATCAGAATGGCGTTTTTGGCATTGAGGCCAATCAGCGTTAGCAATCCAATTTGAGCGAATATGTTGTTGACGTAGCTGGTAGCAAAGAGCCCGGCAAAGAAGAGTCCGAAAAAGGCACCTAAAGCAGCCCATGGCGTACCCAGTAGCACGCTGAAGGGTAACTTCCAGTTTTCGTATAGCGCAGCCAAAATGAGAAATACAAATACCAGCGCCATGGCGAACATGGTACCGCTTTTACCGCTTGCCTCCTTCTCCTGGTAGGAGGTGTTGCTCCACTGGTAACCCATGTCGGAGGGCAACACTTCTTTGGCCACTTCCTCCAGCGCATTCAGCGCATCGGCAGAACTATAGCCCTGCGCAGCCGAACCACTCACCTCTGCGGCTCGGTATATGTTAAAGTGGTTAGTGAACGAAGGTCCCGAAGTATTGCTGACATGCGCCAAAGTACCCAGCGGAATCATTTGTCCTTTGTGGTCGCGTACGTATAGCGAGTTAATGTCTTCAGGGGTCATACGGTAGGGCGCATCAGCCTGCACATAGGTACGATACTGCCTGCCAAACAGGTTAAAGTTGTTGATAAACGCACCACCTATAAAGGTAGAAATGGTGCTGTTTACATCCTGTATTGACAAGCCTAACTTTTGCACTTTTTCTATGTCCACCTCAATTTTTTTCTGAGGAACGTTAGCACGAAACATGGTGTACGCAATGCCAATTTCCGGCCGTTTAGAGGCCGCCAAAATAAACTTTTGTGTTTGCTCTGCCAAGTACTGTGGGCTGTTGCCACCGCGGTCTTGAATCATCATTGTAAAACCGGAACCTGTACCCAAGCCCGGAATGGGCGGCGGCCCAAATGCCAGCACTGTGGCTTCGCTAATGGACTTTGACATCAAGGCGTTGGTTCTCATGATTAGCTGTGCCGCCGTTTTTTCACGCTTAGCCCAGTTCTTTAGTGAGATGAAAGCCACACTTGAGTTGGTGTTACTGGTACCGGTAATCATGTTGTAGCCGTTGATGATGGTGTAGGAATCTATCTCCTCAATGTTTGATAGAATATTACCAATGGTACGGGTTACTTCTTCTGTTCGCTGTGATGATGCTGCGTCGGGTAATTCCACGGCTATCATGTAGTAGCCCTCATCTTCTTCAGGTAAAAATCCGCCCGGAACTTTGTATCCCAGCAGCAGCGCAACGGCTGATATAATGAGCAGCATGATGACGCTAAATACCAACTTGCGTGCGGCAAAGCCCGCCAGCTTCAAATATTTGTTGGTAAACCTATCGAATACCTCGTTAAACTTATCGAAAAAGCGCGCAAGAAGATTCTTTTTCTTAGGCTTTCCCTCTACATTTGGCTTTAGCAAAATGGCTGCCAGTGCGGGGCTAAGCGTAAGGGCGTTGAATGCCGAAAACGCTACCGATACAGCAATGGTAATAGCAAATTGTTGGTATAGGCGTCCGGTAATGCCGCCTGACATGGCAACCGGAATAAACACGGCGCACAAAATTACGGCGATGGCAATAACCGGTCCACCCACTTCCTTCATGGCCTCCTGCGTCGCTTCCTTAGGTGCCATTCCATGGTCAATTTTGTGAATAACCGCTTCCACCACCACAATAGCATCGTCCACTACCAAGCCGATGGCCAACACCATACCCAGCAGCGATAGCAGGTTGATGGAAAAGCCCAGCACGGGAAACAAGATCAGCGTACCCATAAGTGATACAGGTACGGTTAACAAAGGAATGAGCGTGGCACGCCAGTTTTGAAGGAAAATGAATACCACCAATATTACTAGTAGAATAGCTTCAAATAGCGTATGCATAACCTCATCTACGCCGGCCGATATGGCCTCAGTAGTATCAAGCGACAACTTATACTCTAAGCCTTGTGGAAAACGCTGGCTAAGTTCCTCCATCTTTTTCTTGGCTTGCTCTGCTACATCCAGGCCGTTAGCTCCGGGAACTTGGTAAATAGCAATAGCCGAGCTGGGCATACCGTTGAGCGTGCTGCTTGTAGCGTACGATTGTAACCCTAACTCTACGCGCGCTATATCACTTAGCCGCACAATACCGCCATTTTCATCGGATTTTATAATAATGTTGCTAAATTCTTCTTCCGATCTCAGGCGCTGCTGCAGCGATATAGTATAGCTGTTTTGCGTGCCATCTATGGCCGGACTTGCTCCAAACTTACCACCGGTTACAATGTTATTTTGCGCTTTGATAGCTTGTGCTACATCTGTGGTAGTGATAGCCAGCTTACTCATGCGGTCGGGCTTAAGCCACACGCGCATGGCGTACTCTGCGCTACCCATAGGGTTTACATCGCCTATGCCGTTAATGCGCTTTAGTTCGTCAACAATGTTGATGAAGGTGTAGTTGCTAATAAAGTCACCGGAAAAGCTGCTGTCGGGCGAATAAATGGAAAACATCAGCAGCGGGAACGTAAGCGATTTTTTTACGTTTACGCCAAGGTTGATAACCTCGGCAGGAAGAAAAGGGTTGGCCTGCGATACGCGATTTTGGGTAAGCATGTTGGCTTTATCCAAGTCCGTCCCTACCTCAAAAGAAACTTGTATAACAGTAGTTCCATCACTTGAGTTTACGGATTTGATGTAAAGCATATCCTCCACTCCGTTTACCTGCTGCTCAATGGGGGTAGCCACTGTTTGCTCCATATCCACCGCGCTCGCACCATTATACGAGGCCGTGATTTGCACCATGGGTGGTGTAATATCGGGATATTTTGCAATAGGGGTGCTTTGTAACGATATGAAGCCCAGTATTACAATAAGTATCGAAATAACAATGGCAAATATCGGACGCTTAATAAAGAATTCGCTCATACCTTACTGTGCTGAATTAGGAGTTTCATCGTAGTTCCACTTCATATCAATGGCGTTAACTGGTGCATCTGCCTTTAGAATTGACAAGTTTCCCAGCGTAGCCACTCTTTCACCTGCGGTGAGTCCTTTTTTTATTACCCAGTTGGTACCAATACGTTCGCCCACCTCCACAATGCGCGCCTCCAGCTTATTATCCTTATTCAATATAAATACTTGGTAGATATTTTGCATTTGGTTTACGGTAGATTGAGGCACAATGATAGCGCTATCCAACTGTCCGGTTTTTATGCTCACCTTTACGTATTGCCCGGGGCGCAGGAAGTTGTCCTTATTATCAAAAATTGCCTGAACTAGTATGGCGCCCGTGGTGGGATTAATTTCGCGGTCGATAATGTCTAACCTGCCTGTTTCCGGATAGACGCTACCGTCGTTTAGAATAAGCGACATGGGAATATTTTCCTTCATTTTATCGCCTTTAGCCTTAATGGCACGACGGAATTCCAGGTAGTTGTTTTCGGAAACGGCAAACTTTACACGAATTTGCTGAATTTCGGAAATGGTATTCAAGGCCTGCGATGCGCCTAGGCCGCGCGATACGTAATCACCTACGTGTAAACGTGACATGCCGATAAGCCCCGATATGGGAGCTGTAATACGCGTGTATCCCAACTCAATTTCGCAGTTTTTCAGCTGAGCTTTGGCCATTTTAACCTCCGCTTTTGCAGCCTCAAGGGTTGCAAAAGCATTATCAAGTTCACGCTTGCTGAGGGCATTCATCTCAGCCAGCGGCTTCACGCGGTCGTAATCTGCCTTCGATTTTACCAAGCGGCTATTGGCTTCTGCCAACGAGGCTTTGGCTGCGCTGATTTTAGTTTTTATGGGGAGATCGTCAATGGTGTAAAGCAATTGACCTTTAGTGATATGCGTTCCTTCTTTAAAGTGAATGCCGGTTAACCACCCGTCCACCCGCGATAAGATATCAATATCGGAAAGTCCGTAGACTTGCCCAACATAGGTTTGAAACATTGGGATTGTACGCACACCCACCTCTGTGTAGTGTACGTCACGTGACATTCTTTTGCTGCCAACTCCATTTTTGCAGGAG
The DNA here is from genome assembly GCA_031553765.1 of Bacteroidales bacterium. Lineage (GTDB taxonomy): Bacteria > Bacteroidota > Bacteroidia > Bacteroidales > UBA932 > JAITMY01. The sequence continues at coordinate 67,015 of JAVBKY010000009.1, forward strand.
TATAGGCCGCACAAAAGGCATAGAGCAATAAGACCTAGGCGTTTCATAGTTATAAAATACTCAAGTTAGTTTTGAGGGGCAAAGGTATAAAAAAAAAGGCAGGGAAAACGCTTATGTGGTAGAAATGAAAAAATTACGAGTAAAGTACGATTCCTGCTACTCCCGCCAACAAAATCATTAGTATGGGATGCAACTTAAATCGCCATACGGCAATGAACGATACGGCGAATATGATAATACTTTTATAGTCGGAAAAGTTATCCCCGGTAAGCAGCATGAGCGCGGCTGCAGCAATAAGGCCTGATACCGCAGGGCGCAGACCAAGGAATGCTGCCGCAATATACTTGTTGTTTTTCACCTTGCTCAGCATTTTACACACGGTAAGCATAATGATGAACGAAGGCAGCATAAGCGAAAGTGTAGCCAGCGCTGAACCCCACACGCTACCCGTAGCTGTGTAACCTATGTAAGTAGCGCTGTTGATGCTAATAGGGCCGGGAGTCATTTGCGATATAGCCACAATGTCGGTAAAATCCTGCGCCGAAATCCACTCGTGCTTTACTACTACCTCATGCTGTATGAGCGACAGCATGGCATAGCCACCACCAAAGCCAAATAGCCCGATTTTAAAGAAGGTATAGCAGAGTTGTAGGTATAACATGTTAATCTTATTGGATGAACCCCAATAGGGTCTCAAAACCCTGTTAGGGTCTTTTACTATCTTTTTTCTCCTTAAAACAAAGTTGGTAAATCAAACCACCCGCAGCCGCAGCCGCTACTATGTACACGGGCGAAACATGCACCAACCATATTAGCAGTGCCACGCTAATGGGAATAATAATTGTTTTGTACGTAACACCTGCTACCCTGGCTGTAGTAATAGCAGGCACAGCAATCAGCGCTACCACGGCAGGACGTATGCCCATAAATACCCGCTCCACTATGGGGTTATCCTTAAATCCGGTGAAGAAGATAGCAATAAGCAGAATGATAACAAATGAGGGCAGGGCGGCACCCAAAGTGGTAACTACGCAACCTTTTACTCCGCGAATTTTGTAGCCCACAAATACTGCCATATTAATAGCCACCACGCCCGGCATGGCCTGCGTAATAGCCAGCAGGTCCAAAAAGTCCTTTTTGTCCATCCATCCCTTACGGTCCACCACCTCCTTTTCCACCAACGGAATCATGGCGTATCCACCACCCAAGGTGAACATCCCAATTTTGAGAAAGGCAAAAAATATATCCCAGTATAGCTTCATAAGCGTGATATTGCAGGTATAAAGGTAGTTTATTTTTACGTTACTTTGGCTTGACCCAAAGTAACCAAAGGTCAAGACCGGACGAAACTTCTGCCCGCCGCGCGCAAAACTGTATTTCGCGTCTCATACGACGCTCATCGTTTTGCTACGCTCTTGCCCACACCGGCGCGCCCATCCGGTCAGGCCGGCGCATATTTGCACTATTCGTGCAACCTTATTGTACCTTTTACAATAAGATTTAACCATTTAATGATAAATACGTTATAAAATTAAAATAAGCTTTTGTACTTTCGGTGCAAGTTCATATCAAAAAATGTAATATCTTTGAAAGATAGCCCGACCTCTATAAAATTTATTCATAAATTATAATTCAAAACAGTAAATTATCATGGTAAACTTTGACTTCAACAACTACGAAATCTGGTTTGTAACCGGAGCTCAACTTTTGTACGGTGGCGATGCCGTAAAGCACGTAGATGCTCACTCCAACGAAATGGTGAAGGGGCTTAATGATTCGGGAAATCTGCCCGTAAAGGTTGTTTACAAGGGCACTGTTAACTCATCGAGCGAAGTTACAGCTACGATGAAAGCCGCCAACAACGACAGCAAATGTATCGGCGTCATGACCTGGATGCACACCTTCTCTCCTGCCAAAATGTGGATTCACGGTTTGCAAGAGCTGAAGAAGCCGCTACTGCACCTTCATACACAGTTCAACAAGGAAATTCCTTGGGACACCATGGATATGGACTTCATGAACCTGAACCAATCAGCGCACGGCGACCGCGAATTCGGACACATTGTTTCGCGTATGCGTAAGGCTTGCAAGGTGGTTGTAGGATATTGGAAGGATGCGAAGACGCAACAAAAAATTGCCGTTTGGCAACGTGTTTGCGCGGGCTGGGCTGATGCGCAAGATATGCTGCTTATCCGCTTGGGCGACCAAATGAACAATGTTGCCGTTACCGACGGCGACAAGGTGGAGGCGGAAATGCGTTTAGGTTACCACGTAGATTTCTGCAATATTGCCAAGGTACGCGACTACCAAAACGATGTAACCAATGCTCAAATTAAAGAGCTGGTTGAAACCTACAAAAAAGAGTACGATTGCAGCGCCATTAAGGATGGCTCGTTTGAATATGAGCAAGTCTTGAAGGCGGCTCGCATTGAGATTGCTCTTCGTCGCTTGCTGACGGAAACCGGAGCAAAAGCATTCACTACACACTTTGACAACTTGGACGGTATCGACCAGCTACCCGGCTTGGCTAGCCAACGCCTGATGGCCGAAGGTTACGGCTTTGGTGCCGAAGGCGATTGGAAAACCGCTGCTCTTTGCCGCACTATGTATGTTATGGGACAAGGTTTGCCTAAGGGCTGCTCGTTCTTGGAGGATTACACTATCAATTTCGATGGTGAAAATAGCGCCCTTCTTCAGTCGCACATGCTGGAAGTTTCCCCCATGATTGCGGAGCACAAGCCTAAATTGGAAGTACACAAGCTGGGTATTGGTGGCAAAAATGCTCCCGCTCGCTTGGTATTTACCTCAAAGGTAGGTGAGGGCGTAGCCTCAACCGTAGTGGATATGGGCAACCGTTTCCGTATGATAGTTAACAAGGTGGATTGTATCAAGAGCAAACCGCTTCCAAAGCTTCCCGTAGCTTCGGCATTGTGGATTCCACGTCCCAGCTTTGAAGTAGGCGCAGGCGCTTGGATTATAGCTGGCGGAACTCACCACTCAGCATTCTCATACGATTTGACAGTTGAATACTGGCAAGATTATGCAGAAATTGCAGGGATTGAAATGCTGGTGATTGATGAAAATACAACCATCGACAGCTTCAAGAGAGACATCCGTATTAACGAGGTGTACTACATGCTGAGCAAAGCGTTGAAGTAATTTTAAAAGGAACAAAAGAAAAATAGAACAAAAGAACAATAGAATGAAAAAACATTTGGCACTTGCGCCTTGTGAAATATTCTCTTTTTCTGTTTTTCTTTTGTTCTCTTTTTCCTTTAATTTTAGAAAAAAATGAGCAAGTTTGTTATAGGTCTTGATTACGGTTCCGACTCGTGCCGTGCCATTGTGGTAGATGCCCTTACGGGAAAAGAAATGGCTACTGCAGTGCATTACTATGCGCGTTGGAAGGCCGCAAAGTACTGCGATCCCAAGAGTAACCGCTACCGCCAACATCCGCTGGATTACGTGGAGGCAATGGAGGAAACCATTAAGCAGTCGCTGAAAAAATGTTCGCCCGATGTGGCAAAAAACGTGGTAGGTATTTCGTTTGACACCACAGGCAGTACGCCTGTGCTGGTGGACAAGAGTGGCACTCCGCTATCGTTGCTGCCCGAGTTTGCCGAAAATCCTAATGCCATGTTTGTGCTGTGGAAGGACCACACCGCTATTGCCGAGGCAGGTGAAATAAACGCGTTGGCGAAAAAGTGGGAGACAGACTACACCGCTTATGAAGGCGGAATCTACTCATCTGAGTGGGTGTGGGCAAAGATGTTGCATGTGCTGCGTGAGGATGAATCTGTACGCAAGGCTGCCTACTCATGGGTGGAGCATTGCGACTGGATGCCCGCTATACTTACCGGAAACACCGCGCCCGAAAAGGTGTCGCGTAGCCGTTGTGCCGCAGGGCACAAAGCCATGTGGCACGAGAAGTGGGGCGGACTTCCTTCGGAAAAGTTCCTCACCACGCTTGATCCGCTTTTGGCAGGTTACCGTGATAGGCTATACACCGAAACTTACCCCAGCAACCACAAAGCCGGAGAACTCACTAAAGAGTGGGCTGAAAGGCTTGGCTTAACCGCAGGTATTGCTGTTGGTGTGGGCGCGTTCGATTGCCACCACGGAGCAGTAGGTGCCGAAATTAAACCCTACACCTTTGTGCGCGTAATTGGTACCTCCACCTGCGATATTATGGTGGTAGATCCTAAGGAAATGAAGGACAAACTCATTCCCGGTATTTGCGGACAGGTAGATGGCTCGGTAGTGCCCGGTATGATTGGCTTAGAGGCGGGTCAATCAGCCTTTGGCGATATCTACGCGTGGTTTAAAAGAGTACTTGCATTCCCTGTTGAAAATATCTTGGGACAAACCAAGTTGGTGGACGAGGCTACACGCCAAAAGTTGGTAGAGGAAGTGCTGGATAAAATGATTCCCGCGCTTACTGCCGAAGCCGAACGTGTACCCGTTGAGGAAAGCCTAATTGTGGCTACCGATTGGATGAATGGTCGCCGCACACCCGATGCCAACCAGCTGCTCACAGGCAGCATTACAGGCTTGAGCTTGGGTAGCAGCGCGCCGCTTATTTTCCGTGCTTTGGTTGAGGCCACAGCGTTTGGTTCCAAAGCCATTGTTGACCGCTTTGTAAGCGAGGGTGTGAAGATAAACAGCGTAATCGGTATTGGCGGTATTTCGCTCAAATCACCCTTTGTAATGCAAACGCTGGCCGATGTGCTCAACATGCCTATTAAGGTGTGCAAAACCGAGCAGGCTTGCGCCTTTGGTGCTTCTATGTTTGCTGCGGTAGTGGCAGGTGTTTACACCAAGGTAGAAGATGCGCAGGAGGCTATGGGACAAGGTTTCGCTTCGGAATATATTCCTAATCAAGATCGCCACACAGCTTACATGAAGTTATACGATGCGTATTTGAAGTTGGGAAAGTTTAGCGAGACTATAGTTTAGGATACTTTTCTGAAAAAGGACTTGTCAACGTACAAGATCATTTTACCCTCACAGGGCTTCAAGTCCCTGTGAGGGTTTTATTTTTGGCAACTATATACCAAGTTACACTGGTTTTTAATTTAAGTAGCTGTTTTTGTTGTTTTCAACGAAATAGCTACTTTTGTTTTACATAGATAGCGTTTTGCTATTGTTTGGAGAAAGAAAACGACCAATTTTTAAGCCAACAAACAATAAGTAGAACGCCTGCGCTTTTGCGTGGGCGTTGCTTATTTTGGCTTAGGTGCTTGGTCGTACCTCTTTCTCAATAAGTGATGTTCCACGCTTTTGTTTTTTGTGGAATTAGTAAACAGTAGCATTTAACCTCGAAATGTTTAACTAAAACCATAAAAACATGAAAAAGAATTTTGCAATTTTACTAATGGCTATTTTTAGCCTAACTATATCATCTTGTTCCAAAGATGATGATTCATCAGTGACTGTTTCTAAAGACAGCATTTTCAAAGGCACAAAGTGGCAAACAGATGATTTTGCTGCTCGTATCGTATATGGTGGTACTTGTTATGAAGTAATACACTTCATGGATAACACCAACTTTGAAATTTACTGTACAAGAAATAGCGTTATTAAATCCTATGACCATCAAGGTACATACACGTATGATGAAAATTCAAAAATAGTTACTATAAAACACTCCGATTGTAGTAAATCTGAAAGTTTTAATTTGAAAAATAGTGGCACTTTAAAAAGAACGCCATCTACTGGAAGTGGTTACTATAATGAATACGTAAAACAATAATCAAACTATGAAAAAGACAATTATCATATTAGTTTTTGCATGTTTATCATTAACAAGTTGCGTGAAAATACCATACGTTTCTGTATCATATTACATTGACTACGCAAAATATATGAATGATGGATTTTTTATTACAGAATCAAACACTATTCATAAAGATTACACTCCCATTGCAAGCCTTGACCATTTTGAAGAAAACGGATATGTCATATTAAAACCAGCTGAATATGATAAGCGTGGATATACTGTAAAATATGCTAAGTTTGGAGAATATAAAATGGCTACTTTTGATAATGCTCTTAATTCTTTTATAATGGACGCAAAAAGTTTAGGAGCAAATGGAATTATAAACATTAAATATCAAGTATTTATTGACCGAAACCCATCTTCAACAAAATATTTAACTGTAAAAGGGTATAAAATATCGGGCATGGCAATTAAATTACAATAACCTATTTATTTCATTTTCTTTAAGTCACCACATTGGTGGCTTTTTTATTCGCTTTATTTCCATATATTTGTAGAAACTAAATACTTAAAGTTATGGAAACAAAATTCAAAGAAGGTGATATTGTTTGCCTAAAAACAGAGCCAACAATTAAACTTACAGTTACAAGGTTATTAAGAAAAGATAATGAAATTGTAGTAGCCTTTTTTAATGAAGGTAAATTTCAATCATTATCTGGACATGTAAATTCATTTGACCTATTTCAAGAACCTAATAAAGAGAGTAAATAAGAATACCAAAAAATCTTATTTCAATAGAATCTATAGTTTCTTTTGGAGCACCATCAAGAGTCAGGAAAAAGTTTTTCTTGACTTTTTTTTGTATTATCGCTTTCATGTTTCTTGGTTTTCTTTTTATGTTTATGTTCTAATATCTTTTTGAGGACTTGGTTGAACTGTGAAAGCTCCTCGGCTTTCTTGTCTTTATCAGGCGGCATAGGATTCTACTATTTGGTGGTGCGTTATTCGTTTCTCAAAACTACTAAAAAAGTTAATGAACCTATCTCCATCACTCATTTTTCTTGTATTGTAGCGGTAAACAAACTCGTTTACGTATCGCTGTAAGTGTTTTTTACTGGTGGAGTGGTAAATACCGATTATCATTCGCTTTAGTATGCTCCATGAGCCCTCAATATTGTTCGTGTAAATATCCTCATTTACGTACTGTCCTTTTCCGTGGTCAACAAATTTACGTTCATACTCATAATTTAAACTGTTGTAAGCATGCCATTCGTCAGTAAATACCTTAGTACCTAACTCTACATGCTGCTTGACTATCGGGTAGATACTTTCTCTATTGGTGTTAGGTATTACCTTTGCTACCATTTTTCCGCATCTTTCTAACATGCCAAACACAGGCGTTTTATCCTTGAAACTTCTACCTTGACATCTTTTTACTTTCTTATCCCTGTGCCTATTCTTATTCTTACCGCCTACAAAGGTTTCATCCATTTCAACTTCGCCAACCAACAGCTGCATACTTTTATCGGTAAAACACTCCCTTATCTTTTGCAGCATGTACCAAGCGGTTTTCTGCGTTACGTGTATATCTCTTGCTAACTGTGCTGATGAAATCCCTTTCTTATGGTTACACATCAAGTAAATTGCCAAAAACCACTTTCTCAACGAAATCTTAGTGCTTTCAAATATAGTTCCTGTTTTAGCGTTAAAGTATTTTCCTGTATTCTTGCACTTAAACTTGCCATTTTCACACATGTAAACTACCGAGTTTTCATCGAATGGACTTACGACGCCATCTTTCCAACGAAGCTCCATCAGCTGTTTGATACAGCTGGCTTCACTCTGAAAGCTATCAAGTAAGTCTAACACCGATATGAACCTTTTGTTTACCATCGCAAAGAAAAATCAAAGATGCGTAGCTTAAAAGAACTTATCTGTAATAAAACGCTAATTAAACGTAGAACATTTGCTATATTTGACAAACTAAAATTGACTTATGAATACTAAAAAATACATCCCGGGTACGGATACGCTTAAGAACTTAAATAATCAATCTTCTGAAACAATAGCGATGTTTTTTCAACACATTCTACTTGTAGCTTCCAGTATGCTCGCGATAATTCTTTCTCTCCATGAAGCACAATACCCAACAATGTGTATTCGGGTGGTATTTCTTCTTTCGACTGTTCTACTATCACTTGGTATCCTGATGCTCGGTATTGTTGTATACAATCATGCACAACGTCATGCTGTTCTATTAAAGATACTCCAAAAGGAAGTAGAAGAAGCAAACAAAAATCAACGGGCTGTTGATTATAATGTATGTGAACCTGAGGATAAAATCCAAAAGAAAATAAAATTTCAAAATATTTCTTTAATCGTTGTATTTGCTTCTTTATTGTCATTTGCTATTTACATGGTATTAAGAATTATCTGCTCTTAAAACTTGGTGTATCTTGGTATATAGTTGCCTTATTTTTTTGATGCTTGGTAGAAAATCTCGGTAGACACGATATTTCACACGTTCTTTTATTTTTTCCTTTTGGCCACCAACTAAAGTTAACATTGGTGGTTGTATTTAAAACATTGACAAATAGAAATTTATATATATATGCGAATCACCTAATTCTATTAAGATGAAAAATAAAATCATTTTCTCATTCTCGTGTGCCATGCTGTGTGCGTTTTCCGGGCTGTCGCAAGACGTGATAGAGCTACCAATGACCATCAAAAATGGATCAGTTCTAGGAGTACAATTTGGAGGTGTGGCTCCCTACGATAGTAGCCCTGATGATCCTTGGCGAGTAACCCACTTATATGCTAAAGGAGTCCCTACTGTATGGTCAGATGTAAAGGTTGGAGATATTGATTTGGATATATACCAAACAGTGTACCAAAATTATTTGCAGGGCAATATGCCTTTGGAGTTTTATAAGAAGTTGCAGCAAACATGGGTTTGGCCGGACACGCTGGCATTGTCCAAGTGCCCGATAAAATCACAGGTTGCTTTTGCATTTGGAAAAGATGTATCCGGAAAAACGATGATGATAATTGATGCAAATAATAACCTTGATTTTAGCGATGATGTCGCCTTTGAACCAATAGAATTGGGCGACGGTAATTATTTTGGTAAGGATTTGCTATATATGAAGCACTCTATAGAGATATCGTATGAGCGTTTATTTAATGGTGAAATTGTTCAGAGAAAAGTCCCCATGTTGGTTGGATATGTGACAGAGCATAATATGTTTGCATCTGCTTTTTGCAATATGCTATAGTTGATTTAAAGGGGCATGAGGTGGCTATTTTCTCCCCTAACCTGCTTCATGATCAACCATATTTAGTGTTTGTGAGCGATGCACAAAAAGGCGAAAAAGCGGCATGGAATTATGTAGTTAGGCAAGGAGAATATTTAGTGGTTGATAATGAGGTTTATAGAATTAAGGGTATAAATAGAGCAAAAGATGCGTTACAGGTAGAGCAAATTGACTTAAAACAAAACCAAATTTATTCTTCTCAGATGGGCTTTAAGGCGCCTACGTTTAACGGCAAAAATTTTATGACCAGCGATACTATTTCGTTGGACGACTATAAGGGGAAATATGTATTGCTTGATTTTTGGGCCGTTTGGTGTGGACCTTGTATAGGAGACCTTCCTAACCTTAAGGCGCTCTACGAGAGGTTAGATAAGTCAGAAGTTGAATTTTTAGGTATTGTAGGCGATAGCCAAGATAGGGCGTTGAAAAAACTGATAGATAAGCATGGTATTACCTGGCCTCAGATAATGTCCACTCCGAGCAACAACATTAAAAATTTGTATAATGTAAGTGGTTATCCGACCACTCTACTTGTTGACCCTGATGGCGTAATAGTTGCCAAAAACTTACGAGGAAAAGAGTTGGAGAAAAAGATAGAGGAGTTAATGAAAAAGTAACAAAACAAAAAAGCGAGCAATCTTTAAAGTTGCTCGCTGCTTTATTTTAGCCTCCTCTTTCTCTCGTCCATCAAATCCAGCATTATGACCTCCCAATGTTTCCCCCGCAAACAAATGGGATTAAAATCATTGCTCGCATTTTCAAAGTCGGTAAAATTTTCGAGAATTTGTTTTCTATCATGAGAATAGGGATAGCGCTCCTTGTGCAATGATAGCATTGATGCCAACGAATAGGAACTTAGCAACTCGTGAATATCCCAAAAGTCCTTTTTGCGTCCACCATACTGCACCACATCTATTTTCATGGCAATAATATCTTCAATGTGGGCAAGGCGAATTTTGTCAACTTCTACAATAGGACGAATAAATTTGTCTGTGTAGTAAACATCAAGTTTGATACAGTGCTTTGCGTTTGTTCCGATGTAGTATGCTTTGCCGAAACTAATTATAGGGATATCGTTCGTGTCCACATATGGAAAATTCTCGCGCAGGTATTTGTCAATTGCTGCGAAATCTATGCTGTCGTACTCGGCATCGGTAAAGAGGTCAATATCTACAGATTCTCGATGTCCAAGTTGCAAGCTGAGTGCTGTTCCTCCCACAAGTCGAAAGGGTAGAAATTCTTTGGCACCCATTAACTTCTTGAGAGTAGAATGTAGTAGCGCGGTAACCGTGTTGTAGTATAAGCTCATTATAAATACTCGCTTCTGTTTTGCTCAATAACGGGTGACAATCTCTTGTGGCTACTTAGTGTTTTGTTGACCTCGTCTTTGCCGTAAAAGCAAATTATCTCTAAAATTTCTTGCCTGCTCCCACGTTCAAAAATACGACTAATAACAGCGGATTTTTGTTTCTCCCAGTCAATTGTGTTTATGTCGGTGTCCCAAAAAACGACAGGACGAATTTTAGATAAATCGGGATGATTACCCTTAACCTGCTTCTTTTTCTCTTCTGCAATGTCGTAGTAGGCTTGTAGTATCATAAAGTAGCCCTCTTCAAATCCCAGAGCCTTTTCTACTTTTAGCGATAAAGCGGCATTCATGCGACGTTTTCCTTTGGTAACATCACCCAGTATTTGTGGATATTCCCCAATGGAAATAGCAAAGCGTCCTTTTTGAACGTGGCGTAACTTGAGTTCTCGTTCAAGAATTATGCCGGGGTGTACACCCTTTATAATTGGAATGGTAGATTTCATAAAACAAATATAATAAAAATAATCAAAAAAGAGTAGTCAAATTTGATTATAAAAATATAATGAATTAAGGGAGAGTAATATACGTTTTTATTACTCTCCCTTAAAAATGAAAAATCAATTTTACTCCCAAGCCTTTCCGCTTACCTTTTCTATCCTTTCGCTGCCGTTGGCTGCGGCCAACATGGCAAGGTGGTCGGTAAGCACCTCATGCTTGCCACGGTGGATGGCTATGCGGCCTGAGCTGGTGAACTGCTGTACGCCGCAGGCGTTGTCCAAACTTTTAAACAGTTCTACAATTTCGTGCTTGTAGCCCGTGAGTTCAACGGCGGTGAAATCGGGTGTTACCTCAAGTATGCGCGCCGCATGTGTACGCACAATTTCCTCCACTTTCTTGCCTTCAAGCAGGGCTTGAGTGGGTACCTTGTATAGCGCGAGTTCTTGGTAAACTATTTCATCGTTGGTGTGGTAAAAGCTCATTACCACTTCTACCAACTTGGCAATTTGATTTACAATTTTTTCGGCTTGCTCCTTGGTAGTGTTTACTACAATGGTAAACTTGTGTACCCCTTTCAGGGCAGATGCCGATACCGTAAGGCTTTCAATATTTATGTGCCTGCGGGTAAAAATAATGGTAATGCGGTTGAGCAAACCAACGGCGTTTTCGGTAAACGCGGTGATAGTATATTCTTGTTCCATAATTCTTTTTATTTACAAATTACAAATCTTGATGTGCCTACATGTATTTTCGCAAATCGCATGTCGAGCAATCACAAATCGATTTATGCAAATCGAATCTTATCTAACGGTGCTCCGCCGGGAATCATGGGGAAAACATTTCCCTCGGGCTGCACACCTACCTCAAGTAAGTACGGGCCTTTGTGCTTCAGCATTTCGTCAATAGCGCCGTCCAAATCCTTGCGGTCGATTACGCGCTTGCCGCTGATGTTGTATGCCTCGGCAACCTTCACAAAATCGGGGCTAACAAGCGGTGTACTTGAGTAGCGCTTATCGTGGAACAGCTCCTGCCATTGGCGTACCATGCCAAGAAATCCGTTGTTGAGCAGCACAATCTTTACGCCGATATTTTCCTGCATAATAGTGCCCAACTCCTGTATGGTCATTTGTATGCCACCATCGCCTACAAACAGCACCACCTCACGGTCGGGCGCAGCCATTTTTGCACCCATAGCCGACGGTAACCCGTAGCCCATAGTACCTAAGCCGCCTGAGGTAACTACCGAGCGTGGTTGGTTTACGTTGAAATAGCGTGCCGCTATCATTTGTTGTTGACCTACGTCGGTAACCAAAATAGCGTTGCCTGCGGTTTTTTCACTTACCTTGCTTACGGCTTCACCCATAGTGATAGCGCCGCTTGCGGGATGCAGTAGGGGATTAATTACCTTGTCAACTTCTTCTTTACAAAAGGGTTTAAATGAGTCAATCCACTCGGTATGCTTAGTGGCATTTACAGCCTGTGTAAGCAGCGGTAGGCTATCCTTAACGCTACCCAACACGGGGGCATCGGCTTTAATAATCTTGCTTATTTCCGCCTTGTCTATTTCAAGGTGAACCACCTTGGCTTGCTTAGCGTAGGTGTTAACATCGCTGGTTACGCGGTCGTCAAAGCGCATGCCAATGGCAATAAGCACATCGCACTCGTTGGTTTTTTTGTTGGGCGCGTAGTTGCCGTGCATACCCAGCATACCCATGTTGAGTGGGTGGTTGGCAGGTATGGCTGATTTTCCCAGCAGCGTCCAGCCAAAGGGGATATTGGCCTTTTCCAAAAACGCTACCACCTCCTTTTCAGCGTTGGCCAAAGTTACACCTTGACCTATGAGGGCAAAAGGTTTTTTAGCCTCATTAATCAGTTTTGCTGCGGTATCCACTTCACTTTGATCCACTTGCGGAACAGGAATATAGCTGCGTATGTAGCGACATTTTTCGTAGTGAAATTCACACTCGCCCAGCTGCGCATTTTTTGTAAAATCAATAAGTACGGGGCCGGGACGACCGGTGCGCGCAATGTAAAATGCCTTTGCCATAATGTGCGCAACTTCGTCGGCGCTGGTGATTTGGTAGTTCCACTTGGTTACAGGCATGGATATACCAATGAAGTCCGTTTCCTGAAAGGCGTCGGTACCCAGCAGGTGTGAACCTACTTGTCCAACAATGCACACTATGGGTGTAGAGTCAACCATAGCATCGGCTATACCGGTAATAAGGTTGGTGGCGCCAGGACCCGATGTGGCAATGCACACGCCTACCTTGCCGCTAACGCGTGCGTAACCCTGCGCTGCATGTGCCGCTCCCTGCTCGTGGCGGGTGAGTATGTGGTGCAGCCTATCGGTGTGATTATACAGGGCATCATATACGGGCATAATTTGTCCGCCCGGATACCCAAAAATAGTATCAACATTTTCCTCTATCAGCGATAGCATAAGGGCTTCGCTGCCGTTTACTTTTTTCATAATATCTCGTTTTATAAAAGTCTAAAATTTTAGCAATACATGTCATCGAGCGTTATCCCCCGCTGGCGGGGGTGGTCGAAGACCGGGGGTGGATGATGGTTGTAAGGCTAAACTTCCACCTCCGCCCTGCGGGCACCTCCGCCAGCGGAGAATAGCCTGCGCATATCCTAGCGTCCAATTGTCAATTTATATTTGTCTTACGGCACCTTTGTCAGCGGAGCTAACCATGCTGGCGTACGCGCGGAGCGATTTGCTTACTTCACGCTTACGCGAAATGGGCGTGTAGGCTTGCTTGCCGCGTGCGGCTTCCTGCGCCTTACGTTTAGCCAAATCTTCGTCGGAAAGCTTCACGTTAATGCTGCGGCTTGGAATATCTATGGTAATAATGTCGCCATCGCGTAGCAGGGCGATTTCGCCTCCTGCTGCCGCTTCGGGCGAAACGTGCCCGATGGATAATCCCGATGTGCCACCCGAAAAACGTCCGTCGGTAATGAGGGCGCAAGCCTCGCCCAGCTTCTTACTTTTGATGTACGAAGTGGGGTAGAGCATTTCCTGCATACCGGGACCGCCGCGCGGACCTTCGTAGCGTACCACTACCACATCGCCTGCCTGCACTTTGCCGCCAAGTATTCCATCGCAAGCATCCTCCTGCGATTCGAACACTTTGGCCGTTCCCTCAAAGTGAAATATCTTTTCGCTTACGCCGGCAGTTTTTACTATGCAGCCGTTGGCAGCAATGTTGCCAAACAGTACGGCTAGCCCGCCCTCGGTGGTGTAGCAGCTGGCCATGCTGCGAATGCAACCGTTGACTCGGTCTCTATCCAGCGTTTTATAGGTAGAACTTTGCGAACCCATGGTCAGGTTTCTACCTCCGCCCGGTGCGCTTGAGTACAAGTCAACCACCTCTTGCGTTACGTTGGGGTTCGTTATATCATACTTTTCAATAGCCTTACCTAAAGTCAGCCCATCGGCACGGGCTACGGAGGTGTTTATAAGCCCCCCGCGGTTGAGTTCGGACATAATGCCCATGATTCCTCCAGCGCGGTTTACATCCTGAATGTAAAAGTTTTTGGTGTTGGGCGCTACTTTACACAGCACGGGCGTTTTTCGCGAAAGCATATCAATGTCTTTCATTGAAAAATCTACGCCTGCCTCCTGCGCTATAGCCAGCAGGTGCAGCACGGTGTTGCTCGACCCGCCCATGGCGATATCCAGCGTCATAGAGTTGAGAAATGCCGCGCGGGTGGCAATGCTGCGGGGCAGCACGTCGGTGTTGCCGTTGCCGTAGTAGTCCATAGCCATCTCCACAATGCGATCGGCTGCTTTTTCGAACAGCTTAACGCGGTTGGCGTGCGTAGCTACCACCGTGCCGTTGCCCGGTAGCGCCATGCCAATAGCCTCGTTGAGGCAGTTCATGGAGTTGGCGGTAAACATGCCCGAGCAAGAGCCGCAGGTGGGGCAAGCGCCGTTCTCAACGCGCTTCAGCACTTCCTCGCTCACGCTTTCGTCGGCCCCCATTACCATTACATCAATAAGGTCGTAGGTTTTATCGTCCACCACGCCGGCTTCCATAGGGCCGCCTGATACAAATATGGTGGGAATGTTGAGGCGCATGGCTGCCATGAGCATGCCCGGCGTAATTTTGTCGCAATTGCTTATGCACACCATAGCGTCCACGCAGTGCGCGTTGCACATGTACTCCACGCTGTCGGCTATCAGGTCACGTGAGGGTAGGGAGTACAGCATACCGCTGTGCCCCATGGCTATACCGTCGTCAATAGCTATGGTATCAAATTCGGCGGCAAAGCATCCGCGCTTTTCTATTTCGGCCTTTACGCGCTGCCCTATTTCATGCAAATGCACGTGTCCCGGTACCAGCTGGGTAAAGGAGTTTACCACGGCAATAACGGGCTTACCCATTTGCTCGGGTTTCATGCCGTTAGCCAGCCACAGGCTGCGGGCGCCTGCCATAAGGCGGCCTTGGGTTGAAGTTGCGCTGCGAAGACTGATTTTCATAATATTAGAAGTGTTCAATAGTCGTTTAATCTTACAAAATAACAGGAAAACTCGGAATTTTCTTGACTAAATGTAGTCTTAATATGTAGCTTGCAATAGCTCGGTTTAAATAATAACTCATTTGTTTGCAACTACTTTCGAAGCCTTAGTGTTCTTGTTTTCAAAGGTGCAAAGGTACGCTTTTTCTCGTTTTTATGGATAAAATATTGTAATGCTAACATCTGATACACAGATAAAAAATAATCAAATATTGTAATATGCTTTTTTTACTAAAGTTAGGCTCTCTTTTTCTGTTTACTCCAAATAAAAAAGCCTCGAAACATCGAGGCTTTCATTCGCTTTGTCGGTAAACTCCCAAAAGCAAATTAATGCTTATGAGTGATTATTTGTGTTTTGATTCAGCAAGGTAAAAAGCCTCATTTTTCTTGGTAATGTTGACGACACCACCGAGAATAATTAAGTTGACGACTTTTACTACTATGTTGCTGAAGTTTTGCATAATTAATTTAAAATTAAGGCGCTGTAATGATTTGTGCACCAAAATTTGCATGCTGTATAGTGTCAAAGGTAGTAAATTTTTTTATTGCCCCACTTTTTTACAAATATTTTTTTACCTTTGCATTCTCTTTAACGGGGTGTTAGCTCAGTTGGCTAGAGCGCTTGCATGGCATGCAAGAGGTCATCGGTTCGACTCCGATACGCTCCACAAAGGTTAAAAGGGATGTTAGATAGTATGTCTAACATCCCTTTTCTTATTGTTAAAAACGCGCTAATATACAGCGCGTAAGAAAAACAACGCTATTTTTGCTAAAACGAGTAGTTGTATCACTAAATTCCTAAAAATGACCATGAAAAATGAAAGTAGCGAATCTCTAAACCCAGTACTATATCCGTTTAATGATCATTATGCGCAAGCGGATTTATATGTGCGAATGGCTCATAAAGCGACAGCTCGATCATTTTGGGCTTACTCTGCGATGATTGTCATAGCAGTCATTACCATAATAGCTTTGTTCAACAGTTATTTTTCGTATGATATTGGTTTTTTTCGAAAGGCCAATATTGACTTACGAGAGGACATCAATATCGGTTTTCTTTCTGATTCAACCCTTCAGAAAAAGTTGAATTCGATGAAGCAAAATGGCGCTATAACATTATCTGTAAAGGAAATTAGAGAATTAAAAAATGCTGAAATTGTAGATACTTTGATAACAGAGGGGCAACTATCATTAGATACAATATTTACATATGATACATTCGTTAGGACATTCACAAAAAGGGTGGAGGATTTTTCCTGCAGAGAAGAAAATATTATTTCTAAAGAATTACGAAATAATATGATTCGTAATTATATTGATTCTCAGTACATTAACATTCCATTGATCGGTGTAAAAATCAGTTCGAATGATATTTTAATCTTAATGGCAATTGCTTTTTTTATAATTTCATTCTGGCTCTTAATTTGTAGTAGGTCGGAGAACTTCACGATAGGAAAAATTCTCTCGCTCACTCAAAATAAGAGTATAAATGTAAAAAGATATATTTTTTATGGCATATGTTTTAATAACATGCTTTTTCCAACAACAAAACGGCATGGTCCATATAGGTCTCTATCCGAAATAAATAGACCCTTATTAAAAGAAATAAGAATGATACGGGAGAAAGAGGGGCAACATCGTACTTTTCATAAAATAGTAACACTATTAATCGGGTGGTCTGTTTTCATACCGTCATTTTTTTTATTGATCTGTCTTGCCTTGGATATTATGGACTCTATGCATTGGATGCCGTATTTCTCTCCGTCGATTTGTGGACTAGAGCTAGAAGATTATAAACTACTTCGGTTCGATTTCAATAAAAACAATAATTCCTTATCCCAAGGATATGTTGATAGTAATATTTGGGGTACCATCATTGTGGCATCTGTTTTATGGATTACTATTGTTATTTCAAATTATTGGTCACGATTGTACCTTAAAGGAACAGATGAAAACCTTAGGCAGTTTAAGAGTAGATATAAACACGATGATGATTGCGCTGAAAGTATAAATCATAACAATCTTGCCAATAAACACACAAAGATTGCTACTGTCGCAATTAAAGAGGAACTGCTAAAAAAGAAGAAGGGAAGAAGATGTGCACATCAATTTGGAAGAGAATATTGTGAGAGTAACGGCTACTACCTATTGACCTACACCAGCAATGTTTGCGAACTTAAAAGGCTGTGGCGCCTGCTGGAACGCGGAAGTACAATATTGCCAGAGGGTTTTATTCCAGCTATTGCCAACAACAATATACTGAAGTTTGACACGCAGGAGCGCGTACATGCAACCGTGCAAGAGTTAAAGGGTTATGAAATGTTTATTTTTTTGGTTCAAACCCATGAGTAAAATTAGATAAATATTTAGGTTTCGATAGTTGTACCTAAACTCGCACTCTTTAATGTGTAAATAGAATGTGTGTTTATGTACTCCTCTGAACTTTGCTAGACGCACTTTACATAGCTCCTAGAAGTTCTCTATTCCATTAATCTGTTTGTATCCATCGGCAAATTCATTTTCGCCGTGCTTGACGCGATAGTACTTTTATACTCGTAGTTAACAAGGCTGTTGTAGGTCTTAAAACCATCGGAATAAACTACGGCCCTTGATAATGGGCAGTAGCTCGCTTACAGAGCAGTTTTTGACAAGTTGGGTAAACTTTATCACCTCGCTTGAGCATCCCGAAAATAAGGATTTTTCCTTTAGCTCCACGACCCCGTTCGTCAGAGGCTGTGAAATGGCACGGATGTTCGGCCGTAGGTTTTACCTCGGTCGGTCTATGGGAGCAGGCTGCGCCTGCATGCGAGAGGTTGTGTGAGTAGAGGCTGTGCGTTTTTGTAGGTGTAACCCTGCCTGAACGCTCATGCATCATTTGTAGCCTCAGGCGAATAGGGCTGTCTGAATACTGCGTATCTTTGTATCCTAAAATTGAAATTATCTATCTATGAATTATATTTCTCCTAAAGAGATAGTTGTTGAATTTGCGGCTTCGGGTGTTTACAAGAGTGGCCTTTCGGTGACAAAATTTGCTATCATTGCTATACTGGGTGGTGTTTTTATCGCTTTTGGCGGCTTGCTTACGGTGATGGTGGCCGGCGGAATGCCCGGCATGGGAGCAGAAAATCCCGGACTGATTAAGTTTGTGGCAGGGGCTTTGTTTCCCATCGGACTGATAATAGTATCTATTACCGGAGCCGACTTGTTTACCAGCGACTGTGCTGCATTTACGCTTCCTTTGATGCAGCGACGCATCCAAATAGGTATCTTTGCTAAGTTCCTTATTCTTTCTTACCTGTTTAATTTTATGGGGACACAGGTGGTTGCCTATCTAATGTCGAGCAGCGTAGGCATGTTGGACAACGAACCATGGCAGGGATACTTGCATCGCCTGGCTGTTGCCAAAGTGAATATGGATTTCTGGACGGTATTTATTAAAGGAATCGGAGCCAACTGGTTGGTATGCCTGGGCATGTTTATGGGGTATGCCGCCAAAGATATCATTGGTAGGTGCATTGGTATTTGGATTCCGGTGATGCTTTTCGTTACTTTAGGATATGAACACTCCATTGCTAATATGTTCTTTGTTCCAGCTGCTATCTACTCCGGAGCGGATATTGCTTGGGGAGATTTCGTGGTGAGTAATTTGCTGCCTGCCACGTTGGGTAACCTTGTGGGCGGGGCAGGCTTGGTTGGTGCTGTGTATGGGTATCTGTTTTTGGATAGAAAGAAATAAGAATCTTTTTGAAAGAGTGAAGAACAGTAAAGGGTGATCAAAAACGGTCACCCTTCATTTTTTTGATTCAAGTATGAAAAAAGTTTCTTTCTTTTCTACGTTACTTTGGGTCAAGCTAAAGTAACATGAGTAAAAACAAAAAAAGTAGAGCAAGAAGTTGGTGCTTCTTGCTCTACTTTTTATAAAACCTCTTGCTTCTTATTTAGCAGCGGGAGCAGGCATAGCCACGCCTTGCTGTGGGAAGTTAGCAAGAATTTGAGCAATTGCATCGGAAACAGCTTGATCAGGATTCTTTACATCGCTGTCAATTTCCTCGTTACCGGTAGCCTCCCAAATCATTTTTGAGTCCTTGGCGTCAATGAAATCAATAATAAGTGAGCCTTCCTTGTAGGTATCAACGTTGAAGTTGGTAGTTGACGAACCTATATTGCCACCAGCTCCCCAAGCGTACGGGCGACCAACGCCACCGTAGCCGTAGTAGTCGGTGTTAGAGCTGAGGTCTAACTTTGTTTTTGAAACGGCGTTAACGTTAACCAAAAAGTCTGCATTTTCAGCCACTTCCTCATACCCTTTCTTATTAAGTTCAGCCTTAATAGCGTTGGTAATGCGGTCGCGGTTAAGTTCGCTAACTGAAGGAGTTGCTTCTGATTTGAACATTGAGTAGGTTTTTAGCGTGGTAAAATCAACGCTGTGATCGTAGTCGCTGGTAACCTTAAGCGTAGATGCGCATGAAGCGGCGAGCAGTAGCCCCGCCATGCATAGCGCGATGTTGCGAAGTGTTTTCATGGCAATAAAATTTTAATGGTTTGGAATTCTGTAATAATTTTAACAAAGATAGCACATTTAGTTGCCGATTATTCCCTTTTAGCATTTGTTAGTCGTTTCTCAGATTATTTAGGGTGTTGTATAATAGTATCAAGTAAATTTTTGAGTTCATTAGCTTGTTGAGCGCGCCGAGTTGCTTGCGGTAGGCCTTATTGTACACTATACAATATCTTTCCTTGCCAAGCCTTGTATTATCCGGGCAATTTTCTAACTTTGCTCTTTAAGTTCTTTATAAAATTAATTAACCATGGAGACGTGAGAACGTAAAGGTCCAGTAGTACAAGTTGTTTTTGTTGTACTTGTACACCAACCTCCGTTTTTTCAACCTCTCTTTTAAAACAAAAAATGCCCTTAAGAATTCAGAGAGCGCAAGAGGGCATGGTTGGCATTAGTATTCTTGTGCTCTCTGTGTTTCCGCGGTTCAATTTGAAAACAGTAACTCAAAAATAGTAAACAAATGAAGCTGAAAGTCTTTGCTGCGGTTATTGCCGCTACTATGCTTGCCGCCTGCTCTTCGGGTGATAAGAAATCGGAAATACAGGCGCTTAAAGTGTCGGACAACCACCACTTTTTGGTAACGGCCGATGGTAGGCCGTTCATGTGGCTGGGTGATACCGGTTGGCTGCTGCATAAGCTCAACCGTGAGCAAACGGAGCAATATTTGGAAAACCGTCGTCAGCTTGGTTTTAATGTGATTCAAACCTCGGTTTTGCACGGACTCAATGTTAAAGATGCCTACGGACACAAGGCGGTGATTGATAGAGACGCTTCACGTCCATTGATTACCGAAGGTAATGATCCTACGGATTCCGTGCAGTATGACTACTGGGATCACCTTGATTATGCTGTGGACTTGGCAGCATCAAAAGGTATTTATATGGCTATTGTTCCCGTGTGGGGTACCAACGTAAAGGAGGGTAAGGTGAGCCGTGAACAGGCGGCTGCTTACGCTAAATTCCTTGCCGAGCGTTACGCCGACTGCAATAACGTGATATGGCTCAACGGCGGTGATATCATGGGTACCGATTCTACAGAAACATGGAATATCATTGGTAATACGCTGCGCGAATACGCGCCCAACCACCTCATTACATTCCACCCATTTGGTCGTTCGCGCTCAAGCCAGTGGTTCCACAACGCGCCGTGGCTGGACTTTAACATGGTGCAATCCGGTCACCGCACCTACGAGCAAGATCCTAACCGCATAGGTCAGGATACCTGGAAGCACATCACCATTGACTACAACTTGGTCCCCACAAAACCGACGGTTGATGGTGAGCCTTCATATGAAGAAATCCCTTACGGCCTGCACGATTGGCACCTGGATAAGTACAAGCACCTGCGTCCTGCCGACTACAAAAAGGACATGCCGCAGCCGCTGTGGAAAGCCGAGGATGTGCGCCGTTACGGCTACTGGTCGGTATTTGCCGGAGGCTTTGGTTATACCTACGGTCACACCTCGCTAATGCAAATGTTGCAGCCCGGCGAGAAAATGCCAGGCGCCTACAACGCAACTACGCTGTGGACTGATGCGCTCAACGCTGAAGGTGGTGCGCAAATGCAGTACTTGAAAAATCTGATGTTGTCACGCCCATTTCTGGAGCGTATTCCTGATTCTTCGCTGGTAGCCAATCAAGGTGAAAAATACAAACACATTCAGGGTACCCGCGGCGAAACATACGCCTTCCTGTACACCTACATGGGTGGCGATGTGAAGGTAAACATGGGTAAAATAAAAGGAGCCGAAGTTAAGGCCTCATGGTTCAACCCTCGCAACGGTGAAACCGTTGAAATAGGTAAGGTGAAAAATGAGGGCGTAGCCACATTTACCACGCCTGTTCCCGAACCTCAAGAGGGTAACGACTGGGTGCTTATATTGGATACGGTTTAAAGGTAGCAGTGGGCAGTGTGTGCGGACTATCCCCCGCTGGCGGGGGTGCCTGAAAGGCGGGGGTGGAAGTTTCACGCGGAAGCACCTCCACCCCCGGTCTTCGACCACCCCCGCCAGCGGGGGATAGCTACCCGCAAGGCCTCGCCAAGTTCAGTATGACAACCCACGTTGCTTACCCCATACCCTAACAGGGTTTAAATCCCTGTTAGGGTTAGTCTACAAATTTGAAAAGAATAGTTCTTATGAAAAAAATACTTTTCCTCCTTCTTTGCGCCGCGTTTTTCGCTTCGTGCGGAACGAAAAACGAACCCCGCAACATCTACGTCATGACGGGCTTTCGCGAGCCTGCCGATAGTGGTTTGCGCTTTATCTACAGCCGCGATGGCTACCACTGGACAGACCTTGGCCCCACTACTTTCTTGCGCCCCGAAGTAGGTACGCAAAAGGTAATGCGCGACCCATCCATTGTTGTTGGTCCCGATGGCACTTTTCACTTGGTGTGGACCTCGAGTTGGAAGGATGACGACGGTTTTGGATATGCCCATTCCAAGGATTTGGTTAACTGGTCACCGCAGCAGCATATAGTGGTGAATGATTACGACACCACGTTTCGCAATGTGTGGGCTCCGGAATTGTTCTACGATGAGGATCGTAACGAGTTCAGCATAGCGTGGGCATCGGCTAGCCCCGTGCGATTCGATGGCTCGCAACGGCAGTACTACACCACTACCAAAGATTTCAAGACGTATACTCCTGCCGCGCTTTTCTATGATCCGGGCTACAACTCTATAGACGGTGCAGTAATGAAGCGAGGCAAGGACGATTACGTGTTGGCGGTGAAGGACAACCGCAAGCCGGGCTACAGCAACCTGCACTTGGCATTTGGAAAAACTCCTACAGGACCGTGGAGCAACGAAACCGAATCATTTGCCCCCGAATACTCGGAAGGTCCAACGTGGGTAAAAGTTGATGGCGGTTGGCTGATTTACTACGATGCTTACAAGCAATACCGTTTCGGCGCTCATTTTACAAGCGACTTCAAGACTTTCACAGATGTTTCGGACAAAATTAGCGTGCCGAAAAATCATAAGCACGGTACCGTTTTTATGATTACCGAAAGCCAGCTGAAGGTACTGCAAAAGGCTGCCGAGCGCATACTGGAGGAGGAGAAAAAGGCCTGTGTTGAAAGCGAAAAACCACAGGAAACACCGACATTGACAATGTAGTTTTTAATTTAATAAGACAGGATTTACAGAATTAACAGGTTTTTGTGCGTTGTCTCCCTGAGCTTGTCGAAGGGGTGCGTGTAGACTACTACGTTCAAGCCAACGCCGCACGCTTCGACAGGCTCAGCATGACATCCCACGCTGTAGTATTAAATATCTTGTTAATTCTGTAAATCCTGTCTAAAAATAGAATTCCATGAACCGTTTTTACCGCGTTACCCTTCTTTTTGCCACGCTTGCCTGCGGCTTTTTTGCGCAAGCTATGGAGGTGAAAAACCCTACCTGCGAAATGCTGAAAAACCCTATGGGGGTGAGCCCTGAACAGGTTCGCTTTGGCTGGCAATTGCAATCAACCACGCAGGGCGATAGGCAAACGGCCTACCGCATTATAGTGTCGTCGAGCAAGGCCAATGCGAGCAAGAATGTGGGTGATATGTGGGATAGTCGCGAGGTGAAGTCGGACAAAAACCAGTTGGTAGGCTATGAGGGAAAAACGTTGAGGTCGGGAGAACGCTACTACTGGCGCGTGATGACGTGGGATGCCGCGGGTAAACCTACGGAGTGGGGTAGCGTGGAGCAGGTGGATGTGGCGCCTGCCATTAACGAGGTTAACGTGCGCTGGATTGGCGCCATAAAAAAAGCGGATAGCAACCTGCCCGATGGAAAGGTGTACCT
The DNA here is from genome assembly GCA_031553765.1 of Bacteroidales bacterium. Taxonomy (GTDB): domain Bacteria; phylum Bacteroidota; class Bacteroidia; order Bacteroidales; family UBA932; genus JAITMY01. The sequence continues at coordinate 90,738 of JAVBKY010000009.1, forward strand.
TCCCCCATTCAAGAAGTACGGACACGATACGTTATTTGCAAAAGTAGACACGCTAGCCAAGCGAAGCATTATGCTACGCAAAAATTTCAGCGTAGATAAAAAGCAGGTAAAGCGCGCCATGGTGTATGTTTCAGGATTGGGTCACTATGAGTTGACCATAAACGGAAAGCGAGTTGGCAGCAGCGTTTTTGCTCCCATGTGGAGCGATTATGATAAGACCGTTTACTACAATATTTACGATGTAGAAAAATTGCTTGAGCCCGGTGCCAACGCTGTAGGAGTGTTGCTGGGTAACGGTTTTTACAACGTGTCGGAAATTAAGCGCTACCAAAAGTTGTTGCGCAGCTTCGGTCCGCCAACCCTGTTTTTCCGCATGAACGTAGAGTATACCGATGGTAGTACATCTACTGTGGTGTCCGATAACTCATGGAAGTATGCCCCCAGCCCCATTACCTACAATACTATTTTTGGCGGTGAAGATTACAACGCGGAGCTGGAGCAAGATGGTTGGAATACGCACCGCTTTGACGATAGCAGCTGGCAGCCCGTAGTGGTGCAGGAGTCGCCCACAGGTAAGCTGAAAGCGCAGCTCATGCCTCCTGTAAAGGTGATGAAAAAGTACGACATAAAGCGAATTTTGACCCCAAAGGAGAATACCTACGTGTTGGACATGGGCCAAAATCTTTCGGGATTTCCTACCATAAAAGTGCAGGGTAAGGCGGGGCAAGTAGTAAGGCTGTACCCTGCCGAATCGCTCACCAAAGATAGCCTTGTGAACCAAAAGCGCACAGGTAGCCCACACTACTATGAGTACACGCTGCGTGGCAATGGTGTTGAGGAGTGGACACCGCGATTCTCGTACTACGGCTACCAGTATTTGCAGGTAGAAAATGTGGATATGAAGCGCGAAACAAGCGGCGGTGAAAAGCCCGTATTGCTTGATGTAAAGTCGAACTTTATTTACACCTCCGTAGCCGAAACGGGCGAGTTTGAATGCTCCAATGAGATTTTTAACAAGACCCATTGGCTCATCAATAATGCCATAAAAAGCAACATGCAAGCCGTGTTTACCGACTGTCCGCAGCGAGAAAAGTTGGGCTGGCTGGAGCAAACACACCTCAATGGTCCCGGCTTACTGTACAACTACAACCTTACGCAGTTTTTTCCAAAATCGCTACAGGATATGGCCGACGCGCAATGGCCCAATGGTATGGTGCCAAGCATTGTGCCCGAGTACACCAACTTTACGCTCTATAACGAGGGCTTTTCGGACTCGCCCGAGTGGGGTGGTGCAGTGGTAATGGTGCCATGGATGTACTACCAGTACTACGGCGACAGCACGCTCATAGCGCACTACTTTAATGAAATGCGCAAGTATGTGGATTATCTTACAAGTCGCTCCGAAGGCTACGTGGTATCGCATGGTCTGGGTGACTGGTATGATTTCGGCGATTTTGTGGCAGGATTCTCGCGCAATACACCCGTGGCGCTATCGGCTACGGCGCACTACTACTACTTTGCCAAGCTCACGGCGCAGGCCGCAACCATGTTGGGCAAGGAGTACTATGAAAAGAAGTATACCACGCTTGCTGAAAATATTCGCTGGGCGTTCAACTCCAAATTTTTTGATGTAGATAGCAAGCAATACGGCACAGGCAGCCAAGCTTCAAACGCTATTCCCGTATTTATGGACATAGTGGAACCCCAGTACAAAGATGCCGTTTTGCTCAACATAGTAAAGGATATTCAGGCGCACGGCAACCGCCTTACCACGGGTGATGTGGGCAACCGCTATCTCTTCCAATCGTTGGCGCGGAATGGTTACAATGACGTGATGTACGAAATGCTGAACCACTACGACTCGCCGGGCTACGGCTTTCAAATTAAGTTTGGACTCACCACGCTCACCGAGCAGTGGGATCCGCGCAACGGCGCCTCATGGAACCATTTTATGATGGGACAAATTGAAGAGTGGTTTTTCCATACGCTGGCAGGCATTATCCCCGATAGTAAGCAGCCGGGCTTCCAACACTTCTACATAGCACCAAATCCTGTTGGCGATTTGACCTACGTAAAGGCCGCGTACAACTCCATTCACGGAAAAATAAAGGTGGATTGGAAAAGCGAAAACAGCGTGTTTACGCTCAAGGTTACCGTGCCCGTAAATGCCACAGCAACGGTTATTTTACCCTACGTGTACGATGAGGCCGTGCTGCTCAACGGCGAGCCGCTGGCAAAAGCAAAGAATGTAAAGATGCTGGATGCAGCGAAGGTGTTGGTGGGTTCAGGCGAATATACGTTTAGCTATAGCGAAAAATAGCTGTGACCCCCAACCCCCTAAAGGGGGCTATAACCGCAGTGGGTTATATAAGTTTTTGCCTCGATGCGTCATTGCGAGGAGGAACGACGAAGCAATCTCATGATTGCGCCATTGGCGCAAAATGAGAGATTGCCGCGCTTCGCTCGCAATGACGCTGCTGGCAAACGCAGTATGTTATAGCCCCCTTTAGGGGGTTGGGGGTGAATCTAAAAAACAATAATCTCATTATAATGAAGAAATTATTTACAACTATCCTTTTTCTTGCACTTGCAACATTAACTTTTGCGCAACCACAGCACGAAGTGCAAGCTCGACGGAGTCAAAAAAACTTCTCCTCAGCGGGTTTTTACGAGTTGAAAAACAGCGGCCGCGAGGTATACAACTTCAACGTAGGTTGGCGTTATCACAAGGGCGATGTGCAGGGTGCCGAGCAGGATAAGTTTAACGATGAAGCGTGGGAAATTGTCAGCCTGCCGCACTCGGTAGAGCTAATGCCTGTTGAGGGCAGCGGTGGTCGCAACTACCAAGGTAAGGCGTGGTACCGTAAGCATTTTACGCTTGCCGAAAGCTTAAAAGGAAAGAAAGTCTTTTTATACTTTGAGGCAGCCATGGGGCGCACCCAAATATACTTCAATGGCAAGATGGTGCAGGAGCATTTGGGCGGTTATTTACCCTTCAGCATTGAGCTCACAAGCCTTGGTGTAGTACCCGGCGAACGTGCCGTGGTCGCGATAATGGTGGACAACAGCAACGACCGCAGCTACCCTCCCGGCAAGTCGCAGTACACGCTCGATTTTACCTACCACGGCGGCATTTACCGTGATGCCTACTTGGTAGCAACATCACCTGTACACATTACTGACCCTAACTATGTGGATAAAGTTGCGGGTGGCGGCGTGTTTGTACAGCAAAAAAATATTTCGAAAAAGCAGGCAGACATTACCGTCTCTACCGATGTAATCAACGAAGGCAGCAAGGCGCAAAGCGTCACGGTAGAAACCAACATTTGCGATAGCAATGGAGTAGTGATTAAAAAAACGGAAACCAAGCTTTCGCTAAAAGCAGGTGAGCAACGTCAGATAAAGCAGGAGTTGAGCGTGAAGAATCCTAACCTGTGGATGCCTGAAACGCCCTACCTGTACCAAGTGCAGTCGCGCATTATTGCCGATAAAAAAACGGTGGATGGCGTGATGACGCGTGTGGGTTTGCGTAAGATCGAGATGCGTGGACGCGATGGATTTTATTTGAATAATGAACCCTACGAGCATAAGCTGATTGGTGTGAATCGCCATCAGGATTACGCTTACGTGGGTAACGCCATGCCTAACTCACAGCATTGGCGTGATGCCAAAAAGTTGAAGGACGCGGGCGTAAATGTGATTCGTGTGGCGCACTACCCCCAGGATCCTTCGTTTATGGATGCTTGCGATGAGTTGGGAATGTTTGTGATTGTGGCTACGCCCGGGTGGCAGTTTTGGCCTAAAAAAGACAGTATTTTTCCCGAGCGCGTGTACTCCGATGTGCGCAATATGATACGCCGTGATCGCAACCACGCTAGCGTACTAATGTGGGAGCCGGTGCTCAACGAAACCGTTTACCCGCTTGATTTCTCGCTTAAGGCAATAGGTATTGCTCGTGCTGAGCAACCTGGTAGTTTTTCGGCTGCCGATATGTTTACCGCCGGTAAATACTCGCAGGGTGTTTTGGAAAATTACGATGTAATGTATGGTTGGGCTAAGGATACAGTGGAGGTTGCTAAACCCGTTTTTACCCGTGAATTTGCTTCTAATCCTGACGACTGGTACGCCCAGAACTCCAACCACCGTGCCTCGCGCAGCTGGGGTGAGCGTCCCATGGTAGTGCAGGCGTGGCATTTGGTAAAAGTGTACAACGAAATGTGCGGAGGTTCTCGCCAATTCCTTGGTGGTGCTATGTGGCATCCCTTCGACCACCAACGCGGCTATCACCCTGACTCCTACTGGGGCGGATTTATGGATGCTTTCCGCCAACCAAAATATTCGTATAACGTATTCAAAAGTCAGGTGAATAATAAGAAGGCTCCCATGATTTTTATTGCCCACGAAATGACACCGTTTTCGGATGCTGATGTAATGGTGTTGACCAACTGCGATTCGGTGCGACTGATTGCCTATGGTCGCGATACCATGATGCAAAGCGTGAATCGTACATCGTACGACATGCCGCACCCACCGTTGGTATTCCCCAATGTGTATGAGTTTAATGATATGCGCCGCTTTTCTTACATTGAAAAGAAGTGGGAAAAGATGTACTTTGAGGCCGAAGGCTACGTGGATGGCAAGGTGGTGGTGACTGAAAAGAAAATGCCTTCACGTCGTGAAACTAAGTTGCAGTTGCGCATAGATAATGAGGGTCAACCTTTATTTGCCGACGGCTCGGATTTTATTCCTGTAATAGCCGAGGTAACGGATGATATGGGTAATGTGCGCCGCTTGGCAAAGGAAAACATTTTCTTTACCGTGGAGGGTGAAGGTGAAATCATAGGTAATAGCAATATTGGTGCTAATCCTCGTGCGGTAGAGTGGGGTTCGGCTCCGGTGCTTGTACGCAGCACGGTTATTCCCGGTAAGGTAAAAGTTACGGCGCGTGTGCTGTACGAAGGTGAGCATACGCCAAAGCCTGTGAGCATTGAGTTTGAAAGCGTACAGCCTAATTTGTTGGGCATTTACTGCGAACTTCCGGGCGAAGAGAAAAGTGTGCAACAAGCCGAAGAGGTAGGCGGTAAAACGCACAAGTCGCAAATGAGCGAGGAGGAGCGTAACAAAACCTTACAGGAAGTAGAGAAACAGCAAACAGAGTTTGGGCAAGATTTTAAGTAGAATATGCTACAACAATTCATTAAATTCTGCGTGGTAGGTGGTTCAGGGGTCTTTGTCGACTTCAGCATAACCTACATTTGTAAGGAGTGGATAAGGCTCAATAAGTACATTGCCAACTCGCTTGGCTTTACCTTTGCCGCTACCTCCAACTACTTGCTCAACCGCCTATGGACGTTTGAAAGCCACAATAGCATTCCCACGGAATACATGAAGTTTATTGGGATATCGCTAATTGGACTTGGTATTAACAATGCGGTGATTTACCTGCTCACCGAAAAGTTGAAGTGGAATTTTTACCTCTCCAAGTTATTTGCCATTGGTGTGGTGACAGTGTGGAATTTCTTTATGAACTACTTTTTTACGTTTACACGATAACGACGACTATCTGTCATTGCGGGCTTGACCCGCAATCTCCCGATAAGAGGCGTTGTTGTGCAATTTAATTGGAGATTGGCTTCGCCGAACTTGCCCTTTCAGGGCTGCGGTTGCGGATCAAGCACGCAATGACACTACAAGAGCCTCTAATCATCATGTTAAATTTAAAAATAATTCTTGCCAGTACCCGCCCCGGTCGCAAAGGACCTTCGGTGGCGGCGTGGGTTAACGAAGTTGCCAAAAAAAACAGTGCGTTTGATGTGGAATTGTTGGATTTGGCAGAAATCAATCTGCCTTTTATGGATGAGCCAAACCATCCACGCATGCGCCAATATCAGCATCAGCATACGCGCGATTGGAGCGCTAAGATAGAGGAGGCTGATGCCTTTGTATTTGTGCTGTGCGAATACAACCATTGTTTCCCCGCTACTATTAAAAACGCGCTAGACTACCTGTTTTTGGAGTGGAATAAAAAGCCTGTGGGATTTGTTACCTACGGCGGCATTGCGGCAGGTATTCGCTCTCAGCAAATGCTAAAACCTGTGCTTTCTGCACTTGATATGGTGCCAGTGTTGAATGCGGTCAATATTCCGTTTTTTGATAAGAACATTGATGCAAATGGCACGTTTGTCCCCACCGATATTTTAAAGCAAGGGTTGGATGTGATGTTGGAAGATGTGAAGGCATGGGCGGAAACGTTGAAGCCAATGAGGGAGAAAAAATAATTTGAGGGCTGAGTTTTAACCCTCACGGGGTTTAGAACCCTGTGAGGGTTTTTTGTGGCTTGTGGGATGATTTGTCTATCTTTAAGTAGGGAAAAGCTTTGTTAAGCCGAGGTTGTACCTCGGCTTTTTTTATTTTCGCAGGTTTAACTAGCAGGTGATAAAATGAACGAGGTTCAACCTCGTCCGAACGGCATTTTTTTATTTTGGCAAGTTTGATTTTAACTCTTTCTCCATCAATTTTTGCTGTAAAGAACGCACTCTCTTCAATTTTATTTTCATTCGAAAGCGTAAAGCGTTGCTTGATTCTCATATCGTTGTTTTTAATCAAACATGTAGTTACGTAAAAGATGAAAGGGGCTATTGTTTTGTGTGCTAGAACGGAGTATTTTAGTCTGCAAAACCTTTGCAAAGTAAGGCGCTTCGCAATAATTTTCATTTCAATGTGATAGTAGGAATGATATCATATTGTTTGCATATTGATATTTATTTTACTATCTTTACAATGCGATTTATTCTATGAAATACCATGAGGTTGAACGCAAACTAAAAAAGGCCGGATGTAATTGGGTGAAAGATGGAAAGAAACATCCCCTTTGGTTTAGTCCAATAACCGGAGAGTATTTTACGCTGAGTTACCATGGTAGTGAGGAGGTGAAGAATGGTACAAAGCGTAGCATTGAAAAATCTTCCGGGGTGAAACTCGGATAATTAACCCTCAAGTCATAACTTATATGAAAGTAAAGGTCATTATTGAAATGGGAAAGGATGGCACTTATGATGCCTACCTTGACGAGTCCGTTGATCTTGGATTCGGGTTGCTTGGACAAGGGGACACCGTAAAGGAGGCAATGGAAGATTTTTATACCAGTCGTGACGAAATGAGGGAGTTGTACGTGGAGTTGGATAAACCTTTTCCTAAGTTGGAATTTGAGTTTGAGCACGACTTAGCCTCATTCCTGAACTACTACTCCGGTATTATTTCATTTGCTGGACTTGGCAGATTGACTGGTGTAAATGAAAGACAGCTGAGCCACTATGCTACGGGGCATCGTCATCCACGCCCGGCAATGGTAAAAAAAATAGAAACAGCACTTCACAATTTTTCTGCTCAGCTAAGCCAAGTGCATTTTAGTGTGTAAACGTCGCACAGTTGGCTCAGTCGACCTACACTTCGACATCCCGATTGCTATCAGGAAGTCTGACAACGCACTGCTGTTATAGCCCCCTTTAGGGGGTTGGGGGTAAAACCACATCTTTCCTCCTTGCCTCCGGCACCACCTTTACCACCTCCACTTTTCCATTTTTTTGCACCACCTCCGCCGTGGTGTTGTAAGGCGCATGCAGCTTAAAATGCACATCCCATTCCTTGGGCCATGCGGGGAGTACGTAAATCTTTTCATCTACGGTTTGCAGCAGCATTTCCTGCAGGCCAATCATACCTGATCCACCCCAGTTGTGGTCGGGAGTCCAGTCGTAGCCGGGACCCCAGAAGGTGGGGAAGCGGCGTTCGGAATCACCCAACTTTTTTAGCGTTAAAGCGGCGGCATCATCGGTGAGGCCAAGCCTTGCAGCAAAAATGTTGTCCTGCTTCCAGCCCACGTGGCTGCGGAATTTCAGCGCGTCGGGGTCATACTTGTAGGTATTAACGGCTACATCTAAGTCAGGGCGACCAACGCCGTACATACCCCATGGGAAAACGGGATACAGCTGCGGAACTTCTACATTGTTTATACGCTCCCACAGCTTAGCGGGGGCAATGGTTTTATGACCGTCGAACTCACGAAACAAAATGGGAGGAATGGTTTTGAGCATATCGCTCAAGGCTTGTTTGCTTTGCTGTGATACGAGCGAATCGGGTAGGGCAATCACACCCTGCAACACCGTTTGCAGCGCGGCAATGGTACTGGCGGCGTTGTAGGCCATTTTGTAGGTTTCGCAGGCGGAACCGGGGTACAAAACAAGCTGATTATTCTCGTCCAAAATCTTCCGTCCGCGCATTTTGGCAAGGTAACGGTAGTGCTCGTTGAAGAAGGTGAGGCAGCTCTCGATAAGCGGAACGTACCTTGAAATATCAGCGTTGTTGTAGCGTTGCAGCTCCAGCATCATAAAGCAAAATTCGAGCGCGGTGTCCCATTGGTACTCCAACCAAGCGTTGTACTCCATGCCCTTGTCGTAAAAGGCGGGGCGTTTCCAACCGTACTCGCTGGGATTGGGTAGGCCAAAGTTCTCAATCTGTTCGGTAAAGCAAGCGCCTTTGTGCCCCCAGTAAACCTCGCTTCGTAGTTCAGCGTTGCGCTGCATTTGGAGGTAAAAATCCAACTGCGGCTTCATCATGTCAAAGTCGCCGCTGCGCAGCATGGGGAAGTACACCAATCGCTGATTTTGCGCTGTGTGTGTGCCGCCGCCCCAAGCGCGGTGGTCGGGGGTAAAGTTTTGCAACGAGTCCACATAGCGGGGGTCGTAGGTAAACAAGCCGCCGTTGAACTTGGTGGGATATTTGCCAAAGGCATTGCATCCCAGCTGGTAACGAAACAGCTGATAGTTACGCCCCACCTGCCATTGCGCGCTTTCCTTACCCTCGGGTGAAATGAAAACGTAGCTGCGTTCCCAGAACTTTTTCCACCAGTCGCGCGAGTTTTTCTGTGCAGTTTTTTCGCTTTTTTTTGCTTCACGCAAAATATTATCTAACCCGTTTTTCCACTCACCTACACTTTGCACCTGCGCTATGTGCAGGGCAATATCTATTTTGTGCGATTTGCTCGGCACAACGCTTTTGAGCGTGTAGCCACGGAATTCGGTATCGGCATATTTTCCATCAAGAGTTCCCAACGGAGCCATATTTTCACCCTGCATTACACCGCCAAAGGTGAGGTTGGTAACAGGGTCAAACATGAGGTGCTTTACCGAATTCATACCCTGCTGACGCACGGTTGCTTCAAAAATATTGGTTACATCGGCGCGATTGCGGTGGAAGAATAGCACGCCTTTCTTGTCGAAGTTCACGCTATCCTTGTGCAGTTTTATATCGCCCTGCGGCGCCCATTTGTAGGAGTTGGCGTTGTTGGCTTTGCCTGTTAATAGACGGTCGTGATGGCGCCATGTTTCGTACTGCGCCTGCACTTGCATGGGTTTGCTACTTTTGGCTTCTACGTGAATTACGGGACGAAAAACATCTACCCAAATGTTGATTTCGGCAGAAAGGTTTTTGTTCTCTCCGGTTATTTTCACGTAGCCATCTTGTAGCAGTAGCTCTTGCTTGAAAGTACCGTTTTCAAAGGGATTTGGAGTGAGCTGCAGTCGCACGCGACCAAATTTTAGAAAGGCATTATTCTCATCAAAGGCTCCGCTGCGCGAAATGTAAAACAGCACTTCGTTATTCTCCGTCCATACGTTGAGGCCAATGTCACCACCGCCGCAGGGCATGGACTCGGAGGAGTTCGCGCTTTGCGTGGTCCAGGCTACGTTGTAATCCTGCACTGTGTTTGCGGCTTTTGCGTAAAGCGAGAGAAGGAGAAGCGGTATGAGAATGTATTTTTTCATAGTAAAGATATTTTGCTGCCACAAAGACACGAAGGCACAAAGTTTAATCGGGCGCTATCCCCCGCTGGCGGGGGTGCCTGAAAGGCGGGGGTGGAAGTTTCGAGCGTGATTGCATCCACCCCCGGTCTTCGACCACCCCCGCCAGCGGGGGATAGCCACCCACCACAGCCTATTCCCCCACAATCCTCACCTCGCCCATCAACCCTGCCTCTTGCAGTGGAATGGTTTTGAGCAAGTATTCGGGGGCGAGCGTCCATAGCTTGCGTTGGGCTTCGGGTAGGGCGTAGTCGCCAATGAGGCGATTGGCCCACGTGTTGGTTACCTCTATTACCAGCTCGTTGGCGCCTTCCTTCAGCGCGGTGGTAATATCCACGCGGTAGGGAGTGGTCCATGCCACGCCGCAGGGTTGCCCGTTGAGGGTAACTTCGGCAAGGTTGGCTACGCGACCGAGGTCGAGCCACGCACGCTTGGGTGTTTCGCTGGGCGTAAGCCATGTAAAGGTTTGCGTGTAGCGGGCGGTACCCGAATAGTGCTGAATTTGCTTGTCCTTGCTTTGGCTCCAGTCGCTCAACCTATCAAAGGTAACAGGCTCTTTGGGGCCATCCTGACTTTCGTTGAATGCCACCTGCCACTTGCCGTCGAGCACCATCAGGGGTGTTGGCTCTGCCCAGTTTTTTCCGCTGTTGGCTGTGGCTGTAGTCTTACTGCGCAGCACAATAAATAGCGAACCGCTTTCGGGCAACTGCAACGGCAAAACAAGACGACCGTTTTCTTGCTTCCACTCGGTGTTTTTTACAATGTTACCTGATACGGCATCCCAAATTTCGGGCGTTTTTCCGCTTGCGCGAAGCGATACCATAATGCTGCGGGCTTCGTCCTTTTGGTTGGCAATGAAGTAAATATCCGTGCTGTCGCTCTTGCGGTGCGTCCACGCCATTTGCTTGGCGTAGCGGCCGCTGTCGGTAATTACAATGTCGCGCTCTAAGCCCAACATGTCAAACGTAGCGGCTTGGTAGGGCAGCTTCACTACACGCCCCTTGCCAAGGTTTTTGATTAAAATTTTGCCTAATACCTCATCGCCTACTTCCACAAATTCATCACCCCAAATGGCAGCGGTAATACGCTTCATGCGCTTGTCGTTTTCCGCGGCATCGTTAAGGCTGATGGATTGCTCGGGCTTGGTGCCTACCAGCACGGTAGCACCTGATTTGATTAGCGCAAGCAACTTTTCGGCTACTTCTATGGACATTAAATCTTCGTTGGGTACAAGGGGATTTTTTTGCGGAAGCACGAGCATGGCGTAGCTGGCACCGCCGGGTAGCACTATGCGTCCGTTTTCCACTTTTGCAAGGCGAATAAGGGCGTCCTTGTTGAAGGAGTCGAACTTGTAGCCGCGCAACACATCGGTGTAGTTGGCGGGGTCGGCAAAGTTGGCAGAGTTGATTACGCCCGCGGGTTTATCCTGCATTGGCTCATCTACGTTTGCCAAGCGTTGCGCTTCGCTATCCACCATTTCTTGTCCGAAAATTCCGGGTAGGGTGGTTGCTAATCTTTCGGGTAAAACGGAGCGCGCGGGTAGCTCTTCGCCCGTAAATACGGCAATATCGACTACAGGTTTTCCTTGCTGTAGCAACAGCTGGCAGCGTTGCGCGTAGTCCACCCAAGCACGTCCGGGTTTCCACCACACTTGGTCGCGCTGAAAGTACAGCCCCACGCCGTTGAGTGTTACGCCGGGCTTTTTATCCATAAACGGGTTGTGCGTGAATACGTGGTACGACATGCGGTTGATGCCGTTGGCGTAGGCGCGGTCGCCAAGCGATTTGAGCATGGCGGGGTGCTCGTTCCATGACATGCGCAGCTGCGTAAATCCTTCGGCTTGCACAATGTTTTTGCCGTAAATGTGCGCTGCCGAAATGGCGTCGAGCATATCGTTAGGCTTGTCGTGCGTGGGGCTGTTGAGCCAAAATTCGCCCATGGGTATATCTACCTTTTGGTAGTGCATCATGCCGTCGCTCATCATAGTGGGGGCAACGCTCTCGGCGCTGAACCAGTAGCCTGCCTTGTGCGCGTTGTCGGCCATGGTGGTGTAGAAAATATCTACTACCAGCTCCGCAATAGTTTGGCGCAGGTCGTGCAGGAATCGCTCCGAAACATCGGCGCTTTCCACCACCACGCCTGTCATTACGGGCAGGTAGGGCATCATGTCGTAACCACGCCGCGCTTTAAATTCTTTGGGTAAAACGGCCGACCAGTTTTGGCTACCGCACTCCCAGCTGTCAATGTGGAAGCCTTTGAGCACGCGGCTTGCAAGGTCGTTGCCTACTTGCCTGCGAATTTCGCCAAACCAGCTGTCGAATTGCAGCTGTATGGCTTTGGTGTTGAACTTATCGCACTCCAAGCCGGCGGCAGCGCCGCCTGTGGCGTTGGTGTGACCTGTTGAGGTGTGTCCTACACGTAGGATTGTCCAGCTGCCTTCGGGAACATTCCACGTCAGCTTACCGTTGCGGTCAAGGTATTTGCTCAGGTTTTTAATTTGCTTGGCGGGTACGCAGGCCATGCTGGGCGCTTCCTCTGCTGTGGTGCGAGTGCCTACGCGCCATACAAAGGCGGCCTTGCCCTCGTACTGGTTTATTTTGGCCTCGCCCGATAGGTCAATGCCTGCAATTTTGAGGTTGGGTTTCCACTTGGCGGCATCCAAATCTTCGGCTCCGGGTTCCGAGCCCGCCTTGTTGTAGCTAAAGCGGAAGTAGCGCGCGGTGGTGGTGGCTATGCTGTGCGTTACGTCGGCATCGGTATCCTGCCAGCCGTGGCGTGGAGGGGTGAGCTGCTGCACAAGGGTAAAGTTTTTGCCATCGTCGCTTTTTTCCACTATCAGGCGTTGCGACTGGTAGTTGTTTCCGCGTACGCGAATGGTGATGTTGCGGCAGGTAAACGGCTTTTCAAATTCGTAGGTAATCCAGCACGGTTCGCTGCTGCGGAGGCTTTCTTTGCTTGTTTTATCTACCAAAAATTGCGGATTGATATTGGGTACCGAGGTGGTAATTTTTGGTGTGATTTTGTCGGTAGAAAACTCCGCGCCCTCGGGGGTGGGGTAGGCGTACACGGCAATATCATTGTAGTAGCCGTTGTAGTTTTCGGGTTGAGGTAGCGTGTCGCTGAACTTTGTTCCGCCCGCTACCACGGTTTCGGTCCATACCACTTTTTGCATGGATAGCTCGGGCGTAATCCACGGGCCACCCGATAGGGCAAAGCCATCGCAGTTGTGCATGGCCAGCTTCAGCCCAAGGCGGTCGGCCTCGCTCATGGCGTGACGCACCATATCCCACCACAGCGGCGACATTTGCTCTACGGCAGGTTCCATCAGCGGCGGATTTTTCTTGCCCTGAATGGGCATGAGGTACGCGCCCGCAAGCCCTATTTGCTGCATGGCCTCAAGGTCGGCGGTAATGCCCTCGCGCGACACAGCGGCGTTCATCCAGTACCAAAAAGTCCACGGTTTAGCCTGCTCGGGCGGGGTTTTGAAGTCGGCTTCGAGGTTGGTGCTGTCGGTGCTTTTGGGCTGCGCGCAGGAGAAGGCGCAGAGTAAACCTGCCAAAAGGAGGAGAGTGGTGTAGTGCTTCATATATAGTTTTCTTATTTTATTTTTTGACCCCCAACCCCCTAAAGGGGGCTATAACATTGTTCGAATGTTGTCTTTGTCATTCTGAGCGAAGCGAAGAATCTCCATTTGTAGCTAAGTGTCATCATAGTGCGAACTTGAGATCCTTCGCTTCGCTCAGGATGACACCTTCTCCAAATCCACTGCGGTTATAGCCCCCTTTAGGGGGTTGGGGGTTTAATAGCATCAACAGTTATAATTCTGTGCGTATTTGAATTTATCGTTATTTTAATGTTCTTTTCGCGGTTGGTAACGTAGATGTTTTTTCCTATTCGTTGAAAAAACGTTTCGGGTGTTTCCTTTATAATATCAAAAAGCATTTTTTCTATTTCCGGTTTGGAGAAATTGCTTTTCAGTTTTTTGTTTATGCGTCCGTAAACAAGTTCGGTGTAGCAAATTTTGCTTAAGATATCGGGTTTATTGATACTTACTTTGTCCACGAATTAGACTAATAAAACGAATTAATACAATGTATTTCTTTGTGTCTTTGCGCCTTTGCGTGAGCCCTAAACCTTCTTGCCAATATAAAACACGTAGCCGTAATGCTGCTTGTATTTTGAGTAGAGTTCTGCCTCGTGCCTCATATACGCTACAAAATCCTCTACAGTTTTATTCCCCGCGTATTTCTTTAGCAACTCCTCCTGCCGTGCTTTTTGCGGAACAAAATAGGTGTCTGTCCAGCAACTCTCGGGCAGCGTAAACGCGGCAATAATTTTATAGCCGGCCGTTTGCATTATCGAAATATTGTGCCCTATGGTGTTCATTGCGGGAACCGCGTCAAGCCAAAATTTTTCAATTTCGGCGGGGCGTTCATCGGTAAACCACGATTCGTAGGTAAGGGCAATGTAGCCATCCTTTTTTAGAAGGTTTTTCCAGTAGTTCAAGCCTTTTTCAAAACCCATGTTGGCAATAACGCCCTCCGACCAAATTACGTCAAATTCTCCCTCTTGAAACGGCAAGTCCTCCATATTCCCCACAACGCCTTTTACCCTGTTTTGAAGATTTTTCTCCTTGGCATTTTGGTTGAATTTGTCAATGAAATCGGGGAACATGTCAAGGCCGATAATCTCGCATGGCGTGTTTTGCGCCAACACCATTGTTCCCCCGCCTGTTCCGCAACCAATATCGGCAATGCGGAATTTTTCGGTAAGCCCATCGATAAAACTCAGTGCCTTGAGCGTTTCTTCGGGACTTCCGGGACCTTGTCGTTCTGCGTTTAAAAAGTACTCACAAATTAGTTGTAGTTCGAATTCGTGAGGGGTTTGGTGGTCGGTGGTCATGGTTTTGTCGTTAAATCACTCTGTGGTTCTCAAAATGCAACTCTTTATCCCAATCGCTTCATGCCCTCCACGTTGGTGGGGTTGGCAAGGGATTGGATTTGGAAGAGGATGGTGTTGAGATTGTTCATTGATATTTTTCTATCGCATCTTTATAAAGATTATCAGCCTCATCTTTAAACCTATCCTTGTTTGTTAAAAAACTAGTGAATTTTTCCGATAAGTGCTTATAAATAATTTGATGTGCTTTATTAGCTAAAAAGTTTTCATCGTATGCATCTAACTCGAAATCTTCATTAGTGGCATAATCCAAAAGTTTTAACAAATCATCTTTCTCAATTTGGTCGATTTCAACCCAATCATTCGGTCTGCTTTTATCCTTTATGAAGAAAGCTTTATTGTCTTCAATCTTTAAGTATTTCATATGTTCTATTTTTTCGTTCGTAGTATGCTTCTTGACCTGCTTCTAAGCAATTGAAAAGAATATCTAAATTTTGAATTTCTTCCCCATCTGCATTTTTTAGAGTCTTACTTGTAGGATGCCCATAATAGACTTTATATTCAACAGTTCCACTATTTACATTCTTTTGAGTATACAATAAATAGTCTGGTTTTATTGAGGCCCCAATTGTGTTATTATGAGTAACGACAATAACAGGAATCTCTCTGGAGATCTCTTTAATCAATTCATTTACTTCGTTTTTTAGAAAAATATTGTCAAAAGAAGATTCAGGTTCATCGACTAGTAGTATATCATGCTTTAAGGCATCACTTATTTCATGTAGCAAGTTAAATTCTGAACGCTCACCACCTGAAACCTCAAATCCATGTTTGTTTAATGTTTTGTATTCTATATCCACAAAATATTTATAATAATCAGTTTCTTCTAGCCCTACACTCTTTAATGAAATCAAGAATTTGTAAGGATCATTATAATTGTTGAATGCCTCACTAAAAGAGAGTTGCTTTCTGCTTTTATATTTCAATTGTCCAGCTCCTGTATATCTTCTTGTTCTTGCTACAACCTTAAATCCTCGGATTTCTTTACTATCAATGTCTTTATCTGCCTGTATTTTCTTTGTCAATTCTTTAAATTTATCTATTTTGATTTTGTCGAACTGAACCTTGGAAAAATCTACATCTTCTACTGCAGTTGTACTTGAACGAAACCTCAAATCTCCCTTGACAGCTTCAATTAGATCATTAAGCCAACTCTTTCTTTGATTATTCTGATAAATTTCATTGTGAGTTTTGATTAAATCAAGAAGTAAAGATTTTAAACTTTCGTCAGATATATGTTTGTTTATAATACTTTTGTATTCGTGGTTTTCTATCAGCAAATCAGCTGCTTTTATTAGTTTCCTTAAATTATCAATGTCATCAATTTCAAAATTTGTTTCATTATATAGTTTGCATTTCGAAAAGGCGTCTAGTTTGTCATTTTCAGTTGCATATTTTTTTAATGAGTCAATATATTTTTCAACTTTTAAATTATTTGCTTTCAGGTCAACTTCATTTACCTCATATATAACATCTTTAAATTCTTTAAGGTAATTTTCGGAAACAAGACTGTGCCTAGTGGTCAATAAATCCTTAAATTTTTCTTCGTCATTTTGTAACAAGGAGAATTGCTTCAAATATTTTACATTGTCAAACCCTTGACTAATCTTATTTAGAGTATAGGTTTTTCCAGAAGATCTCTCCCCTATTATTACGTTTAATCCTGTTGACAATATGATCCCATCATCGGTTGCCTGAAAAAACTCATTACCCTCCTCTTTGGATAGAAACACTTTTGCCTTATCAAATAAACAACCTTTTACTGCTATCAGGGTAGATTCCTCGGCATCAATGTATGTTTGTCGTGTAGAAAAGTCATGCATACTTTCAGTAAACCGACAATCGCTGAAAATTACAGGAGTCAGTTTGTCTGCCTCTTTAATACAAGCCTTAAATTTTCTTAGACTAGTTACCTCTCCAGCAAAAACATTCTCACCTAACTTTATTAAAATTTCTTCTCTGATATAAGGTTTCTTGTCATAATGAGGAATAAGAAGATATTTTTTTAAAAGGGGGAAAATATCCATAAACTGCTCATATGTGATATAATCATCCTTGGTTTTTATTAAACTTTTGACCCTACTACATTTCGAGTTGAAGTCTTCTAATTCCTCATTTTCAGAAATTAATAAAATATGTCCTCCCTCTAAATTAATTTCGATTCCGGGGAACACTTTTATTGAAAGTGTTCGACAAATTTCCTCAAACTGAGGTTTGTCGAAAAGATTATGATTGGTAATTGCGATACAATCAATCCCCAATTTTTCAACATAATTTTTAAGGGAATTCAAACTAAAGAAGAAAGGACCATCACTTATTGATGGGACTGTATGTATATGTAGATCTATTTTTTTCATCTTTAAAACCTCACCCTCTTACTTTCCTTCCCCGCCGCATCCACATTCCCCTTAAACGGCGTCATATAAAACGTATACCTATAATTCTTCGCGGGAATTTGGTACATCTCCAGCGGGGCTGCAATTTCGCTCCATGTGTCGTTGCCACCTACACCCATTTGTGTGAGGTCAATATTGAGCACTAAGTATCCGGCCTCTACCAGCTTGTTGGTGTGGCGGGCTTTTACTATGGTTTCCTCCGTCCACGGCCAAGCGCTCATGCTGAGTAGGCTGTCGGCGGAAATGAGCAAGCCTTCGCCTTTTTTGTTGGCCAAAAACATCCAGCGCACATCGGTGCGGTTGCCGTTTTCCTGCGGGTAAACGTAGGGCTCCATGAACTTATTTAGCGGAAGCGAATATATGCCCGACTCGAATCCCCAGCGGCGGTCAACGTAGTTTTCCAGCGGACCGCGACCGTACCACGTAATGCTGTCGTAGCTGCGCTCAATGCCGCACTGGAAGCCCACGCGCGGTATGTTGGGCAGGCTGTCGGTGGTAACAATGTTGAGGGCGTAGTCAACCTTCAGCACGCCATTGCCGTTGAGCGAGTAGGCTATGTCCACCTGCGCTTTGCCGTCAATAATGTTGTACAGGCTGTTTACCTTGGCAATGCCGTTGGCTGTGGCTTCCTGCTTCATGGCTTGCAGCTGCAGGTTGGGCTCGTACCAAGGTTGCAGCTTCTTGGCGGGCTTCCAACCGCGGCGGTCGTTGTCGGTGTTGGGGCGCGAGAAGTGGGGCAGCATGGGTGCAAAAATCTGCTGCTTGCCGTTGAATATGTACGACACCAGCGCGCCGTTTTCCTTGCTCCACTTTACCTCAAAATTCTTGCCTTTGGCAACTACCTCTTTTTCATTTTCGGTGATGCTTACAGCGGGGAATTTTTTCGTCTCTATGTTTTGCTTTGGCCAAGGTTCCAGTCGGAACTGATTCTCGGCAACCTCATACCCCTTGGGTGCCCAAAGCTCGTCCTGCGCCAGCGTAAAATGAATGTCGAGCAAGTATTCGCAGTCCTTTTTCAGCTTTAGCGAGTATAGGTATTGCGCCACGCTAATGGTGGTATCTTTTCCCGCGGCAAGCGGAATTTTTGGTAAATCTTTTTTCAGAATAACCTTTCCATCCTCACGCACCTGAATGTACACGTTGTAATCGCCAAGCGACTTTGAGGCATGTCGGTTGGTGATTTTTATCAGGCGTTTTTCAGGATAAACAAGCTCGCTCTCGGCAGGTTGGTACACGTGCTTGCACTCGTACATGGCGGCTTTTGGGCGACCGTCGGATGCTGTAATGCCGTCGATACAGAAGTTGCCGTTGTGGTACTTTTCGCCAAAGTCACCGCCAAAGGCGTAAAACTCCACGCCCGCGCTGTCCTTTTTGAGTATGCCGTGATCCTTGTACTCCCAAATGTGCCCGCCTATCACGCGCTGCGTGCTGCGGAATTTATCCCACAGCTCCTTCATGTTGCCCGTAGAGTTGCCCATGGAGTGAGAGTACTCCACAAACAGCACGGGACGCATGTCGCCAGGCTGGTTGGCTATGAGTTCTACCGAGGAAAGACCGGGGTAGAAGCGGCTTACAATGTCCACGTAGTACTGGTCAACGGGTACGGCAATGCGCTTGTAGTGCACCTTGGGGTAGTCGGGGTGCGAGGGGTCAATGTAGCCCTCCACGCGGTGGTTGCCCTGCGCGGGCTCGTAGTGCACGGGGCGGGTAATGTCAAAGTCGTGCGTCCACTCGGCCATGGCGGCAAAGTTGGGGCCGCGACCGGACTCGTTGCCCAAGCTCCAAATGAGCACGCTGGGGTGATTTTTGTCGCGCTCTACCATGCGAATCATGCGCTCCATAAAGGCGTTTGTCCACTGCGTGTCGTGCGCCAAACGGCCACCCACGCCGTGGGTTTCGAGGTTGGCCTCATCCATTACAATTATGCCGTACTCATCGCACAGGTCGTAAAAATACGGGTCGTTGGGGTAGTGCGAGGTGCGAATGCTGTTGAAGTTAAACTGTTTTATCTGCATCACATCGCGCTTGATATCCTCGCGCGATAGGGCTTGTCCCTTTATGGGGTCAAAGTCGTGACGGTTTACGCCGTACAGGTAGGTGAGCTTACCGTTGAGCAACATCTTACCTGTTTTTTTGTCAAACTCAATGGTGCGGAATCCCACGCGACAGCTTTTTGCTTCGAGCAAATTTCCGTCCTTATCTTTTAGCGAAAGCACCAGCGTGTATAGGTTAGGCGCTTCGTCGCTCCACTTCAGCGGATTTTTTACGGAGTCCTCCAACAGCCCAAACTTAGGCGCGTCGAGGCGCGGGAATACTTCCTCAATAATAGAGGCAGCGCTGCGCGAAAGCGGTTTTGCAAAAATGGGGTTGCCGCTTTTGTCGTACAGCTGCGCGCCTATGCTGTAGGCGCTATCGGCCAAAACCTCGCCAGTGAAGTTGTCAATTTTGGGGCGAATGCTCAGCACGGCATCCTTGTACTGCTTATCTAGCTTGGCTTGCCAGTGGAAGTCGCCAATGCGCACTTTTGGCTCTGCCAGTAGCATTACCTCACGGTGAATGCCACTCATGCGCCAGTGGTCTTGGTCCTCGAGGTAGAAGCCATCGCTCCAGCGAATGACTTGCACAGATACAATGTTTTCACCGTCCTGCAGGTAGGGTGTGATGTTGAATTCCGAGGGCAGGCAGCTGTCCTCGCCGTAGCCTACAAATTTGCCGTTAATCCACACCTTGAAGGCCGATGCTACGCCGCCAAAGTGCAGCGTAATGTTCATGTTTTTCCATCCTGCGGGAATAGAAAATGTACGCTGGTACGAGCCTACAGAGTTGTAATCCTTGGGTATGTATGGCGGTATTACGGGGCGGAACGGATACACCGATGCCTTGTAAATAGGCACGTCGTAACCCTTCATTTCCCAACAGCTGGGCACTTCAATTTTATCCCATCCGCTTACGCGAGAAAGGTAAAAATCCTGTGGCGCATCGGTGGGTTTGAACACATGCTTAAAATCCCACATGCCGTTGAGCGACATTACGCGCGAGGTGTTGTCGCGGTTGCACGTCAGCGCGTCCTTTTCGGTGGTGTACGAGTAGGCGGTGGCCCTTGCCGGCTGGCGGTTGAGGGCGGTTATGGTGGGCTCTTCCCACGGCTCCATTTTGTAAATAGATGGTACGGGTGGCGCGCCTCCGGCTTTTTCGCCCGTTACGAGTTGGGCGGAGAGGATGCTCGGAGCAAAAAGAGCGAGGAGTAGAAATGATTTTTTCATGATAAAACGAATTTGACTTGCGATATGCGACTCTCGACGTGCGAAGAAGAATCGCATGTCGAGTGTCGCAAGTCCTGTTTATAGCTTTAATACCTTCTTCAAAAACTCTGCCATGGCCCTATTCACAGCATTGCGTTCGTCTGAGCTAAATGCGTGTCCGCCATCAGGCACGGTGTAAAATTCTACGGTAACGTTTTCCTCTTTCAGCTTATTTACCAGTAGCTGCGATTGCTCGTAGGGCACGGTTCTGTCGGCGTTGCCATGTGCTACAAATACGGCGGGCGCGTCCTTGGTAACATAGTTGATGGGGGAAAGGGTGCGGACAAAATCCATATCTTCCTCCTTGCCTCCCAGCCATGCACGGGTAGCTTTGTTGGCCTTTTTCATGGCTTCCCACTTGGTTAAATCCGCGGGGCCGCTGATGTCAACTATGGCGGCTACATTGGCGTGTGAGCCGTTGCAGTTGCCTGCAAAAGTATTGCTCGGGCAAAGCAATCCTGCCATGAGCGCCAAGTGTCCGCCTGCGGAGCTACCACGGGTAACAATTTTCGCAGGGTCAATATTCAGCTCACTTGCGTTGTGTGCAAGGTAGGCTACGGCGCAACGCGCATCCTCAATGGCGGCGGGTGCCGGAGCTGTTCCCGCCAAGCGGTAGGAGATATTTGCTACAGCAAAACCCATTTTGAAAAATGTACCGAAACCTGTTTGCGACTCCTTGCTTCCGTGCGTAAATCCTCCTCCGTGAATGTTGATGACCACGGGCGTAGCTGTGTCACTTTTGGGTGGCAGGTACAAATCCATTTTGCCTTCCCACGGGCCTACGCGGGTGTACACCACATTCAACTGCGCGGTGTAGCCTTCGGGGAGGTTTACTTTTTGGGCGAAGGAGTTGAGCGCGATTCCGCAAAGAGTGAGTATGAAAAATAGGTGTTTCAAAATTATGTTTTAATTTTTATGCCCTACGGGCGATGTTCCCGAAGACCCTAACAGGGTTTTGAGACCCTGTTAGGGTTAGTCCATTGTTGTTAACTATTTCTTTTTCTTAGCGGGTTTTGCCGCTTGCTTCTTAGCGACCGCTTTTTTGACCTCTTTTTTAGGTGCTGCCGCTTTTTTATCATTCTTCTTCACCTCTTCCTTAAACATCATGGTGCTTTTACCCATATCTTTTGAAGTGGCAACAGCTATACCACGGTTGTTATTTTTATCCACGGCATTGTAGAAATGGTACACCACGCCATCGTGCTTTAGTACAAATGATTTGTGGGCGTACAGCTCGTCGTATGCTTCTGTTGACTTAATTAGGAAATCACCCGTCCAATCGGTCCAATGTACTAGGTCGTATGAGCAAGCAAAGTTGTTGAATGCCTCCTTTTCGTGTCCCTCCCAAAAAGCACCGAAGTAGAACATAACAAATACGTCGCCTATTTTCTGAATAATAGCATCGCCGGTGATGCCCTGTGAGTGCGCCATTACAGGCTCTTTTTCGTAACGTTGCCAGTTTTCCATATCGTCGGAAACGGCCATGCCAATGCGCTCAAACCAGCGCAATTTTTTCACACCTGTGGTATCGCCGTTGGCGTTGTAGTACATTACAAAGGGATGACCTGTGAGTTTTTCTTTGTCCCAAATAACCGAACTTTTGTACATTTTTTTGTTTTCCCACCAGCGCACATCGTTGTCACGTGAGGTGAGCACGGGCAAGGGTAGGCGCTTCCACTCGTGCGGGGTGTTTATGCTGCTATCGGTGTAGGCAATGCCAATTGATAAATCGCCCGCCTCGTAACCTGCGTCCTCACCGCCAAAGTACGATAGCCAGTATTTGTCGGCATACTTTTGTATTTCGTAGCTACCACCCCAAGTGTAGTCTTCCAAGGCAAGGTAGCCCGCCTTCTGGTGCTTGTCCCAACCTTCTTTGCTGAACGACATTATGCGACCAAGCGTCTTCCAGTCCAATAGATTTTCGCTCTTTGCCAACCACGTTTCGTAACCCTGTCCGTCGAATACCACGTAGGTCATGTACCACATGCTGTCCTGACGAAAAACGGTGGGGCAGTCCAACTTCTTGTTGGCATCGGTGCCTACCATTACAAGGCCGTACTTGTAGGGAGTTTTTACCTCTTCGTAAATTTTTTGCATTACGTCAGCCGACACCTCTTTTTTAGGTGCGCAACTCTGGAAAGCCAGTGCTGCGATGAGCAGCGGAAGAAATAGTTTTTTCATTTTTTATTTTAGTATTTTATCTCGTACTCCTTTCCACTTTCCACAGCCAACTTGTACTCGTTATCTTTAATTTTTTCAATGGATCCAATATTACTTTTTGGTGTATTTGAACTACTAAAATATAACCACCCCTTGCCACTACCGACCTTTACCTTTATGGTGTTTTCATTCATGTAAACGGCAATATTTCCACTAGGAGTGGGTACTTTGCCATCAATCCATGCTAAGCCGCCAAGGTTGGGTGCAATATTGAATTCGCTATAGCCAGATTGCGTTGGTGTAACGCCAAGGTAGTATTTTCCGAACAAGTAGATAGGACTTGCACCCCAAGCGTGGCAAAGACTCTTGCCATACGGACGACCGTACATGGCAAGGTGCTGCTCCCCCTTGTCGGCGGGAGCATATTTTTCCCAGAATGAGGTAGCGCCTTCCTTCAGCATGCCACCCCAGTAGTCCTTCATTTCCTTGGTTACGTACGCGTGTTGTCCTATTTTGCATAACGCCTCCAGCTCGTAAAAACGCATGTAGGGCGTGGTAATCTTTAGCGCGTCGGGGTTCATCAGCACATTTTTGCGCACATCCTCGGTTTTTGCTGCATCGAGGTAGTTGAGCAACACGGCAAACATGTTGGTGTAAGGCGTAATTTGCTCGCTTTGCTTTCCGTTCTCCACGTTGTGTACAAAGGCATTTTTCTCCTTCGACCAGAATGTGGTGAAAATTTTTTGCTTCAACTCCTGCGATAGTGCGGTGTACTTTGTAGCATCCTCTTTTTTACCCAACAACTCCGCGCACATGGTCATGGTTTCAAGACCGCGGCAGAACAGCAATTGTTCAAAACTCACTTCACCCTTCTTGCTCATTTTAAACTCGGCCCAGTCAATGAAAACCCAGTCACCGCTTAGACCTTCGAGCATGCCGTTGGCGTTGCGACGACCAAGCACATAGTCCATCAGGCTTTCCATGCGCGGATACATTTGCTCAATAAAGGCCTTGTCGCCTGTATGCATGTAGTAGTCGTATATGCCCATAAACCAGTAGAACGTGTAGTCCATAATGGTGTTGGTGTGGCTCGTTACGGGATCTTTTCCGCGTAGCGCGAAAAGTGTGCGGGTTACGCTGGGCGAGTCGAAAAACAGGTAGTAGTTCATCAAAAAACTTTGGTAGGCATCGCCCGACCAAATCCAGCGGTCACGCTTAATTCCGTCAATGAAAAATTCGCGCGTGGTGAGGTGCATGGTGTAGGCTGAAATATCCCAAACTTTGTTCAACTCCTCATCATTGCAGCGGAATGCACCGCGGTATTCCTCAGGAAGATACTCGTACAGCATCGAAATTTGCTCGAAGCTGACAGCGGGTGATTGCTCCACGTACACGTAGCGGAATGCCTTGCTGTTGGTCAGCGTATAGTCGCTTTCTATCGTTGTGACTACGTTTGTGGCAAGGTCGGTAACCTTGTTTTGCGCTACGCACAACTTATCCAGCGTTTCGCAAAACTCGGTATCCAGCGCCTCTTCGGGGCTCTCGCCGTAGTAAAGGTTAATATCACCGCTGCCTTTTATTCCATGTAGACAAATAAAACCAAAGGTTTCTTTATCAAAATCAATCAACGTGCCATTCTTTGCTTTTTCTGTTTTTACCGATTGCTGCGGCTGTGTAGAAAGGCGAAACTCGGAAGGCTTTTGCTCGGCAGTGTTGAAATTCCAATATCCCACATTCATATATACCGTTGCCGAGGTATCGCTGGCCTTGCCACTCTCGTCAATCCACTCCTTATCCTCGGGCGTAACCTGCCACGAGGCATCGGTGTTTACCGTTTTACCCTTGATAAACAGCGCAGGTGGCGTAGCCTGATTATACACCTTTACGCAAAAATGATGCTCGCCTGCCGGCAAAAGAAATTTTTGTGGGGCGCCAAACTGCAACTTGCCATTCAACTTCACGTTGTATTGCCCCTCTACGGCAATTTCTATTTCTTCGGGCTCAGCCAACTTTAATTTTTTGCTGAACTCTACCACCGGATAGTGACTGTCAGCCTTCCAGAAAGGAGGGAAGAACGCGCCACGCTCAGTGCGGCGGTTATTCATTTGGTTACTCAACCATATTTCGTAATCACCCGGATACCATACCCAAGTGGACTTTGTTTGATTGCTCATTGTAATGTTTTTTACCTCTCCCCCAACCCCTCTCCGCGGGAGAGGGGCGTGTGCCCAAAGGATTTGCCTCTACTGACAGGAGCGCCTGCGGGTGGAAAGTCCCTCTCTTGCGGAGAGGGATTTAGGGAGAGGTCTGTTATTTAAACGTTGTCTCCGTATCTCTCGTCACTAATTTGCTTTAGCGTTTTTCCTTGGGTTTTGGGAGTCCAAATTGTTCCGATTATTAAGGCTACAATTAGCAACCCAATCATGATATGAGCAGCAGTACTAAATCCTTCGCCGTTTTTACCGTAAATATTTACAAAGACTAACCCCCATATGGCTGCGCAACCTCTTACAATGAAGAACATAACACCTTGCGCGGCTGCGCGATATCTGGCAGGAAAAAGTTCCGATGCCCAAAGCGCGTAGAATGCTTGTACGCTTATACCTGCGTGAATGCCCCAAAGAATGGTAAAGGTCCACAGTGCAGAGTGATTTTTAATTCCCACAAAAATGAGAACAACCCATGCTGCTACACCTATTCCTGTGCCGAAGAAGTATAGCCAGCGTTGGTTTACCTTATCTACTAGCATGGCAAATCCAAAGTAGGTTACCGCAATAATTACTAACCATTGTATGGCCGATAGCATGTTGGCTTGCCCGTTAGAAAGACCGCCGGCTGTTTCGTAAATGTGCTGTTGAAAGAATCCCATCACGCTTGCAACCAGGTTCCATGTGATGTAAATACCTGCAAGGAAAAGCATAGTGCGAACGTTGACTTTGTTGGTAAAGAGTGATCCAAATGATGCGAAAACGCTCGGCTGCTTTTCTTTTCTTTGCGCCCGTTTGGCCTCCTCCCAGTCCTTGGATTCGTTGAGCCTGCGCTGTAGCTGCCATGCGATAAATGCTACAATAAACAGCGAACCGAAAATTATACGGCTGCTGAATACATTGATTGCTTGAACACTTGCGTCAGCACCTAAAAATAGCGCTGCGAATTTTTGAACATATTCGAATAAAATACCTGCTGATGCGCCCTCCTTACCGGGAGCAAGTAACATGCCTAAAAGCAAAATGATGGTGGGACCAACTCCCCACGCAAACTGTGAAATACCCATATTGCGCCCACGGTTGCCTACCTCAGAATTTTCAGAAATGTACGTCCACGAAGCAGGAACACCCGCACCTACCGAGATACCTGTAATCAAAAATCCGGTCAGCAGCATTGGGAAATTTACAGTGAACATAATAATGGCAACACCCAACATATATATGAGCATATTGTAGGTGTAAATAGTTTTACGACCGTACTTGTCGGCCAAAAAACCACCGATAATGGCGCCGATAGCAGCACCAAAACAGTTAGCGCTGATGGCGTTGAGCCAGCCGAGATTACCCTCGGTAAGTCCGAGGTAATTTTGCCAAAGCGTCAATCCGCTTGCCCCGGCTACAATCGCACCCGCATCAAGATAGTTTGTAAGCGATACGGCAATCGTACTTTTTAAGCTACTCTTTTTTTGCTCCATGTTTTTTATTGGTTGAATTGTTTTATGATTTTGTTGAATCGTTGAACTGCTGAAATGTTGAATTGTTTGATACCCCCAACCCCCTAAAGGGGGCTATAACATCGGATGTTTGTTAGCAATAGTACATTTCACATAATTTCCTCTGCGGTTATAGCCCCCTTTAGGGGGTTGGGGGTGAAGTAAGCATGCTCACTGCATCCAGCGTTATGTTGCTGTCGGCATCATGCACTACGTATGCATAGCGTAATGTTTTTACCTCTTTTACCAACCAGTCCGTTGGCTGTGAGTGGTTGATGGTAAACTTTTCGAGCGTTAGGCTCTTTAACGTATCAAGCACTTCCTCCTGCGAGTTGCCGTAGTACACGGCTACGTTGCCTCTGCCTCTTAGACCGTGTAGCTTAACAAAACCCGATAGTTCCTGTCCAAAATCTACCAGCACCGTGTTGTCGGTGCGCTCCGTGGCTAC
The DNA here is from genome assembly GCA_031553765.1 of Bacteroidales bacterium. Classification (GTDB taxonomy): domain Bacteria; phylum Bacteroidota; class Bacteroidia; order Bacteroidales; family UBA932; genus JAITMY01. The sequence continues at coordinate 117,557 of JAVBKY010000009.1, forward strand.
CGCAGCCTTGCGTGTGTTAGCAGCCATTACTACTATGCCCATACACAACACGGCAACAGCAAGTAGTATTTTTATTTTTTTCATAAAAGATAAATTTTCACAAATTTTGCCTCGTGCGTCATTACGAGGAGGTACGACGAAGCAATCTTTATTTTTGACGTAATTAATCACAACTGGAGATTGCTTCGCTTCGCTCGCAATGACGCTCCGGCGTTTTTCTTTCGTTAACCATTAATCATTAACCACTAATCATTAGTGGTTAAGCCTTTCAACTGTTTCAAATATCGCCACCACCTTCTCATCGCTCACCTTGTCGTCCATGTTAATGCAGCACACTCCCGTTTGCATGGGGTCGTTGCTTTCGTCCACTAGCTTCACTATGGTGCTTTCAATTTCGCTTGTGCTTTGGCTGCCTATGGTCACCGGGTCAAGACGAATGTTCAGGAAGGTATTTGGCAAATGCTCACGCAGCAGCTTTACATCGCCACCCCAACCGAGGTCGAGAAATGCCAGCTGTGGCAGCTTTGCGTATGCTTGCGCAAAACGGTGCGGATCTTTTCCACAATGGTGAATGCCGAATGCGGGATGCTCCTTGCTCCACTTCATGTCAATGGTGAGCAGAAACTCTTCGTACATTTCTTCCGAAATCATGGTATGCGAACACTCCGAATGCAGTAGCACAGGCTTTGCGAGGTTAATAACGTTGCGGTTTACCGATATGGAGGTACTGCCTGTTAATCCTTCGATGTAGGCGGTAAACTTTTCAATTACCGCGGCCAACTGGCCAAAGTACTGCTTCGTTTTGTCTGGTTCCATCATCATATCCATAAAGATGCTTTCGCCGCGCAAGTCGAGCGCGAGGTTCAGCACGCCACCCCAGTTAATGTCTCCCTTCACATAGCCGTATTGCGTTTTTAGGGAATCAACCAGTTGTTCAACCTCTTTGAAAATAGAGGAGTTGAAAGCCTTTTCAATATCAACGCTTAGTTCCGCTTGGTTAGCACAAACCACCTGCGGCGGCGCGCTTTCGCTGTAAATAACTTCGCAGCCCAACATCTCCGAAAGCAAATACCCCGATGCCAAATGCACGGCGCCTATTTGCGGAACATCCTTGTCCTTATCAGCGCCCAGGCCGTATTTACCAAAGCGGTTGTACAACTCCAGCTCCATACGACGCTCACTTTCTACGCGCTTTTTAGGGTTGAAGAAAAAATCTTTATCGAAGGTAATACCTGTGTTTTTGTACCACCATGAGGGGTGAAACACAATTTCAACGGGGAGTTTATGGATGGATTGCATACGAGTAAATTTAAATTTGACCACAACCCTAACAGGGTCTCAAAACCCTGTTAGGGTCTGCCAATAATGACAAAAGGTAAATTTAGGGAATAATCAATAAAGTAACAAGAGTTTTAACGATTTGAATAGATAAAACTTTGTTTTACAGGCGATAAAATCTTATTGTAGGTTGTACAATAAGTTATGAGATAGGAAATTCTAACTTTTCGCAAAACACATTTTGAAACTCGGGATCGGTTTCGAGCGAAACGTGAGAGGTAATTTGGGTGATTTTTTCGGCAGAATTTTTGTTGTCAAACAGTAGCATTTTTGCACCAATAAGCGCGCTGTTGCCCAACTTTGTAATCTTACTTTCGGTAAACTCCAACAGCCCGATTTTGATAGCATTGCAGGTGTTGATGTAGCTGCCAAAACCTCCCGCTATGTACACATTTTCTACATCGTTGGCGGTAATATTCAGCTGCCTCATTAGTAGTAAAACACCTGTTGCAATAGCCGATTTTGCCAGTTGTAGTTCGCGTACATCGCGTTGACTTAACATCACGCTGTCAGCTAATGGCAGGCTTGCATGGTCGTCGCTAATGTTACCCATTGGCTCAATATCACCCGATGCTACCAGCGTAGCAATAGCGTCAATCAATCCACTACCGCAAATGCCGCGAGCAATGGTGTTGCCAATTACGTGTGCTTGCAGCACTCCTTGCGCATTGCGCTCAAGCGAGGCAATGGCACCCGTTGAGGCGCGCATGCCGTGCAGGATTACCGCACCCTCAAATGCAGGTCCCGCCGAGGTTGATGAGCATAGAATTTTGTCGCTATTTCCTACGGCAATCTCACCGTTCGTGCCAAGGTCTATCAGCACGCTGTATGATTGTTTTTCGTGCATGCGAGCGGCTAAAATTCCCGCTAAAATATCGCTGCCTACAAAACTACCAAGGTTGGGAGCAAAGCAAATTTGCACATCGTCGGGTAACTTCCAGCTCAACTGCTTAGGAAAAAAAATTACAGACTCGTTGTGTGGCGTAAGAAAAGGAAAAGTGGCAAGAGGAGTAAGGTCAAGGCCACAAAAAATGTGGTGCATTACGGTGTTGCCGACGATGGTTATTTTGGTTATTGTCGCGGCATGTGGGTGGCTATCCCCCGCTGGAGGAGGTACCTGAAAGGCAGGGGTGGAAGTTTCACGCATAGGTACATCCACCCCCGGTCTTCGACCACCCCCGCCAGCGGGGGATAACCCTTGCGCAAAGCCATCTTTTAGCAGCTGTTTTATTTGCCCCCAAACCGCCTCTCTTGTAAGTTTTGCGAGCGTTTCCGCATTGCTGTTTTCTTTCAAAGAGAATGCAATTCGCGACATAATATCCCCACCATACTTGGCTTGTGGATTGATACCTTGCTGCACTGCCGCTATGCTGCCATCGCGCAGGTTTACCAGCTGCGACACTATAGTGGTTGAACCTAAGTCAACCGCAATGCCGTAGCCATCTTGGGGAGAAAAATCAAAGGTGCTGTTATCGGCTAAAATGAGCTGTTCCCACTGCGCTATTTCGAGCGTAATATCATCCTCTACTACGCTCATACAAGCCAACCGCCAATCGCTGCTTAGCTGTTTTTTGCTGAGCGCTGCTGCGTGCTTTTCGCTGACCGCAATATTACCTTTAAGCAGTTGTACCTTACAGTTGCCGCAGGTACCCGCGCCACCGCACGGAAACTCCACTCCATACTCGTGTAGCACGTCCATTAAAGGCGTACCCTCATTAGCCGAAAGCGTAATTCCGGCAGGTTGTAACTGTATGGTAAATGACTTGGGCAAAATTAGTTCGTATGGAAAACCTCCTCCATATCAGCCCACCACTCACCCTCCTTGCGGGTATCGAGTGGCTGTTGGCAGGGCATGCACACAGCCCACCAGCGTTGGGTTTCCTCATCGGCAGCCATCTTAGCCATATCAGCATCGTAGTCGGTACCAATGTACTCGTAGTAGCTGAATAGGAATCCGTCCTTGTAGTAAATGCTGTAGTTGCGCAGATTGCAATCGTAAATCATTTTCAGCACACCGGGCCATGCCGCAGCATGCAACTTTTTGTACTCCTCCAACTTTTCGGGACGTACTTTAATAACGCTTCCGTAACGCTTCATATCAATTAAGAATTAAAATTTAGGAATTAAAAATTACTTGCGCACCTCATCAAACAAGGCCTCCACATTTGCAGGAGGAATGTCGGGCAGAATTGCCTCGTGCGAAGGTGAAATGACCAATCCTGTAGGGAATAGCGTTTTCAACTCGCGAACCTTTGCGCGTACTTGCTCTGGGGTGCCTTGTACCAACAGGTATTGCGCGTCTACGCCGCCGCAGAAGGTAGTGTTTTTTCCAAAATCATTCTTCAGCCTATCGGGCTCCATTTTAGCGGCAAGCGCCTGAATGGGGTGCACCACATCGGCACCTATGGCAGTAAGATCGGGGATAACATCGTGAATGGAACCGCAGGAGTGGTACACCACCTTTAGCCCGTAGCTCTTGGCTTGGGCAATCAACTTACGGCTACCTTCAAACACAAACTCACGCAACATTTCGGGTGAAACCATCAGCCCCTGTTGGCTGCCAAAGTCGTTACCAAATAGCACGGCGTGCAGCTTACCCTTGGTAGCCTCAAAAAATATTTCGTTAGCCTTGAGGTAAAATTCCGTAATACGATCAATCACCGCCTTAAACATTTCGGGCTCCATAGCCATTTTCATCAGCGCCGTTTCCATGCCGAATGCAGCACAGGCATCCTGAAAATGCGCCGACCAAAGTACGCCCATTACAGCGTAGTCACGCTTGGGGACATCCTCTACTACCTTGCGGCATAGCGCGGGATCAACGTACTTGGCGGGATCGGGCCAGTCGAATTTATCTACATCTTTAGGATCAGAAAAATCCTCGAAAAATCCGGGCGCGGTAAGCGTGCGCTCTTCAGGGTTGCTATTTTTATCCTTGGCAAAGTCAAATGCCGCGTATATGGCGTTTGACGTGGGTGAGTGGTAGGGCATTTCTACCGCAAAAACGTCGTCGTTGATTTTTGCCTTCAGCTCATCCTCGGTATTTACACCAAAGTGCCTGTAAAGGTTTGCCAGCGCGTCGGGGTGGGGAATGCCCAGCCATGAGGCGGGATAATCAACCGGACGGCGCTCAACGGTTGCCAAAAAGCGTTCGAGATGAGTCATAGGATGTACTAATTTTAAAAGATTGTGCGGAGAGAATGGGATTCGAACCCATGATGCCCTTTTGGAGCATACACACTTTCCAGGCGTGCGCCTTCGACCACTCGGCCACCTCTCCTTATTACTTATTGGCTAAAATTCTAACAATCTATTCTATGAATGTAAGAATAGCGAAGTTAGCGAAAAGATTTGTTAATTGTCAGGGTGGAGATAATTAATTTTGTGGCACCCTTATAATAGGGGTGCGTTCTATATGCCAAACATTGCTTTAGCATTTTCTGTAGTGACTTCGTCCACCTGTGCTACGCTTACGTCTTTCACTTCGGCAATCTTTTGCGCAATAAAAGTAAGGTAGCTGCTTTCATTGCGTTTGCCGCGATAGGGTGCGGGAGTGAGGTAGGGTGCATCGGTTTCAAGAAGAATATCGCCTAGCGGAATTTGCTGTATCACCTCAGGTAGTTTTGCAGTTTTAAATGTTACTACACCACCTATGCCCAACTTGTAATCACCCAACCTTTTTATTTCATGGTACAGCTCAATGGAGCCGGAGTAGGCGTGAAATACACCTCTTACATTAGGTTTTACCCGGCGCAGCACGTTGGTGATTTCGTTGAACGAATCGCGTGCATGAATTACTACCGGAAGTTTATATTGTTCGGCAAGTCGAAGTTGTATTTCAAAGGCGTAAATTTGCTGCTCTAAAAACTCCTTGCTCCAGTAGCAGTCAATTCCCACCTCGCCTAATGCTACAAATGTACCTACAGCTTGCGCCTCCAGTTCGTGTCGTACAAAGTTCAACTCCTCTTCTACCGTATCATTTACCGATGTAGGGTGCAGACCTATCATGGGGCGACACACAAGAGAATATTCCCTTGCGGTACGCATCATGGCAAAGTAGGTGGATTTATCCACGTTGGGCATAAGCATATGCGTAACACCCGCTGCTTGTGCCCGCGCTATAACCTCTGCACGATCAGCGTCAAAAGCCTCGTCGAAAATATGACAGTGAGTATCAATCATAATAAGTAGGCAATAAGCAATATGCAGTAGGCAGTTTCATTGCCGATTGCCGACTGCGTATTGCCTATTTTAAAAGTTCCTTTACCTTCTTCTTCAGTTCGTCGCCGTACAAATTCTTTCCTACAATTTCGCCCTTGCGGTTGATAAGATAGTTGGCGGGGAGTTTTTGCACCACGTAGCTTTGTGCTGCAATACAACCTTCGTTTACGTTGCAATGTACGCTTATCCAAGGCAGTGCCTGTTGCATTACACTGGCTTCCCACTCTGCGACCCCTTCATCCAGCGAAACCTGAAATACCTCAAATCCGTTTTTGTGGTACTCCTTATATACAGTCAAAAGTTCGCGGTTATCCATTAGGCTTACCTTGTTGGTTGATGCCCAAAAATCCAGTAGTACCACTTTCCCTTTGAGTGCCGACAGATTGTGCATTTTTCCCTGCATATCCGGTAGCTCTATTTCTGGTTTATCCAGAACGGCGGCTGTATTCATCAGCCCCTGCATAGCCTCACGTCGCGCGACACCTTCCAGCACATCAAGGTCGGTCAATAGTGACTTGGTATAGGTAGATTTTGGGTAGTGCGCGCGCATAGAATCAGCCAACGCGCGCAGCAAAAACCTATCATCAGCGGTGCCGAACAGCGAGGCTTGCTTGCCAAACTTTTGGTAGTAAGCCAGCATGCTCGACGGTGATGTGGGGTGCGTAAGTATAAAGCGTGTGTTGTACTGTTTTTGGCGAACAAACAGGCGGTTTATACCTCGTCGCACATTGATTTGCTCAGCCTCAGTTGCAGCTGTGATTGATAGTAGCGAATCAAGCAGCCTGTTTATTTGTACGCTGTTTTGCTGCAGCTGTACCAGCAGCTCGGCATCTTGTGAGCCACCTACCTGAGCGGAACTAATCAGGTTGCCTGCATGCGCTTGTAAATGCACATGCTCACCTTCGTGTGCCAATAGCATCAGGCTTCCCAGCGTGTCGAGCGTGAGTTGGTAAAAGGTTGCGGGTTCAACATCCTTAATGGTAAATGAAAATTTTCCCGAAGTGCTCAGTCGTACCGAATCCAGCGGCGTTACTTTTCCCACGGCAACTTTTTCTAACCGGAGCGGGCATCCCTCGATGCCGTCAATGTGCCCGTTAATTTTTGCCGAATGTCGACCACATGCCAGTGATAGCAGGCAAATCACAGCGATGGCAGTTGTTTTTCTCATGGTATTTTTGTGAAGGTAACAAGGATAACAAAGTTACACTTGTTTCCGATTAAATTGCTTTTTGTTGTGAAAAGATTTTCATCTTGTGTGCGTCAACGGATTTCAATTTGTAGGAATGAATTTGCAAAAATAATTTTTTGTGAGAATTCGCTCTGTACTTGTATTTACAACGCTTGTAGTGTATTGCATCGGTGTGTGCGTAGAGGTTGCATTGCTACTCTTTTGAAAAACAATGCATGTAATTTTTTTTGACTCTACAAAAATAGGATAGCAAATATTTGGTGGTGATTTTTTTTCTCCATATCTTTACAGCGTAGTTTTTTACTCAACATCAATGAATTGATTTTTTATTAACAATCATTTTTTTGTGGAGAAAAAGGCAGAGGAGGGAGAGTGGAGGAGACCATAACCTTAAACACAAAACACAGGCATGTCATACCTGAAGTTTAATAAGGAAGAGCTGGTTAATTTGGAGTACTCGCTGAACCGGGAGCTGTTGAGCACCAATCGTGCCGGAAGCTACATGAGTACAACTATTGTGTGCTGTAATACGCGTAAGTATCACGGCCTACTAGTGAGTCCTATCGATGAGTTCGAAGGTGAGCGCCATGTGCTGCTGTCATCGCTCGACGAAACAATCATTCAACACGACAAAGCGTTTAATTTCGGCATACACCGCTATCCGGGCAACATTTACGAGCCGCGCGGTCATAAGTATATTGTCGATTTTCAATACGACCCCACGCCTACCATTGAGTACCGTGTGGGTGGTGTGCACTTGCGCAAGGAGTTGCTCATGGTGCACAACGAAGACCAGATACTTATTCGCTACACGCTGCTCGAAGCGCACTCGAATACTATGCTGCGCTTGAAGCCTTACTTAGCGTTCCGCAATGCGCATGCCTTGAGTCATGCCAACGTGCACGCTGATGTGAAGCATAAGGTGGTGGAGAACGGCATAGCAAATAAGTTATACGTGGGCTTCCCCACGCTTAACATGCAGCTGAGCAAAAAGGGCGAATTTGTTGCCGTGCCTGATTGGTACCGCAATGTGGAATTCACCGAAGAAATCAAGCGTGGCTACGATGCGCACGAAGACTTGTTTGTGCCCGGCTATTTCGAAGTGCCCATTAAGAAGGGTGAGAGCATTATTTTCTCCGCTTCATTGAAGGAAGCATCGGTAGCAGGCTTAGGCAAAAAGTTCAATGCGGAAATTGCCAAGCGTCCCGAAAAAGTTTCATTTAAAGGCTGCCTTAAAAACGCAGCCGACCAGTTCGTAGTTCGCCGCGGTAAAAATACCGAGGTGGTAGCCGGATACCCATGGTTTGGTCGCTGGGGTCGTGATACCTTTATCGCGTTGCCCGGTATTACCCTTTCGGCTATAAGCTCTAATGGAAGCGATGCCAAGGAAAAAGTAAAAACCTGCAAGGACGTACTCGATACCATGAGCAACGAAATGCAGGGTGGACTTTTCCCCAACATTGGTTATGGAGATAACGCCGCGTTTAACTCAGTTGATGCTCCCATGTGGTATTTCTGGACCATTCAGCAGTACGAGGAGTTTACAGGTGATCGCGAAGGTGTGTGGAAAGCTTACGGTAAAAAAATGAAGGCCATTTTAGAGGCTTTCCGTAAGGGTACCAGCAACGCCATGATGCATGAGAATGGCTTGATATGGGCCGAGCAACCTTATAAGGCACTTACGTGGATGGATGCCATTGTGCACGGACATCCCGTTACGCCGCGCTCGGGCTATCAGGTAGAAATAAACGCGCTTTGGTACAACGCCATTTGCTACACGCTGGAGTTGGCGCGCGAATTTAAGGATACCAAGTTTGTAAAAGAGTGGAAAGAATTACCCGCGCTTATTGAGTCAACCTACAAGCCCATTTTCTGGTGCGAAGAACGCCAGCACCTATCGGACTACGTTGATGCAGGTGGGCCGAATATTTTCACCCGTCCTAACCAGATTTTTGCTACTTCATTAAAATACTCTCCTATATCGGAGAATAAGCGTAAGCTCGTGCTGGATGCCGTGGAGCGTGAACTGCTCACACCAAAAGGCATTCGTACGCTGGCTCCAAAGAACCCGTTGTACGAAGGGCGCTATGAGGGCGACCAACCTGCGCGCGACAGAACTTACCACCAAGGTACGGTGTGGCCGTGGTTGCTGGGGCACTTTATAGAAGGTAAGTTGAAATTGCACGGCAAGGCTTACATCTCGAAAGCAAAGTGGATAGTAGAGCAGTTTGAGGAAGATATGACCAACTACGGTATCAGCTCCATTGGAGAAGTGTACGATGGCGATCCTCCGCACAACCCCGGTGGCTGTATTTCGCAGGCGTGGAGCGTGGGTGAGGTGCTAAGGTCAATTCGCCTGATTGAGAAGTACGAGAAGAGTTAACTCTTAATATTAACCCCTAATTAAAAGCAAAATGAAGAAATTTGTGATTTTTTTTGCTGTATTGGGGTTGATTGTATTATTTTCTTGTGTTAAAGATTCAGTTGAGAATGGGGAAGGGAATTTGCAATCATCCCAAGCAGAAGACCCCGTTCAACTTTTAGTTGATAATCAAAAGCGTTATTTGAAAAGTGGTGGTTTTGAGGCATTTGTTGGAGATGCGGCTGGAGGGTATTTAGCCTATTCAATGCTAGGGAGGTTTGGTCTCCGTTGATCTGATGGCTAGTCTTAAGATATTTTGTTTCGGTATCTTTTTCTTATTGCACATTGTTGTTAATGCTCAGGTAAAGCATTATGTTGGGATAGTGGGAGGGAAAGTTGTAGGCCCAACTTATACGATGAAGTATAAACGATGGAGTGCAGTTGTCGACGCCGGGTGGTTGGCTGGTTTTGAGGGTGGATATGCAGCGTTAAATGGATTGCATGGAGTTGTTTCGAAGGATAGGGGAAAAGAAAAGTTGTGGGTTGATGTGGGTATAGGTGTTTTTGCTCAGGGCTATGTATCGCCATCGCAACATCAGCAGGAACTGGCTAGAACGCTCAACTATACAACACCAATAGGAGCGCAATTCGCGTCAAAAATGTCGTTTGAGTACGAGTCGCTTCCCCGCTGGAATTTTGGAGTACACATAAACTTCCCGATTCTTTTTCAATGGGAGGAGGGTGCTAAGAAAATGAATTTTGGAGAGTTTGCTCTTTATACTATGCAGATTTCTGTGCAGTATAAAATGAGGTAAGGTTATATTATCCTTATAAATTATAGTATGAAGGTATTAATGTTTGGTTGGGAGTTTCCACCTCACGTCGCAGGAGGATTGGCAACAGCGTGCTACGGGCTCACCAAGGGCTTGGCAAAGTGCGATGTTGATATGATTTTTGTGGTACCTAAGGCATACGGAGACGAAGATCAAAGTGCTACGCGAATTGTAGGTGCGGAGGATGTTGCCTACGATGGAAGCGTAAGCGACTTAGAAGAGTTGTGGAAGCACTTGGTTTACGTTGAAGCCGGTTCGAGCTTATTGCCCTACCTCTCACCTGAGGAGTATGAGAATGTTACGTCGGGCTCGGTGCGTGAGGGCACTATTTCGCACACGTCGCACTTTAGCCGTCGCTTTAAGTTCTCGGGAGGTTATGGTAAGAATCTCATGAATGAGGTTGCCCACTATGCGCTGCTGGCACACACTATTGCCAAGCAGCATGATTTTGATGTAATTCACGCACACGATTGGCTCACCTACCTTGCCGGTATTTCGGCAAAGAAGGCTACGGGAAAGCCATTGGTAATACACGTGCATGCCACGGAGTTTGACCGTAGCGGTGAGAATGTAAATCAGGTGGTGTTCGATATTGAGCGTAGGGGAATGCAGGAAGCCGACCTTGTAATTACGGTGAGCAACCTTACGCGTAACATTGTAATTTCACGCTACGGTATCGATCCATCAAAGGTGATTACTGTGCACAACGCGGTTGACTTTAGCGCCTCGGCATTTGAAAATGCAGAGCGCGGAACTGATGAAAAGATTGTGACATTCTTAGGTCGTATAACCTACCAAAAGGGTCCCGACTACTTTATTGAAGCTGCGCACAAGGTGCTGAAACGTTACAACAACGTACGATTTGTAATGGCTGGTAGCGGCGACATGCTCAACCGCATGATACGTCGTGTAGCTAAGTTGGGCATTGCCGATAAGTTTAATTTTACCGGATTTTTGAAGGGAGCTGATGTGCCGCACATGTTCGCGCTTAGCGATGTATATGTGATGCCCTCGGTGAGCGAGCCATTTGGTATTTCGCCGCTGGAAGCCATGCGCGCACACGTACCCACCATTATCTCAAAGCAGTCAGGAGTGGCCGAAGTGCTGAAGCATGCTGTTAAAGTTGACTTTTGGGATGTGGATGCCATGGCTGATGCCATATACGGAATACTGCAATATCCGGCACTGACCAAAATGTTTATTCACTACGGTGACCAGGAGGTCGATTCGCTTAAGTGGGATAAGGCGGCGTTGAAGGTGAAGGAGGTTTACGAAAAGGCTATTGCCAAATAAAAAAAACAGCATCATGAAACAAACGCTTTGCTTATATTTTCAAATTCATCAGCCTTTTCGCTTGAGAAGGTATCGCTTTTTCGACATAGGTAAGGATCACAACTACTATGACGAGTTCAGCAACCGTACCATTATGCGGAAAGTGGCTGAGCGCTGCTATTTGCCTGCCAATAAGCTTATGCTTGATTTGATTAAGCAGTACGGTAAGTCGTTCAAAATTGCCTACTCCATTTCGGGTGTTGCGCTTGAGCAGTTTGAGCAGTATGCTCCCGACGTGTTGGAGAGCTTCAAGGCTTTGGCAAAAACGGGTTGTGTAGAATTTTTAGGTGAAACCTATGCACACTCTATTGCCGTGCTGAAAGACCCTGCCGAATTTGAGCGCCAGGTGAAGGAGCACAGTGCCATGATTAAAAAATATTTTGGACAAACACCCACTACCTTTCGTAACACAGAGCTGATTTACTCCGACGAGATAGGCGCAAAGGTGGCCGATATGGGATTTACCACCATGCTTGCCGAGGGAGCAAAGCACGTGTTGGGATGGAAGAGTCCAAATTATATTTATGCTAATGCGAAGAACCCAAGGTTAAAAATTCTTTTACGCAACTTCCGCTTGAGCGATGATATCGCTTTTCGTTTTTCCGATCGTGGATGGAGTGAATGGCCTTTAACTACTGATAAATACACGGCTTGGGTAAATGCGGTAGATAAGAAAGAGGAAGTAGTAAACCTGTTCATGGATTACGAAACTTTTGGAGAACATCAGTGGGCAGCGTCGGGGATATTCGAATTTTTACGATATTTGCCTGGGAAAATACTTGCACATACGAACTTTGAATTTTTAACTCCCTCGGAAACCGCTAAGAAGCATCAGCCGGTAGCACCTATTAAAGTAGGGCATCCCATATCGTGGGCTGACGAGGAGCGCGACCTCACTGCATGGTTGGGTAACGAGCTGCAGAACGAAGCGTTCAATAAGGTGTACTCCTTGGGTGATGAGGTGATGAAATCTGGTAATGCAGCGTTGATAAGAGATTGGCGCATGTTACAAAATAGCGACCATTTCTACTACATGTCAACCAAATGGTTTTCCGATGGTGATGTGCACAAGTATTTCAATCCGTACGACACGCCATACGATGCGTTTATTAACTTCATGAACGTGTATAGTGATTTCTCGCTGAGGGTGAAAGACGGTGCTACACCTGCTCCTGCAAAGAAGGTGGTAGAGAAAAAGCCGACAGCGGAGAAGAAAGTTGTAGAGAAGAAGTCGGTAGTGAAAGTGGTAAAGGAAGCTGTTGCAAAAAAGGTAGCGGTAAAGAAGGAGGTGAAGTCTGCTGCTGCAAAAAAGATCGCCGATAAAAAAAAAGTAAAAGTAGCTAGCGCACCTGCAAAAAGCGCTGCTAAGGAAGTAAAAGCTAAGGAGGGTAAAGTTACTGCCCCCTCTTTAAAAACAAGTAAAAAAGCAGTAACGACAACCAAACAATCAACAATCATGGCAACAACAAAAAAAGCCGCTGCAAAGAAACCCGCAGCAAAGAAGGCAGCTCCTGCTAAAAAAGCAGCTCCTGCAAAGAAGGTAGTTAAGAAGGCAGCTCCTGCAAAGAAGGCCGCTCCTGCTAAGAAAGTAGTTAAGAAAGCCGCTCCTGCAAAGAAGGTCGTTGCAAAGAAGGTAGTTAAGAAAGCCGCTCCTGCAAAGAAGGTCGTTGCAAAAAAGGTAGTTAAAAAAGCCGCTCCTGCAAAGAAGGCTGTTGCAAAGAAGGTAGTTAAAAAGGCTGCTCCTGCAAAGAAGGCTGTTGCGAAGAAGGTAGTTAAAAAGGCTGCTCCTGCAAAGAAGGCTGTTGCGAAGAAGGTAGTTAAGAAGGCTGCTCCTGCAAAGAAGGCTGTTGCGAAGAAGGTAGTTAAGAAGGCTGCTCCTGCAAAGAAGGCTGTTGCAAAGAAGGTAGTTAAGAAGGCCGCTCCTGCAAAGAAAGTGGCTGCAAAGAAGGTAGTTGCTAAGAAGCCTGCTGCAAAGAAGGTGGCTGCTCCTGCTCCTGCTCCCGCTCCTGCAACCTCAATTTTCCCTATGTTTTAACTTAGGGTCAACTGGCTAGTAAAATCCCTGCCCTTTATTGGGGCGGGGATTTTTTTGCGTATTGGTAACGCCGTAGGCGTGATAACCTTGTAGCCCCGGGTGTAAACCCGGGGTGGTTTATGGCGAGAATTGTATTTTGCGCGCGAAGCACGGGTGCTACTTCAAGGGAAGAATTTGCTTTGCGCGCTGCCCACTACGCAACATCCGATTACCAGGGGCTTACACCCCTGGCTACAATCTGTCAACCCTACAGGCTTTTCCACGCACGCAGAGTGGGGCGATGTATAGTTGCGGGTAATCTTTTTCTATCTTTGTAATGAAAAAAGGAATCTCATAATAAAGCAGTTTTTTTATATCAAACTCTATGAAATACTTTTACCTAATTATTGTGGCAGCAATAACCTCTGCGGCATGCACATCTTCAAAAACTAACGTAACCATGATACAGAAAAATTCGAAGGCGGTACAGGAGGTGGTGGATTTGCTAAGAACAAGCCACGCAGGCTTGGATGAAGCACGCGCAAAAAAAGGAGTTGAACAAGTTGCCGCGCTATGGACGGAGCAGGACGGGAGCGCTGCCGAGTTTGTGACTTTTTGTGCCGACAATTATGTGGCGGACGATGCTGAAAGGAAGTTGTTGTTCGAAAAGCTGTCGCGTAACTTTGAGGTGATTTTCGGGCATTACAACCAAATTGACCGTGGGTTAAAGGAGCCCTTGCACGAAGTAGGCGATGAGCTCATCAAGATAGATTACGATATGGGCGCATTTGATGTGTCAGCGCACTTCAACGACGATATGTTTACCTCCAAGGTGGCGTTTGCCGCCATTGTTAATTTCCCCACTTACAGCCTGAGCGAAAAGCAGCAGCTGGGCGAGGGTTGGTCGGCGCAGGAGTGGGGCTACGCGCGTATGGGCGACGTATTTACATCGCGTATTCCGGCAGGGGTAAAGCAGGCGGTAGCCAATGCAAATACTGCGGCTGACACCTATATTTCCGACTATAACATTTACATGGGCGCCTTGCGCAGCGAAACGGACGAGCAGCTATTCCCGCAGGATATGGCGCTGATATCGCACTGGGGCTTGCGCGACGAGCTGAAGTCGAACTACGCCAATGCGCAAAATGGCTTGGAAAAGCAGCGCATGATTTACACGGTGATGAAGCGCATAATAGCGCAGGAAATTCCCAAGAAGGTAATTAATAACGACACCTTTCTGTGGAAGCCCATAAGCAATAAAGTTTACTTAGAGGGTAAAGAAGTAAGCTACACGACGGAGGCGGACATGCGTTACCAAACTTTTATAGATAATTTTAAAACGCTAAAAGCAGAAGATCCCTACACACCGCAGCTGCCCACGTATATTCAACGGGCGTTTGAAGGTGATATGGAATTTTCAAAGAATGAGGTGCGCGAAATGTTTACCAAGTTGACTTCGTCAGGACAGGTAAAGGAGGTGGCGATGCTTATTGAAAAGCGACTTGGTCGCCCGTTGGAGCCGTTTGATATTTGGTACGACGGATTTAAAACCCGTAGTAGCATTAACGAAGATGAGTTGACTTTGCGCACGGCGAAAGCATATCCATCGGCAGCGTCATTTGAAAAAGATATGCCTAATATTTTGCGCCGCTTAGGTTTTTCGGCAGCCGATGCGGAGCGTATCAGTGGAAAAATAGAGGTGGATGCAGCACGTGGCTCAGGCCATGCTTGGGGGGCATCTATGAAGGGTGATAAGGCGCACCTCCGCACGCGCATTCCTGCCAAAGGAATGGACTATAAAGGCTACAACATAGCCATGCACGAGTTTGGTCACAACGTGGAGCAAACCATTAGCCTGTACGATGTTGACTACTATATGATGAATGGTGTACCCAATACCGCGTTTACCGAGGCGCTGGCTTTTCTTTTTCAAAAGCGTGATTTAGATGTGTTGGGCATGGGTGAGAAAAATACAAATAAACAGTATCTAGCCACGCTTGATATATTTTGGAACTGCTACGAAATTATGGGCGTAGCGCTGGTAGATATGGCGGCTTGGGAGTGGTTGTACGCTAACCCCAGCGCAACCCCAGCGCAGCTAAAGGAAAATGTGATGCGCATAGCGCGTGAGGTATGGAATGAATATTATGCGCCCGTTTTGGGTGAAAAAGATTCACCTCTTCTATCAATATATTCGCATATGATAAATAACCCGCTGTACTTGTCCAACTATCCCATGGGACACCTCATAGAGTTTCAGCTGGAGGAGTACTTGCGCGGGAAGGATTTTGCTGCCGAAGTGCAGCGTATTTACCGCATGGGGCGCTTTGCGCCGCAGCTGTGGATGAAGCGTGCAACTGGGAAAGAGGTGAGCGTGGAGCCAATGCTGAAAGCAGCCTCTGAAGCGGCGAAAAAGCTACGATAGTGTTAAAAAACTGCAATTTCGGTAGAATAAAGCCTCCGCAATCGTTTGTGTGGGGCTTTTTATTAACAAGTGGCGGTTTTACAGGCTTTTTTGAGTATCTTTGATACTCATTTTTGAATTTTAAAAATAAAAAAATCTAAAACTAAAAATATTTTTCATGAAAGGAGAAGTTTTACAAAACCCCGACTACCTATTTGAGGTAAGCTGGGAGGTGTGCAACAAGGTGGGAGGCATTCACACTGTGGTTTCGACCAAGACGCTGAGCATGGCGCGCGATATTCCTAATCACATCATGATAGGTCCGGATGTGCTGCACGAATCTGCGCGCAAGAGTGAGTTTATCGAAGACTTGCAATTGCTGAAGGCATGGCGCATGAAGGTGCAGGATGAGGGCTTGCGTATTCGCGTAGGTCGCTGGGATATTGCTGGATCGCCCATTGCCATTTTAGTAGATTATACAACGTTCATTCCACAAAAGGATACAATATTTTCCGAATTTTGGGAAACCTATAAGCTCGACTCTCTTTCGGGTCAGTGGGATTACGTAGAACCCGCCCTTTTTGGTTATGCAACAGCAAAGGTAATTGAGAGTTACGTGCGCTTCCACCTGTCGCCCCGCGAAAAGGTGATGGCTATTTTCCACGAGTGGATGACGGGCTCAGGTCTGCTGTACCTGAAGAGCAACGTGCCGCAGGTGGGCACCATGTTTACCACGCACGCTACCGTTATGGGTCGCTGCATAGCGGGTAACGGTCAGCCGTTGTACGACAACATTCAAAACTACAATGCCGACATTAAGGCTCGTGAGTTTAACGTAATGGCCAAGCAGTCACTTGAAAAGTGCTCAGCGCAATATGCCGACGTGTTTACCACCGTGAGCGATATTACTGCTAAGGAGTGTAAATACTTCTTGGAAAAGGAAGTTGATTTGGTTACGCCAAACGGCTTTGAGAACAGCTTTGTACCCGGTGAAGAAGATTTTGAAGATGTTCGTCAGGAAGGTCGCAGCAAGTTGTTTGAGGTAGCTGAGGCCTTACTCTGCAAAAAGGCTGCTCCCGACACGATGCTCGTGGGTATAGGCGGTCGCTATGAGTTCAAGAACAAGGGTATTGACGTGTTTATTGAGTCAATGGCTAAGTTGAACAAGGATGCTAACCTTAAGCGTCCTATCTACGCGTTTATTCTCGTTCCCGCAGGCCACCATGGTCCACGTAAGGATGTGTTGCACAATCTTGCCAATAAGGATAACATGCAGTCGCTGGATGAAACTCACACCACGCACGGTTTGGTTGATCCGCAGTACGATCCATCGATGAAGTTGGCTCGCCAGCTGGGTTTGAACAACGGTGAAAACGATAAGGTGAAGTTGTTCTTCTGCCCCTCCTACCTGAACGGTAACGATGGTGTGTTCAACACCAAGTACTACGATTTGCTTATTGGCATGGACTTCTCCATGTTCCCTTCATACTACGAGCCATGGGGCTACACTCCTATGGAGAGCGTAGCATTTAAGGTGCCTACCATTACCACCACGCTGGCCGGCTTCGGCTTGTGGGTAAATACACACTACCAATCAGGTCACCCGGGTATTGAGGTTATTGAGCGTAACGACAACAACGATGAGCAGGTTATTGACGCAATGGTGAAAAAATCTATTGCACTGTCAGCACTGAACGCAAAAGAATTTGATGCAGTGCGTGAAAATGCAAAGCAGGTATCGTCAATTGCCCTATGGGATAACTTGGCCTACTACTACAGAAAAGCCTTTGATATTGCCCTGCGCAAGGTGGGTGAGCGTAGTGAAGAGGTGATGAATCAAATGCGTGAAGAGCCGCTAACTATGGTGGATAAATCACAAGCTGATAACCAGCCTAAGTGGACGCGCATTATGGTGCACAAGAACATTCCTGAGAAGCTGGTCTCGCTGGATGAACTGTCGAAGAACATCTGGTGGAGTTGGAATCAGGATGCCGTGGAGTTGTTTAAGTCGATAGATAAAATGCTGTGGGTACAGAGCGATTACAACCCCATTGCATTTTTGGATAAAATTCCATACAAGCGTTACCAAACGCTGGAAAATGACGCCGACTTTATGGGGCGCCTTGCAACGGTGTACAAGCGTTTTCAGGACTACATGGCGCAAAAGTCGCCTTTGTTTGACGGTCACTTGGGCAATACGCCAAGCAAGAATAGGCTGCCAGAGCATAAGGATTGCAAGAAGTACAAAATTGCCTACTTCAGCATGGAGTACGGTTTGCATACCTCGCTCAAGATTTACTCAGGCGGCTTGGGTATTTTGGCTGGCGACTACCTTAAGGAGGCCAGCGATAAGGGTACTCCTATGGTAGGTGTTGGTCTGTTGTACCGCTACGGTTACTTCTCGCAAAAACTTTCGGCCGCGGGTGACCAAGTAGCAGAGTACGATGAACAGGACTTTATGAAGATACCTGCATCGCCCGTGCGTGATAAGGATGGTAAGTGGGTTACGGTAGAAATTGCTATGCCCGGTCGTACCGTGTATGCGCACGTATGGCGCACCGACGTAGGTCGCACAGAGCTATACCTGCTTGATACCGATTTTGAGGAAAACTTGCCCGAGGATAGAAGCATTACTCACCAGCTGTATGGTGGTAACTGGGAGAATCGTCTGAAGCAGGAGTTGGTGTTGGGTGTCGGTGGTATCCGCGCCCTGCGTGCTCTTAACGTCACCGCCGATGTGTACCACTGCAACGAAGGGCACGCCGCATTTATTGGCTTGGAGCGCATTCGCGAATATGTACACGGTAAGAACTTGACCTTCTCTGAGGCATTGGAAGTAGTACGCGCATCGTCACTATTTACCACACACACGCCCGTTCCCGCAGGTCACGATGCCTTTGACGAAGGCTTGCTGCGTACTTATATTTCACACTACCCACAACGTCTTAAGACTACATGGGAGGACCTGATGAAGTTGGGTAAGATTAACGCTAACAATCCTGCCGAAAAATTCTCAATGAGTAATTTGGCCTGCAGCTGCTCGCAAGAAGTAAACGGCGTAAGCTGGTTACATGGCGAGGTAAGTCGCGAGATTTTGAAGGATATGTGGCCCGGGTACCAACCCGAGGAATTGCACATAGGCTACGTAACCAACGGTGTACACTACGATACGTGGACTTCGGGTGAATGGAAGGAATTGCAAATGTCGGTGTTTGGTGATGAGTTTAAGTCGCACCACTACGACAAGAGTTGCTTCGATGGCATTTACAACGTTTCGGATGAAAAGATTTGGGATATGCGCACCATGTTGCGCAATAAGTTGATGCGCTACATTCGTCAACGTCTCAACGATAGCCGCATTTTGAAGTACCACACGCCACGCCAGTTGGTTGAAATTAAGGAAACCCTGCGCGATGATATTCTGACCATCGGTTTTGCACGCCGCTTTGCTACCTACAAGCGCGCGCACCTGCTGTTCAAGAACCTTGATAGGCTCAATGCAATTGTGAATAACCCAACTATGCCCGTGCAATTTATTTTTGCCGGAAAGGCGCACCCTGCCGATAAGGCAGGTCAGGATTTGATTAAGCGCATTGTAGAAATTTCAAAGTATCCTCAATTCATTGGTAAGATTCTTTTCCTGCAAAACTACGATATTCGCGTAGCGCGCAAGATGGTTGCCGGTGTGGATATTTGGATGAACACACCAACACGCCCGCTCGAGGCCTCGGGTACCAGCGGTGAAAAGGCTGTTATGAACGGCGTAATGAACCTTTCGGTACTTGACGGATGGTGGGTTGAGGGTTATCGCGAAGATGCCGGTTGGGCATTGCCTATGGAGCGCTCGTACGAGAACCAGGACTTTCAGGATGAGCTCGACTCAGAAACCATTTATGGTCTTATTGAGAACGAAATTGCACCCAAGTTCTACAAGCGCAATGAAAACGGTATTCCTACCGAGTGGATACAAATAATTAAGAATACCATTGCTAAGGTGGCCTCTAACTTTACCACCAACCGCATGCTGTGCGACTACGAGGATCGCTTTTACGATAAGCTCGAAAAGCGTCACAAGGAGATGGTGCAAAACGACTTTGCTAAGGCAAAGGAAATATCTGACTGGAAAAAGCGCATGAGCCGCCATTGGAATAGCATTGAGGTGATTTCACAGAAGCAGGTGGACATGGGTACCTCTGAGGTGCTACTAGGTAGGGAAACGCCGCTGGGAGTTCAACTTGATATTGCCTCACTTAAGCCCGAAGATGTTGGAGTGGAGTTGGTAACTGCAGAGCAGGAGGCTAACGGAAAGATGAAGATTAGGGGCACAGCGCAGTACACCTGTGTGTCGCATGTGGGCAGTATTGCTAGCTACGAGCTGAATGTGACTCCGGAAAAGCCCGGAATCTTCTTTACGGGAGTGCGTATGTACGCTAAGAATCCCGCTTTACCCCACCGTCAGGATTTTGCTCTTGTTCGATGGATTTAATGCGAAATAAAACGTAATTTTGTGCCGAAGTCTCCTAAGGACTTCGGCATTTTTATAGTCCCTGTGGGGCTAAGATAAATAGTAAAATTATCATGATACTTTCAATCATTGTTGCTATAGCGAAAAATAATGCGATTGGCAAGGATAACCAGCTGCTTTGGCATATCCCCGAGGATCTGAAATACTTTAAAAAGTTGACCACGGGACATGCCGTAATTATGGGGCGCAAAACGTTTGACTCAATAGGTAGGGCGTTGCCTAATAGGCAAAATATTGTAATTACGAGAAGCGCACCGCAGCCGGGTGTCGAGGGCGTTATCTACGTGTCCTCATTGCAGGAGGCAATTAGCGTGGCGCAGGGTGATGAGGTATTTGTGATTGGCGGTGAAAGCATATATCGTGCAGCCATGCCGCTTGCACAGCGCCTGTACATTACTCATGTGCAGGCCGATTTTGACGCGGATACTTTTTTCCCGACCATTGGAGAAGAGTGGAAGATAGTTGAAAAACAAGATACGAAAACCTGCGAAAAAAGCGGATTGAACTATACTTTTGTAACATACGAACATGAGGTGTAGTTGAGCAGTCTTAAATCTTTAAAAAAAGAAGTGGCACATTATGCGTAAATTTTATATTCTTTTTCTGTTTATTCTTGCATTTGCATGCAATAGAGATAAAACCATTCCCGAGCGTCAGTTAGTGAAAATATTGGCGGAAATGCACCTTGCCGATGCCACTTTTGAGGAGAGTGGAACTCTACGTTGGGATAATCGTCAGCGCGATTCTACAGCGGTGTATGTACCCATATTGAATGATTACGGGTATACAGTGGAAGAGTTGTACAGTAGTATGAAAAAACATTCGCGAACAAAGGAGGATGTGGATAAGTTGTACGATAAAGTATATAAGCGATTGGCTAAGCTGCAAAAAAAATATGCGAAGGAGGTTGCTAAGTTGTATAAGCAGCAAAATCGCTGGATACAGAAAGCAGATTGGCGCTTTCCTAATGATGGCGATACCTTGCGCTTACCTTTTGATATTGCTGTAAATGATAGCATGGGTAGCTACATTCTTACTGCTGATATTATGCTGTTGCCTACCGATTCGGTGAGTAATCCGCGTATGACCATGTGTCTCTATACCCAAGTGTGCCATCAGGATTCTGTATTGCGGGATTCGGTTTACGCTGATACAACCATTTGTGCCGATTCGTTGTTAACTACATTGGATCAGCCACTTGTGCGGGATGGTAATGAACTGAACTATTCGATTACTCTTGTCAATACCAGCGCACATGCCACGCGTGTGGAGGGCTACATACTCAACTGCGATAGCGATTCGTTGGCGTTGAAGCCGCGCTACGCTACGGTGAGGAATATAATGTTGCGCTATGTGTCGCCTACAGAATTTGCAAGTAAAAGCGAAGGGAAAAAGTTGAGGTTATCAAAGCAGGATTTGAACTTTACCCATCAGCAATGAGAAAAATAGCCGCTCACTACGTGTTTCCCATCAGTGCTCCGCCCATACGTAACGGAATTGTTACGTTAAGCGACGATGGGGAAATTTTGGGGCTGGGAGAAATGAACGAAGAGGCTGCAGGAGTGGAGTTCTACAATGGTGCGCTTGTGCCGGGTTTTGTAAATGCACACTGCCATCTTGAACTATCGTACATGCGAGGAAAAATATCGGAGCATACGGGGTTAAAGGATTTTTTGTTGGGAGTAGTTAATGCACGACGGGACTTTACAAATGCTGATATTGCAAAGGCGATATCCCTTGCCGATGCACAGCTATATGCGGCTGGAACAGTTGCCGTAGGTGATATTTCCAATACAGACGTTTCGTTTGAATTGAAGGCAAAAAGTTCGATCTTTTACCATACATTTATTGAGGTGCTGGACTTGTGGCGAGGCAATATAGAGGAGGTACTGGCCCGTGCAAGTACTGTAATCACTGAAGCTGAAAAGAAAAGTATTTCAAACTCACTAACAGCGCATGCACCGTATTCTACTTCGGCAAATATGCTTCGCGCTCTTGCGCAAAAAAGTAAGTGTATGAGCGTGCACAATCAGGAGTGCGCCGATGAGAATTTGTTTTTTGAGCAGGGGGGAGGGATGCTTTATGACTTATACTCTGCTTTTGCTACGCTGCCCTCTGCTACGGGCAGAACTTCCATCCATCACATGCTCGAAAACTTGCCGGAGGTAGAAAACCTGCTGCTGGTGCATAACACGCATACTTCGGCTGATGATTATGACTATGCCGTTGCGTGCAACAAAAAAATCTCGTGGGTGTTGTGCCCGCGCTCCAATCTGTACATTGAAAATGCGCTGCCGCCATTGCGGATGCTACGTTCCAAGGGGGCACGCATTGCGCTGGGCACCGATAGCCTTTCATCGAATTACAGCCTGAATATGCTGGATGAGTTGAAGTGTACTACCAAGTATTTTCCCGATGTCGCACTTGATGAAATGTTGCGCTGGGCAACGCTTGGAGGTGCTGAGGCGTTGGGGAAAGAGGATACACTCGGCTCGTTCGAGCTGGGTAAGCATTCGGGAGTAGTACTGCTTGAGAATCTGAATCTTGACAAGTTGGAGTTGACGCCAAAAACAACGTCGCGTTTGCTCACAAAAAAATGATTATTTTTGTAACTATTGGAGAGACCCTAACAGAGTTTTGGTACCCTGTTAAGGTTGTAGATTTGTCCCTAAAACCTAAAAAACAGCAATCATGATTTTCTACCTCGTAATTTTTTCGGTGGTGGCCTACTTGTTGGGGTCTATCCCCAGCGCCGTGTGGATTGGTAAGGCATTTTACAACATTGATGTGCGCGAGCATGGTAGTGGTAACGCTGGCACTACTAATGTGTTGCGAGTGCTTGGTGGAAAAGCGGCTATCCCGGTTTTCGCCATTGATATTGCTAAAGGCTTGCTGGCGGTGCTGTTGGCCTACCGCATTCCAAACTTGGTACACGGTTCAGAGGAGTTTGCTCTTATAAAAATACTATTTGCTGTGCTGGCGGTACTGGGGCATATGTATCCTGTATTTGCGCAGTTTAGCGGAGGCAAGGGTGTAGCTACTATGCTGGGTGCTGCTATTGCCATTGAGCCGTGCGGTGCGCTCGTTGCAATTGTGGTATTTGCATTGGTGTTCGGTATTACACGCTACGTATCGTTAGGTTCGCTTACGGCGGGCCTATCGTTTCCTGTTTCTGTAATTTTCTTTTTTCATGAGCCTACGCTCTCCATTAAAATATTTGCGGTATTTGCTTGCTTATTGTTATTCTACACGCACCGCAAAAACATTAAACGTTTGAGCACCGGTATGGAGCCAAAGACCACGTTTAAAAAGAAGAAAGAAAACCCATCATAGGTTTCATTAAGACCCTAATAGGGTGTAAAAAACCTGTTAGGGCTTAGTAGGCATGCTCCTCCTTTTCCAGCTCCTCCGTTGAAATTTTCTTGTGGCTCATGGCGTGCCACACGTAGGTTGTGTAGGCAACGACAAGAGGAATAGAGAGCGATACCACCGACATGGTTTGTAGCGTGAATTTGCTCGAAGCGCTGTTGTAAATAGTGAGTGATTGCTGAAGATTGTAGGTGGAAAAATAGAATGCCGTATTGTTGTAACCAACATTGAGTAGCAGTGATAGTACCACCAAAATAGCACCTGCCGAAGCCCACCAAAATCCATTTTCGAACTCCTTTTTGCGCCACGTGTGTAACACCGCAAAGGCAAATGTCGCTACACCTAAAACCAGCATGAAGAGTAGCATAGGTATATCCAAAAAGTTGTCCAAGTACTTTAAATTTACCATGTAAATAATGCCGGACTGAGCGTGGACCGCAGCACCGCTTTTAATCAAAAGCATAGCTGTAGCGACAATGAAAAACAGCGCAAACCCCAATGCTTCTATTGGTAACCGCTTTCGTGCACGCGATGTAATGTCGGCGTTGTTCACATAGCGAACAAAGTAGAGAATACCTAACACGCGCGCTAGCCAGAAAATGGCAAATCCCAGCGTGAGGTTGAGCGGATTGGCAATGGCCTCCAGCCCGCGCCATGGCGAGTGCCATGCTGATATGGTGAGCATGCCGCCCAACTGCGTGATATTGTTTTTTTCCACTGAAAAATCACCTCCTGTAAAAAATGTTCCTACCACTACGCCCAGCAACACTGTTCCCAAAATGCCGTTGAGCAGTAGAAATATTTCGTAGGTTTTTGCTCCAAAAATATTGCCTATTTTTGAGCGAAACTGGTATGATACCGCCTGCAAAATAAAGCTGAATAGTATGAGCAGCCATAGCGCATAGGCGCCGCCAAAGCAGGTGGAGTAGAATAGCGGAAAGGCGGCAAATAGCGCTCCCCCAAAGGTAACCAGCGTGGTAAACGTAATTTCCCACTTGTGCCCAAGCGCGTTAACTATGAGCGTTTGCTCCTGTGGCGTTTTTCCCAACGTGCGTATGAGCATCTGCCCGCCTTGTACAAACATCATCATTACCAATGCTGCACCCAGCAGCGATACGATGAACCACCAGTACTGTATGAGAAAAGAGTAGGACATCATGAGTAATTAAAAATTGAGAATTAAAAATGAAAAATTAACCTCTCCAAAGCCTTCCTAATCTTCTTAAACTTCCTTTTCTTCTGCTGTTCCGTACTTAGAGATTTGCTTCAGCATGATGCGCAGCTCTATTGTAAGCAGTAGTGTAAATAATGTGGCGAATATAAAGAACGTCAGCTGTACAGCACTTGCTTCAAGGCGAGATACGGCAGCCATAGTGGGCATCAAATCCTGTATTACCCATGGTTGGCGACCGACTTCGGCCACTATCCAACCGCTCATAGAGGCAAGGTACGCCAGTGGAATACTCCATAGCGCGATATAGAGTAACCAGCGGTATTTCTCAACGGCATTTTTGTAGAGTAAAAACAGAACTACCACAAACAGCAGCACAAATGCAAACCCCAAAATAACCATAACGTGGAAGCTGTAAAAGGTAAGTGGTACATTGGGCACCGCCTCCTGCGGTGAGGTAAAGTAACCGTAGCCGAAGTGCATGAAGTTGCTGTCGAGCGTGGCCCGCGTAGTTTGCATGGCAGCGCTGTCGCCCACCTCCTTTGCATGGCTGTATTCAGCTAGGGCGTTGATAGCGGTCTTGCCGCGGGTAATGCGTTCGGGAATGGAAAGCGTGCTGTCATACCCGTTAATTATATCATTTATTCCCGGCACAAAAGCATCTCCATCGCGAAAAGCAAGCCACGAGAGTGTGTTGGGAATTTCTATTTTCCATAAAAATGGCTTTGTAGAGCTGTTGGGTTCTGCTTGCGAATTTAACGCGCCTATGGCAACTAAACTTACACCATTTTTTCCGTCGTACAATCCCTCCATAGCGGCCAACTTCATAGGCTGGTGGCGGGCAACCTGCTGCGCGGAACCATCGCCTGTGAAGATGAGTATACCTGAACCAAGCAAGCCTAAAAGGGTGGCAAGCAGCATGCTGTTTTTTGCCATTTGCAGCTCCCGCTTTTTGAGTATAAACCATGCGCTGATACCTATTACAACTACGGAGCCCAACACCCAGCACGAGGTGATGGTATGCAGAAATTTATTCATGGCCACGGGCGAAAACAGCACTGCCCAGAAATCGGTCATTTCATGGCGCACGGTGTCGGGGTTAAAAACCATACCTACGGGGAGCTGCATCCATGCATTGGCCACCAGTATCCATAGGGCCGATAGACTGGCGCCAAGCGCGGTGAGCCAGGTGGCCGCAAGGTGGAATCGCTTGCTCACCTTATTCCAACCAAAAAACATGACGGCAATAAATACGCTCTCCATAAAAAAAGCAAGTATGCCTTCAATGGCAAGAGGTGCGCCGAAAATATCGCCTACAAACCACGAGTAGTTGCTCCAGTTAGTGCCGAACTCAAACTCGAGTATAAGGCCTGTGGCAACCCCAACGGCAAAATTGATAGCAAAAATGTTCATCCAAAATTTGGCGCTGCGCTTCCAGTGCTCTTCACCTCGCCATACGTATAGCGTTTCCATAATGGCAATGAGCATTATGAGCCCAATGGTAAGCGGCACAAACAGCCAGTGAAAACCTGCCGTGAGTGCGAACTGCAAGCGTGACCAAAGAACAACGTCCATAGACAATGATTAATGGTTAGTGATTAATAAAGCCACAGCAGGCTCTCCATTCTTAATTTTTAATTCTTAATTATTAATTCGTTGAGCACTCTTTCGCTCCTTGCCTTGTCGCTGTCTAACTTACCCAGCAAGTTGGGAAAGAGCAGGGGGCGCAGAATGAGAAACATTATGCTCAACTTAATTAGAATAATAATCCATAGCGTGCGACCTAAAGTCATACGCCTGAAGCCATCAATGTAAAAAAAAACTATGGAATTAAAGAGTCGAAGCATGGCAACAAGGTACGAATTAAATTGATTTCTTCTGTGTTTACGGAAAGAAGTCTCTTTTATTCACATGCTAAATTTGCTATCTTTGTAATTACATTCGTTGCACTATATGAGAAGGAAATTAATACCGCTGCTGGGGGCTGCAACCGCTGTTGCGGCTTTTTGCTTAGTGGCTTTTCAACTATTTTGGATTAGTGAAGCCAAAAAAATAAAGGAGGAAGAGTTTAACAACTCCGTCAATGCCACGCTGGATAATATCATATCCCGCATGGAAAAGGACGAGGTGTATTTTCAAATGGTGAACGACATTTCTTCCAGCAGCGGATACGCCTTTAAAAATGCGAAGTCAGGCATTCGTTCGCTTCAAAAGGAGCAGCAAACATTCGTCATCAACCTGCGCGATACAGCCTCAATAAATAAACGATTTTCCCCTATTGCCGACCCCGTAGTTATGGGGCAGCTGTACTCCACCTTGCAGAGTATTGACAAGCAGCAGCGGGAGCAAGCTAAGCGCGATCCCGAAAAAGTAAAGATTGATGAAAGGCTCAACTACAAAAAGGTGTTGGTGGATAACATCGTTGAAAAAATTATTAGCGTTGAAGTTCCCATTGAGCAGCGCATATCTGAAGGAGAACTTGACTCCCTTATTCGCAAGGAATTTCGCAACAAAGGGCTAAATCTCAACTACGAGTTCGCTGTACACCACGCCTCAGGTGATCTGCTGTTTGGCTCTAAAAAACTACCTCTGACTGAGGATAAAAATACTTACGTACGCCAACTTTTTCCCAACGATTTGCTCTCCGAGCGCTACTTTCTCAGCATTTCATTTCCGCGTAAGCAAAGCTACATTTTCATATCCATGGGCGTAACCCTGTTTACCTCCATTGGGTTGCTCGTTATTGTTATGGGTGTATTTCTCAGTACGCTTATAACAATCATGCGTCAAAAAAAATTATCACAAATGCGTAGCGACTTTGTGAGCAACATGACGCACGAGCTAAAAACACCCATTGCTACCATTACGCTGGCGGCCGAAATGCTCAATGATCCCAATATCCCCAGCGAAAAGAAAAACTACGCCAGCCTTTCGAATGTAATACAGGCCCAAGCCAAGCGGCTGTCAATGCTCGTCGAGCGATCTTTACAGCTTGCCATGTTTGAGCATGGTCGCTTGCGCTTGCGCGTTAAACGCTGCGACTTTCATGCTTTGGCAGCCAAGGTGCTCGACGGATTTTCCTTGCAAGCCGAAAATTTAGGAGCGCACATAGCGCGCGCGTTTAACGCCCCCAACTCCAATATTATGGTGGACGAGGTGCACTTCTCTAATATTTTTTCCAACTTGGTTGATAACGCGCTTAAGTACTCTAAGGAAAATCCCCTCATAGTAATCTCCACTAAAAATGTGGATGATAAGTTGCTTATTCAGGTGCGCGACAACGGTATTGGTATAGCCAAAGAGGATGTAAAACGTGTTTTTGAACAATTTTATCGCGTACATACAGGAAACTTGCATAATGTAAAGGGTTTTGGTTTGGGACTCAACTATGTAAAGCAAATTGTGGAGCAGCATGGCGGGCAAATATGGCTTGAAAGTGAATTGGGTAAGGGTAGCACCTTCAATATTTTAATGCCTTTGGCAATAAAAATGGAAAAGTAAGTGTTAAATTCCAAAATTTTTTTAACTTTGCTATCTCAACCCCTCTAATTTGAGTGGCAACAAAGCAGAACATGTTTTTGGGGAGTGTTAAAAGAAGAGTTTAATTTAAAGTAGAATATTATGGAAGCAAATAAGGCACGCATTCTGTTAGCCGAAGACGATGAGAACTTGGGCATGCTCTTGAAAGAGTATATGCAGGTAAAAGGGTACGATATCGACCTTTACCCTAATGGCGAAAAAGCCTTTTCCGGATTCCAAAAAGCAAAGTATGATATTTGCATTTTGGACGTAATGATGCCTGTAAAGGACGGCATTACGCTGGCAAAGGAAATTCGCATGCTCAGCAGCACCGTGCCCATTCTCTTCCTTACGGCAAAATCGGTAAAGGAGGAT
Organism: Bacteroidales bacterium; assembly: GCA_031553765.1. Taxonomy (GTDB): domain Bacteria; phylum Bacteroidota; class Bacteroidia; order Bacteroidales; family UBA932; genus JAITMY01. The sequence goes on from JAVBKY010000009.1 coordinate 146,209, forward strand.
GTACTCGAAGGCTTTGCAGCAGGTGCCGATGACTACATGACCAAGCCTTTCAGCATTGAAGAACTGCTGTTCCGTGTAGAAGCAATTCTGCGCCGTACTCGTGGCGAAAACGCTTCGCAAAATCAGGATACCTTCCAGGTGGGTATGTATACCTTCAACTCTACCAAGCAAACCCTGCTTAAAGAGGGGGGAGTAGAGCAAAAACTTACCGCCAAGGAGTCCGAGTTGCTGCGTCAGCTGTGCATTAACCGTAATGCAGTGCTCGACCGTAACTTTGCGCTCAAAACCATTTGGAATGATGACACCTACTTCAATGCTCGTAGCATGGATGTGTACATTACCAAATTGCGTAAGTTCTTGAAGGACGACCCTTCGATCCAGATTATTAACGTGCGCGGAAAGGGATTTAAGCTTATAGGCTAAACCTGATCCATGCCGAGCTTAATACTAACAACCCTCTGCACCACGTTGGGCGTGATGTGCAGAGGGTATTGTTGTAAAATACAAATATCTTAGAACAGCTATGCCAGGTCTATTTACGCGACTTCTTTTCTCACTCAAGGGCGGACTCCCTGCTACCTCGAGGTACGAGGCAAAGCGTGCAATGTTGGTAAAAAAATTTGAGAAGTATAACGCGCTAAAGCAAACACCAAACCTTATACGCTACCAAGAGTTGGCGGCGCAAGTGGCTACGCCGCGCAGTCAAAGTGGACTTCCTAAAAAAGAATGGAAGATGATGAGGCAGGAATTTGTAGGGCTTCGCAGGTCATCCGATGTTGCCGACTTCTTTAAACTACAAAAAACGTCACATAATTTTCATGCCATTACTGACTGGGAGTTGAAATTTGAAGATGATTTCAACGGGAAAGAGTTGAATGCACAAAAGTGGTTATCGCGCAATTACGCGGGCGATGCAGGCATAGATACGGGCTATTCGCCAGCCAACGAAAATCATGTGTACGCTAACAAAAACGTGGGCATTTCAAACCAAATGCTTAAAATCGCTACTAAACACGAGCGTGCTACGGGCTTAGGATTTAGCGATGTGTTGGGTTTTGTTCCCGTTGAGCGCAACTTTACTTCAGGTATAGTAAATACGGGTGAGAGTTATCAAATGCAGTATGGCAAAGTGGAGGCAAGAATTCGTTTCACTCAGTCCGGAAAAGGTATGTACCACGCCATGTGGTTGGGAGCAGGTAAAAAACTTCCCCACATTAACGCTGTGCGCATAGGCGATAAGGTAGAGTTCAGCGCATTTGCTGCGGATACTTTGGCCGATAACGGCATTCGCCAGCACGACTGCATATGGCCACGCAACATTCTACGACAAAACACCTACTATATCGTTTCGGTGGAGTGGAGTGCCGAAACGATAGTGTGGCGAATTAATGGAGTAACCATGCTTTCGGCGCAAAATATAGTAAAAGAACCCATGTACTTGGCCTTCTCGTCGGGGGTAACAGGCGCGCCCGGTACCAATGCACATGCCACTTTTGAGGTCGACTGGGTAAAAGCATATCAGCGTCATGAGCAGTCGCTTGCGGTGTAAGTTTTTTACGTGTGTACTGGTGTTCTGCTGTAGTTTTACGGCATTGTATGCGCAGTTGGCGGTGGGCGCCAAAGGAGGAGTGAGTTTTGCACAGCAAAATGTTAATGAAACGCCTTCAGGCTGGCGCACTACTTACCAGGTCGGCTTGGTGCTAAATCTATATGTTGCCGAATTCTCCTTTGGAGGATTTGGTGTGCAGCCAGAGCTGCTATTCAACAATAAAGGTGGAACGGTGCAGGTTGCTGATGCTTCACAATATTGGGAAGGTAATGCTAAATTAAGTTACATTGAAATGCCGCTGGGATTCATTTATTTGATGAATTTTGGTGGCGTGCTGCCATATATATCCGTTGCCCCGTACTACGCCTTCTTGGTTTCGCAAAAAAATGAGGTTCGTGGGCAAGAAAGTTCTGCGAATAATTATAAAAATAGTGATTACGGTATAAAATTTGGCGGAGGTATTGAGTTGCACCGCTTTCAAATATCAGCTGCTTATAGCTTGGGACTTTGCGATATTTCCAACTCCGGGAAAGGAGTCTACAATAGAGGAGTGGAGGTCTCATTAGGCTATTTCTTCTTGAGTAACTACTGAGATAATTGAGAGTTGAGAATTGAGAATGAAAATGAAAATGGCATGTAGTGCGAGCTGTTGAAGTTCTGCGAGAAAAATAAGGAAAGTGCGTAACCTGTTTAACTGTAAACTATTATAATATGAAAGATTTTCTGAAAACAATGTTTGCCGCAACGCTGGGAACCATCATTGCCGGCATGCTGTTTTTCTTTATAAGTATAGCACTCGTTGGCGCTATAGCAGGTTTTGTGGCTGCTACCGAGTCAAAGGTGAAACCTGTAAAAGAGGCCTCTGTTCTCACCCTTTCGTTCACCCGCCCTATTGTAGATAGGGTGTCAAACGATCCTTTTGCCATGTTGAGCAGCCTAAGCGGACGCAGTGAGTCGCCAGTGGGGCTGAATGATATCCTACGCAGTATTGATCAGGCCAAAACCGATGATCATATCAAGGGTATTTTACTTTTAGATATGGGTTATGTAAACGCAGGAGCCGCTACCGTTGACGAAATTCGTAACGCACTGCTTGATTTTCGCCTTACCGGAAAATTCATTATCAGCTACAGCGATTACTATGGTCAAATGCCATACTACCTTGCTTCGGTTGCCGATAAAATTTACATGAACCCTGTAGGAACGCTTGAGTTACATGGTTTGGGTGCGGGTATCATGTTCTTCAAAGGCACGTTGGATAAGTTGGGCATAGAAGCACAAATTATTAGGCATGGTAAATTTAAGAGTGCTGTTGAGCCATTCATGTACGATAAGATGAGCGATGAAAATCGAGCGCAAGTTAATACCTACACAGGATCTATGTGGAAGCACATGCTCGATGGAATTGCCGAACAACGCCATACCACAGTGGAAAAGCTTAATGCGGTAACTAACCAACTGCTGCTAAAAGATGCTGAGGCCGCTGTTTCGTTGGGCTTAGTTGATGCGCTTAAGCAGCGGGATGAGTTGCTGAGCGAGTTGGCTATGCTTACCATGATGAATGAAACCAAAAAGCCTAATTTGGTAGCTGTGGATGCCTACCGTAAAACCATTACCCCGAAAAATATTACCGAGAAAAACAAGGTGGCAGTGGTGTACGCAGACGGTGAGATAGTGGATGAGGGTAAGGAGGGAATTGTAGGCAAACAGCTAGCGTCCGATTTGCGCGATGTACGTCGCGACTCAAGCATTAAAGCTGTCGTATTTCGTATCAATTCACCGGGCGGTAGCGCAATGGCATCCGAGCTCATTTGGCGCGAAATGGAGCTGCTAAAGCAAGTTAAGCCCGTTGTGGTGTCTATGGGTGATGTTGCTGCCTCGGGTGGCTACTATGTATCATGTCCAGCCAGTTACGTTATGGCAAGTCCCACTACGCTCACAGGCTCCATTGGCGTATTTGGGGTGCTATTCAATGCCAAGAAATTCCTCAATACTAAGTTAGGTATAACTGTTGATGTTGCTGCTACCAACGAGCATGCCGATATGGGGAGCATACACCGAGCGCTCACTAAACCCGAGGAGGCCTTTATCCAACATCAAATAGAAGAAGTATACGGCACCTTTACCAACCACGTAGCCGCAGGTCGTAATATGCCGTGGGCGGAAGTTGACAAAGTTGGTCAAGGCCGCGTGTGGAGTGGAATAGATGCTAAGCAAATTAGGTTGGTAGATGAGTTTGGTGGATTGAATGCAGCCATTGAAAAGGCCGTGTTGCTGGCTAACTTGGAAAAATATCGCGTGGTAGAATTGCCTAAACAGAAGGAAACATTTGCTCTCATTATGGAAAGCCTCGGCCAGTCCGCCGTAAAGTTGACGAAGAAAAACACAGGTAATATCTTGGAGGATTACGAGCCGGCAGCTAAAATGATGCGTATGCATGGCAAGGCTCAAGCTCGCATGCCCTACGACGTAGAAATAAAGTAAATAATACGCAGCTGGCAATCGACAATAACCATGCGGTTGTCACACTTCGACAAAAACAATTCAACAAGTAAGCACTTCAACAATTCAACGTTGTTTATGAGCCGTAAACCGCAAAGAAACTTTTTAGGGACTCTGCTGGCAATGCCATTCGCAGGGCTCTTCTGGATGGTGGTTAACATTCGACACTTGTTGTATTCGTGGAAGGTTTTTAAGCCCCATGAGTTTAAAATTCCTGTTATTTGCGTAGGTAATCTTACTGTAGGAGGTACCGGAAAAACACCCCATGCGCAGCTGCTGGTGCAGCTGCTTAGCGAACAGGGGGTGAAGGTGGCAGTGCTCTCTCTTGGCTATAAGCGAAAAAGTAGCGGTTTTGTATACGCCAAAAATGATAGTACGGCAAACCAAGTAGGCGATGAGGTGCTGCAAATTAAGCGTCGCTTTCCCAATACAACTGTGGCTGTGTGCAAAGATCGCGTGTATGGTATAAATAAGTTAAAAAAAGATAATCCCGCTTTACAAGCCATTATTCTCGACGACGCTTTCCAGTATCGTAGGGTAAAAGCCGGGCTATCTATTATTCTTACCACGTTCGATAACTTAGTCACCAAAGATTACATGTTGCCCCTTGGTCACCTGCGTGACTCTGCCAACCAGCTGCCGCGCGCTGAAATGGTGATAGTGACTAAGTGTCCGCACAGCCTTCGTCCCATTGACTTCAATATACTTGAAAAAGATCTGAAAATTCGTCCTTATCAGCACCTGTTTTTTACCAAATACGTGAGTGGTGACTACGTGCATTTGAGTACAGGAGAGGCCGGAAAAGTAGAGAAGAAAAGTGCTGTTGCAGTGGCGGGTATTGCTAGCCCACAACCGTTTTTCAATGGGTTGAAAAAGGACTTTAAGGTGGTACAAACCTTTAAGTTTGCCGACCACCATCACTTTAGTAAAAGCGACGTGAAGCAGCTTGAAAAAGCGCTTGTCACCCATCTCGATAGCGTGGTAGTTACCACTGAAAAGGATGCCATGCGCTTGCTTGGCGTGCCTATGAGCATTGCGCTGCGCAACGCCATTTACTACCAACCCGTCAACGTGGAGTTTTTAAATAACGGAAAACAGCACTTCGCTCAAAAAGTAATGAGTTACGTTAGAGAAAAGAAAAGAATCAGCCACCTGTACTAGATTCATATCAAATAATTAAATATTTAAAATTATGAGTAATAACACACCTACACCTCATATTGAGGCAAAGCTTGGCGAAATAGCAAAAACCGTGCTGATGCCGGGTGACCCGCTACGCGCAAAATTTATGGCAGAAAAATACCTTGAAAACCCCGTTCTGTTTAATGGAGTTAGGGGTATGCTTGGATATACCGGCACCTACAAAGGCAAGGAAGTTTCCATTATGGGACACGGAATGGGTATTCCTTCCGTTGGAATTTACACCTATGAGTTGTTTAACTTTTACGGCGTAGAGAAAATTATTCGCGTTGGCTCAGCAGGGGCAATTGACGAGGCGCTAAAGATAGGTGATGTGGTTATTGGTATGGGTGCTACCACCAATTCAAACTATGCCATGCAGTACCAGCTCCCGGGTACTTTCGCTCCCATTGCGGATTTCGAACTCGTGCAGCGTGCGGTAGAGGAGGCTAAAAAAGTTGGCGTAACCTATAAAGTTGGCAATATCTTTTCATCCGATACCTTCTATGACGATGCGCAATCCTTAAAGGCGTGGCAAAAAATGGGCGTACTTGCGGTTGAAATGGAAGCAGCCGCTATGTATATGAACGCTGCCCGTGCGGGCAAAAAAGCGCTTTGCATTTGCACCATTTCCGATTGCCCGTTTACGGGTGAGGCAACGTCTTCCGAATATCGCCAAACCGCCTTTACACAAATGATGGAGGTGGCTTTGGGAATTGTCTAGAAACACCCTACTACCCGATAAAATGCCCCGCTAAACAATCTTAGCGGGGCATTTCATTATTCATTGTCCGTTGTCAATGATCCGTTTACTTTACCTTGTCGGGATTCTTTGCTACAAAATTTTTCCAGCTGGATGAGGTTTTCTTAGAGGTTTTTTTGGGAGAAGTCTTTGCCTTTTCAGAGGCAATTTTCGCCATTACAGAGGTGGTGCTGTAGTAGTGGCACACGGCAGCGGCAAGACCGTCGGTGGCATCCAAATCTTTTGGTAGTTCCTTTATGCTAAACATGCTTTTGAGCATGGCAGCCACCTGCTCTTTGGAAGCTTCACCTTGGCCGGTAATCATTTGCTTGATTTTTCGCGGAGCGTACTCACAAATGGGTACATCGCGCGATAGGGCGGCTGCTATGGCAACGCCTTGCGCTCGCCCCAACTTTAGCATACTTTGTACGTTTTTACCAAAGAAGGGAGCCTCAATCGCTATTTCGTCGGGAAGGTATTCGGAAATAATTTGGGTAACGCGCTCAAAAATCTTTTGCAGCTTAATGTAGTGGTCACCGTACTTTTTGAGTTCAATAACGCCCATTACCACCATCTCCGGCGTGCGGTCCACCACCTTGATAACACCATAACCCATTATGGTGGTGCCGGGGTCAATACCCATTATGATGCGTTCGGAGGACAATGGTTTGCGGGGATTGAATTGTTGAACTGTTTAATCGTTGAATTGTTTAATCCGAAGGCGTCATTGCGAGGAGGAGCGACGAAGCAATCTCTGTCATCCTGAGCGAAGATCTTAAGCTGAGATTGTCGCGTCCTCGTACCTCGTCCTCGCAATGACGTTCTTGGCAACCATGCTATATCGCTATACGTCGCTTGTAACTTTCTTCAATACTGTTTTGAAAAAGTAAACCTTTTCGGGAAAAGCCAGCTGCATGGTGCGAACAATTTCGCTCATACATTCGTCGTTAAACTTTTGCACGTCAGTAGCATGCTCTACATGCACTTGTAGCGAGTAGCTGTGGTCGGGTTGAGGCGTATCGTGCAGCACGCGTGTGAGCAACATCTCACCGCAGTAGGACGTTTGCTTCAGCTGCGGCAGCACCATTTTATTAATGCACTCCAGCCACGCGCCTTGCACTTCGGGTGCTACGCAAAATGTTATGTTGACTATAAACATCTAGATGAAGTCGAATCCTGTGTATTTTCTCAACACCTCAGGCATGCGAATGCCGTTTTCGGTTTGGTTGTTTTCCAGCAAAGCGGCTACTATGCGGGGCAATGCCAGCGAGCTGCCGTTGAGCGTATGCACCAGCTGCGTTTTCTTGTCCTCGGTGCGGTAGCGGCATTTTAGGCGGTTAGCCTGAAAACTTTCGAAGTTAGAAACAGAGCTAACCTCCAACCATTTTTGTTGCGCTGCTGAGTACACTTCAAAGTCGAAGGTGAGGGCAGAGGTGAAACTCATATCGCCACCGCAAAGCTTAAGTATGCGGTAGGGTAACTCCAACTTTTTCACAATATTTTCTACGTGTGCTACCATGCCTTCAAGCGCTGCATATGAATTTTCGGGTAGCTCAAAGCGTACAATCTCTACCTTATCAAATTGGTGCAGGCGGTTGAGGCCGCGCACATCCTTACCGTATGAGCCGGCTTCACGACGGAAGCAAGGCGTGTAAGCGGTTAACTTTATAGGCAGGTCGCTTGGGTTGAGAATTACATCGCGGTAGATGTTGGTAACGGGAACTTCGGCTGTAGGAATGAGGTAAAAATCATCTACCGTAGCGTGGTACATTTGACCCTCTTTATCGGGTAGTTGGCCTGTGCCAAAACCTGAATCGGCGTTAACCATGTGTGGAGGCAGCACTTCGTTGTAACCTGCTCCTGTATTTTCGTCAAGGAAGAATGAAATGAGCGCGCGCTGTAGCTTGGCGCCCTTACCCTTGTACACGGGAAAGCCTGCTCCTGTGAGCTTATTGCCTAACTCGAAATCAATAATGTCGTATTTCTTTGCTAAATCCCAGTGGGGAACTGCGCTTACTGCAAGCGTAGGCATTTCGCCACCTTGGCGCACTACTACGTTGTCCTCAGCAACTTTTCCTTTGGGCACTTCTGCGCTGGGTAGGTTGGGTAGCAGTACTATTTTTTCGTTGAGTTTTTGTTCGGCTACCGCCAACTTTTGTTCCAACTCTACCGATTGCTTTTTCAGCTCGGCTACATTATTCTTAGCTGCTTCCGCTGCTTCCTTGTTGCCTTGTTTCATTAGCGCGCCTATCTCCTTTGCGGTAGCGTTTTGCTGTGCAAGATTAGCGTCCAGCGAGGTTTGTGTGGCCTTACGCTCGTCGTCCAACGCTATTATTTCGTTTACAGTGTTTTTTGCATCAACACCTTTTACTGCCAGCCTTTCCAATACGGTGGCGGTTTGCTCGCGAATAACTTTTAGAGTTAACATAAAAATGAAGTTATAAAGTCGTCAGTCGACAGTTACCAGTCGTAAGTTTAAAACTGTCGACTTTTCGACTGTTGACTTACGACTTTTTCGTACGCAAAGATAAACAAAAAACCCCTCTGCGGTAGAGGGGTTTTGAGGATTATTTCCGAGAAGATGTTACGCCTCTGCTGCTGCCGCTACGGGCATTACCGATACGTATGACTTTCCGTTTGACTTTTTCTTGAACTCAACGGTACCATCAACCAACGCGAAAAGCGTGTGGTCACGACCAATACCTACGTTCACACCGGGGTTGTGCACCGTACCGCGTTGGCGAACGATGATGTTTCCGGCTTTTGCTGCTTGACCGCCAAAAAGCTTCAGGCCAAGGCGCTTACTTTCTGAATCGCGTCCGTTCTTCGAACTACCGACGCCTTTCTTGTGTGCCATTCTACTATAAAGTTTTTAAGCGTTAATACTCTCGATTTGAATGCGAGTGAAGCATTGGCGGTGGCTATTTTGCTTCTGGTAGCCTTTGCGACGCTTCTTCTTGAACACGATCACCTTGTCGCCTTTCACATGGTTTAAAACCTTGGCATTCACTGTGGCGCCTTGTACTAAAGGTGCGCCAACATTAACCTTTCCGTCGTTGTCTGTGAGCAGGACTTTATCAAAGCTTACGGATGCACCTTCGGCATCCTGAAGACGGTGAACAAAAAGCGTTTGATCTTTTGCAACTTTAAATTGCTGGCCTGCTATTTCTACAATTGCGTACATGTAGTTATAAATAGAGTTTCAAATTTTCCTCAGAATTTTTTGAGGACTGCAAAGATAAGAGTTTTTTGTGAATTAGCAAGGGGTAGCTGAGAATTTTAAGAATATTATTATTGTAGATAATTGACAATCAATGATGTTTATTTTAATCGTGTGATAATCATTGATTTTGTTTTTCTCTGAGATTTGGTTACACCAGCGCTTTTTATATTCATATTGGTGGGTGCGAGCCATGTTGACCAAGCAAGCGACGTAAGGAGCAGCGCGAGGAAACATCCCACAGCTAGGCGTATAATCAAATTCTCTCTTTTTCCGTATCTTTGTCATGTAACCAACCATTTTTATTTGCAAAAAGTAAGATAAGAGGAGAATTTATTAATATTTGTATATAAAGCATTTGCTTTATTGCTGTGGCCTCCATAAATCGCCAGTTTAAAAGGACTATTCAAGTAATAAGTGAATGCTCATGCTATTGCACAGTGGCATGGGCTTTCTTATTGTGAGTAGTGGGTGTCTGGCGATACCTCGGAGGCTTGATAAGGTAAGCACCATGCCTTTTTTTTGGTGCTAACGTGAAAAGCATGAGGAAGTATGGCGTTAATTAGCTGCCCCGATTGTGGGGCTAAGGTTTCGGATAGGGCCGACAGGTGCCCTAAGTGTGCGTGTCCCATAGCGCATTCTATTATTGTGAAGGAGGATAGAAAAGCATCCCATTCTGTGGAGTTGCCGCTTGATGAGGTGCAAATGCAGCGAACGCTGGTGGCCTCCTTTAGAAGGGAGCTGGATGAGATGAAGAGAAAAGTGGCTGCGCGAAAGAAAAAGAACGGATAGCTGGTCAAAGATAGGTGGTAGACTTTTGCTATCTTTGCCCTATGTCAATTGTTCTCGCGCTTGCTGCGTGTGAACTTAGAAGTTATTTCAAAGAAACCACAACGGCCGTAAGTGAATGATCATCTTAATGATATGGGTATTCTTAATTTGTGGTTGGATGTGTGGTAGTACTTCGAATTCAAAAGGGTAGGCACCATGCCTTTTCTTCATGGTGTATAAGCTATTTGAGATGTTTTCGCCATGAAAAATTTGATATCAGTGATTGTTCCGGTATACAATGTTGATGTAGCGTATTTAGCAAAGTGTATTAATTCGATAGCTACACAAACATACGAGAATTTGGAAATTTTGTTAGTGGATGATGGGAGCACTCAACCGGATATTTATGATGTCTTGCATAAATATCAGACCCAGGATCGTCGAATTAGAGTTATTCATAAAAAAAATGAGGGTGTGGCGCAGACTCGCCAGCAAGGAGTGGAGGAGTCGCAAGGTGACTATTTGTTTTTCCTGGACTGCGACGACTACCTTACTCCCAAGGCAATAGAGTTGCTGTATAATAAGGTAGAAGCTACAAGCGCTCAGATTATAATAGGCGATTTTTGGTTTGACTATAACGGGAAGTACAATAAGCGACGTTCCTTATTTATGCCTCAAGGAAAAAATGCATACTTACATGCTTTGTTGAGGGGGCAGTGCAATGGTACGTTGTGGGGAAAACTTTTTCATAAGAGCGTATTTCATCATGTAAACCTTTTGGAGGTTAATAACAAAAATAAAGATAATGATGTAGAGATAAATTTTATTATTGCTCAAAGGATAGCCAGCTCTGAAATTGTTTGCTTGGGAGAACCTGTGTACTACTGGCTTCAGAGAGTGGATTCTGCCGGGCAACAACAAATTAAGCAAGCCGATTCAAGGGCTTTTGACCAGCTGCAATGGATTAATCAGTTTGTAAATGCTCACTTTGACTCGGAGGAGGTTGCTGATGATTTGGCTTTGCGAAATTTGTCAACTTATGCACTAACGCTTATGTGGGGCATACCGAGTCCAAATAAGAGCACGAAAAAAGACATACATCAAATATATTGGAAAAACAGGAAGGCAAGGCAGCAATTAAGCAAAATGCAAAAAATAATTATTTTGTCAGATAAATTTTTCTTATTGGGTGTACTATATAACACCTATAGGAGAAACATAAAGCCGTTGCTGAAACGATATGCTTTAAAACTCTACATCAAAAACACGTAATGTGTTGACTTCGTATTTGCCATTTCCATGTAGATAATGTCCCTGCGGCTTTTTCCTATCTTTGCTTTTCAGTTTCTAACATTATGAAAAATATCAGGTTCACTTTTCTTTTTGCCTGCTTGCTTACAGGAGCAGCAGCAGTTTATGCTCAACAACCTGCCTACATCCGTGCTCATAACGTGGGTGATACGGTAAGCGAGCGACTTTTTATAGGTATGAATAGCCGTTTTGCAAAGGTGTTTGATTACATGGCTACGCACCGCTTGGATACCATGGAAAATGGACGTTATGAGGTAGATGGCGCGGAGATTTATCTCAACGTTATGGAGGGCGATTTGCGCACTCCCGATAAGGCCAACCTTGAGGTACACCATAAATATATTGATATGCAAATTCCGCTAACGTTGTCCGAAACTTTTGGCTACATTGCAGCAAAGGACTGCGTGCTGCCTCGTGCGGAGTATAATTCGGTTAAGGATGTGCAGAATTTTCTTGATAAAATGTCGGTATTTACAACCGTGCAACCGGGGCAGTACATTGTGTTTTTCCCGGTAGACGGGCACTCGCCTATGCGCGGTGAAGGCCGCATAAAAAAGGCGACATTTAAGATTGCGGTGGATTAAAGTAACGGCTGAAGATGTATGCTTCAGCCGTTTTTTATTAACTTTGCATTGCCCCCTTTAGGGGGTTGGGGGGCAAATTCGTAATTGATATTTCGTAATTCGTAATTAAAAAATATGTCTCAATCAATGACCGGCTACGGCCGCGCGGAAGCCCTGTGTGGCGAGAAGAAAATAACGGTGGAGTTGCGCTCGGTAAATAGCAAGCAGCTTGATTTGAATATTAAGTTGCCCTCATCATATCGCGAGATAGAGCCGGAAGTTCGCCGCCTTTTGCAAAATTTACAGCGTGGTAAGGTCGATGTTTTTATTTGCACCGAAAGCCAAAGCGTAGCCCCTGTATCGGCTATTAACGTGAGCATGTTTAAGTCATATTACGCGCAGCTGAAAGAGGTGGCTATTGAGTTGGGCGAAGCTGTTCCTGTGGGTGAAATTTTGCGCTTACCCGAGGTGGTTAGCATTGCTAGAACCGAAATTACGGAGGAGGAGCAAACCACCGTTTTGTCATGCGTAGAAAAAGCGGTGCGGGCATTTACGGCGTTCCGTAATCAGGAGGGCGCTACTATTATGGCGGATATTGTAAGCCGTGTAGATATGATAGGCGACCTGCTAACGCAGGTGGAGCCGTTTGAAAAGGAGCGTATTGATGTGGCGAGGGCTCGACTGTTGCAAGCGTTGGAAGACACTGTTGGTGCTGCACAGGTGGACAAAAATCGCTTTGAGCAGGAGCTGATTTACTACTTAGAGAAGCTGGATGTAACCGAAGAAAAAACGCGCCTTCGTAATCACTGTGCCTATTTTAAGGAAACAGCAAAGGAGGATGGCGCCGGGCGCAAGTTAGGCTTCATTGCTCAAGAAATGGGACGCGAAATTAACACCCTTGGCAGCAAAGCCAACGATAGCAATATGCAGCGCATAGTGGTGAACATGAAGGATGAGTTGGAGAAAATCAAGGAGCAGCTGCTGAATGTACTTTAGAGATTAGAGGTTAGGGATTGGGGATTAGAGGAGGGAAAATGCAATTATATGTAGAAGTTTGATGAGCACTTTATTCAATTTTGAGAAGTTGATAATGTGGCAAAAAAGTATAGAATTTGCCGATAGAGTTATTGACCTAACAGAAAATTTATCAACTCCTCATAAACATTTTAGATTGATTGAACAGGCGGAGTCCGCGTCGGTTTCAGTGTCACAAAATATAGCAGAGGGTAATGGTAGAGGCTCTACAAAGGAATATATCTATTTTTTGAGGGTGGCGCGAGGTTCGCTATATGAAACTGTTACCTTAACGGTGTTATTTGCGAAGCGAAAATGGATTGATGAATTGTCGTTTAATGATGTGCGAAATAGAGCAGAGGAAATAGCAAGAATGATAAATGCAACACTTCGATCGTTAGGTGAAAAATTGGAAGCACGCTCCTCTTAACTCTAATCCCCAATCCCCAATTTCTAATCTCTATAATCTTATGTCAGGAAAAGTAATCATATTCTCTGCCCCATCCGGTTCCGGAAAAACTACAATAGTAAAGCACCTGCTGAAAACTATGCCGAATTTGGAGTTTTCCATATCGGCTACAAGTCGTGCGCCGCGCGGTACTGAGGTTGATGGTAAGGACTACTACTTTTTGTCAACGGATGAATTTCGTGCGCGTATAAAGGCCGATGATTTTGTGGAGTTTGAGGAGGTGTACGCTGGTAAGTACTATGGCACGCTAAAGAGCGAGCCCGAGCGTATTTGGGCTGAGGGCAAGCACGTGGTGTTTGATGTGGATGTGCACGGCGGTATCAGCCTGAAGAAGATTTTTGGTGATAGGGCGTTGCTCATTTTCATTATGCCGCCCTCGGTGGAAGAGTTGCGCAACCGACTTGTTGCCCGCAGTACCGATGCTCCAGAAGTAATTGACGAGCGTGTGGCTAAGGCAGAGTTGGAGTTGTCGTTTGCCAAGCACTTTGATAGGGTAGTGGTAAACGATAGGTTGGATGATGCGATTGCTGAAACCGAACAGCTAATAAAGGATTTTATAGCGGAGTAGTGGACTAACCCTAACAGGGTCTCAAAACCCTGTTAGGGTCTTTTTTATCGCTACAAAAAAGCCTTCAACTCCCCCAAACTCTTTATCTCCTTGGTTGGCTTAAATGAAATTTTCTTCCCCTGTGGGTTGAAAAATACCTGATCCCAGCCGAAGTCTTTAGCCCCTTTAATATCAATATCCCAATCGTCGCCAACCATTATGCAGCGGCGATTTTGTGTTTTTAGTGGCTGTACAGCGTACTCAAAAATACGTGCGTGCGGCTTTTGGCAGCACGCCATTTCCGATGTGGTAACGCTGTCAAAAAACGTGTCAATCTTGCTACACCTCAACTTCACAAACTGCACCTCGTTAAAACCGTTGGTAATAATGTGCATGTGGTAGCCTTTGCCCTTTAGGTATTCCAGCGTTTCCATAGCCTGCGGCATAAGCACCGTTTTCTTTGGGCTTTCGGCAATATACTGCTGGTCGAGCTTATCTGCCAGGTCGTAGTTGTCGATATTTTTTGTTTTCAGCGTTTGGTAAAAGCGCTGATGACGTAAATTTTCCTTGCTGATATTTCCGCGGTGGTACTCGCTCCACATGAGGTTGTTGATGCGCTTGAAGGTACCTACAAAATCCTCTCCGTTTGCAAATTGCATGCTGAGCAACGGATATTGCGCGTGCATATCCAGCAACGTTTGCTCCGAGTTGGCCTCAAAATCCCAAAGCGTACGGTCAAGATCAAAGAAAATATGTTGGTAGTGCGGAGCGAAAAAATGGAGCATTTTTTGTATTTTTAGGGAGCAAAATTAAGCAAAAAGTATGAATAACACTGATTTTGGTAAACGTGGCGAAGAAGCTGCGCAAAAATATTTACAGGTAAACGGATTTTACATTCGCGATACCAACTGGCGTTGGGGACATAAAGAGTTGGATATAGTTGCTGAAAAAAAGAAGACGCTGCACGTAGTTGAGGTAAAAACGCGCAGCGCCAATTTTTTAGTTGAACCGCAAGCCAGCGTGGATAGGCGCAAGCAGCAAAATACCATTCAGGCTGCCAATGCCTATGTTCAACGCCACGGGCTAACGTACGATGTCCAGTTCGATATTATTTCGGTAGTGGTAAAAGGCGGGGAATGCGAAATTGAATACATTCCAGAGGCGTTTTACCCTACGGCAAGGTAGTGGGTTGCCATCCCGAACTTGATTCGGGATTTACTGACCTGTGTGAGATTGCTTCGTCGTTCCTCCTCGCAATGACGCTACCCTTGGTGCTCCTTCCTCAGCAAATCATTCACTGTTTTCACGGGGTTGAATGTAATTAGCGGCACCTCCACAAACACTGTAATCCAGTCGCTCATGGCGCCGTTCCACAGACCGGGTAGCTCCTGCGCCTTCAACTCTTTTCCGTCTTTACTCTTGATAGAGATAAAGCCGGTAGCGGGGTCGCGGAATTTTTTCAGGTCAAATTTGTTACCCTTGCTATCTACAAACGAGCAAATCAAATCAACGGGGTTGAAGTGGGTAGCGCTGTCGAAGGCCACTTTGGTGGTAGCATCGGCAAGGTTGAGCTGTGAACTCTCTGCAATTTGTAGTGAAGCTGAGCCATCAGGGTTAACGGCCACAAACGGACCACCACCGGGCTCACCTACATTTTTCACCATACCGCATACGCGAATGGGGCGGTTGAGCTTGCTACGCAGATATTCTACCTTATTGCTGTCCCAACCTTTGGGAAAAATAAACGACAGTTCATTTTCAAAGAAGTACTGAATTTCGTTTAGCAAAGCATCGTTTGGGTTGTTTTCAATTGCTGCCGCATACTCAAAAATTTTACCGCGCAGCTGCAGCAGCAAACCAGCCAACACTTTTTTGTAGCGCACAGTATCCTCCTTGTAGGCATCGGGCGCTATGTTGTCAATGTTTTTTACAAATACAATATCGGCGTACTGCTCGTCAAGATTTTCAATGAGCGCGCCGTGGCCTCCGGGGCGAAAAAGCATGCTGCCATCAGCATTGCGGAAGGGCTCATTGTTGGAGTCAACCGCAAGTGTATCGGTGCTTTTCTTTTGCTCCGAGAAGGATATTTTGTATTTCACATCATACTTTTTCTCGTAGGCGGGTAGCACTTCTGCAACTAATTTTTCAAACAGCGCACGGTGTTCGGGCGAAACGGTAAAGTGTAGCTGCGCTACATTATTTTTATCCTTAGCGTAAAGTGCTGCCTCCACCAAATGCTCCTCCATGGCTGTGCGCACACCATCGGCATAGCGGTGGAATTTGAGCAGGCCTTTTGGCAATGCGCCGTAGTTCATACCGCCTTTGTCAAGCAACGCTTGCAGTGTGGGCAAGTATGTCGATTCGGTAACAGGTTCTATGTTCACGCCTTGTTTTGCAAGTAACGCTTTCAACTCATCGTAAAAAGCAAATTTTGGCAGCTCGTCAAAGAATTCCTTAACGGGCTTCATGCCCTTGCTTTCAAAGTCCAACTTTTCACCTTTGGTCAGCAGCTCTTCGGCTTCAAATAGCGACTTGAACATGCGTGATGCCGCACCCGAAGCGGGAGTAAACTTTAGTAGTGTTCCCTCAAATTTATCGAAAATTGCCACCAAGTCGTCTAACTTTTTCTCGTCGGGCTGCATAATGCCCTTGGGTGGAGTAGCGGGATTAACCACCTTCAAAAATGGGAATCCTTTTTTGAAATTCTCTATCTGCAGTTCGGCTTCGCTTTGTGAAATCCCCAGCTGTTGCAGCTGGTTGAGGTCAGATGTGGTGAACATGGTTGTAAGAATTTACAATTAAACAATTAACTACTTTACCTCCAAACTCCTTAAGGGGGTTGGGGGTGGCACTTCACAAATCTACAAATTTTTGTTAAAAAAACAAAGCGCAGCAGAAATATTTCCGTTGCGCTTTGCTCGTGTTTTTAAAGTAGTTACTACCAAATATCTGCGCGCTTTTCAGGCTCAAGGTACATGCCATCGCCGGGTTGTACGTTGAAGGCTTTTTCGAAAGCGTCGATGTGTGGCAGGGTGCCGTTTACGCGCCAGCGACCAAGCGAGTGAACGTCGATTTTGGTGAGGCGCTCAATTTCTTTGTCGCGAATATTGGTTGCCCACAATGTAGCGTAGGAAATAAAGAAGCGTTGATCAGCGCTGAAGCCGTCAATGGGTGCTGGAACCGAATCGCCCAAAGCTTTGTGTAGCGCAACGTAGGCAACCTGTATACCGCCGTTGTCGGCAATGTTTTCGCCTAAAGTAAACTTACCATCAGCCATCATGCCGGGCATAACTTCAATCTGGTTGAAGTGATTTACGAGTACAGCAGTACGGTCGTCGAAGTTCTTTGCATCGCTGGCTGTCCACCAGTTTTTGAGGTTACCCTTTGCATCGTACTTACAGCCCTGATCATCGAAGCCGTGCGTCATTTCGTGACCTATCACCACGCCAATAGCACCGTAGTTCACTGCATCATCGGCATCCTTGTTAAAGAAGGGAGGTTGTAGAATGCCAGCGGGGAAGCAGATCTCGTTGGTAGAAGGGTTGTAGTAAGCATTTACAGTTTGCGGGAACATCAACCATTTATCCTTATCTACCGGTTTATTCACCTCGCTCATCAAATATTCAAAATCAAACCTGTTTGAACGCAGAATATTTTCCCAATATGATTCACTCTTGTTAACCTCAAGCTTAGAGTAGTCACGCCATTTATCGGGGTAACCAATCTTTACGTGGAAGGTTGAAAGTTTCTCATAAGCCTTAGCCTTGGTAGCATCACTCATCCACTCCAACTTGCTGATGCGATCGCCCAGTGCCAGCTCCAGATTCTTTACCAGCGTGAGCATGCGCTCCTTTGATTCTGCGGGGAAATACTTTGCTACGTAGGCTTGTCCCATAGCTTCACCCAGTGCGGAATTTACCACATCCACAGCGCGCTTCCAGCGGGGACGCTGCTCTTCGCGACCGCTTATTACCTTGCCGTAGAATTCAAAATTCTGGGTTACAAAATCGTCGCTAAGGTATCCGGCTGCCGCATAAATGTAATTCCATGCGAAGTAGGCCTTAAGTAGGCCCAAGTCCTCGCCTTTAAGCATGCCCGAAACGGCCTTCATAAAGTCGGGTTGCGGTACGTTGAGCTCTTTCATATCAGTAAGATTGGCAGCAGCAAAGTAGGCTGTCCAGTTCATATCGGGAGCAATCTTTTTCAACTCGGCTACCGAAATCTTGTTGTAAATTTTTTCGGGATCGCGCTGCGTATGCTTATCCATTGAAACTTGTGCAAGGCGCAACTCGAGTTCAAATATTTGATTGGCAAGTTCGTCAGCGTTAGTGTTGGTAATTTGGTCGTAGCCTGCCAGCGTAAGCATTTTACCTACATGTTCAATGTATTTGGTGCGGATTTCTTGCGAGCGCTCGTCTTGATCGAGGTAGTAGTCGCGCTCGCCGAGACCTAGACCGGCTTGGTATAGCCAGCCTATATTCATGTCGCTGTTAGCAAAGTCGGATTCTCCAAAAAATGAAAAGAAGGGTGCAATTTGCATGGTATGCAACTCCACCAACTTTGCCATAAGCTGCTCGCGGGTGCTAATAGCTGCAATGGCTTGAAGGTCGGATTGAATAGGAGTATTACCTTGTGCATTCAACGTTTTTTCATCCATGCCCAAGTTGTACAGGTCTGCAATTTTTTGCTGTACGCTGCCTTGCTCGTTTTTGCCTTTGCTTACCTCGGTAATAAGGTCGTTGAGCTGCTTTTGGTTGTTTTCACGTAGCACATCAAAGGTGCCATAGCGGGCGAATTCGGGTTTCAGCGGGTTGTTTTTCATCCATCCGCCGCAGGCGTATTCGTAAAAGTCTTGTTGAGGGCGTACCTTGGTGTCAAGGTTCTTCAGGTCAATGCCCGGAGTTTTTCCATTGTCACAGCTGCTAAGTGCCATAATACAGAGTGCTGGGATTAATATTTTTTTCATTTTTGTTTAAAGAATTATTTTGATTTCATTTTTTTTGAAGAAATTTTTGGTTTTAACTTTCACATAAAAAGTATTTATCAGTTGTACGAAAGAATCGTACATCTCTTTTAGTCCCTGCGGGACTGGCTTACAGTTTTAGTTTTCTCCCTAGTACCCAAGTGTTTCAACTGTCCGCTTTGTGAGGACAGTTGAAGTAAAATAGAAACCCTAACAGGGTCTCAAAACCTTGTTAGGGTCTTATGAGGCAGCCAAAGTTACTAAAAAAGTAAGTACCTTATTCTCAATTCGCTATCTCATCCAACTCGAGCCATCGCATTTCTTTGTCGGATAGTAGGTTAACTACCTCTCCAATGCGTTGCGATTTTGCCACTAGTTCGTCGGAGGATAGGCTGCCGGAGTTGAGCGCTGCTTCTATCTCTGATCTTTCTTTTTCCAACGCTTCAATTTCAACAGGAAGGCTTTCATACTCGCGCTTTTCAGCAAAAGAGAGTTTTCGCTTGGCGGATGTGCTTTCGTTCTTCTTTCGCTCCACAGCAGGCTTTTCTTCGCGCACTTGTTCGGCACGTTCTTTGCGTTCCTGCTCAATTTTGTGCTCGCGGTAATCGGTGTAGGTGCCGGGGAAGTCCTTTATTTTTCCTACATCTTCAAACACAAAAAGGTGGTCAACAATTTTGTCCATGAAGTAGCGGTCGTGCGATACAATCATTACGCAACCCTCAAACTCCTTGAGGTACTCCTCCAGTACCGCCATGGTCATCAGGTCAAGGTCGTTGGTGGGCTCGTCGAGTATAAGAAAGTTGGGTTGGCGCATGAGTATGGTGAGCAGGTACAACCTGCGCCGTTCGCCGCCGCTTAGCTTACGTACCAGCGTTTGCTGCGCACTGGGTGGGAATAAAAAGTAGTTGAGGAATTGTGAAGCCGATAGGTTTTTGCCATCGCCCATTTTTACGTATTCGGCTATATCGCGCGCTACATCTATCACGCGCTTATCCTCATTCACGGTAATTCCTTCCTGACGGTAGTAGCCTATTACTACTGTTTCGCCGTAGCTAACGTGGCCGCTATCGGGCGGAATATTTCCCGTAAGGAGATTTAGCAGCGTGCTTTTTCCTGTGCCGTTTTTACCTATGATACCTACCTTTTCGCCACGCACAAATTCGTAGGTAAACTTATCAATGTACTCAACCCCATCAAAGGCTTTGCATACATTTTTCGCCTCAATAATTTTTTTGCCTAAGCGTGCCGATTGCACGTTTATTTCCAGCTGTCCATCTTGACGCTTGGCATGCGCGCGATCCTTTACATCGTCAAAAGCGTTAACGCGCGATTTTATTTTTGTGCCACGCGCCGAAGGCTGGCGGCGCATCCACTCCAGCTCGCGGCGGAAGAGGTTGTGCGCGCGATCCACCTCCACGTTAAACGAGTCAATACGCTCCTGTCGTTTTTCTAAAAAGTAGGAAAAGTTACCCTTATAGGTGTACAGTTGCTGCTGATCAATTTCCAAAATGGTGTTGCAAACACGATCCAAAAAGTAGCGGTCGTGCGTAACCATAAGCAGCGTGCTGCGCGATTTTGAAAGGTACTCCTCCAACCACTCCACCATATCCAAGTCAAGGTGGTTGGTAGGCTCGTCGAGTATAAGGAAATCAGGTTCGCTAATGAGCACGTTGGCCAAAGCCACACGCTTGCGCTGCCCGCCACTCAGCTCGCCCACCGGTTGGTCAAAGTTGGTAATACGTAGCTTGGTGAGAATTTGTTTGGCGCGCTGCTCGTAGTCCCAAGCATGGTGCGCGTCCATTTGCTCGGACAAGTGCGTAATGTCCTTGCCGTGAAATACGGCATTTTCATACTCGCTCACCACCTTTGCAGCGGGATTGTCCGATGTAAATACGGCTTGCAGTACTGATATTTCGGGCGGAAAATGGTCTACTTGTTCAAGGAAACTTATGCGCAAATCACGACGAAAGGTTATCTCGCCCGAATCGGCCGTGTCGCGTCCCGCAATAATGTTGAGCAGCGTGGTTTTTCCTGCACCGTTTTTGGCAACAATGGCCACGCGCTGGCCTTCGCCTACACCAAATTTGAGGTTATTAAATAGCACCAAGTCCCCAAAGGACTTGGCTAAACTTTCAACTTGTAAATAAGAAATCATGGGCGCAAAGGTACGGAAAATAGTGGTGAATGATTAAAGGTTAAAGATTAATGATTTCGTGGGTTGTCATGCTGAACCCGCCTGAATGACGTAGTCGGGTAGGCGGGTTGAAGCGTGCGGTGCGGGGTAAGGGAAAAGTGGCATTTATCTAACCATTAATCACTAACAGTTAACCATTGAATTTTGTATCTTTGGCCTTATGTTTTATCGCATTGTCGTTATATTACTGCTTGCTTTCTCATCGGTGTCTGCCACTGCCCAGGTGCTTCGTGGCAGCCTTACCGACGAAAATGGGAGGCCTGTACCCGCGGCCACCGTTTACCTGCGCGAGTTGCAGCTGGGCACTGCTGCCGACGATAAGGGCGAGTTTGCGCTGAACGTAAAAAGTGGTACCTATACCTACATAATTCACTGCTTGGGTTACCAAACAGTGCGCGATGTAGTAGAAGTTTCTGCATCGGGCGCCATGCTCAACGTGCGGTTAAGTACCAAAACCTACGAGCTGCCTCCCGTAATTATTTCCAAAAATCGAGAAGACCCTGCCTACCGTGTTATGCGGCACGCCATAGCCATGGCGCCATACTATACCCATCAGGTGAGCAGCTACACGGCGGATGTGTACCTTAAAGGAACGGCGCGGGTAACCAAGATTTCACGCGTGGTAAAGGCGGTTGCCAAAAAGCAGCTGCGGGGAGCTAACATTAAGGAGGGTGAGGCGTACTTTTTGGAGTCGATGAATGAAATTTCGTTCACTGCGCCCAACAACTATTCGCATCGTGTGCTATCGTCCAACAGCACGCTGCCTGCCGATTTTGGAGGCAACTTCAATACCATGAATTTTGTAAATGTAAACATATACAGCCTGAATCTGTTTACGCGCGATGCGTTTTCAAACTACCGTTTTTCTCTTGAAGGCTATACCGAGGAAGGCGATATGTACATTAACAAAATAAAGGTTACTCCGCGTAAAAAAACGCCGGGATTGGTAAGCGGCTACATCTACATTATTGAAAATACGTGGCAGGTGTACAACGCCGATTTGAGGGGGGATGTGCCGTTCGGCTCGTTTCACGCCATTATGGGTACTAATGAGGTGCAAAAAGGTGTGCGTTTGCCCACGTCATATAGCCTTTCGGCAAAAGTAAATGCGCTGGGTAATGAGGCCAACTTTGAGTACGCCGGAACGGTGCGCTACAAAAATGTGAAGGAGGATAAAGCGCTCGAAAATCCGCTGCAAAAGCCCAATGCAAAACCTGTGCCTATGCCACAACAAACGGTAGCGCAGAAAGCAGCTCCGCAAAAAACGAAGGCGGATAGCGCCAAGATGGAGAAACGCCGCAAGGAGTTGGAGCAGCTGTTGGAGAAAGACAACCTGAGCAACCGCGAAATGATGAAGGCGAGCAAGCTCATAGCCGAGGAGGCGGATGAGCGCAGACCTCAATCGCTCAACCTCAGCACGGCGTATAAGGTGCAAATTGATAGCGGCGTGCGTTCGCGCGATACGTCGTACTGGAATGCCATTCGCCCTATTCCGCTTAAGCGCGATGAGGCGCGCAGCTTCCGCAAGGCCGATTCCGTGCGTACTATTGAGGCGCTGCCTGCCGATAGCGTGCACCATCGCGGCGGCTGGTTGGGTAACCTGCTGCTGGGTAAGCGCTACGAACCAAGCAAAACGCTGCGTATTACGCACAATGGGCTTGTTGCTCCAACCATGCTTTACTTCAACGCGGTGGATGGTTGGAAGTATGGACAGGAGTTGGGCTTGCGCAAAATGCTTGCCGACAGCACTACGCTACACCTTAACGGCGCTGCTTGGTGGGCATTCAACCGTGAGGCTTTTATGTGGAAACTGTCGGGCAGCTACAACTACTTGCCCGAACGTCGTGCCAGCGTGTTTTTTGAGGTGGGTAAGTACGATCAGGACTTTAGCAACTACAATAAAGAAACGCAAACCAACGGCTTGCTGGCGTTGCTGATACACCGCAACTACAACCGCTTGTACGAAAATTTCATGGTGCAGGTGGGCAACAATATTGATATTACCAACGGCTTTTCTACGCAAGTAATGTTTTCATTTTACGATAGGTCAAGGCTTGATAACAGCACCAATTTTTCTTTCTTCAACCGTAGCGCGCAGTATGCTCCCAACGTGCCCGAAAATGAGTACGTGCCTGCCGACTACACGTTACACACGGCCACTATCGCCAGCGTGTCGCTCAGCTATACGCCCAAGTACTTTTACCGCATGCGCGGGCGACAAAAGCGCATGGCATACTCTACCTATCCCACGTTTTCGCTTACGTGGCGCGAGGGTATTCCTTCGCTGTTCGGTAGTAAAAGTGATTTCAGCTTCGCAAAAATTTCTATAAGCCAAAATGTACGCATGGGGCTGATGGAAGAGCTATCCTATCAGGTGGAGGCTGCTAACTTTTTCCGTAGTAAGGAGGTCGATTTTCCAGATTTTTACCACTTCATGATGCCCGGCTACGTGGTACATACCGCTGATGAAACGTCGTGGGAGTACTCGCGTTACTACCGCTACAGCACACCTACGTGGGGTGTAAGCGGAAGGGTGCGCTACGCAACACCATATCTTGCGCTAAAGTATCTGCCGTTGCTCGATCGCACGTACTGTCGTGAGACCGTGCGAGGACAGGTGTTGTACACCCCGCAAAACGAATTCTACTCGGAGTTGGGGTACGAGATGAGCGAAATATTTTTGATATTCAGACTTGGGGTATTTGTGGGATTTGAGAATACTTCGTTTAGGTTGGTAGGGGTGAATTTTGGATTTAATTTATAGCACAGTCGTAAGTCGACAGTCTGAGTGTCAGTACCTCTCCCTAAATTCCTCTCCACAGGAGAGGGACTTTCAACCCACAAGCGCTCTCGTACTTGCAGATAAATTTATGGGCACACGCCCCTCTCTTGCGGAGAGGGGTTGGGGGAGAGGTCTGAAATTATTTTTTCCTACCTTTACTCTTTACTTACGACTATTAGACTACTCTTCTTATGACTTTATCAGAGCGCTACACCGGAGTAATTTCATGGTTTGAAAAAAATGTAACTATAGCCGAAAGCGAATTATCTTTCGGTAGCCCATATGAATTGCTGGTAGCAGTAGTTCTTTCGGCGCAGTGCACCGATAAGCGCGTGAACATGGTTACACCTCCTTTTTTTAAGGCATTTCCTACGGCAAAAAAATTGGCTGCCGCTGAGGTGGATGAAATCTTTGAGTACATCAAATCCATATCGTACCCTAACAATAAGGCTAAGAACCTAAAGGGTATGGCAGTGATGCTGACCGAGAAGTTTAAGGGCATAGTGCCAAGCGATGTAGAGACGCTGCAGGAGCTGCCTGGCGTGGGTAAGAAAACGGCCAATGTGGTGGCCAGTATTGTATACAAAAAACCTGTAATTGCAGTAGATACGCACGTTTTTCGCGTAGCAAAACGCATTGGCTTAGCTAAATCAACCTCCAAAACTCCGCTGGAGGTGGAGCTGCAATTGGAAAAAAATATTCCGGAGCATTTACGCGCTATATCACACCATTGGCTCATTTTGCACGGTCGTTATATATGTGTGGCGCGCAAGCCTAAGTGCGAGGAGTGCGGTCTTACGGAGTGGTGTAAATATTACGCAACGCTCGAAAAATAGCCCCTCATAAAAACCCCATATTTCCCGAATGAGGGACGTTTAGCACATTTTAATTTTGAGCCTCCATTTTTAAGTTTCAAAATTTAGGTTTAGCTCTTCATCCTGCTATTTTTGTAAGGATACAACCTAATTTTTGGAGGATTTAATTATGGACAAAATTAAAATCGGGTTGTTTGGTTTTGGTAAAACCGGACGCTTTGTTGCGCAAGAAATTATGCAGGATAAAAAAGTTGATTTTGCATGGATTGTGCGCAAGTCTAAGACAGCTAATCATAAGTATGCCAGCCGACTGCTTGGCTTTGAATTTGATTCCGCGCCCATCTTTTCAGCCGAACAAGTAAACGATGATTTTTTTAAAAAGCATCCCGTTGATATTATTATCGATTTTTCGGGAGCACAAGGTTACAAGGAATATGCGGCGGCACCACCGCAGGGCATTAAAATCATTTCAGCCATATCCAAGCTCGACGAGCAGGCTATTGGTGCGCTGAAAAAGTATTCAGAACATAGCGCGGTGCTTTATTCGCCCAATATTACGCTGGGCATTAACTTTTTGCTGGTGGCATCGCAGGTGCTGCAGAGCATTGCCCCCAAGGCTGATATTGAAATTGTAGAGGAGCATTTCCGTGATAAAAAAGGCATTTCGGGTACCGCGCTTAAAATAGCAAAGATGCTGGGGCTCGAAAATACACGCCATGTGAACTCTGTGCGCGTGGGAGGCATTGTGGGTAAGCATGAGGTTATTTTTGGTTTGCCGAATCAAACTATTCGCTTGGTACACGAGAGCATCAGCCGCGGTGCATTCGGACAGGGTGCATTGTTTGCCGCCAAGTGGCTGCACGGTAAGCCTGCCGGTTTTTACTCTATGGAGGGCATTATTTCCGAGATGTTTAAGCAAAATATTCCGGTGTATTAATGTGGCGAGAGCACCTTTCATTCAAAAGTGGGCTACCTTTGCTTTATACGTAACCCTCTAAAGAATCTACATTATGAAAAGAATAATGCTTATACTTGCCACCGTGGCGGTGGCAGTATTTTACGGGTGTGATTCTGTTAAGTTGGTAACCTCGTGGAAGTCGCCTGATGCGAAAAAGGTAACCGCTTATAAAAAGATAATGGTGATTGGTCTTATGGGTGCCAAGGATCTCGACATTCGTCAAAAGAGCGAGGCGGCTATTGTGCAAACGCTGAAAGCTTCGGGGGTAAATGCGCAGTCCGCCTACGATGCCTTTGGTCCAAAGGAATTTCGCTCCATGAGCGAGCAGGAGGTAGTAGGGCGCCTTAAGGCTGATAGCGTGGATGCCGTGATGTTTGTGGTGCTGCTTGATAAGGCAAGGGAAAAGGATTGGGTGCCCGGCTCGGTGTACTACACCCCCTACGCCGGTTACTATTACGGTTGCTACTGGTGCCACTACAACGCCATGTATGGGCGCGTGTACTCTCCGGGCTACTTTAGCACCACTACCACTTACATTTTGGAAGCCGATCTGTATTCCGTACCCGATAACAAGCTGCAGTACTCGGCCTACCTAAAGTCGGTTGACCCCAGCAATGCTGCTGCATTATCGCAGCAATTCAGCGATAAGGTGATAAAAGACCTTGCTGATAAGGAGCTACTGGGCACAGCCTCAAAGAAATAGTTAAGTTTCATTTTGAAACCTCGTTATAATATAATATGGGGTTAAAAATTATACCATATTGAAGTTGTGAATTGAAATATGTGTTTCAATTTGTAACCTGTACTGCTACTTTAACCGCAGATTTTAAATTATTTTTCCAATTTTAAATCTGCGGTTTTCTTTATGGGGCTTAGTTTTGCTAAAAAATGCTACCTTTGCACCCGATAAAATAGTGTGAACAATAAAAACGAAATTGTTATGAAAGCATCACAAGTGCTGGAAAACCTAAAGAGAAGGTTTCCTAACGAGCCCGAGTACCACCAGGCCGTAGAAGAGGTGTTGAACACCATTGAAGATGTATATAACCAATACCCCGAGTTTGAGAAGTACAACTTGGTAGAGAGGCTTTGCATCCCCGATCGTATATTCTCATTCCGCGTAACCTGGATTGACGATAAAGGCAATACGCAGGTGAACATGGGTTACCGTATTCAGCACAACAATGCTATTGGCCCTTACAAAGGCGGTATCCGTTTCCACTCATCGGTTAACCAGTCTATTTTGAAGTTCTTGGCTTTTGAGCAAACGTTCAAAAATTCGCTCACCACGTTGCCTATGGGCGGTGGTAAGGGCGGTTCTGACTTCAGCCCCAAGGGTAAGTCAACTAACGAAATCATGCGTTTTTGCCAGGCTTTCCTGTTGGAGTTGTGGAAGCACATTGGCCCCGAAACCGACGTGCCCGCAGGCGATATTGGCGTGGGTGGTCGCGAGGTTGGCTACATGTTTGGTATGTACAAAAAGTTGGCGTGCGAAAATACCGGAACTTTTACCGGAAAGGGTATTGAGTTCGGTGGCTCGCTCATTCGCCCCGAGGCTACCGGCTACGGTAACATTTACTTCCTTATGAACATGCTGAAGCGTAAAGGCATCAGCGATTTGAAGGGACAGGTTGTTGCCATTTCAGGTTCGGGTAACGTGGCTACTTTCACCGCGCAAAAGGTAATTGAGCTGGGCGGAAAGGTAGTAACCCTGTCCGACAGCAACGGCTACATTTACGACGCTGATGGTATTGACACTGAAAAGTTGAAATACATATTTGACCTGAAGAACGTACAACGCGGACGTATTAAGGAGTATGCCGATAAGTACAACTGCAAGTACGTTGAAGGTGGTCGTCCCTGGGCAGAAAAGTGCACCATTGCATGCCCCAGCGCTACGCAAAATGAGCTGAATGGCGACGATGCAAAGGCTTTGGTGGCCAATGGCTGCATGGCTGTATCGGAAGGTGCCAACATGCCTTCTACGCCCGAAGCAGTTGAGGTATTCCTCAAGAGCAAGATTTTGTACGCTCCGGGTAAGGCTGCCAATGCAGGTGGTGTATCAGTAAGCGGCTTGGAAATGACGCAAAACTCAAACAAGCTGAGCTGGACTCGCGAAGAGGTTGACACCAAGTTGAAGCGCATTATGCAGGACATTCACGATGCTTGCGTGAAGCACGGTACCGATGCCGATGGCTACGTAAACTACGTAAAGGGCGCAAACATTGCGGGCTTTATGAAGGTGGCTAAGGCTATGATGGCGCAAGGCGTTATTTAGTTTGCGTCTGCTAAACCCTAACAGGGTCTCAAAACCCTGTTAGGGTCTTATGAAATAAAAAAGGAGCGACAGTGATGTCGCTCCTTTTTTATTTCAATCCACGCTTCTTTTCCTCTCTGGTTACAGTGCGCTTTTTTATTTCAATATTCGAAGGCGGCTTTACGCTTTCGCGAAGCATCCACTGCCCGTTTTCAAACTTTACGGCATCGTAACTTTCGCTGGGGATGTAATGCTCGTAACGGCCGCGCAGCTGACGGTACATAGGTACAAGGTTGGAGAAAATAATCATACCTGTGCTTTCCTGATAGCGCAGCTCCATTACTGCTTGCGCGTTGTACTCAAATATCATGCGATGCGTTACTCTGTTCTTACGCACAAAAACAGGCGCGCCAAAGGTGCATTCTCCGTTTTTTATGTTTAGCACATCTACCACCTTTTTATTGCTTTTTCCGCCTGTAGGCGAAATGCCCACCAGCGTGTACACCGGTGCATTGGTGTAGGGCATGTAGCGCTCCACCAGTGAGGTGTATAGCGCACCAAACCACTCGTTGGCGCTTAGTACCTTATCCTCTGCAATCCTCGTGTCCTTGCGGTTATCGCGTAGCATAACTACTGTGCTTGCTGCATCGTTTTTTGTTTTTCTAAAAAGAACAAAGCCATAATATTTGAGCCCTTCGGGCAGGGGAACATTCCACGTAATAACGCGCACTAATCCATCTTGCGAGGTAACCTTATACAAGTACGGAATCGAATCGAAAGGGTAGGTGATGGCGGAATCCTGACGGAGTGTTTGCACCAGCAACTCGGAAAAAATGCGGTTGAGCTGCATACGCTGTGCTGTATCGCGTGTGGAGGCTACGCGCTGAATAGCTACACGAAGAGAATCCTCGTGTAGCTTAAATTCTTTGTGATTAAGGGCAAAAAGAGTGCTGCTCGCAAAGCAAAAAACAAAAATAAGGGAGATATGTTTTTTTAAAAAAGTCATTTGTTTCAAAGTCAAATTCGTGGACTAACCCTAACAGGGTCTCAAACCCTGTTAGGGTCTACTCAAGGCAGCGATACAGTATTTCACACGCCTCGTCTATTTCATCATCTGTAATGTTCAGTGGCGGCGCTATGCGAAAGGCGGTATTGCAAAATAAAAACCAATCGATAGCCACACCCTGCTGCAGTGTTTTTTGAAAAAACTGCTGTATTTTTTCGGCATCGTTCAGCTCCGCGGCAAGCAGTAATCCTTCGCCGCGCACTTCTTTTACCAACGGATGCGCCAGCATTTTTTCGCGAAAGCGTTGGCTTTTTTCTTCCACTTGCGGCAACAGTTTTTCTTCCTCTAAAACCTCCAACGCTGCCAGCCCTGCCGCGCAAGAAACAGGATGTCCACCAAAGGTAGTAATGTGCCCCAGCGCGGGGTTGGCAAGCGTACACATTATTTCGGGTGACGAAATAAATGCGGCTAGCGGCATACCTCCGCCAAAGGCTTTTCCTACGGTTAAAATATCGGGTGTTACCCCGTATTTTTCAAAGGCAAACAGGCCACCTGTGCGCCCCATGCCCGTTTGTATTTCGTCGAAAATAAGCAGCGCGCCTACGGCGGTGCAGCGCTCGCGTAGCTTTTGTAAGTAGCCGTTTTGAGGAGTGCAGATACCTGCCTCGCCTTGAATTGGTTCCGCCATTACGCAGGCGGTGCGCTCGGTAATCTGCGCCAGCTGTGCTTCGCTATTAAAATCTATGTGGCGAATATCGGGTAGGAGGGGGCGGAAATTTTGCTTCCATGCTTGGTCGCCCATTGCGCTGAGCGCGCCTTGCGTGCTGCCGTGGTAGGCGTTGTTGAAGGCTACAATTTCAGTTCGACGGGTAAATCGCTTTGCCAACTTCATGGCGCCTTCATTGGCCTCGCTGCCCGAGTTGACGTAGTAAACGCTTTGCAAATTTTGCGGCAGTTTACTACAAAGTTTTTGCGCAAGCAGCACCTGCGGACTTTGAATGTACTCGCCGTACACCATAAGGTGCATGTACTGCTCGGTTTGCTGCTGCACGGCCTGCACCACCTTGGGGTGGCAATGACCTACGCTGCTAACCGATACGCCCGACACCAAGTCGATGAAGCGACGACCGTCGGCGGTATAAAAGTAGATACCCTTAGCACGCAAAACCTCCAAACCCATAGGGGTGTTGGAGGTTTGAGCAACGTGCCTAAAAAAGAGGCTGCGTAGCGATGTGTTTGACATTACATTCTGTTGCATTAATAGGTAACAAAGTTAACAACTTTCTGTAGCCTATTTATAAGTTGCCACGCATTTATAACGAGCTTTTGTCTATTTTTACATTTTATTTAATAAAAAGATGTTCGAAAAAAAATACAATCAGCCCATTAAGTTGCTTAATACCTTTGGTTTCGACGTTTTGGCGCGCTGCTTCATAAGGGCATACAGCGAGGAAGATATTTTGCAGGCACTTAATGATGAAGAGGTTAAAATGGGTGCTTTGCTGATACTGGGTGGTGGTAGCAACCTATTGTTTACCAAAAATTTTGACGGAACACTTCTTCAACCTTTAATGCAAAACATTGATGTGGTGGAGGATAATACTGACAGCGTGTTGCTGCGCGTGGGCGCGGGTGTAGTGTGGGATGATTTAGTGGCGCATAGCGTGGCACAAGGCTGGTATGGTTTGGAAAATCTTTCGCTCATTCCCGGCATGGTGGGTGCCAGCCCTGTGCAAAATATAGGTGCCTATGGTACAGAGGCCAAGGATGCTATTGAAAAAGTTCAGTATGTTGATACGCGAGATTTGACATTAAAAATATTGGTTAATGAGCAGTGTCGTTTTAGCTACCGCAATAGCATTTTTAAGCAGGAGCTCAAGGGTAAAATAGTAATAACGCAAGTGTACTTTCGCCTGCGCAAAAATGGCAAGTTGCTTCTTTCCTACGGTGACCTACAAAAAACGGTGGAGGGTATGGGAGGCGCATCCTTACAAGCAGTACGAAACGCCATCATAGATATACGCTGTAGTAAGTTGCCCGACCCTGCCGAGGTTGGCAATGCCGGCAGCTTCTTCAAAAATCCATTCATTGACAAATCGTTATACGATAGCCTGCTGCAAAAGTATCCAACCATGCCTAGCTATCTTGCCGATAGCGGTGTGAAAATTCCTGCCGGCTGGCTCATTGAGCAGTGCGGTTTTAAGGGTGTACGTCGCGGCAGTGTGGGGGTGCATCCCAAGCAGGCTCTGGTGTTGGTTAACTATGGTGGCGGTACGGGAGAGGAGGTTTTGGCGTTGGCACGCGAAATTTGCAGCACCGTGCGCGATAAGTTTGGTGTGGAACTCGAGATGGAAGTAAACATAGCGTAAAAATCAGCCACTTCAGCCGTGCTATGCTAATTTTAACGCGCGGAGCTTGGCAGTTTGCAAAATTTGCTATTTTTTTGCCTTCGAAAAAACAGGATCAACCTAAAATTTTTATATGACGTACTTCTTTATTATTGTGTGTATTCTCATGGCTTTGGCCGTGATGGGACTTGTTGTAGGCGTGAGCAACGACGCCGTAAACTTTCTTAATTCAGCAATCGGCTCAAAGGCGGCTCCTCGCTACGTTATTCTTGCAGTAGCATCTGTAGGGGTAATGCTGGGCGCCGTATCCGCCAACGGTATGATGGAGGTGGCGCGTAGCGGTATTTTCCGCCCCGAAGCCTTTACCTTTATCGATGTGATGGTCATTTTTATGTCCGTCATGTTCACAAACGTTATCCTGCTCGACCTTTACAACACCTTTGGCCTTCCTACCTCCACTACTATTTCGCTGGTGTTTGCGCTGCTCGGCTCGGCGGTGAGCATTGCTATGATTAAGGTGTTTGAAGTAAATGATGTGGATATTACCATGCTGGGCAACTACATCAATTCGGGCAATGCGCTGGCTATCATTTCCGGTATACTTATTTCGGTCGCCATTGCCTTTACGGTGGGTACCATCGTCATGTTCCTTACGCGTATTTTCTTTTCTTTCCGCTACAAGCGCATGTTTCGCTATTTTGGTGGTATTTGGGCAGGTGCGGCCATTACAGCCATCACCTATTTTATCATTATAAAAGGGGTTGGCGGCTCTAGTTTGAAAGGTACGCCCATACACCTTTACATTAAGGAGCATACCGGACTGATTTTGCTGTACAGCTTCTTGTTTTGGGCTGTGCTGTTGCAGCTCATCACCATTATTTTTAGAAAAGTCAATATTCTAAAATTTGTGGTGTTGGTAGGAACCTTCTCGTTGGCCTTAGCTTTTGCAGGTAACGACTTGGTGAACTTTATAGGAGTTCCGTTGGCAGGATTGTCATCATTTGAAGCATACCAAGCCGCTGGCGGAGTTAATGCCATTGCGCCTACCGAATTTTACATGGGCGACTTGGCAAAGCCAGTGTCCACAAGCACTTGGTACTTGGTGGCATCGGGCGTAATAATGGTGTTGGTGCTGTGGTTTTCGAAAAAAACGCGCACCGTTACCGAAACCGAGGTCGGCCTGGCCCGTCAGGATGGTGGTATGGAGCGTTTTGGCTCCACCATGTTGTCGCGCACCCTTGTACGTGGCGCTATCAACGTAAACAAGAGCATTACCCGCTACGTGCCCGAACCCGTGTTGAGGTGGATTGACAAGCGTTTTGTAGTAAAAAAGAAAATGCTGAAGGATGGCGCATCCTTTGACCTGTTGCGCGCTTCAGTTAACCTTACCATTTCAAGTATTCTCATCGCCTTGGGTACCTCGCTTAAGTTGCCCCTTTCCACCACCTACGTTACCTTCATGGTGGCCATGGGTACCTCGCTGGCCGACCGTGCTTGGGGACGCGATAGCGCGGTGTACCGCATTACGGGAGTGCTTACCGTTATTTCGGGTTGGTTCCTTACGGCATTTGTGGCATTTTTTGTGGCCATAATCATGGCGTTGATTCTTTTCTTTGGCAAAATATATGGAGTGATAGGCGTTACAGCGCTTTGCATATTGCTTATTATTCGCTCCAATGCCCTGCATAGTAAAAAGGAGGGAGCAAAAAACAAGACGCAGGAGGTGGTGAAGGAGGAAACTATTATTGAAAAGTGTATTGGCGATGTTGCCAAGTCGCTTGACGATGTGATTACTATATACAGCGACACGGTGGTGGGCTTGACCAACGAAGACCGTAAACTGCTTAAAACCGTGAAGCAGCAGGTAGAAGAACTACAGTTTGAAGCACGCGAAATGAAACAAAATATGTTTTATACGCTGCGCCAGCTGCAAAAAGATTCGGTAGATACAGGTCATTTCTACGTAATGGTGATTGACTATCTGCGCGAAATTGCAAGTGCCCTGGGCTACATTACCGATCCCAGCTTCCAGCATATTGAAAATAATCACAAGGGGCTTACACCTATACAGGCGAGCGAACTGTTGAATATTAATAACGAGGTGTCGAAAATGTTCAGCCGCATTCGCGGAATGATTGCTGAAAACAGCTATAGTGCAGTGCAGGAAATCATACAGCATCAGCAGCAGATAAATGAAATGATTGCCGATGCCCGTAAGGCGCAGGTGAAGCGCATTAAGGCAGAAGAAACCGGAACGCGCAACAGCGTGCTATACCTCGGTTTCCTTAACGAAACTAAAAACCTCATGCTGCAAAGCATTAACCTACTTAAGGCGTTGAGAGATTTTAGCGCCAATAAGATTTAGGAAGAGAGAAGTTTAAGAAGATTAGGAGCAGTAAAAAGGGTTGTGCTGAATTGAGGCGCAGCCCTTTTTTTGAAATTTTTTCGTAATCTTCTTAGGACTTCCCAATCCTCTTTTTTTCTATCTTTGTTTCTATGAAAATCTTAAAATTTGCCGCTATCGACATTGGCTCTAACGCCATTCGCCTGCTCTTTGCCAACGTGTTGGAGGAGGCCGGTGGGCATATTCAAATCAAGAAGGAGTCGTTGGTGCGCAACGCCATTCGTCTTGGCGACGATGCATTTATTCATAAGCATATTGGTGAGGAAAAGGTGGAGCGTTTGATACACCTGATGCATGCCTATAAGCACCTTATGGCAGCCGAGCAACCCATAGCCTTTCGCGCATGTGCTACATCGGCCATGCGTGATGCTGATAATGGTGCACAAATTGTGGAGCGTGTGCTGCGCGAAACGGGCATCAATATTGAAATAATTAGTGGTAAGGAAGAGGCGCAAATGGTGTATGCCAACGAGTCGGAACAGAAGATGGCAAGCCGCAACAGCAACTTTTTGTACATGGATATCGGTGGCGGTAGCGTGGAGCTCACCATGCTCGAAAATGGCGAGGTGCAACGCTCGCGCTCGTTCAACCTGGGTACAATTCGCCAACTCAATGGCATTACCTCAAAGGAGGAATTTGGGGAGATGGAAAAGTGGGTAAAGCAGTGCCGCAAGGATAACCAGAGGATTGAAATCATAGGCTCTGGCGGCAACATAAATAAGCTATACAAAATGGTGGGCACTAAGGATAGCGGTGTGCTGTCGCGCCGGGCGCTTAATAAGTCGCTTCGGATTATTTCCGGACTCAGCTATGAGGAGCGTATTAGCAAGTTAAGTCTTAATCCCGATCGTGCCGACGTGATTGTCCCTGCCCTCGAAACTTTTCAAAAAGTTATGAAGTGGAGTAAGGCAAAAAATATTGTGGTACCCACCATAGGTGTATCCGACGGTATAATTCATCAACTATATGATGAGTATAAGGCTGAAAATAGGTAGTTCAGCAGAAATTTGCTATATTTACTTCTTGGATTTTAACGCAAAAACAAAATAAAAACACAAACTTATGAACGAGGTAAAACTTCTCAACCGCGCAGCGGACAACATCCGCATTTTGGCGGCAGCTATGGTAGAAAAAGCAAAGTCGGGTCACCCCGGTGGCGCTATGGGCGGAGCCGATTTTACAAATGTGCTTTTCAGTGAATTTCTGACTTATGACCCAACCGACCCCACTTGGATTAACCGCGACCGTTTTTTCCTCGATCCTGGGCACATGTCACCCATGCTTTACGGCGTGTTGGCGTTGACCGGAAAATATACCATGGACGAGGTGGCGCAATTCCGTCAGTGGGATAGCCCCACTCCCGGTCACCCCGAGGTGGATATAATGCGTGGTGTGGAAAATACCTCAGGTCCGCTGGGACAAGGTCACACTATGGCTGTGGGTGCTGCTATTGCTGAGCGCTTTTTGGTGGCTCGCTTTGGCGAGTGGATGTCACACAAAACCTATGCGTTTATTTCCGACGGTGGTGTGCAGGAAGAAATTTCACAGGGTGCAGGTCGCCTGGCTGGTCACCTTGGACTGCACAACCTCGTTATGTTTTACGATAGTAACGGCATTCAACTTTCGACCGAAACCTGCGATGTGACAGGCGAGGACACGGCTAAAAAGTACGAGGCCTGGGGCTGGAACGTAATTAATATTGACGGAAACAATGCAGAGCAAATTCGCGAAGCGCTGAAAAAGGCTAACACAGAGAAGCAACGTCCTACCATTATTATTGGTAAAACCGTTATGGGCAAGGGTGCTCGCAAAGCCGATGGCGGCAGCTTCGAAAACAAGTGTGCTACTCACGGTATGCCGCTCGGTGAGGCAGGCGCTTCATTTGAGGAGTCAATTAAGAACTTGGGTGGTGATGCCGAAAAGCCCTTTGTAATTTTTGACGAAGTAAAGCAGCTATACGCGACTCGTGCTGAAGAGTTGAAGAAGATTGTTGCTTCGAAAAAGGCAGAGCAAGCCGCTTGGGAAAAAGCAAATCCCGAGTTGGCTGCAAAGTTGAAGAAGTTCTTCTCAAAGGAGGCTCCCGCTGTTGATTATGCCGCTATTGTGCAAAAGGAAGGTCAGGCAACCCGTGCCGCTTCGGCTACGGTGCTTGGCGCGCTTGCAAAGCAGGTTGAAAATATGGTGGTAGCTTCGGCTGACTTGTCAAACTCTGATAAGACCGATGGCTTCCTGAAAAATACCAAGGCGTTTACCAGTTGCGATTTCTCAGGCGCATTCCTGCAGGCAGGTGTGTGCGAACTCACCATGGCTTGCGTAATGAACGGTATGGCGCTGCATGGCGGTGTTATTCCCGCGTGCGGTACCTTCTTTGTATTCTCCGATTACATGAAGCCCGCCGTTCGTTTGGCAGCCCTCATGCAATTGCCCGTAAAATACATTTGGACTCACGATGCTTTCCGTGTGGGCGAGGATGGACCTACCCACCAGCCGGTGGAGCAGGAAGCGCAAATTCGCCTGATGGAGCAGCTCAAAAATCACCACGGTCAAAACAGCATGTTGGTGCTGCGTCCGGGCGATTCGCAGGAGTGCACCGTGGCTTGGAAGTTGGCTTTGGAAAATACCTCTACGCCTACCGCGCTTATTCTTTCACGTCAAAACATAAAGGACCTGCCTGCCGCAAGCGGTAATCGCTACAACGAGGCTTTGCAAATGGCTAAGGGTGCCTACGTAGTACAAAAGGCCGATAAGCCTAACGTAGTGCTACTGGCTAACGGCTCTGAAGTTGCTACGCTGGTGGATGCTGCTAAGCTGCTCAAGGAACGTAAGGGCTTGAAGGTGCAAATTGTTTCGGCACCTAGCGAAGGCTTGTTCTTCAATCAGGATAAGAAATACCAAGAAGAGGTATTGCCCGCGGGTGTTCCCGTATTTGGCCTTACCGCAGGTTTGCCCTCTACGCTGCACCGTTTCATTAAGGACAACGGCGCTGCATTTGGTCTTGACCACTTTGGTTTTTCAGCTCCCTTCAAGGTGCTCGACGAGAAGTTTGGCTTCACTGCTGAGAATGTTGTTGCGCAGGTAGAAAAACTTTTAGGTAAGTAACAATAGTTGCCAGTCAAGCAGTCGTCAGTCACCACAAAAAATGGATTGACTGACGACTGTTGACTTTTTTGACTTATGACTTTTGTATGAAAATCGGCTTATTCTTCGGCTCGTTTAATCCCGTGCATGTAGGGCATATGATTATTGCCAACTACTGCGCGCAGTTTACCGACTTGCGTGAGGTGTGGTTGGTGCCAAGCCCCCAGAACCCACACAAGCAGGCTGCCGATTTATGGCCGGATGAGAAGCGATTGGATTTGCTTCGTGCTGCTGTTGATTATAAGAAAATACCGATTGGTATTTGCGAAATAGAGTTTGGACTTTCGCGCCCATCGTACACCATTGATACGCTACGTGCGTTGCAAAAGAAGCACCCGCATCTGCAATTTGTAATTATAATGGGGGCGGATAATCTCGTTCGGATTGAACAGTGGAAGGAGGCGCAAACTATTTTGCAGAATTACGAGCTGTATGTTTACCCACGCTTAGGTTACAATACCGAAGAGTTGTGCGTGAAGTATGGTGCTAAACTTATTCCCGCACCTATCATCGAAATCTCATCCACCTTTATTCGCAAGGCGCTTGCCGAGGGTAAGAATGTTAACGCCTTTTTACCTGATAAGGTCGCGGAAATTATTTCAACCTCCCCTTTATAGCTACAACCCTTCCGTACGCTTCGTTTATACGTTGCTCGTTAATCTTATTTTGGCGCACAAATTTTTCAATAATATCAATTGCTTTTTGCGCGATTTGCGGGTCGTAACTTTTGCCGTTATTGCTTAGAATTAGCATATCTACCCCCGCGTTTATTGATTTCTCCAGTGCCGTTTCAAACGAGTAGTTGTCTACTATGGCACCCATAGCCATATCGTCGGTAATCACTAGTCCATCAAACTTCAACTCCTTGCGAATAATACCATCAATCACCTTTTTCGATAGCGTAGCAGGGTACTTCGCATCCAACTTTTTGTTGAATACGTGTGATACCATTACCATGTCGCACTGCCCGCTTTTAATCAATTCTTGGTAAGGAATCAACTCCTTGCGGGTCCACGTATTAGTGACGTCGGTTAGACCAAGGTGCGAGTCGTTGGCGCTGCTGCCGTGTCCGGGAAAATGCTTGGGCGAGGTAAGAATGTTTTGCTTATGCTGCTCGTCAATCCAAATGCGGGAGTGCTTTACTACGATGTCGGGGTTTGCAGAAAAGCTGCGCTCAACTTTTCCAATTACGGGGCAATTGGGGTTTATATCCAAATCAACACAGGGAATAAAGTTGACGTTGAAGCCGAGTTTTTTCAGCAGTTCAGCGGTGCGTTGCGCATAGTATTTTGTGGTGTCGGCGTTATTCAATGTGCCCAGATACTTCGCGCTTACGGTAGCAGGAAATCCTGCCGATGTTTTCAACCTGTTTACTTTTCCACCTTCTTGGTCAATGGAAATAATCAGCTTGTCGGAGGTGAGGTTTTGCAGGTCATCGCACAATTTCTGTACTTGTTCAGGCGCGGTGATGTTGCGTACACGGCTTTTACTTATGGCATCGTAGTCAAACAAAATTACCCCACCTACTTGCAGATTTTTCACATCGTTGTAAATGTGATTGTTGGGTGTTAGCTCTGTGCCGCGAAAGCCAACGACAAGCATCTGCGCTATTTTGTAGCGGAGGCTATCAGTGGCATGTAGTGTGGTGCTAAAAATTGCGAGAAGGATAAAAAGAGAAAACTTTTTCATGGTTAAAATAAAAAGACCCTATTGGCGACCCTGTTAGAGTAGGTTTGTGGCTTAAGGCCTTACTGCTGCCCTTTGAACAGGTGTACGTTTCCTTTATAGGTTTGTTTTACAGCTTTGCGTTGCTTGTTGAGACCACTTGCTTTAAGCACGTAAAAGTAAACGCCGTCGGGGGCAATGATGTTGGTGTTGCGCATTTTCCCATCCCAGCTGAATAGCACATCGCTACTTGAGTACATAAGTTGTCCGTAGCGATTAAAAATGTGGACTTCGATCGATTGTAGCGATTGTACATTTTGATCCGGGTCTTTGAGCTTAAACTCGTCGTTTTTTCCATCACCGTTTGGAGTGAATACTGTTGGTATGGCATCCTTGTTAAGGAGAAACTCATCCACCTCAAAGTAAATGGTATCGGAGCTGTAGCAGCCATACTTATTTTGTACGTATAGGGCAATGGGATATTTGCCCGGCTGGTATAGTGTTGGATTGTAATCGGCCGGATATATAACTTTGGAGGAATCTGTTGTTTCTATTTGCGGAACAATAAGAGGCACTTCATCCGATTTTATATTATCGGGTAGTTCGTACAAGTTGGTAAAAAGTGACCATATGAAGGTGGACGAGTCGCTGGGAGCATTAATGGAAGTGTTTACCAACTTTATGGTGGCAGGAGACTCTTCACCGCTATCATCTGTTTTTTCTACCCACCCTTGCGTTTCTTTGTCAACATACAACTTCATTTTGGCGTAGGTGGACATGGCTTCAATTAAGTCGGTGCTATTGCTTGCTTGATGCCCGAAGTAGTTGGTTACGGTTACCTTGTATATGGCGTCGTAGTAGGGAGTGGGAATATAAGGTGAGTAAGACCAGTCATAAGTAAAGTCGCCGGGAACATTTTTATAAATGTCGACAGAGGTTTCCCATGTTACTTTATCTATGTATTGATAGCCAGGCCTGTCCGGATATTGTCGTATTATTCTTTTAGGCGTTTGCCATAGGTCAATGTACGAGTAGTAGAAAGAGCCCTCGTTAACAGAGGGGGGGTAAAACCTTACTTGAAGGTTAAGAAAGTTGCAATCCTGCGACTCTTTTACGATAGAGTCAATACGAAATGTATCGATAAATACCCATGCTGTAAACGTGTCGGCAGCAACAATTTCATCGACTCCACCAGACCCTGTTTTCAACGTGTCAGTTAATACACGGTAACAACCGTAGCCCACGCTATCGGGTAAGCTAGAAATATAATTTGTGCTGTTATGGGGTGCTGTGTCTGACCATATTTGGTTGAAGGCAAGCGTGGTGGTGTCGAGTTGTTGCCATGTAAAATGAACCACTCTTCCCTTAGGTTGAGTTGCTGTCAAATACCCGCAGCTGTCAAAAAAAATGTACACTTTACTTTGTGCTGGACTTTCTCGCTTGTAATGGGTGGTGTCGGATGGAACAACTATGGGTTTTTTATATTTGGTAGTGTCGCTGTAGTTGGGATTTATGGCAATTATTTGCGCAAATGCTCCTGCCGAAAATAGCAGAAAAACAGCCAAAAGTAGATTTTTTTTCATTGCGAAGTCTTTGTGTTGCAAACTTATGAAAAATAACTCCCCCACGCGGCCTCGGGCGTATTTTCAAATGTTAATTTTTCTATCTTTGCATAATTATAAAACATGAAGAAGCAGAAAATTGTCAACGACCCGGTTCATGGGTTTATTAATATTCGTACAGCGCTGGCCTACGAGCTCATAGCACATC
This sequence comes from Bacteroidales bacterium, assembly GCA_031553765.1. Lineage (GTDB taxonomy): Bacteria > Bacteroidota > Bacteroidia > Bacteroidales > UBA932 > JAITMY01. Next base: position 186,376 of record JAVBKY010000009.1, read on the forward strand.
CTTACTACCAACGCTTGCGAAATATTAAGCAGCTGGGGCTTACACATTTAGTTTACCCTGGGGCTTGTCATACACGCTTTCAGCATGCAATGGGCGCTATGCACCTTATGGGGCAGGCATTGGAGGTGCTTCGCTATAAGGGGCACCCCATTTCGGATGAGGAGGTAGAGGCAGCCGAGTGTGCCATGCTGCTGCACGATATAGGACATGGCCCATTTAGCCATGCGCTGGAATTTAGCATTGTGGGCAACGTGTCACACGAGGACATTTCGGCGGCCATGATGCAGGAACTTAACCACGAGCTGAATGGTAAACTTGATCTTACACTTCAAATTTTTCACAACCAATACCCACGAAAGATTTTCCATCAGCTGGCGTCGAGTCAGCTGGATGTGGATAGGCTTGACTACCTGCGTCGCGACAGCTTCTTTTCGGGTGTAGCCGAAGGTGCTATTGGCGTGGAGCGCATAATAAAAATGTTAGAGGTGGTGAACGATGAAGTGGTGGTGGAGGCTAAGGGAATGCACTCTGTGGAGAAATTCTTGATAGCTCGCCGTCTGATGTATTGGCAAGTGTACTTGCATAAAACGGTAATAGCTGCCGAGCAGCTGCTGGTAAATATTTTTGCGCGTGCAAAAACACTTGTTCAGCAGGGGACATCGCTATTTGCTACCGAGGCATTGCTGTATTTTCTTAAGCAAAATATTGACTTGAAAAATATAGGCGACAGCGAAACGCTACGCCACTTTGTGCTGCTTACCGATAGCGACGTGGATTGTGCTGTAAAGGCGTGGTGCTCGCACCCCGACAAGGTGTTGAGTATGCTGTGCCAAATGTTGGTAGCGCGTCGCTTACCTAAAATTGAAATTCAGGACGAGAAATTTACTGTTGAAAGATTGGCAGAGTTGCAACAAAAAACAGCCAATCTATTCGCTGTTAACGTTGATGTTGCTGCTCGTTTTGTGCAAACCGATGTGTTGGTAAATAAGGCGTATAGCCTCACGGGTGAACCCATACGGGTGCTTTATAGAACGGGCGAATTGAGTGATATTTATGAGGCATCGGACATGCTCAATGCTACAGCGTTCAGGCAGGATACCACAAAATATTTTTTGAGCTACCCGAAGGAATTAGTGTAGGCTTGTGACAATGCGATATGTGACTGAATTTTGCCGTAAATCGAATAATCAAACTATAAAATTATGGAACTAACCGCACGTGAGATAGCCGCTCACTTAGGTGGCGAGGTAGAAGGTAATCTCGATTTGAGGGTTTCGGGCTTTGCGCGAATAGAGCAGGGAATCCCCGGTACGCTTTGTTTTTTAGCAAATCCTAAGTATGAGGAGTGGCTCTACAAAACTAAGGCTAGCCTGGTTATCATTAACAAGAGTTTTAAACTTAAGCAGCCTGTGCCCTACACCATTGTGTGGGTTGACGATGCGTATCGTGGCATAGCATCTATGCTAGATTTATATGCGGCGGCAGGAGCGATAGTAAAGAAGGGGCGTGAATACCCTTCACGTATTTCATGGTTTGCTAGGGTTGGTAAGGGGTGCTACATTGGCGCATTCTCATACATTGCTAAGGGGGCTAAAGTTGGGAACAACGTAAAAATTTTTCCAAATTGCTACATTGGTGATGGCGTAACTGTGGGCGATAACACCATTTTATACCCAGGCGTAAAAATTTACGCGGGTTGTCATGTGGGTAAAAACTGTATTCTTCACTCGGGTGCCGTGGTTGGCTCCGATGGTTTTGGTTTTGCTCCCGATGCGGAGAAAAACTACAAGAAAATTCCACAAATAGGCAACGTTATATTGGAGGATGATGTGGAGTTGGGTGCCAACACTTGTATTGACCGCGCCACAATGAACTCAACGATTATTCGTCAGGGAGTGAAGTTGGATAATCTGGTGCATATTGCGCACAACGTAGAGATAGGTCGAAATACGGTAATGGCCGCACTGAATGGTATTGCCGGCTCCACTAAAATTGGAGAGCGCTGTATGTTTGGTGGGCAGGCTGGTGTGGTTGGTCACATACATGTGGGCAATGATGTGATGCTGGGAGCCAAAACCGGTGTGTCAAGCAGTATCCCTGATGGAGAATCGCATGCCGGCTGGCCTAATATGCCGGTGGGATTATTTAGGAGAACGAGCGTGCTGGTAAGAAATTTGCCTGACTTGCAAAAGAAGGTATTCGAGCTGGAGAAAGAGTTGAAAGAGCTGAAGGGGAAGAAGGAAAATTAAGTCCCGCATTTAGCATTATATATTTTAATGAGTGATTTATTACAATTCGATAACGTAGAGCAAAAGATTATTACCCTTCGTGGTATTCAGGTGATTTTAGATAGCGATGTGGCGCAGCTGTATGGGGTGGAAACTATGAGGGTAAATGAAGCTGTCAAGAATAATCCTGATAAGTTTCCTCAAGGGTACATTTTTGAGTTAACAAAAAACGAAAAAAAGGAGGTTATCGAAAATTTCGATAACCTTGCCAAGCTCAAGTATTCACCAGCACTTCCCAAAGCCTTCACCGAAAAAGGTCTTTACATGCTGGCCACTTTTTGAAAGGTGAGAAGGCTACGCAATCAACCATAGAAATTGTGGAAACCTTTACCAAAGTTCGTGAGTTGGGGCGTAGCGTGGCGCAGCTGGCAGAGCCTATGCCGGAGCAAAAGCAAAAATCGCTGATGCAGAAAACGGGAAGCCTTATCTCCGACATACTTGGCAACAGTATGCAGGTAAGCGATGCCGAGACCACGCTGGAGTTGAATTTGGCGGTACTAAAGGTGAAGCATACGGTTCGCCGCAGAACCGGGACAAAAAAGAAGTGATTTAGATATTCTAATAGGTTTATTTACAATCTATTATTAAATAGGCTAAGGAGCGTGTTATTTTTTGATTATCTTTGCTCCAATTTTTATACTATTTAACTTTATGCAAGAAAATCAACGTACTCTAAAAGAGGAAGTTACATTTAAGGGTAAAGGGCTGCACACAGGCCTTATGGTGGAGATGACCATTTGTCCGGCAGCGGCCAATCATGGTATTAAATTTCAACGTGTAGATTTAGAAGGACAGCCCGTAATTGCGGCTGTTGCCGACTATGTTACCGATACATCGCGTGGTACAACGCTTGATCATAATGGTGTAAAAGTTAGCACGATAGAGCACGTTATGGCGTCGCTCTTCGGCTTGGGAATTGATAACGCATTGGTGAAAATCAATGCCCCCGAGGCACCCATTATGGATGGTAGTGCCCGTGAGTATGTTGCAACGCTAAAGGATTACGTGCTTGACCAACCTGAGAAGCGCGTTTACTTTGAGGTAACCGAAAAAATGGTATTGCGTGACGAAAAGCGCAAGACGGAAATTGTGCTGTATCCCGATGATCACTTTAGCGCCTACGTCAACATTGATTTTGGTTCAAAGGTATTGGGCTATCAGTATGCAGGTATTAACTCGCCTGAGGAGGTTCCTGCCGAGATTGCGCCCTGCCGCACATTTGTGTTTTTCCATGAGTTAGAATTTCTACGCAAGAACAACCTGATCAAGGGTGGCGATGTAGATAACGCTATTGTGATTGTAGAAAAAGAGGTGACGCAGGAGGATATTGACCGCATGAAACCTTTGTTCAACAATGGCAAGGGGCAAGATTTGACGCGTGTATCTGAAGGCTACCTTAACAACCTTGAGCTGCGCTTTACCAACGAGCCTGCACGCCACAAGTTGCTTGATTTGGTGGGCGATTTGATGCTGGTAGGTATGCCTATTAAGGGTAAACTTATTGCTACGCGCCCCGGTCACCAAAGCAACACCGAGTTTGCCAAAGAAATACGTAAGACAATCAAAAAGCAAGCAGGTAAACCCGTCGCTCCTAAGTACGACCCTAATCAGGCTCCGCTTTACGATATCAACCAAATAAAGAAGTTGCTGCCTCACCGTCCGCCCTTCTTGTTGGTAGATAAAATTATCCACATGGATGCCGAAAAGGTGGTGGGTGTAAAGAATGTTACGATGAACGAACCGTTCTTCGTAGGTCACTTTCCCGATCAGCCTGTAATGCCCGGTGTGCTTATTGTTGAGGCTATGGCACAGTGTGGCGGTATTTTAGCATTGAGTTCCGTACCCGATCCCGAACACTACAGCACCTACTTCTTGAAAATAGATGGTGTGAAGTTTAAGAAAATGGTAGTGCCGGGTGATACGCTGGTATTTAAGTTGACGCTGGTAGAGCCCATTCGTCGCGGTTTAGTTCACATGATGGCTCAGGCATTTGTGGGCGATACGCTGGTGACCGAAAGCGACCTGTTGGCGCAAATAACAAAAAATAGATAATTATAGTTACGAGTTACAAGATACGAGTTACAAGAAATTACTCGTCACCTGTCGCTCGTAACTTGTAACTAAATAATTAAACTATGAGCAACTATCCTAATGCCAATGTGCACCCCGATGCAAAAATTGGCGCGAATGTGGTAATAGAGCCTTTTGCAACTGTTTATAAAGATGTAGTGATTGGCGACAATACTTGGATTGGTCCGGGCGCAGTGTTGATGAACGGCGCGCGCGTGGGTAAAAACTGCAAAATATACCCTGGTGCAGTAATTGCTGGCGAACCTCAGGATTTGAAGTTCAAGGGTGAAGAAACAACCGCGGAGGTAGGCGATAATACTACCATTCGTGAGTTTGTTACCGTAAATCGTGGTACGGCAGCAAGTGGTAAAAATCGTACGATTGTGGGTAGCAATTGCCTACTCATGTCGTATGTACACGTGGCGCACGATTGCGTGGTAGGCAATAACGTTATTTTGGCAGGTTACACAGGTCTTGCAGGTGAAGTTGAGGTAGGTGATTGGGCTATTGCCGGAGGCGGTACTGTAGTGCACCAGTTTGTAAAGTTGGGCGCTCACTGTATGATTTCAGGTGGCTCAAAGGTAGGTAAAGATGTTCCTCCTTTTGTGCTGGCAGGACACGAACCGTTGGTATATGCCGGTGTAAACAAGGTTGGCCTTCGCCGCCGTGGTTTTACCAACGAGCAAATTGACAGCATTCACGACCTTTACCGCATAGTATATCAGAGCAACCTGAATGTAACACAGGCCTGTGAAGAGATGGAAAAGCAGCCTGCGTCGGCAGAGCGTGATACCATTCTCAATGCTATTCGCGGCAGCAAGCGCGGCATTATTCGCGCGGCTGTGGGTGAGGTACAGATTGAGTTGTAAGATTTCTCATTTCAGAATAAAAAGATAGCGGCGTAGAAATTCTTCTACGCCGCTATCTTTTATATTGTCAAGGCTTGACCTGTAATGACAAAAAACCTTTAAAATTGAAGCAAAATTCCACATGCTGCAGCTGTCGCCGCAATCACCACCTTTATCCCCTTCATAAAAATAAATCCACGCTTGGATTCCGCAAGTAGCGGAAGTCCCGCGTGCCCGTCCTGCATAATCATATTTACAAGCAAAATGCTGAACGGAATATTGCCATGCGCGAACATAAGCACAAATACCAGGTGTGGCCCTGAAGCAGGAATAAGCCCGATAAGAATAGCCGCAAGATACATGGATAGCGGGTTGTCGCGCACCCACGTTTCAACCTCAATGTAGTGGTTGAGAAATGCAATGACAATGAGCGCTCCCAGCGTCCACAAAAATATCTTGGTAAAATGCTTTTTTATGACATGCCCCCACAGATGATGCTCCAAAAAGTGATCGTTTACCCGTAGAATAATGATTAGCATGGCTGCGGCAACTATCGAGAATAGCAGGTTGAGCCAGCGCTCGCTGAATAAAAAATTCTCGCTGTGTGCTGCATGCTCACAAGCTTCGCCATGCTCATGCGAATGTTCAAGTACGCCGCTTAGGGTAGCAATAATAAAGAAGAGCAATCCGGCGATAAGCAGCGCACGCTGAAAAGTCATGTTCTTCAAATTCTCCTTCCAGCTGCTGCGAATATTTTCTTCGTGGTGATGGTGGTGCTCGTCGGCATCGTGTAGGGCAAGGTGGTTGTGCGCGAATGGCGCGGGGAACTGCTTTACCACAGCGTTAATAGTAAAGCCCACCACAAGCGCAATGACTATTAAGATGCCTTGCAAAATTGCAGCCTGCAAAGGAAAGGAGGCAAACATTACAAACGCCTCGTCGCCCATGCTGGTAATCATGCTGGCAACCAGCGCGCCAAAGTTAACCACGCCGTGCGTAAATAGCGATACGGTGGCAAACCCGCCTATGCAACCCGGCACTATGCCCAACAGCGTAGCCACAATCAGCTGCCGCGTGCGTGACTGCTTTAGCGAGCCTAAACTGCGTGCATGCGTAGCCACATTGATGTACTCAATAAAGAGCAGCATGGTCATCACCAGACAGGTAATGAGAGCAGTGTTTTTTAGTATGTCAATTATGTCGTGAAGCATTGAGGATGATAAATTGCGCTTCGCGCGATAAATTTATCGCCGCATAGCGGCATTTATCTTTTTATCGCGAGCAAAGCGAGTATTTTATCCTTATTTGTTGCGTAGCAATTCTCGTGCTGCTGCAAATGAGCTGAGTTTCCCTTCCAGCACCATTTTCTCGTATTCGGGCAGCAGTTTTTCTATTTCGGGATTATTATAAAAGCGTTCGTGTAACGTTTCGTTTATGGCCTCGTACATCCAGTACTTGGTTTGCTCGCTACGCTTTTGCTCAAAGTAGCCGTTGTTTTTGGTTAGCGCTACGTAGTCCAGTATGTTTTTCCATACCTCGGTGAGCCCCGTTTTTTCAACGGAGGAGCAAGTGAGCGATACGGGCTTCCATTTTGATTCGGGAGTGGGAAATAGATTCAGCGCGCCTTGATATTGCACTTTTGCCACCATAGCCTTATTGGTATTTTCCCCGTCGGCCTTGGTTATAGCAAGTATGTCCGACATTTCCATAATCCCACGCTTGATGCCTTGCAGCTCATCACCCGCACCCGAAAGCATTAGTAGCAGGAAGCAGTCAACCATGGAGTGCACCTGTGTTTCGCTTTGGCCTACGCCTACGGTTTCAACCAGTATTACGTTGAATCCCGCGGCTTCGCACAGTATAATGCTCTCACGTGTTTTACGTGCTACACCGCCCAGAGAGCCCGCGCTGGGGCTGGGACGTATGAAGGCGTTGGGATCGTTGGCAAGCGTTTCCATACGCGTTTTGTCGCCCAGTATGCTGCCGCGGCTGCGCTCGCTGCTGGGGTCAATGGCCAGCACGGCCAGCTTATTGTCAAGCCCTGTAATGTATCCGCCAATGGCTTCAATAAAGGTGCTTTTTCCTGCACCCGGAACACCGGTAATGCCTATGCGTATGGAGTTGCCCGAATAGGGTAAGCAGCGCTCAATAATTTGCTGCGCCAGCTCGTGATGCTCGGGGAGTAAACTTTCTACAAGCGTAATGGCACGTCCTAAAATCATGCGATTACCGCTGGTGATGCCCTGCACGTAATCGTCGAGCGTAAGCTGACGTGTTTTGCGCAGGTGCGCCATAACATTGGGGTTTACTTGCGGAGGTTGCTCCACTCCCGCATTTACGTTGAGGGCGCTGCTATAGTCGTGTTCTAAACTCATGGTATTTGCGACTTTGTACAATCTGCTGTAAGGCAGTTGTCAATCATGCGGTTGTTATACTGTTGAATAAAACCCTTGGCCTTTTCTTCAAGCCTCAGATGTATATCCTCATGCTGTGCAATGATGTTATTTTGCATCATTCTGTCGCTTTTTATATCAAATAAAGCAGTAGATTTTTCACCGTTGAACAGCAGTAGATATTGCCTGTAAAATACGTGGTACACCCCGTTGATGTAGTTTATGGCGTACTGCTCCTTGCTTTGGTCAATAGCATCCTGTCCGAATGCCACAAAGGGTTTGTCGTAGTTGAGTAAGCCCATAATGGTGGGTAATATATCGGTTTGCTGCGCTACGTTATCCACCATGCCACGCACGCTACCGTTAGGTGTGAAAAATATAATGGGAATAGCCATTTGATCAGCCTCGTTTTGCGACTCGGCAAAAATATGCTTATTGGCGTGGTCGGCAGTGAGTACAAACAGCGTATTCGGATACCACGGTTGCTTACTTGCTGTTTCAAAAAAACGGCGCATAGCGTAGTCAGTGTAGCGCATGCACTTCAACATGGGGTCGGGGCCTTCCTCGGGGAAAACGCTCTTGTACCTTTCTGGAACCTTAAACGGGTGATGTGATGAAATGGTAAATACGGCACTACAGAATGGCTGCTTATGTTCAGTCAACTTTTTTGCCATGAATTGCAAGAATTCCTCATCCCAAATTCCCCACGAACCGTCCCAGTCATTATTGTTACTGTATGCATCCTGTCCGTAAAATGTATCAAACCCCGCCATGCGGGCAAAAGCCCAAAAGCCCATAGTAGAGCTGGTGGATCCGTGGAAGAATGAGGTGGTATAACCCTTTCCCTTAAGCAGGCTGGCAACGCTGTTTACTTGGTTGCCGGAGTACGATGACAGGAAGAATGGTGTATTTAACGAAGGAAGTCCTGCTAGTACCGAGGGCATGGCCTCAATGGATTTTCGTCCGTTGGCATAGCTCGACGTAAAGGTTAATCCTTGCTCTACAAGTGTATCTACAAATGGTGTGAAGCCCTTGTAGTGACCGTTGGCCAAGTCCTTATTAAGTGAACCTACATGCTCACGTGACAGACTTTCCCAAATAATCACCACCACGTTCATGGGCTTGAAAGATTTGGTGGGGAAAGTGGTAATTAAGGGGTTGTATGCTGTATCTAGCCCCTCTTGTGTGTTGAAAAATTTTACCTTCTGCATGGGCTTCTTACCCAATGTCTTAAAAACACAGAAGGGTGTGTTTTGTACAATGGTGGACTCGAGTGGCTTATTGACATACTCACCGGCATTGCTCAATGTTATGGGACGAGTAGTGCGCGTAAACCCACCGCGCATAGCAGCTACGCAAAGCAGCGCAAGTACCACTAATGCCACGGTAGAGCCGATGTAGAATGTGAGATTGCTGCGGAGCGTTTTTGAAAGACTTGGGCGCTGTGCCTTGCGGTACAGGAAAAATACAATGAGTGTAAGTGCAATCCAAATGAAGAATACGTACCAAAAATCGACAAGGAAATGACCAATCAAATCACCCTGATTGCTTTCGGTAGCTAACTCTGAAAATACATCGGCTGTGGTACGGCGCAGCGTGAACTTGAAGTACACAAAATCGGCGCAGTTGCCGAACAGTAGAATGCTGTTGACAACAACAAACAACCACTTAAGCACAACTTGGTAAATGGTGTTGTACCTAAATTTTAAGGGCATGATGAAAAGAAATGCGTAAGCGCAGTTGGCCCATGCTAGCGCGGAAATGTCAAATCTCAATCCTCCTACAAATATCGGCCAAAACTGGTCGGCAGTAGTGTCGGGAAAGAAGCTGCGATTGAGTAAAAAAAACAGTAATCTGCAGATAGAAAAAAGTAGCATCATTAGCGCAATATTGCTAGCTAGCGACACGTATGAACCCTTTAGCCAATCTTTTTTTGTCATCATTCGTTTTAATATTTGACGTCATTCGCAGAGTGTCATTGCGGACTTGACCCGCAACCGTAGCCCTGAAAGGGCAAGTTCGGGATGACAATGACGACGAGACTGCTTCGTCGTTCCCTCTCGCAATGACGTAGTGCTACTCTACAACCGCCGAAACCCTTACCACCGTATTAGCCTGCTTCGGTGCATTGGTCGTTACGGAAATGCTTTTGTTGATTTTTCCCTTCGTTTTTGAGGTGAACGTTGCCTTTACTTCGGCAGTTTGTCCAGCCTTAATGCTCTTGGGGTTGCTATTGTCAAGTGCAATGCAATCGCAGTTGCTAACCACCTTGCGCAACAGCAGGTCACTCTTGCCATTGTTGGTAATGCTTACCGAAAATTCCTTACCCTCGTTAACCTTTATGTTACCCAAATCAATGCTGCGCTGTGCGAATTGTGCTACGGGAGCGTTAGCCAGAGTCGCCTCGTTGAGGCTTGAAAAATCTTCATCAATAGTGGCGCTCACGGTAATATCGTTGCCCTTAGGTGCGGCGCCGTTGAGTAGAATGCCCACCTTGTCGGAAACGTAGCCCCAATCGTTTTTCTTGGCGGCGTTGTACGTGCAAACTATAAATCCACTCTCGTTGGGCTTCAGCGTTTGCGGGTGCGCCGTAAGCGTAGTGTGGTCGGGTATGTTGCCGAATGTAATGCTCAGGTTGCCGCTTCCGGTGTTAATTACGGGCAATGAATCGGTGCCCACCGTGGTGTTATAAATATTAGCAAACGGAAGGTTGAGCGACTTTAGCCTTAGTGTGCCTATTACACGCGGGTAAAGGTCGGAAGTTCCTTTTGTTTTTGGCAATACCTCACCTGATATTTTCAACTTCACCTGCTCTGTTTTTGTTGACACGGTAATTTCTTTGTCAAAAATACCAGGCCTGTCTTGAGGGTCGAAGGTGGTTTTTACAATACCCGTTTTGCCGGGCAGCACGGGCTGCTTTGTCCACTCAGGTGTAGTGCATCCGCACGACGATTTTACATCGGTAATAATTACGGGAACCTTGCCCGTGTTAGTAAATTCAAAGTTGTACGTGACCTCACCACCGGCTTCGGGTACTTGCCCAAAGTCGTGTGCTGTTTTTGGAAACTGCATTTGGGCTATAGCAGTCAATCCCCAAAAAATGGCAATAGCTGTAATAAAAATATTCTTCATAATGCCCCTTGTCTTCTTAAATCTTTTTCTTGTTCGTCAACACCTTCAACTGCCCCCGTACCACATTCACGTTAATCTCCTCGCCCAAGTAGCCCGGCTCTCCGTCAAAGTGAATATGTCCCTCTTTTGAGCGTGTTACCGTTGCAGACTTGCATTTGAAAATTTCCACAAAGTGAAGTTTGTCTACGCGTTTAATAAACAACTGCAGACTTATTTCGGGGGTATCCAGTATGGAAAATTTACTCACAACTACTACATCCAGCATGCCATCGGAGAGGCTTGCTTCGGGTGCTATGTAGGCGTTGTTGCCCCACTGCGACGCGTTGGCAAATGTAACCAAAAATGCCCGACGTGTAATGGTTTTTCCATCAATCGTGATAGTGTATTTTTCAGGTTTGTAGGTAATGTACTCACGTAAAATTTGCTGCAGGTAGGTGATGAAGCCACGAGTTCCAGCTTTGGCAAATTTATCGCCTACCAGCGCATCGAAGCCCACACCTGCGGTGCAGAAAAATGGGATATCGTTGATCAATCCATAATCAGCATGCTTTGGTTTTGCTTTGGTAATATACTCCAGCGCTGATTTTGTACCCATAGGAATGCCGAGGTGCCGTGCTAATCCATTGCCTGACCCAAATGGAACAATTCCCAGTGCGGTGTCGCTACCAATAAGTCCGCGCGCAACTTCGTTTACCGTGCCGTCGCCTCCCACTGCTACTACAAAATCAAACTTTTGCTCGGCAAATTTTTGTGCGGCAAAGGTGGCATCACCTGCGCAACGTGTGCGGTACAGGGTAACATTGTAGCCGGTGGAACGCGAAAAGAATTCGCGTATTTGCAGTGGTAAGTTGCGCTTTTTCTTTGCCCCCGAAATAGGGTTAACTATAAATGCAATGCTTTTCAAAACAGCTTATTCCTACAAGGGTTTAGTAAAAATTTACACAAAGATAGAAGTTATTTACCTACATTTGTGGAGTGCTATTTTAAATAGTGTTTAAAGTGCTATGCAGGTTGAATTAGACGAAAAATCAGGGTTTTGCTTTGGTGTAATTCGCGCCATTGAAAAGGCTGAGCAGCTGCTTGACAGCGGTGTGGAGCTCTACTCTTTGGGCGAAATTGTACACAATAGCGTGGAGGTTAATCGTTTAAAAGATAAGGGGTTAAAGGTGATTGATCACGAGCGGCTGGAGCAGCTACATGACGCTACGGTACTTATTCGTGCGCATGGTGAGCCTCCACAAACATATGCGCTTGCCGCGCAAAACGGTATAACGCTTATAGATGCCACATGTCCCGTGGTGCTGCACTTGCAGAGCAATATTAAGGAAAGTTACAACCGCATGGCAGGAGAGCATGCGCAGCTGGTGATTTTCGGGCAGCGTGGCCATGCCGAAGTGAATGGACTTGTGGGGCAGGTAGGCGGTGATGCCATTGTGTTGGAGAGCGTTGATGAGTTGAATCTGATTGACTTCTCTCGCCCAGTGATGCTTTACTCTCAAACAACCAAAAGTCTTGAGCAGTTTGGTGTACTGTGCAGTGAAATAAAAAAACGCCTGCAGCCCGGTTTGCTGTTTGAGGCGCACGATACCATCTGCCGTCAAGTGTCGCACCGTAAGCCGCACCTGCACGAATTTGCCCTAAAGCATGATGTAATAATTTTTGTAAGCGGGCGCAACAGCTCCAACGGTAAGGTGCTTTACGAAGCCTGTTGTGATGCCAATGCGCGCAGCTACATGGTGCAGGATGCCGACGACCTGCAGACCGAGTGGTTTGAAAATTGCAACTCGGTAGGTGTGTGTGGCGCTACCTCCACGCCGCGCTGGCTCATGAAAAAAGTAGCAGCGGCAATAGAAAAGATATAACCTCTCCCCCTAACCCCTCTGCGCAGGAGAGGGGCGTTTGCCACGGATTCTGACTGTTGCAACAGGGGCGCATGTGGTTCGGGAAGTCCCTCTCCTGCGGAGAGGGATTTAGGGAGAGGTCGATTTTAGAAAATGAATAATAACATCAACATATCTACAACTTTTACGGGAGAAAAAGGCACTCCCGTTTTTGTTGATGTCATCCTGCCTTTAGCGTTACCGAGGTTGCTTACGTACTCCGTTCCCACGGAGTTGCAATCGGTGGTGTGCGCTGGTATGCGCGTAGCGGTGCAGGTGGGGCGGCGTAAAATATACGCAGCCATTGTGCATCGTGTGCATAGTGAAACTCCTCCGTACTCCACCAAACCCATAATTTCAGCATTAGATAGCGAGCCGCTGGTCAACGAGCATCAGCTGGCGCTGTGGGCGTGGGTGTCGCAGTATTACATGTGCGGTATGGGTGAGGTGATGAAGGCAGCATTGCCCGCTGCGCTGAAAATGGAAAGCGAAACGCGGGTATCGCTCAGCGCCGATTGGGACAATTTGGAGTTTGATGACAGTGAAGCGAACCTCATTCGGGTATTAGAAAGCAAGCCCTCGTTGAGCATTGAGGAACTGTCGGAGTTGCTGCATAGCAAAAATGTTTTTCCGCTCGTGCAGCAGCTCCTTACAAAGCAGGTGGTGCAGGTGGATGAGCAGCTGCAAAACCGCTACAAGCCTCGTTTTGAAACGCTAATTACGCTTCACCCCGATGTGAAAAACGAGGAAGATTTAAACGCTGCTTTAGCGTTAACCTCACGTGCGCCTATGCAGGAAAAACTGCTGATGGCATACGTTTCAATGGCTATGCCACTGGATTTTTCTTCTCCTTTTCAGGTGCAAAAAAAGTTGCTGCTTGAAAAAACGCAGGCTACGGATGTCGTGTTAAAAGCATGTATTACAAAGAAAATATTTGAGCAGGTGCAGCACGAGGTGAGCCGCTTGAATGATGAAGGAGAGGATGATCTTGTGCAAATGCCCACGCTATCCACCGCGCAGCAAGCGGCATTTGACGAAATAAAAAATCATTTTACCAATAAGCAGGTAGCGCTGCTGCATGGCGTAACATCGTCGGGAAAAACCGAAATATACATGCGCCTGATAGAGGAGGCGCTGGCGCAAGGAAAGCAGGTGCTGTACTTGCTACCCGAAATTGCGCTTACGGCGCAGCTCATCAACCGACTCAAAAAAGTGTTCCGTAGCGTAGGTGTTTACCACTCTAAGTTTAGCGATGCGCAGCGTGTGGAAGTGTACCAAAATTTGCTAAAAAATGCGGATGAGCCAATGCTGATTTTAGGTGTTCGCTCATCGCTGTTTTTACCCTTTAGCAATCTTGGTTTGGTAATAGTGGACGAGGAGCATGAGAATACCTATAAGCAGCAAGACCCTGCCCCACGCTACCATGCGCGCGATACGGCTATAGTAATGGCGGCAAGGCATGGAGCAAAAGTGCTGTTGGGGTCGGCCACGCCATCTATTGAAAGTTACAGCAACGCTGTATCGGGAAAATACGGGCTGGTGGAGCTGTTTGAGCGATACGGAAAGGTGGAGCTGCCCGAGGTGCAAATTGTGAACGTATCGTTTCAGCGAAAGCAAAAAAACGGCAGCCATTTTTCACCGCTACTGCTAAAAGAAGTGGGCGAGGCGCTGGAGAAAAAGGAGCAGGTAATACTGTTTCAAAATCGTCGTGGATTTTCACCCTACGTGGAGTGTAAAGAGTGTGGCTGGATACCGCAGTGCGAGCATTGCAACGTAAGCCTTACCTACCACAAGCGCACCCATCAGCTGGTGTGCCACTACTGCGGCTATACCATTTCAATGCCTCATGCCTGCTTGGCTTGCGGAGGTTCACATTTGGAGACAAAAGGTTTTGGGACCGAAAAGGTGGAGGAGGAACTACAGCTCATTTTCCCCAATGCTACGGTAGAGCGCATGGACTTGGATACCACCCGCACACGTAGTGCCTACGAGCGCATTATTTCCGACTTTGAAAATCGCAACATTGATATACTCGTGGGCACGCAAATGGTGACCAAAGGGCTGGATTTTGACAACGTGAGTTTGGTGGGCATACTCAACGCCGACAACATGCTTTCGTTTCCCGACTTCAGAGCAGGTGAGCGCAGCTACCAGCTTATGTCGCAGGTTGCGGGTAGAGCAGGGCGGCGCGGCAAGCGCGGTCGTGTGCTGGTGCAAACCATTCAGCCGCGCCACGAAATTTTGCAGTACGTGCTGCACAGCGATTATAAGAGTATGTACGCTTCGCAAATGAACGAGCGTCGCGATTTTCTATATCCTCCTTTCGCTCGGCTTATTAAAATTACCATGAAGCACCGCGATGAGCAAACGCTCTTTCGCGCGGCTCAGGTAGCCAACCAAAGCCTGCGCAATACATTTGCCCAACGGGTTTTAGGTCCCGAGATTCCCCTCATTAACCGCGTACAGAACCGCTACATTATCAACTTTATGCTGAAAATTGGGCGCGAGAAATCAACAGATAAGGCAAAATTGTTGATAAAAGATATTTTTGCTCAAATTTTACATATTGCTGAATTTAAGCAAGTTGAAGTTATTGCTGACGTTGACCCCATGTAAAGGGCGTTGATATTTTTTGTATCTTCGAAAGTTTTTGGGCATTTGCGTACTCGACTATCGCACGTCATTGCGAGGACGAGGAACGAGGACGAAGCAATCTCACATTTTGAAGCACTAATTGCAGTTTGAGATTGCTTCGTCGTGCCTCCTCGCAATGACGAATGGCGAGGTTCTTGATTCTGCAAATCATTTTATTTCAAAAAATAATGAACAAAGTTGACGTAGTTATCGGCTTGCAGTGGGGCGATGAGGGCAAGGGTAAGATTGTGGACGTACTCACCCCTAAGTATAACGTAGTAGCCCGCTTTCAGGGTGGTCCCAACGCGGGGCACACGCTGGAGTTCGACGGCAAAAAATTTGTGCTGCACACCATTCCTTCAGGTATTTTCCGCGAGGGTACCAAAAATATTATTGGTAACGGCGTGGTGCTCGACCCCATTATTTTGATGGGCGAAATACATAAGCTCAATGCAGCAGGCATTGCCACCAAGGGCAAAATTCTAATGTCGAAAAAGGCACACCTTATACTGCCTACCCACCGCGTGCTTGATGCAGCGCAGGAGGCTGCCAAAGGTGCTGCAAAAATAGGATCAACCCTTAAGGGCATTGGCCCAACCTATACCGACAAAATCAGCCGTTCGGGCTTGCGTGTAGGTGATATACTTGCACCTAATTTTAAGGAAAAGTACAATACGTTAAAGCAAAAGCACGTTGATATTCTTAAGCAATTCAGCTTTGACTTCAACATTGAAGAGCAAGAAAAGCAGTGGATGCAGAGCGTAGAGGAGTTGCGCGCGGAGTTCACCATTATTGACAGCGAGTACGAAATTGACGACATGCTTAAGAAGGGGGCTATTCTTGCCGAAGGCGCTCAAGGCTCCATGCTCGACGTTGATTTTGGTTCATACCCCTTTGTTACGTCATCCAACACCGTATGCGCCGGAGCTTGCACAGGTCTTGGCGTTGCGCCAAGCAAGATAGGTGAGGTGATTGGTATTTTCAAGGCCTACTGCACTCGCGTGGGCAGTGGTCCATTCCCTACAGAATTGTTTGACGAAGTAGGTGAAAAAATGCGCCAGCAGGGGCATGAGTTCGGTTCTACTACCGGTCGCGCGCGCCGTTGCGGTTGGCTTGACTTGGTGGCGCTTAAGTACTCCATTATGATTAGCGGTGCTACGCAAATGCTCATGATGAAGGCCGACGTAATGGATAACTTCGATACTATAAAGGTGGCTGTGGGCTACAAAATAAACGGCAAGGAAACCAACCGTTACCCCTATGAAGTGGATTGCCCCATTGAACCTATATATAAGGAGTTTAAAGGTTGGAACAAGCCCATTTCATCATGCCGCAGCGAAAAGGACTTGCCCAAGGAGCTGATGGACTACGTTAAGTTCATTGAGCAGGAAACAGGCGTTCCCGTTAAGCTGGTATCCGTAGGCCCCGACAGGGAAGAAACGGTGATGAGATAAAAAAGATGCCTTTGGGTATCTTTTATCCAAAAATGATTATCTTTACAAACTGAACAACTGGTTGACCAGTTATATAGATGTCTGTAAAATAGATATTTATGTGTGTTTAGGTGTAAAAATAATCATTTTTTTATGCAAAAAAGAACGCTTTTTACCCTGATTGCCATGCTGGGTGTTACGCTTACTCAAGCGCAGCCCAACGTGCTAACCTACAACTCTGCATCACTGATTAAGGCGAAGCAGGAGTTGAAGTCCAACACTCCTGCTGCTAAAGTTGCCTACGACCGCGTACTGAAGGACGCAGCAAAGGCGCTTAAGGTGCAGCCCATGACTGTCATGGACAAGAAGCAGAATCCGCCGAGCGGTGACAGGCACGACTACGTGAGCCTTGCACCCTACTGGTGGCCTAACCCAGATACCAAGAACGGCTTGCCCTACGTGCGTCGTGATGGTGAACGCAATCCCGAAATAAAAGATTACGAGGATAAAAACTACTTTCCAAAGGTGGGTAACAACGTAAAAACGTTGGCCTTGGCTTACTATTTGTCAGGTGACGAAAAATATGCTGAGCATGCAGCAAAAATTTTGCGTACATGGTTTTTGAATAAAAATACCCGCATGAATCCGAACATGAATTACGCGCAAGCCGTAAAGGGACGTAGCGATGGGCGCGGGGCTGGTTTGATTGAAGCACGTCCGCTGGGTGATGTGGTAAATGCCGTAGGCATGCTTCAAGGCTCTAAAGCTTGGACAGTAAAAGATCGAGCCGAGTTGCAGGCGTGGATGACGGAGTTTTTGGGTTGGATGCAAACCAGCAAAATTGGACTTGACGAAAAGAAATCGAAAAACAACCACGGGGTATACTATGACTCGCAACGTTTGGCGCTAGCGCTATTTGTAGACGATAAAGTTACCGCTGCTGATGCTATTGCAAGTGCTAAGCATAGAATCGATGCACAGCAGGATAGCCTTGGCGGCTTCCCCGATGAGCTGGGACGCACTTGCTCGTGGAACTACTCACATTTTATAATGGAGGCGTTTTACGAAATTGCCAGCATGAGCGAAAAGGCAGGAGAGGACTTGTGGAACTATACTTCTCCTAATGGAAAAAGTTTAAAAAAGGCGGCTTACTTCCTGCTTTCCTACTGGTCAGGTAATCCTTGGACTTATGATCAAATAGCATCATGCAAGGATCAAGATGCTACAGAATTAATGCTACTTTCGTACAAACATTTTGGTGATGAGCAGTTTCTGAAATACGCGCAAAGGGATTACGCCAATTCGCCATTTTTTGCTACATTTGAGTTAGCGTATAAATAGCGTTATAAACAGTTCAATAATTAATCAATTCAATAAATTTTATGGCAAAGACAAACTACGACCTGCGTTACGCAGCACATCCCAGCGATGTGAAAAATTATGACACCAAAAAGTTGCGTGAAAACTTTTTGGTAAAAGGCTTGATGAAGGCCGATGAGGTGAACATGACCTATTCTATGTACGACCGTATGATTGTAGGTGGAGCAGTTCCCGTGAAGGAAATGCTGGAGTTGGAATCAATTGAACCACTTAAGGCTCCTTTCTTCCTGCACCGCCGTGAATTGGGCATTTTCAACGTAGGTGGAGCAGGTAAAGTTACCGTTGATGGAAAGGTATTCGAGCTGAACTATAAGGAGGCGCTCTACTTGGGCTGCGGCGACCGCAAGGTTACCTTCAGCAGCAACGATGCATCGAAGCCGGCGCACTTCTACTTTAACTCTACTGTAGCGCACAAGAATTGCCCCGATAAGCACATTGTGGCCGAGCGTGACGCTGTAGTTGCCGAAATGGGTTCATTGGAAACCTGCAACGATCGTCGCATAAACAAGATGATTGTAAACCAAGTGTTGGAAACCTGCCAGCTGCAGATGGGTATGACCGAACTTCGTCCCGGAAGCGTATGGAACACCATGCCTCCCCACACCCACTCGCGCCGCATGGAGGCATACTTCTACTTTGAAGTACCCCAAGGCCAGGCCGTGTGCCACTTCATGGGTGAGGTTGACGAGACCCGTCACATTTGGATGGGTAACGAGGATGCTGTAATTTCGCCCGAGTGGTCTATTCACTCAGCTGCCGCTACCAGCAACTACATTTTCATTTGGGGCATGGGTGGCGAGAATCTTGACTACGGTGATCAAGACTTTACACAACCCGACCAGATAAAGTAATTCATAATGGACATGCGATACGCGACGTGCGATTCTTTTCGCATGTTGCATGTCGCATATCGCAAATCTCAAGTCAAATTTATAATTCAAAAAAATCATGAGCATGTTAGACAAGTTTTCACTCAAAGGTAAAGTTGCTCTTGTAACCGGAGCATCATACGGTATTGGTTTCTCTATTGCCGAAGCGTTGGCTGAGGCTGGTGCAACCATCGTGTTCAACGATATTAAGCAGGAGTTGGTTAACACCGGGCTGGACAACTACAAGGCCGCAGGCATTAAGGCTTTTGGCTATGTGTGCGATGTTACCAACGAACCCCAAGTGCAGGAAATGATTGCCAAGATTGAGAAGGAAGTGGGTGTGGTTGATATTTTGGTGAACAACGCAGGTATTATCAAGCGTATTCCTATGCACGAAATGAGCGCTGCTGATTTCCGTTTGGTAATCGACATCGACCTCAACGCTCCGTTTATCATGGCTAAGGCTGTTATTCCCTCTATGATTAAGAAGGGGGCAGGTAAGATTATCAACATTTGCTCAATGATGAGCGAGCTGGGACGTGAAACTGTTTCGGCTTACGCTGCTGCTAAGGGTGGCTTGAAGATGCTTACTAAGAATATTGCTTCGGAGTATGGTGAGTTCAACATTCAGTGCAATGGCATTGGCCCGGGCTACATCGAAACGCCCCAAACCGCTCCGCTGCGCACTGCTGAACATCCGTTCAACAAGTTTATCATTGCTAAGACTCCCGCTGCTCGCTGGGGTCGTACCGATGACCTGAAGGGCCCGGCAGTGTTCCTAGCCTCTGAGGCTTCGGACTTTGTTAACGGTCATATTTTGTACGTTGATGGAGGTATTTTGGCTTACATTGGTAAGCAACCGTCATAGTTAGCTTATAAGTTTACGAAAAATGCCGAGCAGGAATTCTGCTCGGCATTTTTGTTTGTAATCGCAATGATAAATATAGGTTATGTTTATGTGACTTATATCCTACGTTGTTGCATCAACTCCCGCAGGGAGTAAATTTGATTAACCGCGGGTGAGCGAAGCGTAACCCGTAGCTAGCGTGAAGTTCCTGCCCAGCGCGCGGAGCAAGTATTTCCCTAGATATAAATTTTTGCTCTGCGTGCAACAAGAAGTGGTGTCCAAGCACCGTAGGTTACGCTTCGCTCACCTACGGTTATTAGTATTTAGCCCTTGCAGGGCACAAATACAGTAGTTGCCGAGAATGTGAAATTCATTTTTTACAAAAAACGCTTTCTCAGCCACTCCCTCACGGGGATATCAAACAACTTCATGCTGCCGTAGGCTAAAACAATGGCGGCGGCTATTGTAAGCAGCGCGTATGGCCATGATTCTGCGAAAGTGTGGTTGCCATTTGCCACCCATGCCATGTAAGTGTACACCAGCGGGAAGTGGGTTATGTAAATGGGGTAGGAGATATCTCCAAAAAATTTGCAGATTTTGTTTGCCATTTTGCCTTCCACCTTTCCTCCTGCTCCCAGCCATACAATGAAAGGGAATACCAGTATTATGCAAAGGCTTTCGTACAACCCGTTTAACCATAAGTGTTCGGCTCCGCCTATGCGTGGTATGGAGAATACCACAATCAACAAAACGCTGGCGGATAGAAAGGCATGCTTGGTATATCTCAACTTTCCTACTTTGGCTAAAAGCAGTCCGGCAAGAAAGGGGAACGCTAATCTGGTGAAGCCTATGCGCAATTGGTGCGTATCATCGATGCTCCACCCACCCACCATATCACCGTTGGCATTGGTGAGGGCATACTGCATAGTAAATCCTGCGGCAATTACCACCAGTGCGGCTAAAACAGCCTTGGATAGGCGTCGTAGCGCAAGGGCGTAAACTATGTTGGCTATGTACTCAAAAAATAGCGACCATGCGGGGCCGTTCAGCGGGTGCATTTCGTTCCAACCTCTTACATCAAGACCTTTGCCCACGGGGAGTAGCGTGCAGCCAATAAGCGTTACCAACAGTAACTTCCACACGGGAGTTGTTGCAATACCTCCCCAGCCCATACCCGGCGACTGCTGAAAGTAAAATGCGGCAGCCCCTACAATGGAGCCCACAATAATCATGGGGTGAAGGCGAATAATGCGGCGCTTGAAAAAATCCTTGAGCGACATTTTTCTCCATCGGTCATCATACGCGTAGCTGATAACAAAGCCTGAGAGCAGAAAGAAAAAGTCTACCGCTAAGTAACCGTGGTTAATAACTTGCTCCAAGTGATTGCCTCCGGCGTGCGTTTCAAAAATATGAAACAGCACCACCATCATGGCAGCAACTCCGCGCAGTCCGTCCAAAATTTCGTAGTGAGGCTTGGATTCTTTTAGAAGTACATTTGAACTCATGTGTTATTGTTTTAGGTTAGGCTATGCGGTCACAAAGTTAGAATTATTCAAATAATTTTAGGTGTCTACCATAGAAAATGCCGAGCAGCTGCTGCTCGGCATTTTCTATGGTAGACCGTAAGCCTGGTAAGCTGCTTACTTAAATCTCAGCTGTATGGGGTTCTGTAATTTTTGTGCTTGAGCGGCTACATAATTTACCCAATCCTGTTCGGTGGCAAAGCCTCCCTTGCTCCATCCTGCACCGGCGTAGTAGGTAAATGGCTCGTTGGCCTTGCTGTTGCTCAGCGCTAGTACGTGGTTGCCCTCTACCTTCGCACCTGTTAATTCGGGAGTAACTATAGCAGTGTAAATAGTGCCATTGTTGGTGGTATCACCCTTCAGCTTATCGGCAACTTCGGCGTAAGCCACATAACCTTGCTCGGGAGCGAGTACGGGTTTAAAGTTGGGGTTAAGAGTTTTGTCATTAGCCGGTACAGCGTTGGTATCCTTAAGCACAATACCCATGGCCACGGGCATATCACTACCGCCCATAAACAATTCGGTAACACGGTTCAGCTGGCTGTTGGCATCAAGTGAGATGCGGCGTACTTCGGCTACCATGGTGCCGGCTACGTCCAGCGGAGCGTACATCAGCTCAAACGATATGCGCAGCGGACCGTTGTCGAGCACGTTGGAGCGAACAAAGTTGTTGCCCAATACCAGCTGGTTATTGATGTAGGGAGCCAATCCTCCGCAACCCAGCGTGCGTCCTACCTTGTAGCAGTCCAAACCTTCGCCCTTATCCATGTGGTATGATGCTTCACCCGACAAATCTTGCTTGTACCACTTGTCGATAATCAACTCTTCGGTACGCTTGCACCACATGTCGATGCCATTGCTGGGACCATCCGATGCCATCAGGGCTGGACCATACATACGGTAAGCCACGCGATTATTCTCCCAAGCAAAATCGTCCTTACGCTCAGGTACCAAACGTCCAAAGGCTTTTTTAGGTGCGTTGAGGTTATGCTTGGCGCGTCCCTTTTTTACTACGTACATTGAGTTGCTTTGCGGCTCAATGTTAGCTTGAAAAATGAGCGATTGTGGTTCGGTGGTACCTTTATACAGAACTTGCGCTACCTGTAGTTCGCCCTTGCTATTGAATACCGATACGCGCTGAGGATCAATTTCGCCTAAGTGTCCTTTAATAACGCTCCACTCAATTTCTACGGTTTCATCTACGCGCGCTACATTAATAGAATTTACAGCATCTACTGTGAGGGCTGCGTTATTTTGGCACGAGGCTAAAAGTGCCACGGCCGCTAAGAGTGTGAAAAATTGCTTCATAAAGATATTTTTTTGTTTATCGGAAATTAAAAAAATGGGTGCTACCAAGGGTTGTACTTGCCTTTAGCCTTTCTACTCACAATTACTAGTAGCAGCATGGCTGCTAATCCTGCAAAAATAAAGGCGCGCGAAATATTGTTTTCATCAGCTTCGCGTATCATATTAATGTTGCCGGCAAGCATGTTCCCTTCAAACCTATCAACCGATGGAATATCGTGATGACTCCACTTGCCTAACACCGTTCCGCGGTATAGCAGCATTAGTCCGGGATGTGAGCGCACCATTGATTTTAGCGTAGTTTCGTCGGTACTGTACAGCTCAAAGTTGAGGTTGTTGGCGTGGCTAAATTCGCTGGCGTAATCTTGCGTAGATGAGGTTAAACCATAAAATGTGTAGCCTTGTTTTTGTGCAAAATCGGCAATGAGTTTTATTTTTTCCAGATTATCTACGTTGGCCTTTTCAAGTTTGGGTGCAACCATTAGGAATACATATTCGCTTCCTAGCACATCCTCCGTAATATCACCTTGTTCGGGATGAGTAATGGAAAAGTTGTACACCGGTGGGGCATAGCCTTGCTTTATTAACTTTGACTTGCTGTCTACAAATACCCAAGAGGAATCTTGCCACGGAAAGTTGGTATCGGAAAACTCCTTTTCCACGCCATCCTTTTTATAAATCAAAATGGTTTTATACTCGTCACGTTCGGCATCCTCGGGTATAATCATAGCCTGTGGAATGTTTTGTCCTATATGATAAGGCATAAAGTCCAGCGGAGGCAGGTGCTTATAGCAGTATGATGAAAGCCAGAATGTGCCAAGGAAAAATAGTGCTACATAAAACCACTCTAACGTAGGTTTGGTGAATGGCCTATATTTATCGCGGCATCCAAATATAATAATGGTGGGGACGAATAGTATGAGGTTTTTAAAAAATGTTCCCCAGTTGGAGAGTTTGATAGCATCGCCAAAGCAGCCGCAGTCCGATACGGGATTGAAAAGTGCGAGAAAAAACGTGAGCACGGTGTAAAACGACATGAACAGCAGCGTTACCCATGCCGTGAACTTCATGCGAATACCCATAATGAGGCATACGCCCAGCACCAACTCCAGCGCGTTTTGCAGCACAGCCAGATACAGCGCTGAGGGCTCCATGAATGTCATGTGGAACGCCTCGAAGTAGTCGATAAATTTGTAGGTGGTGCCCAGCGGATCAATCGCTTTTACAAAGCCGGAGAAGATAAAAAGCGCGCCCATAACAAGACGACAAAAAATAAGACCAATGCGGGCTAGTTGATTCATGGGGCTTTATTTTTTATAGTTGAAGCATGGCAACACTCGGTATCTATAGCTGCAGATGTTGCTTTATCTGCTCAAATGTGTGTTGCGGTGTGTGCATAGTATCCTGGTCGGTACAGCAGCTTACAAGGCAAAAGTTGGCGTCAAGCGGAAGCTGTGCAAGGTACACTTCACGTACCGCCTGTTGGAAGTTGAGGTTGGCCTCGTGTATATCTTGCTTACCCTCAAGGTATTCCCTGTCGTTTCCCGTGCGATGCTCAGTAAGCTTCTTTTGCGTAAACGAAAAAGGAACGTCGAGAAACAGGCTCAGCTGTGGCTGAGGAATTTTGAAGTGCTCGTACTCCAAGTGCAGAATCCAGTTGCGGAGCTTCGTGCGCTCCACAGGGTCGGTTACCTTGGCGCATTGGAATGCGATGTTGGAGTAGACGTAGCGATCTACAATTACAAAGTACCCCTCTTTAAGCCAAGAGCTTATTTCGGCAGCCGCTGCGCGGCGATCTTCGGCGTATATAAGCGCTACCAAGTAGGGATTAACCTTATCAATTTCCCCAAAATCACCGCGTAGAAATTTGGCGACAAGCTCTCCCCATATCTCCGTTTCAACGCGCGGAAAATGCACGTATTTACAGAGAATTCCGCGTTCTTGCAGGTGTTGCTGTATTAGTCCCACTTGCGTAGATTTTCCGGCGCCGTCGAGCCCTTCTATGGCAATAAAGTTCATGAGTGCTACAAAAAAATGCGTAACTTTGATGTGCAAATTTAGCAGAAACCTTGTAATAATGGAAGCCAAACGCTCTTTTTTGCACAAAAAAACAATGCTGCGCTGCGGCGAGCACCTGCTCGATCTCTCTACGCCGCTTGTAATGGGCATTCTCAACATCACTCCTGATTCGTTCTATGCCAATAGCCGTGCCACCTCAGCGGATGTGGTTGCTGCGCGCGTGCACCGAATGCTAAGCGAGGGGGCCGCCATTATTGACGTCGGCGCATACTCTTCACGTCCCGGAGCCGCAGATGTGTCGCAGGGTGAGGAGTTGCACCGCCTTTGCTTCGCGCTGGATATTATTCGCGGAAAATTTCCACAGGCTGTGGTTTCCATTGATACCTTTAGAGCAGAGGTGGTAAAGGAGGTGGTGAAGCAGTTTGGTGCGGTAATGGTAAACGATATTTCGGGTGGTGAGGCAGATGAGGATATGTATGCAGTTGTTGCAAAGTTGGATGTGCCGTACGCAGCTATGCATATGCGTGGTACGCCACAAACCATGCAGCAGCATGCGCAGTATGCCAATGTAGCAGCCGATGTTATTCACTCGCTTGCGCAAAAAGTGAATACCTTGCATGCCATCGGGGTAAGCGACGTGATAGTTGACCCCGGCTTCGGCTTTGCCAAAACGATAGAGCAAAATTTTGAGCTGCTGTCGCGGCTGGAGGATTTTAAAATTTTTGAATTACCTTTGCTTGTAGGCCTTTCGCGTAAGTCGATGGTGTGCCGTACGCTGGGCGTAAAAGCAAGCGAGGCGCTCAATGGTACTACGGTACTAAATACGTTGGCCTTGGAGCGAGGCGCTGATATCCTACGCGTGCATGATGTGAAGGAAGCCGTAGAAACGGTCAAAATTCTCAATTCTCAACTCTCAACTTTCAATTTGTAGTATGTTTTTCGATATTCGTATTCTTGATATTCTCGACTGGTTGCTGGTAGCATTTTTATTTTACCAGCTATACAAGCTTATCCGTGGCACGGTAGCGCTCAATATTTTCTTTGGTATTTTTTCGTTATACTTGTTGTGGATTGTGGTTAAGGCGCTCAACATGGAGTTGCTTAGCGCCATACTAGGGCAAGTGCTGGGGGTAGGGGTTTTGGCGCTGTTTATAGTGTTTCAACCCGAAATTCGCAAGTTTTTGCTCATGCTTGGTACGCAGTATCTGTCTCACCGAAAACTTTCCTTTCGTTCGCTATTTTTCAAAAAGAAGGACAAGCGTAAAAGTGAGGTGGATATTGATGCTGTTGTGAAAGCAGCGCGTAATATGTCCGATAGTAAAACCGGCGCGCTCATTGTTATTCAGCGTAAGACGTCGCTGCTACCCTACGAGGAAACAGGTGACATAATTAATGCGCAAACCAGCAACCGCCTTATCGAAAATATCTTTTTTAAAAATACGCCTTTGCACGACGGTGCGCTTATTATTGTGCGCAACCAAATTCGTGCAGCACGCTGCGTTCTACCCTCGACCGAAAATACTAACTTGCCTCCACAGTACGGTATGCGACACCGCGCTGCGCTTGGCATTACTGAAAATAGTGATGCTGTAGTGGTGGTGGTGAGTGAGGAAACAGGCGGCATTTCGTTTGTGGAGGCAGGCAGCATAAAATCCAACATTACTTCTATTGAGTTGAGGCAGCTGCTTGAAGACGCGCTCAACGGCTGATTTTTGTTAAGTATTAAAGTGTAATTGGGGTGAAACCATGTGTAAATCTATGGTTTCGCCCCAATTTTTTTTGTTAAAATGCATTGCGACTTACACTTTATTACTATATTTGCAGAAATAAACACCTCTAACCATGTCAGACCAACGAGTACACATTGATAGCATTGACCTTAAAATTTTGACAATGCTCATAAAAAACGCACGTACGCCGTTTTTGGAGATCGCACGCGAGTGTGGAATTTCAGGTGCGGCAGTACACCAACGCGTGAAAAAGTTGGAGGAATCGGGTGTAATAGTGGGCTCGCGTATGATAGTGCGTCCGCGTGCGCTGGGGCTTGATATTTGCGCATTTGTAAATGTGAAGTTATCTGCGCCCAATGTGTGTAATGATGCTATAGAAGAGTTGAAAAAAATGCCCGAGCTGGTGGAATGCCATTTTATAGCAGGACCATACTCGCTATTACTTAAGGTTTACTGTCACAACAACGAGCACCTGATGGATGTGTTGGTAAATCAAATCCCACACGTTGTGGGTGTTTCAGATACCTCCTCATTTATTTCGCTGGAGCAGGTTATCAGCCGTGAACCTCATTTGAAAATGTCAGCACGCAAAAGGCCGTAAGCCTTTGTGATAATAATCCTCAAATAAAAACTCCGCTGTTACTTTTAACGGCGGAGTTTTTATTTGGTCATTGCGGGCTTTATCCGCAGTGATGTGCTACTACGATACCTTCTTCAGCAGCTGGCGCGCGAAGAAGTGTACCACATCTACGTTAACCGAGTTGCCCAGCTGCTTGTAGGCAATGCGGTCGTTGGGATGCAGCTTGTACGTGTCGGGGAAGCTTTGCAGACGTGCTGTTTCGCGTGGAGTAAGGCGGCGGCGTAGTTTGCCAACAATAGATGTTTGCGTAATAGCTACTAGCGCGGGGAAGTAGGTGGGCTTCTTTACGCGTACTCCCGATGGACGGAACTGTAAGATGTGCTCCCACATGTCGGGCTTTGCACTCTCTCCTGCCTGCCATTCCAACTTTGCCTTCGAGCCGTTGAACGATTCACACTTGGCGCACTTTTTTAGCCATGCGTCAATGAACTTCCGGTTTTGCTCGTACAGCGCGCGATTGCGTGTTATAATGCTACGCTTCCAGTCGGGCAAGTTTTCTATGTTGGCCTTGCGGTGCGCTTCGGTAAACTCTTCCGTCCATACAGGGAAGGCGGGTAGGGGAGTACCAATGCCTTGTATAAAATCATTCCACAAGTCGAGTACTTGCATTTCTTTATCATTAAGCGTGTAGCGAGAAATGTTGGGAACCTTGCTATCGTTCTTTATAAGTATCTCGTCGGCGTGACACTCGGGCTTGCTTGCAGGCGTTTTTATTTGCAGGTTGCGCTTGGCTACATCCTTGCGCTGGCAAAGTATAAATACGCGCTCCCGAAATTGCGGAATACCGAGCATGTGCGGGCTAAAAATAATAGGCTCCTCGGGGAAAACATAACCCAGTGCGCGTAGGTGTTCCTTCACCACGCGCCATGTGTTGCCATCGTCGTGCCCCACAAGGTTGCGCACATTCTCCAGCATTAGGTATGATGGGCGGTGCTGCTTTACAATACGCACAATATCGAAGAAAAGCGTGCCGCGCGGATCGGTCATGCCCTCGCGCTTGCCGGCTTTTGAAAATGCCTGACAAGGAAACCCTGCACAAAGTACGTCGTGCGCGGGGATATCTTTTTCGTCCACCTTGGTGATGTCGCCAACGGGTTCAAGCCCAAAATTTTCTTTGTAAACCTTGCGGCAGTCGGGGTCAATATCCGAAGCAAACACGCACTCGCCGCCCAATTTCGAAAGGGCTACGTGAAAGCCCCCCAGACCGCAAAACAGGTCAATGAATTTGAATTTTTTCTGCATATATCTTGTTATTTATTTTTCATCATTGCTTCCGCAAAAATCAAATCGGCGGGAGTGGTTATTTTTATATTTTCTACGTTACCTTGTATCAGCGATACTTTATATCCAGCGCTTTCTACTACTGATGCGTCATCGGTAAAGGTGCTGCGGTACTCCTGCTCGTACGCTTTGCACAAAATGGTGAGGCTGAAAACCTGCGGCGTTTGTACGGCGCAAAAGTCTTCGCGATGTACGGATATGCTACCTTCTGCTGTTTTTTGCCTGATGGAGTCGTTTAGCGCTACCACCGGAATGGCGGCTCCGCTTCGTTCGGCTTTGTCAAAGCAGGCAGCAATAGTAGCGTGACTTACCAGCGGTCGAACACCATCATGCACAGCAACTACCCCGTCACCACTGATAGTGCTTAGCGCATTTTTTACGGACTGAAAGCGCGTTTCTCCGCCTTGTACAACCGTGTGCGGTATGGCTATCGTGTATTTTCTAACAATTTCACTCCATTCCTCTATGGCAGTCTGAGGCAGGGCTAAAACAATGTTTATATCCTTACTAAAGGCGTAAAATTGCTCTAGCGTGTGCAGTAAAACGGGCTTTCCATTGAGCAGCAAGAATTGCTTAGGGGTGGCGCTGCCCATGCGTGTTCCGCTTCCTCCAGCTACTAGTATGAGATGTTTTTTTGTCAAAATACTTCAAATTACACATGCAGTTGCTGTTGTATATTTGATTAACTACACGGTAAAAAACAGCTAACAAGTTTTCAACAACTATATTAACAACAAAAATACTAAAAAGAGCTTATTTAACAAATAGTTTTCAACATTTTTTAAACAACTTAATGTATGAAACTATAATAGGACGAATTGCAGGATTTTTGAGAAGGGTGGACTACCTTTGAAAATGGTTACAAAACTCATGGTGAATTATGTAACTTGTTTTAAAATAAGTATATGGCAGATGATACAACGCCGCGCAGGCGTAAAAAACAGGAAGTAAACGTTGCTACTGTAGGTTTGGAGTTGGGAAAAGTTCCGCCACAGGCGCTTGACCTTGAGGCCGCCGTACTAGGTGCAGCCATGCTTGAGCAGGATGCCGTGGTGGAGATAATGGATATTCTTAAGCCCGAAAGTTTTTACAAGGATGCCCACCAAAAAATATTTCGTGCCATATCTGCCCTTTCACGGAAGTTGGAACCTGTTGATATTTATACGGTTACGCAGGAACTTCGCAAGGAGGACTTGCTGGAGGAGGTGGGTGGAGCACAGTACCTATCGTCGCTTACGCTTAAGGTGGGTAGCGCGGCTAATATTGACTACCACGCCAAAATTATTGCGCAGAAGTATATTCAGCGTGAACTTATACGTATTTCAAGCGAAGTGCAGCGTCGCTCGTTTGATGACGCTACCGATGTGGAGGATTTGCTTGATTCGGCGCAGCAGGATATTCTTACGCTGGCCGAAGGTAACGTAAAGCGTGAAGCTGAACCTATTGCCAACGTGGTGGACAAGGTGATGCGTAACATTGAGGAGGCGGGCAAGCGTGAGGATGGTTTTAGCGGTGTGCCTACCGGATTTACCGCGCTTGACAGGCTAACACAGGGTTGGCAACCCTCCGATTTGATTATTATCGCAGCACGTCCCGCCATGGGTAAAACGGCATTTGTGCTTACCATGGCACGTAATATGGCCATTGACCACAATCGCCCTGTAGCGTTTTTCTCCCTTGAAATGTCGAGCGAGCAGCTGGTAACTCGTTTGTTTATGAGCGAGAGCGGACTTAGCGGTGATAAGTTGCGTAGCGGAAAACTTGATGCTGACGAAATGCAGCAGCTGAGCCGTGGTATTAAGCCACTGTTGAGCGCTCCTATTTTTATTGATGATACTCCTGGCTTGAGCATCTATGAGTTTCGCTCAAAGGTGCGCCGCCTATATATTACCCATCACATACAATGTATAGTGATTGACTACCTGCAGCTCATGGCGGGACCTCCCGAAACGCGCGGCTTCCGTGAGCAGGAGGTGGCGGCTATTTCGCGTTCGCTAAAGGCTGTGGCAAAGGAGTTGAACATTCCTATTATAGCACTGTCACAGCTGAATCGTGGTGTGGAAACTCGTTCGGGTAGTAACAAGCGCCCCGCGTTGAGCGATCTTCGTGAGTCGGGTGCTATTGAGCAGGACGCTGATATTGTAGCCTTCATTCACCGTCCCGAGTACTACGGTATAACGGCGGATGAGGAGGGAAATAGCCTTATGGGTGTTACCGAATTTATAGTGGCCAAGCACCGTAACGGCGCGGTGGATGATATTAAGTTGAAGTTCCGTGCCGAGCAAGCTAAGTTTGTAAATTACGAGGATGAACCTCTTGAGAATCTTCCATACCCCCCGCAGCCTCAAGCGCAAATCATGGGTTCAAAAATGAATAAGGATGTGGAACCTGCTCCGCAAATGCCTGCTTCGGGTGGTGATTTTATTGGCGGAGGAATCAGCAGCGAGGACGCTCCTTTTTAATGGACAATTGACAACGGATAATTGAAAATGAGAATTAGAATTAGCGTAAGAGTAGTAATATTCTTGCGCTAATTTATTTTGTAGATGGTAAGCCTTGTTTATAGACCCTAACAGGGTTTGAGACCCTGTTAGGGTTAGTCCACAATGACGTTTCGAGCCACGTCATTGCGAGGAGGAACGACGAAGCAACCGGAGCTCGACGAGGCCAATCTTAATCCCTATCTCTCTTTTTGCTTGTCGAAAGCATTCCACATGCAGCCATAATATCCTCACCACGCGAAGAACGAATAGTGGTGTTGACGCCTTTTTGCAACAGCATATCCTTGAACTTTTCTACTACAGGCATGGCGGAGCCTTTTAGCGGGCTGTCGGGTATTTGGTGAAAGCGGATGAGGTTCATGCGGCACTCAAAGTCGCCCAACATTCGTGCCAGTGCGGCAGCATGTCCCGGCGTATCGTTTACTCCTGCAAACATAATGTATTCGAAGCTTGCTCGACGTTGCCCCGTCCAATCGTACTGACGAATGAGGTCAACCGTTTCGGCAATGGGGTAGGCCTTTTGCATGGGCATCAGCTGGCGACGCTCATCGTCAAAAGGTGAGTGCAGGCTTACGGCAAGGTGGCACTTGCTCTCATCCAAAAAGCGCTTGAGTGCGGGCGTTACGCCAATGGTAGAAACGGTAACGCGGGTAGGCGACCACGCCATACCCCACGGCGCGGTGATAACTTCGAGCGCGCGAAGCAGATTGTCGAGGTTATCCATAGGCTCGCCCATGCCCATAAACACAAGGTTGCTCAGCTGCGCGCTTTCGCGTACGCTAAATATTTGGTTAATGATTTCGGCGGTGGTAAGGTTTTGCAAAAAGCCCATACGTGCCGTCATGCAAAACGTGCAGCCCATTTTACAACCTGCTTGCGACGATACGCAGAGCGTAACCCTATCGCCGTCGGGTATGGACACCGACTCTATGCAGGAATGTTTTCCGCCTTCTACCTCAAAAAGATATTTACGTGTACCATCTTTTGATGTTTGCACGTTGGCGGGAGCGTTCAGTCCTATGCAGTATTGCTGTGCCAGTAGCTCGCGGTGCTTGGCGGAGAGGTTGCTCATGTCGGCAATATCGGCAATGCGTTTTTTGTAAAGCCAATCCGCCATTTGCTTTGCAGCGAAACGAGGCATACCGACTTCGGCTGCCACCTGCTCCAATTCAGCAAGCGTTTTACCTATAAGGGGGAGTTTTGCTTCCATTTGGTAGTACAAAAGTACAAAACAATGGACAATTCGGCGTATCGGATACAATAATCCGATATTTGGACACTTTTCAGCAGGCAATCCGCCATAGTTTTGCACTATAATTTTAAACAATAAAAAATGAAAACAGTTTTGATTACAGGTGCATCGGGTGGAATTGGCGAGGCCTTTGCCAATAAGCTGGCCGAAAGAAAACATAACCTCTTGCTTGTGGCTCGCAATGCAGAGAAATTGGAAAAGCAATGTAAACAACTTGCCAATAAGTTTGGTATAGATGCGCAATTTATTGCAGCCGACTTAGCAAAATCGGGAGTAGCCGAACAGGTTTTTGCCGAAACACAACGGCGTGGGCTGGAGGTAGAAATGCTTATTAATAATGCGGGAGTTGGTTCGGGTGGCGCGTTGACGGATATAGCATTGAAATCAGAGCTGGATATGCTACAGCTGAATATCTCCTCATTGGTGGCTCTAACACATTTGTTTCTACCTCAAATGCAACAACGGAAAAGAGGAACTGTTATCAACGTTGCATCTGTGGCAGGATTTATGCCTATACCTTACATGGCAACTTATGCCGCAAGCAAAATGTTTGTGCGTTCGTTTACCGAGGCCATTACCGAGGAGTGTAAGCCGCATAATGTTCATGTAATGCTGCTGATTCCGGGATTAACTCGAACCAACTTTAACCATGCTTCGGGCATTGAAGGCGTAAGGCCAAATGTAGAGTACAATAAAGCCTCTACGCAGAGTCCCGAGCAAGTGGTGGACGAGGCGTTGAGGGCCTTGGATAAATGGAAACATTTTGTTGTTTCTGGCAGTCGCAACAGGTTCTCTACAAGAGCGGTGGCGCTGGTTCCTAATGTTTTGATTGTTAAAATGTATGCGAAGTCATTTCTTAGAAAGAAAAAGATATAATTTGTATCTTTATCAAACAAAAACAAGGTAGTGGTGAACGATAACGACTTCATACATATCAAAACGCTTTCGCAGCAGCACAAAATATTGGGAATAGAAAGCCCTAAGCACCCGCTATTTAGTATTATGCGATTTGAGGATATTCCTAAAATGGAGAACGAGCAGCGTGTAAAAAAGTTGTCGGATTTCTATCAAATAGCCTTGAAAATTGACTGCCCTTGTAAGCTAAAATACGGGCAATCGCAGTATGATTTCGACAAAGGTGTGCTGACTTTTTTTTCGCCCAAGCAGATTACTACATTGGAGCCCGGTCCGGTTTTCCCTGAGTCGGGATGGCTATTAATCATACATCCCGATTTTTTGAGAGGCTATCCGCTAAGCGCAAAAATAAAAACCTTTGGATTCTTTGACTATAATGTGAATGAAGCCCTGTTGCTTTCGGAGGAGGAGCAGCAATCGATAGAAAGCATTTTTGAGCAAATTGATAGAGAATATCAACTGCCTATAGACACCTTTAGTCAAGATGTGGTTATTGCCAACTTTGAGTTGTTTTTTACTTACTGCCAACGGTATTACAAAAGGCAATTTATCACCCGAAAAATAGTTTATAACGAGCTGCTGAATAAGGTAGAAAAAATATTGGATACCTACTTTAGGGATACTGCTGAAAAGGGATTGCCGACAGCTGCCGATTTAGCATTGCAGCTGAATATGTCGCCAAAATATTTAAGCGATTGCTTGAAGCAGCTGACAGGCCAAACCGCACAACAAAGAATACACGAAAAACTGATAGAGCGTGCTAAAGATATTCTGGTAACAACAGAACTTTCGGTGAGTGAAATTGCTTTTCAGCTAGGTTTTGAATATCCGCAGTCTTTCAATAAACTGTTTAAAAAAAAGACTAATCAAACACCTATTGAGTATAGGCAATCGTTTTTGTAGCTACCTTTGATAATCTTGAGTTAGGTTAGTTTTCTATTCCGTATAGAAAAAAATCTGAGAGAGCTTTGCTTTGTAAACGTAGTCTGTTATAGCCTCCTTTAGGGGGCAAAATTGTAAATAGTAAATAGTAAATAGTCAATCAAGGTAATGCCTACATTTCTTTTCAATAGCATCATAGTTGGTCCCATAAAGAGCCGCAGGTTGGGAAAATCGTTGGGGGTAAACCTGCTCCCCATTCGCTGTAAGCTATGCAACTTCGATTGCATATATTGCGAGTGCGGTTGGAATGTGGATGGTAATCCCGATAGGGTGAAGTTGCAATTTAACTCAGCTGAGGAGGTACATACCGAGTTGGAAAAACGCCTAAAGGAGCTGCAAGCGGAGAATAACTTACCCGATGCCATCACTTTTGCTGGTAACGGCGAGCCCACCATGCACCCGCACTTTGAGCAGATAGTGGATGATACTATTGCGTTGCGCGATAAGTATGCTCCGCAAGCCAAGGTGTGCGTGCTCACTAACGCTACGCTCATCCAACGCCCGCATGTGTTGGCCGCACTCATGAAGGTGGATAGGGCTATGCTCAAGCTGGATTCGGGTTTTGATGCTACGGCAAAGATTTTGAATAATCCGCAGGGCAATTTTTCGGTTGCTAAGTTGGTGGAGGGTATGAAGGCTTTTGGCGATAGGCTTATTGTGCAAACCATGTTCTTGCGCGGCACTTACGAAGGTAAACTGGTAGATAATACCACGCCAGAAGAGGTGGGGCAGTGGCTCAAAATTCTAATGGAACTGAAACCACGTGAGGTTACCATGTACACTATCGACCGTGAAACTCCTGCCAAGGGCTTAGAAAAAATCTCCCCCGAAAAAATGGAGGAGATTGCTGATAAGGTAAGGGCGATGGGTATTGTGGTGGATGTGCATTAGCCCTAACAGAACCTCAAAAATCTGTTAGAGTCTATAAAAATCCCGCTTTCAATGCCTCCGTTATATTTGCAGGACTTCTCTTTTCCGCCAACTCCTTTTTCATAAACTCCATGTAGGGAGCCACGTGGTCAAAAAACTCGTAGTAGCCATTGCACAAGTAGTTCAACCCATCTTCGCCGTTGGCGGTTTTCGCAATCCTGTTTTTAGGACACTCACCGTTGCAGGCAAAAAGATATTTACAGGCGAGGCATTGCGTAGGCAGCATATCGTGCTTGTCCAGCCCAAACTGCTGTTGACGCTCGGAGTACATCATGCCAGTAAGCGTTTTGCTGTGAATGTTGCCCAACTTGTATTCAGGATAAACAAAGTGGTCACAAGCGTACACATCACCGTTGAACTCCATCACTCCCGCATGACCGCAGGCTTTTGCCAGCGTACATACGCCGGGCGCTTGACCTATCCAATTTGCCAACGTGGAGTCGAAGTATTGCACAAATATTTTCCCAATGTCTTTACGCACCCACTCATCAAAAATATCGCAGAGAAATTTGCCCCACTTTTCGGGTGATACACTCCACTCCGTTACCTTACCGTTAGGGTAACTTTCTACAATGGGGGTAAACTGAATAAAAGTTGAAAGCGTTTTCAGATAGTTGTAAAATTCCAGCGGGTAGTCCACATTATAGTGGTTTACCGTGGCCATAATGTTGAACTCCACGCCGTGCTTTTTTAGCAATTCCACTCCGTGTAACACCTTGTCAAACGAGGGCTTCCCTTCAGCATTTTTCCTGTACCTGTCATGATGCTCTCGTGTCCCGTCCACCGAAATGCCAATCAGAAAATTATTTTCTTTGAAAAACAGGCACCATTCATCTGTGAGCAACGTGCCATTTGTTTGCAGGCAATTCTCAATGCGTCGTTCGCGAGCGTACTTTTTTTGTAGCGCTAAAGCCTTTTTGTAGAAATCAATGCTGCGCAAAAGCGTTTCGCCACCGTGCCACGTAAACAGCACCTCGCTCATAGTTTGCGACTCAAGGTATTGCTTCGTGAACCGTTCCAGTATCTCGTCGCTCATTAGTTGCGTACGGTATTCGGGGTACAACTCCTTTTTGTCGAGGTAGTAGCAGTAGTCGCAGCGCAGGTTGCAGGCTGCCCCTGCGGGCTTGAGCATTACGTATAGCGGACGCGAAAATGGCGCTATGGCAGTGGGATTTTTACTCATGAGTATACAAATATACATCAAAAAAGAGGCTATGGTGATACCATGCTTGTAAAATTTGTACCTTTACTTTTTAAAATTGTGTTTTGTAAAAAATGAACAGACAAGTTGATTTTTTAATTATAGGCTCCGGAGCCGCAGGCTTAAGTTACGCACTTAAGGTGGCTGAACACGGTAAGGTGCTAATCATAACCAAAGGGTTGCTTGACGAAAGCAATACCAACTTTGCGCAAGGAGGTATTTCCGCCGTTACCTACGACCCCGATTCGTTTGAAAAGCACGTGCAGGATACGCTGGTGTGTGGCGCGGGAATGTGCAACGAGGAGGTGGTACGCATGGTCGTGCGCGAAGCTCCCGAACAAATAGAGCAGCTGGTGCAGTGGGGTGCTAACTTCGATAGGGATGATGAAGGACGGTATGATCTTGCGCGCGAAGGCGGACATAGCGAGCATCGCATACTCCACCACAAGGATGCCACAGGCGCCGAAATCCAGCGTTCACTTGTACAGCAGGTTCGCTCACACAAAAATATTGAGGTGTTGGAGCACCATTTTGCCATTGATCTTATTACGCAGCACCACCTGGGTAAGATGGTACGCCGCTATACTACCGATATTGATTGCTACGGAGCCTATGTGCTCGACCTTAAAAAGCAGAAAGTAGCAACGTTTCTTGCGAAAATAACAGTGCTTGCTACTGGCGGTACCGGTAATGTGTACCATACTACTACCAATCCAGCTGTGGCTACAGGCGATGGCGTTGCTATGGTTTACCGTGCCAAAGGTGTGGTAGAAAATATGGCATTTGTACAGTTTCATCCCACGTCACTATACTATCCCGGCGAACGTCCCTCATTTCTTATAACCGAAGCTATGCGTGGCTTTGGAGCTAAGTTGCGCACGCAGGATGGTAAGGAGTTTATGCAAAAGTACGATGAGCGTGGCGCGCTTGCTCCGCGTGATATTGTGGCGCGCGCTATTGATAACGAAATGAAAACCCGTGGCGACGATTTTGTTTACCTCGACATAACGCATAAGCCCGCCGAAGATATTAAGCAGCATTTTCCCAATATCTATCAAAAGTGCCTCTCCATAGGCATTGACATTACCAAGGATTACATTCCTGTGGCGCCTGCAGCTCACTTTATGTGTGGCGGGGTGCGGGTAAATACCGATGGGTTATCGTCGATAAAAAATCTGTATGCCATAGGCGAAGTTTCGTGTACAGGATTGCATGGAGCAAACAGGTTGGCATCGAACTCGCTGCTTGAAGCCGTGGTATACGCCGAAAGGTCGGCTAAGCACTCCCTGCAGGCCATTAAGCAGGTACAGTTTCAGCAAAATATTCCCGATTGGGATTACGAAGGTACCTCGCACCCCGAGGAGATGGTGCTCATTACCCAAAGTTACAAAGAGGTGCAGCAAATCATGAGCTACTACGTAGGTATTGTACGCTCCAACCTTCGTCTGGAAAGAGCGTTTGCTCGATTAGGTATAATACACAAGGAAACCGAGCAGCTGTACCGCACATCTACGTTGTCGCAAAATTTATGCGAGCTGCGTAACCTTATTCAGGTGGGCTACCTGATTATAAAGGAGGCAAATGCCATGCGCGAAAGTAGGGGAGTGCACTACTCCATTGATTATCCTCCTAAATCATAGCATCAGTTCAAGTAGGCTAACCGACCACAAAGTTGTGGTCGGTTTTTTTTGATACATAATACTTTGTGAACACGTAATGATTATTTAACTGACAACGAGAAAACATTGTTGCTACTTTTATTGCCGCCTTGTACGAATATCTTACAATTGCTACTATAAAGTGAAAATGAAATGGAATCAAAATCCGGTATAAACAAGCTGAGCTTGTTGGGGCTTATTGTTACTTTAGGTATTGTGTACGGCGACTTGGGTACCTCGCCGCTATATGTTATGAAGGCCATTGTACATTTTGGCCGAGACGGCCTAACCCACGACTACATTATAGGAGCCCTATCCTGTATTATTTGGACGCTTACCCTGCAAACCACCATCAAGTATGTTATCATTACGCTGCGCGCCGACAATAAGGGCGAGGGTGGTATTCTAGCGCTATACGCTTTACTGAAAAGGCGAAAAA
Organism: Bacteroidales bacterium; assembly: GCA_031553765.1. GTDB lineage: Bacteria > Bacteroidota > Bacteroidia > Bacteroidales > UBA932 > JAITMY01. The sequence continues at coordinate 224,486 of JAVBKY010000009.1, forward strand.
AGTCGGTGGTGTATATCGTGGCCATAGTTGGCGCCAGTGCGCTTGTAGCTGATGGTATCATTACACCCTCCATCACTGTTATGTCTGCTGTCGAAGGGCTTAATAATTTTACCGACGGGTTGCCCATCATCGGTATTGTTATAGGGTTGCTGTGCGTCCTGTTTTTTGTTCAGCAGTTTGGTTCGCACGCTATAGGTCGTATGTATGGTCCAGTTATGCTTATTTGGTTCCTTATGCTGGGCACGCTTGGGGTGTCGCAAATAGTACACTACCCCGAAATATTAAAGGCCTTTAACCCGTATTATGCCGTATTGCTACTGGTAAACACTCATTCTGGATTTTTATTGCTTGGCGCGGTATTTTTGTGTACAACAGGTGCCGAGGCGTTATACTCCGATTTAGGGCATTGTGGTATTAAAAATATACGCATTAGCTGGGTATTCGTAAAAGCAATGCTAATACTTAACTATCTGGGGCAAGGTGCATGGATATTAACCTCTGATGTGGGTAACGCTAACCCGTTTTTCGGCATAATGCCCTCATGGTTCTTGCCTGTAGGAGTGGTGGTAGCTACAGCGGCAGCTATTATTGCCAGCCAAGCACTTATAAGCGGGGCATTCACCATTTTCAACGAAGCCATGGCGCTAAATTTCTGGCCGCGGCAGCACATATTGCACCCGTCCAACGTGCGTGGACAGCTCTATATTCCTCTTGTAAACTGGAGCCTGCTGGCGGCTTGCATAGCAGTGGTACTTATTTTCAAAAACTCATCCAATATGGAGGCGGCATACGGATTAGCCATTACCATTGCTATGCTCATGACCTCCATTCTGCTGATTTACTACATGAGATCCAAGGGATATTCGGTGTTGCTAATAGTTGCGTTTGGGGTAGTGTTTTTTACTATTGAGGGCTCATTTTTTGTTGCCAACATGGTAAAATTTATGGATGGTGGTGCCCTCACGCTTGCGCTAGGCACTATTTTCTCCCTAATCATGTATGTTTGGTACAATGGTCGTAAAATTAAGAACAAGTACATCCGCTTTTTTAAGGTGCAAGACTACGCTCGCCTTCTATTGGATATTAAAGCGGACGAGTCTATACCCAAGTGCGCTACCAACCTCGTATATTTAAGCAAGGCCGACTTACCCTCCGATATTGAAAGTAAAGTACTTTTTTCGATAGTAAATAAAGAACCAAAGCGCGCCGACCATTACTGGCTGCTACACATGCACTATGTTGATGAACCACACACCCATGAATACTCATTTAAGGAGCTTATTCCTAATACGTTGTATAGGGTTGAATTTAGGGTGGGATTCAGGGTGGAGCCGCAGCTGAGTTTACACTTTCAGCAGATTGTAAAAGAGTTAATTATTAGTGGGGAAATATGCGGTGATAGCGGTTATACATCGCTAAAGCGGCATGGTGTGCACGGTGATTTTAAATTTATTGTAATACACCGCGTACATAGCTATGAATATGGATTCTCCCTGAGAAATAAGGTCATCATGAAGTTGTATAGTATTATATCCCATATAGGTATATCCGATGTCAATGCCTATGGTTTGGATATAAGTAATGTGCAACCCGAACAGGTGCCGCTTATTGTAGATCAGCGACATCGGGGGCTTCCTATTCGAGTGCCATTTGCCGATTCCGGAGCTAAGTAAACGAAGGTAAAAATTAAGTAACGAATGTTATATTTCATGCTAGGTGTAGCGAGCAGCTAAATGTAGTCGTAACTTTGTAAAAGAAGTAAATTTCTTTTAGTCTAATTTTTAACTGCATGAAAAAAATGAAAAAGATTATTCATCTTGCATTTGCTCTATGCATATGCCTTGTGTGCTCTCAGAGCCTGATGGCACAAGAACAACCTCAAGCAACTCCTCCGGCTCAAGGTGGGCTTGATGATGAAACCTTGAAAAAGGCTAACGACCCGTTGGCGCATACCAAGGCGCTCAACGTGCATAATTACGTTATATCATCGCTATATGGTGTTCCCGATGCTTCAGCCAATCAGCTACTGATTCGCTACGCGCAGCCCATTGGTCCCATTTTATTGCGCGCCACCATGCCATTTGTGGTGAATAATATTCCCAATACATCACCCACTACAGGTTTTGGTGACTTTAACCTTTTTGCCATATACTCCCACGAACTTTCACCCGGTAATAAAATAGGTATAGGCCCGTTGATTACCGCGCCTACCGGCTCGCATAATATGGGTGCAGGTAAGTGGCAAGCGGGGATATCGGCATTGGCGTTTTTGGCAAGCAACCGAGTTTTGCAAATGGGTAGCTTGCTGCAGTGGCAGGCCTCATTTGCCAGCACCGACGATGGTAAAGATAGACCCGACGTAAATCAGCTTACCGCGCAAATGTTCTTTATGTGGCAGCTGGGTGGTGGCACCTACCTACGTAGCACCGGTATTTGGTCATTTGACCTTACGGGCACAGGTAACTACAATGTGCCCATTGGCCTTGGTATAGGTAAGGTGGTTAAAGTTGGCGGCGTGGTATTCAACATTTTCGCCGAACCGCAATTCTCCGTACTCGCGAGCGGCGAAGGGCAACCAAGATTCCAAACCTTCGTGGGCTTCAATACGCAGTTCTAAAGAATGGGCCACTATACCCTAACAGGGTTAAAAACCCTGTTAGGGTCAAATAGTTTTTTTTATGATAGAAACGCAGCACATCATAACAGCCTTTGCGCTCACCATGCTTGCGGGGCTCTCTACAGGTATTGGTAGCCTTATAGCGCTGATTGCGAAGCGTACCAACACTAAGTTTTTGTGCGCCTCACTGGGATTTTCTGCGGGTGTAATGCTATACGTCTCGTTCATGGAAATGCTTCCTGAAGCCAAGCACGAACTCATGGTGCAAATGGGCGAAAAGGGCGGAACGCTAGCGTTGCTACTTGCTTTTTTTGGCGGCATAGCCTTTATTACACTTATCGATTTTCTTATTCCGGAGAAAAACAATCCACACGAGGTACATAGCGTTGAAGAAATGAAAAAACGCCCATCGCTGCACCGTGTAGGTATGGTAGTGGCGTTGTCCATAGCCATACACAACTTTCCCGAAGGTATTGCTACATTTACCTCTGCATTAGGAAGTCTAAGCGTAGCCATTCCCATTACGGTAGCCATAGCCATACACAACATACCCGAAGGCATTGCTGTTTCTGTTCCTATTTACCACTCCACGGGCAGTCGCCGAAAAGCTTTTTGGATATCGTTCTTATCAGGATTAGCAGAGCCTGTTGGGGCGCTTATCGCCTACCTTTTTCTCATGCCCTTTTGGTCGCCTGTTATCAATGGCATTGTATTGGCTGCCGTGGCAGGCATTATGGTATATATTTCACTTGACGAGCTGTTGCCTACTTCCGAAAAATTCGGTGAACACCATATTTCCATAGCAGGTTTGCTATCGGGCATGGTGGTAATGGCGGTGAGTTTATATATGTTTTTGTAGCAAAATGCTACATTTTTTCACTCTTAAAAACAAACTCATGAAAGCAATTAAAACCTCCATGTACATGTTTTTGGCAGGGTTGTTTATGCTAACATCTTGTCAAAGCACCACGGCGGCGGCACCCGATTTGGGTGTGCGACCCGACACCATGCTCAGCAATGAGCAGATTGAACAAAAATTAGCCGATTTTCGTGCGGTGAAAGCGGTAGATGTTTCCGTGCCAAGTAATGTGATAGCTGCTAAGTTTAAAAGCCAATTTGCAACAGCGTACGACGTAGAATGGGATATGGCCAACTCTGTGTATGAGGTAGAATTTGAAATTTCTAAAGTGGACTACAAAGCTTGGTACGATGCGGATGGAAACCTGCTTAAGTACAAGCAGGATATATCGGTTCGTCAGCTACCCGAAGTAGTGAAAAATTCGGTGAAGCACAAATATCCCAAGTTCCGCATGGATGATGCGGAAAAGATTTTCAAGGGTACAGATGTGTTGTATGAAGTATCGGTAGAAAAGGGTAAGCAGGAATTCAAAACCTACTTTAAGGAAGATGGAACTTTTGTAAAGGAGAGAGCAGAATAGTAATAGCTATGTACTAAAAAGTGGTGTTGGTATATACCAACACCACTTTTAGTTTTTACAACTTATCTAACTCCACCGTAAAATGTCGTAGTATAGGCGCTTCGTTCACTATCTTTACGCCACGCTTAATACTGTTTGCGCGCTCCGTTACATTTTTTAGCGCGGCAGCCACTACATCCATATGGTTGTTGGTATAGGTACGACGTGGTATGGCAAGTCGTAGCAAATCCAATCCCCCAAAGCGATTTTCGCGAGTTACAGGATCGCGGTCGGCCAGTATATAGCCAATTTCGCAGCTCCGAATACCTGCCTCCAAATACAGCTCAATAGTGAGCGTTTGTGCCGGAAACTCCTCCTTCGGAACATTGGGAATTACCTTCTGTGCATCCACAAAAATAGCGTGTCCACCCGCAGGGCGCTGGTAGGGTATGCCGTACTCATCCAGCCTTTTACCTAAGTAGGCTACTTGCTGTATGCGGGCGTGCAGCACATCAAACTCTGTACCCTCATCCAAGCCAACAGCAAGCGCGTTCATATCTCTACCGCTCATGCCTCCATAAGTAATGTAGCCCTCAAACATAATATTGAAGGAGCTGGCCTGCTTAAACCACTCCTCATGGCGCATAGCCACAAAACCACCCATGTTCACAATGGCATCTTTTTTCGAGCTCATGGTCATGGCATCAGCATACGAAAACATCTCCAGAGCAATCTCCTTTACTGTTTTATTTTCGTAGCCCTTTTCCCTCGTTTTAATAAAGTAAGCATTCTCCGCAAAGCGTGCAGAATCCAGCACTATAGGCTTGCCATACTTATCTGCAATGCGACGTACCTCGCGCAAGTTTTCCATAGATACGGGTTGCCCACCTGCTGTGTTATTGGTGAGCGTTACTATAATAAATGGCACCTTGGCGTGGTGCTCAGCCATTGTCTTCTCCAACTTCTCAGGCGATACATTGCCCTTAAATGGAATTTCCAGCTGCGTATCCTTAGCCTCATCAATGGTGCAGTCGCAGGCATGTGCCTTACGAAACTCAATGTGACCTTTGGTGGTGTCAAAGTGCGAGTTGCCGGGAATAATATTACCCTCCTTTACCAATACCGAAAATAGCACATTCTCTGCCGCACGTCCTTGATGTGTAGGTAAAAAGTAGTCAAAACCCGTAATATCCTTTATCGCCTTTTTTAGGTTATAGTATGATGAGGCGCCCGCATAGCTCTCATCGCCCACCATCATCGCGCTCCACTGGCGGTCGCTCATGGCGCCTGTGCCCGAATCGGTAAGTAGGTCAATAAAAACTTGGTCAGCTCGCAGCTTAAAAGTGTTGTATCCCACCTCCTTTATCCAAACTTCGCGCTCCTCGCGCGTGCTCATACGGATGGATTCCACCATTTTAATCTTGTAAGGTTCAGCGTAGGGTAGTATCATATTAATTGAGAATTAAGAATTGAAAATTGAGAACGTTGATTATTTTTTAAGTATCGCATTTAACAGCCCATGGGGTTGAAGTATTGGTAGTAAATAGCGCTTTCATCGCATGGCGCGTGAAACTTTTCCATTATAGTACCGTGCCAAGCATAAGCCTGTCAATGTACACACCTACGGCGTTTATCCTGCTAAATGGAAAGAAAAACTACGTCAAAAAGCAATCCCTTTTTTTGACGTTGAGGAAGGTAAAAACAGGAGGCAGTATAATGGTAGATGATACCATGTTTTTGCTGTTTAGAGAAGTAAAATTATAAATTTTTTCCCAAAAAATCGTCGTTAACTTTTCCGTCAGCGTAAGCTAAGTTGCCATTCACAAATGTATGTGTTACCTTATGTGAAAACATTTGCCCGTCGAATGCGCTCCACCCGCACTTATGTAGCGTATTCTTTAAGGTAACCTGCCACTCTTGGCACGGTTGCACCAATACTAAATCGGCTGCGTAACCCTCGCGGATAAATCCACGTTCTTTAATGTTGAATATACGAGCAGGAGCATGGCACATTTTCTCCACCAGCGTTTCTATCGAAAAATCTCCCTGTTTAACCAACTCCAGCATGCTTATCAGTGAGTGCTGAATGAGTGGTAGCCCCGAAGGAGACTTAGCATACGTATTGTTTTTTTCGCTCAACAAGTGCGGAGCATGGTCGGTAGCAATGGTGTTTATTTGACCCGAAGCCACAGCACAGCGCAGCGCGTTGCGGTCGGTAACCGATTTTATGGCAGGATTACACTTTACCAGCGCTCCCTTTGTTTTATAGTCATCATCGCAAAACCACAGGTACTGCGGACATGTTTCAGCCGTAATTCTGCCGTTGTTGCCGTTTAGTAAACTCAGCTCACGTGCCGTGGATATATGTGCAATATGAAGCTGCGTATTGTACTTCCTTGCAAGTGTAATGGCGCGGCTGGTGGCGTTGTAGCAGGCCTCGCTGCTGCGAATGTAGGAGTGGCGGGTAAAAGGAATTTGGTCGCCGTACTGCTGTTGTGCCAGCTCCATGTTACGACGTATCAGCGCGTCGTCCTCACAGTGCGCCACTATAGGTAGCGGGCATTCGGAAAATAGCTTGTGCAACATTTCCTCATCGTCAAGTAACATATTGCCCGTGCTGGAGCCCATAAATAGTTTCACGGCAAATACGCCGTCGTTGGGAGTTAGCCTTGCTATTGTATCTAGATTGTCCGCCGTAGCACCAAGGTAGCATCCGTAGTTTACTACCGAATTTTGTGCGGCTATGGTGCATTTTTCGTGCACCAACTCTACGCCTATAGTTTGCGGGATAGTGTTGGGCATATCGGCAACCGAGGTAACGCCACCTGCCACCGCCGCGTGGCTCTCGCTATGCCATGTAGCCTTATGAGTAAGGCCCGGATCACGAAAGTGTACGTGGGTATCTATTATTCCCGGTAGCAGCATTTTTCCAGTGGCATCAACTACCTCTGCACCCCTTACTTTATCCTGCGGAGTCACCCGCATGTCGGAGTATACTCCCTCAATATTTCCATCGTTTATCAGCACACTACCCTTAAACGAAGTGCCTTCGTTGATGATGGTGGCGTTGGAGATAAGGTATTTCATTTGACAAGTAGAACAGGGTATGATAAAAAGAAAGCGCTCAAAGCGCTTTCAAAATGAGTTTTACTATTTTGCCCTTTTCGGCTTAATTTTTCTAAACCTCAATTTAAGCACGCCAAATAGCGCCTCGCGTACAATGCCGCCACTCATTTTAGTGCTCCCCAACTTGCGGTCAACAAATATAATGGGTACTTCCACCACCTTAAAGCCAAGGCTAATGGCAGTGTACTTCATTTCAATTTGGAAGCCGTAGCCCTTCATGCTGATTTTGTCGAAGTCAATGGCCTCAAGCACGCGGCGCGTGTAGCATTTAAAGCCCGCTGTCATATCGCGCACCTCAATGCCCAACATGCGGCGCACATAGGCCGAACCGAAGTACGAAATCAGCACGCGCTTCATGGGCCAGTTTACCACATTCACACCCGTAATATAGCGTGAGCCCACAGCCACATCGGCGCCCTCATCGCATGCAGCTGATAAACGAATAAGGTCATCGGGGTTGTGCGAAAAGTCTGCATCCATTTCACAAATATGGTCGTAGCCATGCGCCATTCCCCACTTAAAGCCCGTGATGTAGGCCGTTCCCAGCCCCTGTTTCCCCTGGCGCTCTATCAGGTGCAACTTATCAGGAAACTCTTCCTGCAGGCGCTTTACTATTTGTGCCGTGCCATCGGGCGAGCCGTCGTCAATAATCAGCAAATCGAAGTGAACGCCCAGTGAAAACACCTTACGAATGATTGCCTCCGCATTTTCCTTCTCGTTATAGGTGGGTATTATTACCAGCCTTTTTGTTGCCATAGGTTTTTTATAATCGTAAAAAATGAAACAATAAAGCAAAGATACATTTTATTTGGAAAGATTGATAGGCGGAATATTTTTTTGCAACCACCTAATTTATATTGTTCGTCAAAAATCGTGATTTGTACGTGAATGTACGTACTTGCAATGCTTGATGGTAAAATTTACGGATTTAAACCAAGGTTTTTACGTAGAAATTATGGGCGTGTATGGGCGCTCATTATCCTTTGGTTTTGGTTTGGTATTTTAACCCGAAGTGGGTAAAGTGACGCATTTGAGATTGCCTTAACCACTTTTTTCTCCATTTTAAGCTAATTTCTTTAGCTTTTGCTATGTGCAACATCATTGATAATCAGCATAAATGAATTATTTTCAAAAATATTTTCCGAAATAGTTTGGTAGTTTCAAAAACGTAGCTACCTTTGCAACCCCGTTTGAGACACAACGGGACGTTCTTAGAAAAGCAAAAATACCGCGTTTAGAGCGCAAACTGTGAAGCGAGCGTCTAAACGTTTTTTTGTGGAGCAATACGATCTTTGATATACTGAAGAGAAAAAGTAAGGTAAAGGATAATGTAATACCTTAACAAGTTTTTATTCAATTCCATGAATACAGATAACATCAGCCAAGATCACAATTGTTTTATATTAATTAGTATGAAGAGTTTGATCCTGGCTCAGGATTAACGCTAGCGGCAGGCCTAACACATGCAAGTCGAGGGGCATCGCGGGGTAGCAATACTCTGGCGGCGACCGGCGGACGGGTGCGCATCGCGT
>JAVBKY010000007.1:0-19930 GCA_031553765.1 Bacteroidales bacterium
GTAAGCATCTCCCTTAGCAACCTGGTTAACACCAGTGTAGGTTACTGTGATAACATTTGACCCTTGCACTGTAGAGCCCGTTGTGTTCGACTGAAAATAGGTCTCACCGGGAGTGTAGGTAATTTTCAACTTCTTGGCTGCCTCATCATAGATAGAGACACGACCGGAGTCTGTTATCTGAGCAAATTCTTTACTTGCAGTATGAAAAAAGATGTAGTCATTATTGCTGTACAAGCTTGTCTTTCCAAAATCCACATCAGCCCTATTCTTAATCGCCAACCTGGAAATATAGTCCTTGGTCTTGCTATTGGGAGTAAACGTAATCTTTATGGCGCTCGCAGAAGTACTCGTTACATGAAGATACTGATCCCTAGCATTCTGAGAAAACGCGCCGAAGAAGTCTTCTCCACAACTATACGTGTTAGCAGTAAGCGTACGTATTGAGTTGTGCCCCCCCATAAGGCTATCCATAGATGGATAAAAAACCAACCTGTGAGGATCCGCATCGGTACCAGCAGCATCGGTACCGCTGTAGTTGCTCGGCATGGCTCCCAGTGTATCAGCACCAGCAACAGGGCGATATCCCAACTTGTGGTAACTTAAAACGGTTTTCGCCTGTGCACCAACGGCGAGTAGCATACACAGCATAACCGCTATGGATGCCAGCAATGTTCTAAATCGCTTTGTTCTCATAATTTTTTTGTTTTTGGGTTTATTTGGTTAGTTTGTAAAAAATCGCTGAACTGTTGAATTGTTGGGATGTTGAACCGCTTTTAAGAATTTATAGTCTCTCCCAAAATTCAATTTTTGAACTTAGCAAATATAGGCACCTTTTTCACTTTTGATAAAGATTAAATGTTAAAAGTGTTACTTTTTAACAAAAAAAATTTACAACATGCTGGGTATCTGTGCGTAATAGATATTGTATTTTTTACAATAAGGGGATTTTTGTATGGAAAAAGACGCGAAGAGACGCAGAAGCGCGAAGAAATACAAGAAAGGTGGAGAAGAAATTTCGCGTTGGAACGCAAAGGCGCAGAGGAATACAGGAAAGTGACAAGTACAAAAAAGGTGCAACACTTACATGCTGCACCTTTTGCATCTTCTTTTGTACTCTTTGCGCCTTTGCGTCTCTGCGCGAGGGGAAACTACAACAGCTTACCTTTTTTTGCCAGTACGTCTACGTTGTTCTTTGGGTCTTTCCAGTCAACTTTCTTAGTCGGGTCTATACCGTTAATGTACTTTTCAATGTTGGTATAGCCGTCACCGCTCATATCCTTGTTGGCATCAGAGGGGTCGTTGGGGTTAAGTCCGTACTTCTTTTCCCACGCGTCGGGCATACCATCACCATCGGTATCCACGTAGGGCGTACCCTTATACTCGGGCATGCCGCCTACCTGGCGGATGTCGGTAATAACGCCCTGCTTGTACGAATCCTTGGGCAAGCGACGGTATTTAAACTGGTAAAAATCAATATCGTCAGCTGCAGGGTCGTAGTAAACCTTGCCCGTACGCACTTGCTCCATGCAACGCTGGTCAACAATGTCGCGCTTGGGGATGTTAGCACCGGCATTGTCCAGCACAAACTCATAGGCATCCTTAGCACTCATGATAGGGAAGGGGTTAGCAATAGGCATGGGCCTGTCCCAGCGCATGTTTTCAGTATAACCCTCGGTATCCTTTTGCTCCTGCACCTGTACGCCGCCATTCCAGTTATCTTTAGTTACGGCATCGTCGCCTTCTACAATATTGCCGTTGGCATATACGCGACCAAACACGTAGTAACCCAACTTGCTACGTCCCGACTCGGGCTTCACTATGCGATGCCCTATGGGTTTGTCAACCGGAGTAAGCGGGCCCGGCTTGTAGTAGTTATTAATAAAATTGTACAAAGCGGTATAGTCGCCACCATCGGCGCTACGGTGAACCCAGTTGTACACTACGTTGTTAACAAAGTTAAACTGTCCGTTCCAGCCTATTGACGGGTTACGGCCGGTATTGTTGGCCCAAATGTTACGCATAAAGGTGCAGTTTTCACCGCCCAGCGTGCTGCCAAATGAGTGGTTGTAGGTATCCAGCGCCTGGAACGAAATGCTGTTTTGTATGGTAATATTTACCGTACCCATCTTTAGCTCCTTGCTACCATCGCCCGGATCAAACATGTGGCGGTACATGGAGAGGTTTTCGTCCAATCCCCAGCTGGTAGAAACGTGGTCAATCATAACGTTGCCCACAGGATTTCCACCCAAAGCATCATCACGGCTGCCCACATCGGTAGCGCCACGGCGGAAGCGCATGTGGCGAATAATTACGTCGTGCGTATTTACCCAAAAGGTTTCGCCTGAAACGCAGATACCATCACCGGGAGCTGTTTGTCCGGCAATAGTAACGTAAGGCGCGCGCATAACAATGGGCTCGGTGAGGTAAATAACACCGGACACGTTGAATACAATAATACGCGCTCCGCCTTGTTCACAAGCCCAGCGTAGCGAACCTTCGCCGGCGTTGTTCAAGTTGGTAACGGTAATTACCTTACCGCCACGTCCGCCAAAGGTAAAAGCGCCACCGCCTTCAGCTCCGGGGAACGCAGGTATGTCAGCCTGGGGCAAATCGTGCGGACGAGCAGCCCAAGGTATGTAAGGCTTACCCTCGGCAGCCTCCTTCTTAATAATAGGAAGCGCTTTCTCCCAAGCCTCATCGGAGGACTTCATGAAAGCTGCGTGCCATTCGGCACGGTATCTTTTTACGCTATCGGGAATCTGCGGATACTGTGCAAAAGCAACCACAGCGCACCCGGTGGCACATAGTAAGGCAAATAACTTTTTCATGCAATACAGTTTATAAAGTTTGTAAAGTTAAAACGTTTGTAACGTTGAAATCAAAAGGTTTGACTTTAGGGATTAGAAAAGGTTTAAACGCGGTGTTTAAATTTTTATAATTCTTACTGTACGGTATACAATAAGACCAATCCGCAATGTTAACCGTTTTTTTAGTTCCCGACAAGAAATTTTTGTTAAAAGTGTGGGTATATTTTCTAAAAAAGCAATGCTCGGATGTGAAAACCTATTTATTATGCTACTTTTGCAAAAAATTAAATCCGTTTTTACAATGAAAGTAGCAATTGTAGGCACAAGCGGTGCCGTGGGTCAAGAGTTTTTGAAGTTGCTGGAGCAGCGTAACTTTCCGCTTGACGAGCTGGTGCTATTCGGTTCAGGCCGTAGCGCAGGCAGCTCATACAAGTTTCGCGGAAAAGATATAGTAGTGAAGGAGCTTAAACATAACGACGATTTTAAAGGTATTGATATTGCGCTAACCTCAGCCGGAGGCAGCATTTCAAAGGAGTATGCCGAAACTATTACCAAGCATGGTGCGGTGATGATTGATAACTCCAGCGCTTTCCGTATGGATAAGGAGGTGCCCTTAGTAGTACCCGAGGTTAACGCTGAGGACTGCAAAAACCGTCCACGCAATATTATTGCCAACCCCAACTGCACTACTATTATTATGGTGGTAGCGCTGAAGGCGCTGGAGCAGCTTTCTCACATTAAAAAAGTGCACGTAGCTACCTACCAAAGCGCCAGCGGCGCGGGTGCTGCAGCTATGGCCGAACTTGAAACGCAGCTGCGCCAGGTATTGGCAGGCGATAAGCCCACCATTGAAAAGTTTAAGTACCAGCTGGCGTTTAACCTCATCCCGCAAATCGACGTATTTGGTGATGATGACTACACCAAGGAGGAGCTGAAGATGTACAACGAAACGCGTAAGATTATGCATAGCGACATTGAGGTGAGCGCTACCTGCGTACGCGTTCCTGCCATGCGCGCGCATAGCGAAGCGCTATGGGTTGAAACAGAAAAACCCCTTGATGTAAAGGACGTGCGCACTGCATTGGGCAACGCACAAGGCATTACGCTCATGGATGAACCTGCGGATAGCAAGTACCCCATGCCTTTGTTTGTAGCCAATGATGATAATGTTTTTGTTGGTCGCGTACGCAAGGATTTGGCCAACCCCAACGGCATTGCCCTATGGCTGGTTGGTGACCAAATTCGCAAGGGTGCTGCGCTCAATGCAGTGCAAATTGCAGAGTACTTGATTGCAAATAATCTTCTATAAAACAGAAGCAATAAAAACAAGCAGCCCCGCAACTCCAGCGGGGTTGCTTGTTTTAAGCCGTATCGAACTTTTTACACAAAGAGGTACTTCGTTAAAGCAAACATAAAAAGTTCACATCTCTTTTACACCTTGTTCACCTTCGTGTAACAGCCACGTAACATATCTGCCGTTTCTTTGCATCGGAAAATTTACAGAACCGATACTTGCAAATGGCAAAGTTTTACAGCATCTTTTTTTTACTACTCCTCACAATTCCATCTATTGCGGCGCCAGCCGGCACTATTGAAGGCGTAATTACCGATAAGGCCACAGGCGAAACGCTACCCGGCGCGGGGATCACCTTGGGACCGGGCAACGTAGTAGTTTCCGATTTTGACGGAAACTACTACGCCAAACTTCCGGCAGGAAGTTACAACCTCATTGTATCGTACATATCGTACACTACGCTTAAAGTGGACAATGTAGAGGTAAAGGCCGGAGAAACACTCCGCCTAAATTTGGAGCTGGAATTCGCCAGCTTCACCCTGGACGCCATAACCATAACTGCCACCAAGCGTAGCAGCTCCGAAATGGCCATGATAAGCAGCATTAAAAATGCAGGCATGGTGGTAAGCGGCATATCGGCGCAGCAAATATCGCGCTCGCAGGACCGCGATGCCTCAGAGGTGGTAAAGCGCGTTACGGGCGTATCCACCGTAGCCGACCGCTTTGTGGTAGTGCGCGGGCTGGCGCAGCGATATAACAACGTATTTCTCAACGGCGCCTCAACGCCCAGCTCCGAGGCTGATACGCGCGCCTTTTCGTTCGACGTTATTCCCAGCTCGCTGATAGAAAGCCTTGAGGTTTTCAAATCACAAAGCCCCGAATTGCCTGCCGATTTCTCTGGCGGTTTTATCAAAATACGCACTAAAAATAATCCCGAAAGCAGCTCGCTTGACATATCGCTTGGCGCGGGCTGGCGCACGGGAACTACGCTTAATGACTACACATCGTATAAGGGCAGCAGCGCTGACGTTTTGGGTTTTGGCGCTTCGGCGCGACAGCTGCCCAACAACTTTCCAAATCCGCTCAACAGCAAGTACACTGCCGACCAACGCGCGCAGTACACGCGCGAGCTGAACTCGGATTGGAGCACCTCTACCGATAAAGCCCTCCCCGACGGGCGACTTTCGGTGGCGCTTAACACAAGCAAAAAATTCTCGGATAGGGTTACCCTAAGCTCCATTGCGGGAATTAACTACAGCATCAGCAAAAAGGCGTTGGAGATTAGCAACGCCCGCTATGATGGCTGGGACACGCAAAACGATGCCCCCAGCCCTCATTCGCAGTACACCGACGAGCAGTATACTACCGAGGTAAAAGCCGGAGCGCTGGCCAACTTCCTACTCCTTGTGGGGCAAAATACGCGCTACGAATTCAACAACTTTTTTAACCAAATAAGTAAGGACTGCGCGACGCTTCGCAGCGGTGTGGACTACGGCAACAACTACAAGATAAAGGGCAGCGAATCGCTATACTCGGCCCGCAGCACCTACTCGGGGCAGCTGAGCGGTCGCCATCTTTTCAGTGGAAAAGAGCACATGCTTAGCTGGGTAGCCGGATACTCCTACGCCAACCTGCGCGAGCCCGACCGAAGGATGATAACCTCGCGCATGAACGATGACCCCGAAAGCGAATACTACGGCCGGTACCGCATTATGGGTAACGATGCCAACCGCACCTTTCAGCAGCTCGATGAGCAGGCCATATCCGGACAGGTAGATTACCTGCGCACGCTGCACCTGGGCGGCTACACCCCTACCCTCAAAACAGGAGGTTTGCTTGAGGTAAAAATGCGCAACTTCGATGCCCGTGAATTTGTGTACGACTTCTCGCGCAGCCTGCCCATTGGCTACTACTACATGGGTGCAGCGCAAATGTTTTCGGAGGAATACCTTAACGCCAACGGTACCTACCTCATTGAAAAATCAAACAAGTCGAACTCCTACGACGCAGGGCGCAATATTTACGCCGGATACGTATCGCTTAAGCTACCGCTGGGCGAGCACGCGTACGTGGATGGCGGTGTACGCTACGAGTACACTCAAACTACGCTTGACAGCTACACCTCCGACGGTACCAAGTCTGTAAACCTCAACGAGCCGCAGGGCGATATTTTTCCTTCGGTAAATGCTACGTGGAACATCAATGAGCGCAACGTACTGCGCGCCGCGTACGGCAAGTCGGTAAACCGTTCGGAGTTTCGCGAAATAGCCCCCTTTGTGTACTACGACTACGACCTGTTCTCCAACTTTGAGGGCAACTCCAACCTGCGCAACGCCTACATTCAAAACGTAGATGTACGCTATGAGCTTTACCCCGCCGATGATGATATGATTTCGGTGGGCGCATTCTACAAAAATTTTAAAGACCCCATTGAGGTTACCTTCTTTGAAACAGGCGGGCAGCTACAGTACACTTTTACCAATGCCGATGGCGCCTACGCCTATGGTCTGGAGGCCGACCTGCGCAAGTCGCTTGACTTTATCGGGCTCAAAAACTTTATGCTCATATTCAACGGTACGCTTATTAAGAGCCGAGTAACCTTTGCGCCGGGTGGCGTTGAGCGCGACCGCCCGTTGCAGGGTCAATCGCCCTACCTCATTAACGCCGGAGTTGCCTACCGCAATAACACCAACAAGCTATCGGCCAACTTGCAATACAACATTATAGGCAAGCGCATGGTAACCGCAGGACAGCCCAAGCAAAACCCGCAGGATGATATCCCCGATGCCTACGAAATACCGCACCACTCACTGGATTTTAGCATGGGGAAACGGTGGGGTAACTTTGAGGTGAAAGCCGGAGTAAAGGATATTTTGAACAGTAAAATAGTTGTACGACAATTTGTAGATTTTGAATACAACGGCGTGCACTATAAGCGCCACGAGGATATGCGCTCATACCGATCCGGTACCGTTTTCAACTTTAGCATAGGATATTCGTTTTAACCAATAAAAAAGAAAAATGTTTTATTCAAAAAAAGAAAAAATGAACATGAAAAAGTTTAGATTTATGTATGCTGCCGCGCTTATGGTAGGCATGACCGCGCTGGTTACTTCTTGCTCAAAAGATGACAAGAATGACCCTGAGCCTATTCCCACGGGAGAATTTATTACAATTCCTGCCGGAGAAATTACAGGTAACGATACCCTTAAGGCTATCAACACTTACCTACTCACAGGTTTTGTGTATGTAACCGAGGGAGCAACCCTTACCATTGAACCGGGCACCATAATTAAAGGTGACAAGGATACTAAAGCCACGCTGGTAGTAGAACGTGGCGGAAAAATAATGGCTCAAGGTACCAAGGATAAGCCCATTGTATTTACCTCCAACCAACCTAAAGGGCAACGTACCTATGGTGATTGGGGCGGTATTGTGATTTGCGGAAAAGCAAAAATAAATGCGACCGGTGGCGAGAACAAAATTGAGGGAGGACCGCGTTCAATGTTTGGTGGCAACGATGATGCCGACAACTCCGGCATACTAAGCTACGTGCGTATTGAGTTTAGCGGCGTAGAGTATCAGGTGGACAACGAAATCAACGGGCTTACCATGGGCGGTGTAGGCAGCGGTACGCAAGTTGACCACATTCAGGTATCGTACTGCGGCGACGACTCGTACGAGTGGTTTGGCGGTGCAGTAAACTGCAAGTATTTAGTAGCCTTCCGTGGCTGGGATGACGAGTTTGACACCGACAACGGCTTCAGCGGCAAGCTGCAATTCCTTGTTGGCTTGCGCGACTGGAATGTAGCCGACAAGTCGAAGTCGAACGGATTTGAAAGCGATAACGATGCTACAGGTTCAAGCAACGAGCCTTTCACCTCGCCCGTATTCAGCAACGTAAGCTTATTTGGCCCCTATGCCGATGGTAAAACAGCCGACCCCACAGGCGGTAACGGCACCTTCCAAGCATCTATGCACCTGCGCCGCAACACCAAGCTGCAAGTACATAACTCGGTATTTGCCGGATGGCCCATTGGCCTGTTTATTGACGGCAGCGCCAGCCAAGCTAACGCCACCAACAACGAGCTGGCGGTGAAAAATAGCGTGCTATCGGGCATGCTGCAGTACGGCAAGGCTGCTTTCGACAGCACCTACGTGAACAATGTTGCTAACGCCGTTACGGTATATGCCAACAACTCATCGTTGCAGCTCAATGATCCGTTTAACCTCAACGCACCCAACTTTACCGCGCAAACGGGTAGCCCGCTGCTAAGCGGTGCAGCCTTCGATGGTGTGCTTAGCAACAGCTTCTTCCAACAGGTTGCTTTCCGCGGTGCCTTTGGCGCTACGGACTGGACTGAAGGCTGGTGCAACTGGGATCCGCAGAATACGGATTACTAAACTCCCCACCGAAAATCCACTGAAGACCCCAACGGAATTAAAAATCCTGTTAGGGTCTTCCCTCTAAAAAATAGCTATATTTACTTCAACACCATAGCCCATACTCGCAGATGAAGCGTCTTTTTTTTATACCCCTTGTTTTTCTTTTTAGCCTCTCCCTACCCGCGCAGCACATTGACTGTAGCAAGGTAAAGGAGATGACCACCGGTCAGTGTACTACCTACTATGCAGCGAATAAGATAAAGGAAATTCGCTCGTATAAAGATGGAGCATTTGACGGCGAATGGCGTACCTACAGCGCGAAAGGAAAACTCACCGCTATAGCCAACTACAAAGCGGGAAAAAAACACGGCGAATGGACAATATGGGACGATAACGAAGTACAGCGCTACCGGATGTTTTACAAGAATGGTGAAAAAACAGGGTTGTGGATAAGATGGGATGAGAATGGCAAGGAAATTTCAAAGAAGGATTACAGCGTCACACCGTAATATTTTTGTAATGTAAAAATAATAAAACCTCAATAACGAGGTAATACGAAGGATTTAAATTTGCATCGAAAACAAATTTAAATCCTTTTATTATGAAAAAGACGCTGGTATCAATTATAGGGCTGTGCACCTCGCTCACCCTCCTCGCCTTTGTAAGCCAACACAACGAGCAAGACAAGATGGTAGCCACTACAAGCATTCACGGACAAGTAGTGGATAAGCTTACCGGTGAGCCTTTGGCAGGTGCCTGCATCACCCCTGCAGGTAGCAACCAAACCATATACACCGATTTTGACGGCAACTTTACCGTTGAGCAAATCGCAGGCGCGCTCAACGTATCACTAATATCTTATGAAGCGCAGCAGGTACAAGTCAACGGAAATTCGTTGGTGGTGGAATTGATGCAGTAGAATTTTCTACACATGAAAAAAGTCGGCGGGAAGAAAACTTCCTGCCGACTTTTTCATTTGACTCTAACAAGATTTTTAAACTCTGTTGAGATGATGCTACTTCACCACTATTTGTACCACCGAACGCTTCTTCTGCGCGTTCTCGACGGACAAAAGGTAGGTGCCCGATGCGTACGAAGAAACATCAATAACTTGCCTACCACCATTCACTCTTGTGCGGTAAACCAACGCTCCGTTCATGTCCGTAAGCTTTACATCGTACGCACCCTCCTCCTCAAGGCTGAGGTTGAGCAACGACTCTACAGGGTTGGGGTAAACCTTAACCGGAATCTGCGCGTTTTGACCAACGCCGGTTGGATCCGGATCCGGTGTGGGAGGATCAGGACGAAAGTCCAGTACAGTGAAGACTTTTGAAAACGGTCGAGCCCGTGCGTACTCAGCATTGCCAGCTTGTGTGGCGGTAATGGTAGCTTCACCCACCCACGCAATTTCAAGTTCGTTGCCATTCACTACGCTCAACACGGCATTATTGTTTGATGTGTACGTTATAGGCAGGTTACCGTTGGTGGTAGCAGCCAACAAAATATTCGGCTCGCCAAAGGCTGACATGCTATCTTGTGCCCATGTAATTGTCTGCCTTATCTTGGGGTTTACAATATTTAAGCCATCCCTGTTCAAGTAGTTTTCTAGATTAGTATAATCGTTGTCATCGCGGTCATTGCCGTCGGCTGGGTTTAAAGGATCAAAACCCTTCAACTCCTCCCACCAGTCGGGCATGCCATCACCATCGCTATCCAACGGAGCTTGTGTACTGTCCACCTGCGCGTAGTAGCTGCCCCAAGCATCCCATGAAGCATCGGCGTCCGCAGGCTTTAGGTTATTGTGGCTATCAATAATACCTGTTTCACGATTATTGTTAAAAGCACCGTGGTACGGTGATGTTTTTGTCCTTGTATTTTGCACCACTCGCTCATCGTGCCCATCGCGTTTGGGGAGCGTTGCCCCTGCATTGGCAAGCACATCCTCGTATGCATCAGCAGCCGTTTGAGGGGTTATGGCATACTCTGCCGGTATGCCAAATATGCTTGCAGCATTATATTTATCACCCTGGGTATCGGCATATAGTCCTAAAAAGTTATTTGCCGTTTTTGCATTGTCGCCCTCCATCACATTTCCCTCAAGCCACCACTGTCCATGTCCGTACCTCCATGGGTCGGGACCCACAATCTGTGAACGTCCCCCTGAAGGAGCGCAAAAGTAGAAGTTGCCCTCCGCTGTTAAAGGACCCGGCTTATAATAGTTACCAATAATATTATTTTGCGTCATACATGGTCTCGGGGCTTCCACCTCACCTCCGTAAAATGAATTTCTTTTATGCCAATTGTAGTGCACGTTGTTGCGGTAGTCAAACATTTTGGTTACCGGTGTGCTTGTAGCGTTTGCTCTCGGCATACGCGTAACGTGGTGGGCAAACAGATTATGGTGGTAGCTGGCTTTGTCGCCCCCTATGGTAGCAGCATAGCTACGTGCACCCTTATCGTGGCCTGCGTTGTAAAGCGATTCGCTGTTGATGCAGTACTGCATGCTTACTCCTTTTATATCATCAAAGTTTATATTTTCCTCCACACTCCAGCTAAACGAACAGTGGTCAACCATAAATGTTCCTCCGTTGGCAAAAGAGAGTGCAGGATTGTTTTGTACCGTTGCATCACCAATCCGGAAGCGCATGTGGCGAATAATAATATTGTCACCCGAAAATTGCACACCATGGCCACCAATGCAAATGCCATCGCCCAGCGCTGTTTGTCCAACAATAGTCATGTTGGAGCGACTGCACTTCAACTCTAAAAGTCTGTTACCCGTTGTGGGCTTTAGTATAATAGCGCCACCACACTTAAACATGATGGTGATGGGATCGTTACCCGGGGTTTTGAGCGCCGCACGGAACGAGCCCTCGTAAAGCGGATTGTTTGGATCTTCTACGTCGCCGGTATGGGTAACGTAAACCACGCGACCGCCGCGACCGCCAGTAATCCATGAGCCATAACCCTCAGCACCAGGAAAGGCGCGAATGCTATCGGCAAAATTTTGGGCGAATAAATTACTAAATGAACCCAAACAAAGTAAAAATACCAGTGCAATGTTTTTTCTCATAATTTCACCAAGTTGATATTGTTCTTATTTTTATTTCAATTTCTCCAGCCTAACTCCTCTTTAATTGGCACTCCTTAACTCTTTGCAAATGTAATGTTGAAACCCTCAAAATATTTCCGATTTTTATTCCCTAAAAAAGATGTTTAGTAAATTACATCCTTGCCATTTTTTATAACTCACTGAAAAACATCGTATTATTTACACTCCTACACATCTTTAACAATGGTTATAGACCAGCTAGCCCCCCTTCAAAAAACAGTTTACCTACCGCACATTTTATTTCATCTTGCATTTTTATTTTCAAGCATTAATCAACACTACTTGCACTACAACATTAATTGTTAATACCTTGAAACAATCACGAGGTTGATGCAGGGGAGATTGTTAAAATTAAGAATCGAAGAAAAGTCGTAACTTGTTCATGAATTTGGTTACTTAAAACAACTATTTTTGACTATAAAGGCACTCACAAATTATCATATGTTTTTACATATAAGACACATACAGGTATTTTTATTGGTAATGCTTTTCCCTTTTTGGGGACAGCGCGTCAACGCCTCGGAAAGCAGGGGTAGCTTCGTAACTAACTATACAACAGATGATGGACTGGCGCAAAATAGTGTCCGCACGCTATTTCAGGATAGCCAAGGGTTTATGTGGATGGGAACATGGAATGGATTATCCCGATTTGACGGGTATGGTTTCCAAAATTATTTCGACGAGCTCCCCGAAAAATACGGATTAAGGAGCAACCGATTTGAGCAAATTCTTGAAGATAGTAGCGGATATATATGGTTGATGAGCTATGGCGGAGGAGATGTGGTCAGATTAAATCCCGTTACAGGTAATTTCACCGTCATAAACCAGCTTATTGATCCGAATATGCCATCTTTTCATGCCACCAAGATAGAGCTATCCTCCTCCGGTGACATTTGGCTTTTATCCGAAAATGCCGGCTGTATTCGCATCAGCGGCAGCGACCTTCAATGCTCTTTTTACAACGTTCAAAATCATCAGCTAAAAAGCAATCTAGTTAATCAGCTAATTACGGAAGATACCGAGAAAAACTGCTGGATGCTAACCGGCAACGGTGTAGCATTAATTCGTCTGGGCGAAAAAGAGCCTAAACTTTACTTGAGTGGGTCGAACGAATCGAGCGAGCAATCCTTTTCCGTAGCGCTGGAGAAAGCGGGTAAAATCTACTTTGGAACTGACAAAGGATGGTTGTGGGTGTATGACCTCAAAAACCAAACATTCGAATTGGCGAGTAAAGATTTTGGCGCGCCAATCAATCATTTGATAAGAGGTGTCGGGAATCAGATAGTTGTAACTACAAGC
Organism: Bacteroidales bacterium; assembly: GCA_031553765.1. Classification (GTDB taxonomy): domain Bacteria; phylum Bacteroidota; class Bacteroidia; order Bacteroidales; family UBA932; genus JAITMY01. Next base: position 12,899 of record JAVBKY010000007.1, read on the forward strand.
GGCAACGGTTTTTTTCTGATGGAGGAGGACACTTTTCTCAACAAGCACTACCACACGAAAAACTCGATGCTGCATTCGAACAAAATCACTTTTCAATTTCAAGATTCCCAACACAATTTATTTGTTTGCTCCAACAGCTCCTATATCATGCGGCTTGACTTGACTACCGGAGAGATGTCTTCATACGAAGGAAAATCAAGTATCCTTCCTTTCGATGTCCAATTCTTGGAGGACCAAAATAGAAATGTCTGGATACGGATGAAAAATGTCGATGAGCTGTTCCTGTACGACTCTGTAAGCCACAAGTTAGTACCTTTTGTCGAATCATCACTATCTGCAGGGAAAAACTATCAACCAATTACGTATGGGATAATGTTCGATCGCCAAGGTAATCTATGGAGCTGCGGAATAAGGGGTGTCGATAAGATTACATTTTTTCAAAATAAGTTGGAAACCATATTGCTTAATAAGAGCTCTTCGCAGCACGCTAACGATGTGAGAGCGATTCTCGAGGATTCCCACCAACAGCTGTGGATTTCTACAAAAGATGGGAAGCTTTGGGTTCTTGGTAAAGACGGAGAAAAAAAAGGATATCTATGCAAAAACGGCTCCGTCGGATATGGCATTCCGCTAGATGGTATTGTATACTCCCTCTCGGAAACCTCCGATGGTAAACTTTGGGCCGGTACAAAATCACACGGGCTCTACTGTCTTACTCCAATGGGTTCCGCTTACCGTATACAAGCATACCTATACGATGCTACTGATCCCTACAGCTTGAGCGGAAACTCTGTTTATGCTCTTCTTGAAGACACGAAAAACCGTTTATGGGCGGGCACATTCAGGGGAGGACTAAACCTCGTCGAAAGGGGCAATGGAAAAACACGCTTTATCAACGGCCGCAACCATCTGGATTATCCAACCCATAAAGCCGATATGATTCGGTGTCTGGTGGAAGATTCGCAAGGGCGTATTTGTGTAGGAACAGCCTCCGGACTGGTTATTCTTGATTCCATACAAAATTCTGGACGGAATATTAAATCCCGATATTTTTACAGAAACGAATCGGAAGGCAACTTAAGCAGCAATGATATTCAGTCCATCTGTTTTTCGGGAGGAGATATGTTTCTAGCCACTATGAAGGGCGGAGTGAATCGCGTGGTTAAATGTGATGACGAGGGATACCCCCTACGGTTCAAAACTTATACCCGTCAAAATGGATTATCCTCCGATATCACCTACTCTGTGCTACCTGATCACCATGGAGTAATATGGGTTGTATCTGAAGAAAATATTGCCAGCCTAAACCCCAAAACCGGACAAATCAAAAAGTACAGCGACATTCCGAAAATCATCGGCAATGAGCACTTTTCCGAGGGTGCTGCCTATTGTACCCGCTCGGGTAAAGTATACTTCGGGTATACACAGGGGCTGCTTTCATTTCATCCCGAACATATGACCTCCAACGCCTATAGTCCCAATATAGTTTTTACGGATTTTAAAGCGTACGACAAAAAACAATCGGTTGATTCATTATCCACCATAACCGTAGATTTTTCATATCCTGTCACACTCAAGCATACACAAAATTCATTTTACATAGGCTTTGCCGCCATTGATTTTGCTTCACACGACAACATCCGATATTCTTACCGACTGGAGGGCTTTGACCCAACCTGGATAGATACAAAAAGTGGCAGACAGGCATACTACACCAACCTACCCAAGGGCAGCTACACCTTCAGCATTCGATCAACCAATAGCGATGGTGTATGGATGGAAAACGTGCAGCAATTGTCAATCAAAATTCTACCCTCCTTTTGGCAAAGCAACGCGGGAGTCACTCTTATTGTTTTTTTTGTTCTACTTTTTGTTGTAGGCGCCTCCGCACTGCTGCTGTTTATCTATAAGCTAAAAATTCGAATGAGGGCACAGCAACAGCTGAGCGAAATGAAAAATCGGTTGTTTACCGATATTTCGCATGAAATACGAACACCGCTAACCCTGATTACAGGCCCGGTGGAGCACCTGCTACGCGATCCGGATACCCCAAAATCGGTCAAGGAGCAGTTGGAGCTTGTTTCACGAAATTCGGATAGGATGGCAAAGATGGTTAACCAAATGCTGGAGCTCCGAAAAGCCGAGCACGGTAGGCTAAGGATAGAAGAAGTGGTGCTGGAGCAGCTGATGGAGGAGGTGGCCAGCCACTTCAGAGCACAGGCTGAAAGCACGCAAATTGAATTTGTGCTGGATAATCAAACCAACGAAGCAACCGTTTGGGTTGACCGGGATGGGTTAGAAAAAATTATGTTCAACCTACTCTCCAACGCATTCAAGCACACACCGCAAGGAAAGCGAATCCGGTTAATTTTGCAACGGACAGCCACGCATACGCTGATTACGGTGGAGGATGAAGGGGAGGGAATCTCCCCGGAGCATCTTAATCACATTTTTGAGCGGTTTTTCTCCGTAGGAGATGACAAGAATGCTAACTCGGGAATTGGCCTATCGCTGGTGCAGGAATTGGTAAAAAAACATGGTGGCGAAATAGTGGTAAACAGCGAACTCGGACATGGTTCAACATTTACTATTTCTCTACAAAATGGACGTGAACACTACGGAGAGGAGGTTGACTTTGTAGCACAAGAAAATGCTAAGGCTACAGCCTCCGACGTAGAATCGCTTTCCGATACACGTACAACCATTTTGGTGGTAGAGGATGATCCCGACCTCCGGGAATTTTTACGACGAATACTTTCCTCACAATATAGCGTCATTGAAGCAGCCAACGGCAAGGAGGGTTTTACCTTGGCCATGAAGCACATTCCGGACTTTATTGTATCCGATGTAATGATGCCGGAAATGGATGGGACACAGCTGCTCCAGAAGTTGAAAACAACCCTCAACACAAGCCATATTCCGGTTGTTTTACTAACAGCGAAGGGGTTGATGGAGAATAAGCTGGAAGGGTTAGAGTATGGAGCCGACGACTACATTGTAAAGCCATTTAGCGTACCCTACTTCAAGGCGCGCATCAAAAATTTGCTGAAGCAGCGAGAGCGTTTACAAATGTTGTACAGTGCCAAAACTATGGAGCAGGGGGCTGGCCACAACATGGAGAACATACAGATGGGCGAGCAGGATCGGCAGTTTTTGGGAACCATAGAACTCGATGTAGAAAAGCACTTAGGAGAGGGTGATTACTCCATTGACAAGCTATCAGAAACGCTTGGCATGAGTCGAAGCGTTTTATTCAAGAAGGTAAAGAGCCTAACCGGCAAAGCCCCCGTGGACCTGATTCGGGATATTCGACTTCGAAATGCCGCAAATCTTTTAGCCAGCAAACAACTAATGGTTAAGGAAGTAGCATATCGAGTTGGAATTAGCGACATAAAGTATTTTACCCAGTGCTTCAAGAAAAAATACGGCGTTACCCCAAAACAATACCAAGAAAATCTCATGAATTAAGCAGAGCGAGAACCACTAATTAAAAAAGTCGGCAGGAAGTTTTCTTCCTGCCGACTTTTTCATTTGACCCCTGTTATGGTGTTACTATTTCACTACTATCTGTACCACCGAACGCCTCCTCTGCGCGTTCTCGACGGACAAAAGGTAGGTGCCCGATGCGTACGGAGAAACATCAATAACTTGCCTGCCACCATTCACTCTTGTGCGGTAAACCAACGCTCCGTTCATGTCCGTGAGCTTTACATCGTATACACCCTCCTCCTCAAAGTTGAGGTTGAGCAAAGACTCTACTGGGTTGGGGTAAACCTTAACGGGAATCTGCGCGTTTTGGCCAACGCCGGTTGGATCCGGATCCGGTTTAGGTGGATCGGGACGAAATTCCAACACTGTGAAAACTTTCGAAAACGGTCGGGCTTGTGCATACTCAGCATTACCAGCCTGTGTAGCGGTAATAGTAGCTTCACCCACCCACGCAATTTCAAGTTCGTTGCCATTCACTACGCTCAACACGGCATTATTGTTTGATGTGTACGTTATAGGCAGGTTACCGTTGGTGGTGGCAGCCAACAAAATATTCGGCTCACCAAAGGCCGATATGCTGTCCTGTTCCCACGTAATAACCTGTCTTACCTTTGGACCGATGATATTTAAGCCATCCCTATTCAGATAGTTTTCCAAGTTGGTATAGCTATTATCATCGCGATAGTTACCATCGGCAGGATCTAAAGCATCAAATCCCTGAAGCTGCTCCCACCAGTCCGGCATGCCGTCGCCATCGCTATCCAGCGGAGCTTGCGTACTATCCACCTGCGCGTAGTAGCTGCCCCAAGCATCCCATGAGGCATCAGCACCGGCAGGCTTGGTGTCTGTGTAGGTATCAAGAATTCCCTTATTCTTTGAGGTATTGGAGCTCATACTACCGGTAAACGTGTAGCCAACTCCCCCCGCCATCTTATCTCTTGCTTCGCCTATAATACGAGCATCTATAGCATCACGCTTGGGAAGTACTGCGCCAACGCCCGAAAATGCCGAAAATACCGAATCGCGAGCAACCTCTGCCGAGGTTGCATTAACCATAGCATATGCCGGGATAGAAAATCTTGCGGCAGCACTAAATTTACTACCGGTATTACTTCTTATGCCCTGCCCCATATTATTATTTGTTTTAGCATCGTTGCCAAACATCACATTTCCTTCGAGCCACCACTGCCCTGTTTGTCCAGGAGCCTCAGGATCCGACGGAGCAACAAAATACTGGTTACCTACAGTTGATGTGGTTGAAGGACCGGGTATGTAGTAGTTGTTTATAATGTTGCAATCTACACGGTTTTCCGGCAGGGCTCTGGAGTCACCGCCGTAAAACGCGCCATCGCTACCCCAATTGTAGTGAACATTGTTTACGTAGTCAAATATGCAAACACCATAATCAGTAGCCGAGGCAAGGCTACGTGCTCCATTTTGGCGGGGCATACGGCTCATGTGGTGTGCCAAAAAGTTATGATGGTAGGAGGCTGTTTTTCCACCCCATTGCGCACCATAAGCTCGAGATCCTTTGCTGTGTACCGATGTGTAGAGCGACTCGCTTACCAGACAGTTTTGTACAGTAGTACGCTCGTTATCATATAGGGTCATACTTTCCTCCACCGCCCAGCTGAACGAGCAGTGGTCAATAATAAAGTCACCGGCATTCTCATACCAAAGGCACGACTGCTCTTTACCCGGTACGCTATATATATCGCCGGGACGGAAGCGCATGTGCCGAATGATAACATTCTGCCCGCTAAAGCCAATACCAAAACCCTTAATAACGATGCCATCGCCAAGTGCTGTTTGCCCGGCAATGGTCATGTTGCTACGGCTGGCTTTGAAGTTACCTTTAGAGTTACCTGAAATTTTCATGTCGATAACACCACCACACTTAAACATAATGGTAATAGGGTCGGAACCCGGAGTGCTGAGCGCTTGACGAAGCGAACCTTGGTACTGCGGGGCATTTACATCGGCGGTATCGAGGGTGTGGGTAACGTAAATAACGCGACCACCACGACCACCTGTAACCCACGCTCCATAGCCTTCTGCGCCGGGGAAAGCACGAATGCTATCTGTAAAATCTTGGGCAAGAGCACCCGTTGCCGTCAGACAAATACCTAAAAACAGAAATAATATTTTTTTCATCACAATTTGGGTTGAATATAATTGAAAAAATGTTTTTACTTACTACGCAACAAATCGTACAGGTACACCTCAAGATTCGTATATCTTCCTGCTCCCAAAATTTCGTTTGTTGCTCCATCGGCAGCATTATTTGGGTCTAAGCCGTTGGCCGCTTCCCACTCATCGGGCATACCATCACCGTCGGTATCAACAGGGGGCGTGGTGCTTTGGTATGTTGGGTAACCATCTGCATCTTCAGGTTTATCAATAATTCCGCTACCCGGTCTAGACTGATATACGTCACCTACTTGCGGCCACAAACCGTTGTAGGTAGCCGTACCTGTTCGCGTTTCGTTTATAATACGCGTATCCACAGCATCACGAGGAAAGGCTCCTGCGCCCGCCAGCACACTTTCGTAAGCATCGCGCGCCGACTGAGTTTTTACCGGATGTGAGATGGCAAACGGAATTAACGACTTCAGGTCTTCTACCGTAATAGGTTCAGGGTAGTTTGAGTGTATGCCCAAATAGTTGTCTACATTATAAGCAGCATTGGCGCTTCCCTCTATGTAGTTTCCGCTCATGTGCCACATGGCCTTTCTGAGAGGAGTGAGGTTGCTTCCCGGATTACACGAGGATTCGGTAAAGTAGGAGTTTTGAGTACCGGGACGAGCAGGTCCAGGCTTCCAGTAGTTGTTGACAAAATTCGTATTGTTCGAATTTCCGTATCTCTTATTAGCCGGCCAGTACTCTATGTCGGAACCGTAGCAAGCGTTTACATTGGCCCAGTTGTAGTTCACGTTGTTTACAAAGTCTATCAGCACATCTCTATCTCCTGATGTTGGGCTGGTACTTCTTGACCCGTTGAAACGGGGGCTGCGCGAAGCGTTGTGAGCAAGCAGATTGTGGTGATAGGTTGCTTTTTCACCTCCCCACTGGCTGCCAAAGCTACGATTACTTCCCTTATTGTGATCTGCGGCATACAAACCCTCGTGAACAATGCACCATTGAACGGTGGTCATTTGGTTATCATAAATCGTCATATTTTCCTCGGTTGACCATCCGAAGGTACAGTGGTCAATAATAAAGTTACCGCCGTTTTCAACACCAATTGAGCTGCTGTAAACACCATTAACTCCACTTCCAATACGGAAGCGAACGTGGCGAATAATGAAGTTGGTTGACGAACCAAAATTGACACAGTTACCCGCAATACAAATGCCATCACCCGGGGCAGTTTGTCCGGCTATGGTAAAGTTGCTGCGCTTACCCGAGCTGAGCTCATTCTTTTTGGAGGTACTCTCAGGAGATTGTAGCTGAATTATACCAGACACTTTAAAAATTATGATAATAGGCTCACCGGGGTGCTGTTTTAACGCCCAGCGCAAGCTGCCCACTGGAGGAGCATCG
>JAVBKY010000006.1:0-378797 GCA_031553765.1 Bacteroidales bacterium
CGTGCTCGCGCGGTGTCGTCCCCCCTCTCGCGGGGGGGGGGGGGGCGGCCCCCCCCCCCCCCCCCCCCCCCCCCCCCCCCCACTCTTTATACTCCTTGCCACCGTCATTCCGACCAAGCAAGTGAGGTACGAACGAGCGCGTGGAGGAACCTCATGATAAACGCAAACATTCCCCTAAAAAATATTTCCCCCTTTTTGTAATTTTACGACACTTTGCTCGTCTAATAAAGAAAATCAAACCTTTACCTATGAGCAACTCCGAACAAGAGAAGGCTTTTACCGCACTCATACTGACCAACGAACGGCTCATTTACAAGGCGTGCTCCATTTACGCCTCCGACGAGCAACCCATGGCCGACCTGTACCAGGAGGTGGTGATTAACCTTTGGCGAGGATTTTCAACTTTCCGAAACGAATCCTCCGTTTCCACATGGATGTACCGTATTGCGCTCAACACCTGCATTAGCAACCTGCGCAAGACGTCACGCAGGCCAAAGCACGAGCCTATTCACCCTTGGGAAAACTACCTACCCAACCCCGATTCGTTTGAGGAAAACATTAAGGAAATGTATGGGCTAATCCGCCGACTTAAAACGCTGGAGCGTGCTATTATTTTGCTCTACTTAGAAGAAAAATCGTATCAGGAAATTGCCGATATCACAGGACTTACGCCAAACAATGTGGCCACAAAGTTGACGCGTATAAGGGAGAGGTTAAAACAAATGTCAAACAAGTAAAACGTATAATTATGGAACTGGAGGAACTTAAAACCGCATGGCTTAGCCTTGATGCTAAGTTAGAAAACAGCAATAAAATTAATGAGCGAATTATAAAGGACACCCTACAAAACAAATCAAAAAAGTCCTTAAATCGTCTAACCAATCTTGAGGTTTTGGGTGTAATACTTGTCTTTGCTGCACTACCTTTTCTCATTTTCATATCCGATAGAATGCTACAAACCACAGCATCAACAATTCTAAAATATTTTACTTTAGCAATGTTGATAATTGCATGTGTTACGCAACCTATAAAGGTCCTAATGTTAATCAAAATCGATCTCTCAAAGGTTTTAAGTAGCAACATCAAGCAAATACAACGCTACAACTTATTTATTAAAAGAGAAACAATAATAGTATATATCATCACCCTTCCTATTTTCTTCATACTAATCGTAGCTACTTTTATAAGTTTCGGAAAAATAGTTGAAGCATGGAGATGGGCTGCAGTAATAGCACTCTTCCCGTTGACTGCTATTCTTTGTATTTGGCAATACAAAAAAATATACGCGCCCAATATACAATCTATCCAAAATAGTTTAGAGGAGTTAAGGGACATGGAGGAGAAGGAATAAATGCTATAAGCGTTCAATGAAAACCTTTCATTGCCATCAGTTTTAACCGACGGAGAAAGTAGTCATGTATCACCGGGGCTTTAGCCCAATGTATTTAGCATCTTTATCCCGTCGGTTAAAACCGATAGCAATGAATTAATTTACAATCTTTCTAATTTTCATTAATATCTAAGAGAATCATTTCTCTATAAGGATACTCCATCATTCTGTTAATACGCCAAGTTTTTCCATAGGACTTAATAATGGCTATGCTATCGGGGATTATCAAGCAATTATTAGGCTTTCTTCCAAATATAACTAGCTGTTCTTTGAAAGTAATATTCAAAGTATATTTCTCTATTTTCCCCTTAACTTTTCTCACAAGATGCGCTGCTCTCCATGGATTAACAACGCAAATAGTATCAGGTGTAACAAAACGGATTTCAATATAATCCATATCAGGATTTTTCTTTGCCGACAATGACAAAACACCTAATAGTAACAAGCATATTAAGAATAAGAGTTTCCTCATTGTACATGGACTAACCCTAACAAGGGCTCAAAGCCCTGTTAGGGTTTAGGTTAAAGTTTTCCTTTTGTTGATGGCAACTCATACTTAAACGCATCTCTCTTCACCGCAGCCTTAATAGCACGAGCCAGCGCCTTGAAAATGCCCTCCAGCTTGTGGTGCTCATTATCACCCGTGGCTTGAATATTCAGGTTCATTTTGGCAGCATCACTAAATGATTTAAAGAAGTGGTAAATCATTTCGGTAGGCAGGTCGCCTATTTTTTCGCGCTTAAATTCAGTGTCAAAAACCAACCATGAGCGACCGCCAAAGTCAAGCGCCACGCTGCACAGGCAATCATCCATAGGCAGCACAAAGCCGTAGCGCTCAATGCCACGCTTATTGCCTAAAGCGCTATACAAGGCTTCACCCAAAGCAATACCCACGTCCTCTATGGTGTGGTGCTCGTCCACCTGCAAGTCGCCTTTACAGGAAATGCTTACATCGCAACCCGAGTGCCGTGCAATCTGCTCCAGCATGTGGTCAAAAAAGTTAATCCCCGTGCTGATTTCTGACTTACCGTTACCATCCAAATCTATCGCCACACGAATATCGGTTTCGGAAGTTTTACGCTCCACCACCGCCGTACGGGTTCCACACTTCAGGAATTCGTATATCTTTATCCAGTCCTGCGTAATCAGCGCGCAAACATCCTGCAAACCTTGCGTTATCAACTCCTCTCGTCTACTTTCGTCTGCAATAAAAATAGCCTTTGCACCTAAGTTTTTCGCCAAAATAACATCGGTAATGCGGTCGCCAATGGTATAGGAGTTAGCCAAGTCGTAATCGCCGCCCATGTACTTGGTAAGCATACCTGTACCCGGCTTGCGAGTGGGCAAATTATCCTTTGGGAACGACCTATCTATGCAAATATCATCAAACTTTACACCCTCACCCTCAAACGCCTGCAACATCTTATTCTGCGTAGGCCAAAAGGTATCTTCGGGGAAAGATGCTGTACCTAGCCCATCCTGATTGGTAACCATTACCAGCTCAAAATTGAGGTCGTGAGCAATATGGTACATACCGCGAAACACACTCGGCAGGTACTCCAGCTTCTCCAAGCTGTCCACCTGTTCATCAGCCGGCTCGCGAATTAGCGTACCGTCACGGTCTATAAAAAGGCAACGTTTCATAATTATATTTATGATTGATAGGAGTCCCCTAAATTAAGAATCCTTATATTTTACATTCCACTTTTGTCGAAACTCATCAATTGAAGTAACATTTAAATCTCTATGAATCATTCGATGACAATTAGCACAGAGTAATGCCAAGTCTTCAACTTTAGTAATATTATCCTCGCTATAATTTGACAGAGGAATCAAATGATGACATTCAATAAAGCCTTTGCCTAAATCCCCATACGCTTCTGCAAAATCAAAACCACAAAGTTCACATTTCAACCTTTTGCAAGACTTTAATACTAACTTCTTTTTTGTTTGTACAATTTCTTGATTTCGCTCCCTTACTTTATGTAATTTGTATATTACCTGCCCCTCCCTTACAGAATCCAACTCATATGAGTCATCATCCTCTATTTGAAACACTTTACCTCTTAGTTGTTCATCAGTGACAACCCTCTTAATTTCCGCTGCAATCCTCTTTAACTTCTCCCTATCATTAACAAACTCTTCAAAAACCTCCTTATCTAACCTACTATAAGAACTCATACCGCTTCCATGGTAGGCTGGGTCTAATGCTAGGAAATTCGACAATTTTAAAGATACTCCATTCGGATTCCTAAAAAGATTATTATCTACTCTAACATCAAACAATGGTAGTTTTCTCAAGATGTTAGAAAGAGCGATGATCTTGGGATTATTACGATCTATGCCACCTCTTTCTTCATCGAAGTATAAATTCAATGCCAATATGACTTCATCTCTATGCCACTTTGGATTTCTCATACCTCCCCCTCCCCTTTACAAACATCACAAAATTTTACAAAGTTCTCATCTCCTTCAGCAGCACCGCATTTTCCTCCGGCGTACCCACCGTTATGCGAATACAGCCCTCGCAAAGCGCAATGCTATGACGATTGCGGGTTACCACTCCCCTCTCTACTAACTTGGTATAAATACCATTAGCATCGGTAGTTTTTACCAACACAAAATTAGCATCCGTTGGGTAAACATGCAGCACACAAGGCACGCTTTTCAAGTCCGCCATCAACTTTTCACGCTCCGTAAGCAACGTCTTTACCCATGCCTTTACCTCGTCATTGCGTTGTAACATTTGCAGAGCGTGCTTTTGCACCAGCATGCTAATGTTATACGGATACTTGATTTTGTTGAGCACGGCGATAATCTCCACCGAGGCAAACGCCATTCCCAAGCGCACTCCCGCCGAAGCCCAAGCCTTAGAGAAAGTTTGCAACACCACCATATTCGGATACTTTTTCAGCTCTGACAAAAATGAGGGATGCTCCGAAAAGTCAATGTAAGCTTCATCAATTACCACAATGCCATCAAAGCGCTCAAGTGTTTTGACAATCTCCACGCGGTTAAGGCTGTTGCCCGTGGGGTTGTTGGGCGAGCATAGCCAAACAATCTTGGTTTTATCATCAGCCGCTGCCAACAACTTATCTGCCGTAAAGTCAAAATTCTCATCCAGCAATACCTCACGGTACTCCACGTTATTTACATCAGCTGCCACTTTGTACATGCCGTAGGTGGGCGCTATAGCCAATACGTTATCCAGCGCGGGCTCGCACAGCGCGCGTATGAGCAAGTCAATAGGCTCATCGCTACCCACGCCAAGAAAAACTTGCTCGGGAGCAACGCTCTTTTGCTTGGCAATCTCACGCTTCACCTCCCATTGCAGCGGGTCAGGATAGCGGCTGTACGGCTCGTTGTACGGATTCTCATTTGCATCCAAGAATACCGATGCATCGCCCTTAAACTCGCTTCGTGCCGAAGAGTAAGGCTTCAAGTTCCAAATATTGGGACGAACTAGTTGTTGTAATTTCTTCATAGTTTCACACAAATGTATCCAAGAACGTCATTGCGAGCGAAGCGTGGCAATCTCAAATGGAACACAAAGACAAAAGACTTCAACTTATTTTTTTTCTTTTTGTCCTTATTCTTTTATCCAATCACGAGATTACTTCGTCGTTCCTCCTCGCAATGACGCTCGATTATGCTTTATCTTTCATTCTTAAACTCACTGCATTCCTGTGCGCTTGCAATCCCTCTGCCTCTGCCATTGTCTCCACTGCCGCACCAATGCCTTTTATTCCCTCGTGCGCCAACTTTTGAAACGTAATTTTTCGCACGAAGCTATCCACGCTTACGCCGCTAAATGAACGCGCGTAGCCAGCCGTGGGCAAGGCGTGGTTGGTACCCGAAGCATAGTCGCCCACACTTTCGGGAGAATAGTTACCAATGAAAACCGAGCCGGCATTTATCACCTTCTCCGCCATTTCATCGGCATTTTTGGTAGAAATAATCAAGTGCTCCGCCGCATAGATATTAGCTACAGCCAACATTTCACTGCTATTGCGCACTAACACTATTTTACTTTTACTGAGCGATTGCTGCGCCAAATCCTTACGCTCCAACGCTTGTAGTTGCTCATCTACAGCCACCTTTACAGCCTCAATCACCACTTCACTATCACTCACCAGCACCACCTGACTATCGGGACCGTGCTCCGCTTGTGAAAGCAAATCCGCAGCAACAAACTCGGGAACGCACGCATCATCCGCCAGCACCATTACCTCCGAAGGGCCTGCTGGCATATCAATAGCCACACCCATGTTGCTCACCAGCTGCTTTGCCGCGGTAACGTAAGCATTACCAGGGCCAAAAATCTTATACACTCTGGGTACGCTTTCCGTCCCAAAAGCAAGTGCAGCTATAGCCTGAATGCCTCCAACTTTGTACACTTCTGTTACACCTATCAGCTGCGCGGCATACAAAATAGCAGGGTGAATTTTCCCGCTTTTGTTAGGCGGCGTACATAACGCTACGCGCGAGCAACCCGCTATTTTGGCAGGAGTACCTAACATTAATACGGTTGAGAACAGCGGTGCGCTTCCTCCCGGCACATACAAGCCAACACGCTCTACACCTACGCTCTTACGCCAACAGGTAACGCCCTGCATGGTTTCAATTTTCTCAACCTCGGCAACCTGTGCTGTATGAAATTTTTCAATATTTTTCGCGGCAAGCGCAATAGCATTTTTTAGTGCCTCATCCACCAAGGTTTCAGCCTCTGCAAACTCCTCTGCACTTACACGAAAGGCATCAACATCTACACCATCAAACTGCTGTGTGTAGTTACGCAAAGCCTTATCGCCGTTAATACGAACGTTATTTATCACCTCCATGGCAGGCTCACGTAAGCGTTCAAGGCTCTGCGCCGGACGCTCAAGCAAGCGCTCCACGGTGGAGATATTGGGATATTTTATTGTTTCCACGTTAACAATGGACAATTAACAACGGATAATGGACAATGATTGTCAATTATCCATTGTCCGTTGTCAGTTTAGTTACAAAATCATTTTCTCTATCGGCATTACCAGTATACCCTCAGCGCCTAAAGCGTGCAGTTGGTCTATGATTTCCCAAATTTGACCTTCGGGCAGTACCGAATGAACAGAACTCCAGCCTTCCTTAGCCAAAGGAACTACAGTGGGACTCTTCATACCGGGAATAACTGCGGTAATCTTCTCCACGCTTGCCGTAGGAGCATTCAGCATTACGTACTTGCTCTTACGACCTTTTTGTACTGCGTGCAAACGGAAAAGCAATTTTTCCAGAATAGCCTTTTTCTCAGCGCTCAAATTCTTACCTACCATCACAGCTTCCGAATGCAGGGCAACCTCCACCTCCTTAAGCCCGTTACTTATAAGCGTGCTTCCGGAGCTCACTATATCAAAAATAGCGTCAGCAATACCCACGCCTGTAGCTATTTCCACAGAACCGCTAATCTGGTGAATCTCGGCCTTTACACCATTCTTATTCAGATAATCCTGCAAGATTTTGGGGTACGAAGTCGCAATTTTCTTACCGTTAAACCACTGTACACCCTCGTACTTTTCAGCCTTAGGAATAGCCAGCGACATGCGGCACTTGCCAAAGCCCAAACGCTCCACAATATCCAACGGGTAGCCCGTTTCGAGCAGCACATTTTCACCCACAAAGCCCACATCGGCAACACCATCGTTTACGCACTGAGGTATATCATCATCGCGCAGGTACAGCATTTCAATGGGAAAGTTAGAGGCCTGCGCCACCAGTTTACGTTCGCTATTAGCAACGCTGATACCCGCTTCGGCAATAAGGTCAAGCGACTTTTCGCTCAATCGTCCTGATTTTTGAATGGCAATTCTTAGCATAGTATTTTCGATTACAATTATTATTCAAAAAAAAGAGGCTTGCATGCAAATGCAAACCTCTTAACATATCCAATGGTTACAACATTTGCATAGCGATACTACTCATCGTGATGATGATGAACATAAGCGCTATGAAAGTGTTGTTGAAACATGCTTTTTTCTATTTGACACACAAAGGTAAAAACTTTTCAGATAACTACAAAATCAGCGGGTTTACTTCGCCCATTCGCCTATTTCAAGGTTTTTCATTTCTCCGTCTGTAATCTCAAGCCTAATGGCGGTACGTACCTTGTGAAATCCGTACTTACCTGCCGCACCGGGATTAATGTGCAAAAAGTTCATTTTTTTATCGTACATCACCTTAAGTATATGCGAATGTCCGCATATAAATAGCTGCGGTGGATTCTTGTACAGCGTTTCAATAATCGAAGGTTCGTACTTGCCTGGGTAACCTCCAATGTGCGTCATAAGCACATCCACACCCTCGCAATAGAAACGTTGAAAACGAGGAAATTTACGACGGACATACTCCCCATCAATATTGCCGAACACGGCGCGTAGCAGCTTAAACTCCTCCATAGCCTCCACCACGTCGTTGCCACCACCAATATCTCCCGCATGCCACAACTCATCTACACCTTCAAAAAAATTGCGCAAGCTGTCGTCAAAGTAGCCGTGCGTGTCCGATAGAATACCGATTTTCATCGGTCACTACTTCTTGGCAGGAGTAGCAGGCTTGGCTGTACCAATACCCAACTCTTTCTTCACCAGGTCAAGAATATCAACGCTTTGATCAACACTCCAATAAGCCAATGCAGCATTGCTCACATCAAAAATATAGGTAAAGCCGTTATCCTTACCCACCTTCTTTACAGCGTTTGCAGCCCTTTCAATCACAGGCTTCAACAACTCCATTTGACGCTTTTGCAAGTCCTCACGGGCGGTCATTTGAAACTCCTGTATGCGTTGACCAAGGTCCTGCAATTCCTTTTCCTTAGCATCACGAATAGCATCTGACCATGTTTTGGCCTTTTGCTGGTAGGTTTGCAGCTTATTGTTGTACTCCACCTGCATAAGCTCTATTTGCTCCTCCAAATCCTTACCATAAGCCATATATTTAGCTTCGGCAGAATCGCGCTCAGGCATCATAGCCAGTACTTCCTGACCATTAACGTGACCAAATTTGAAGTTTTGCGCGCTTGCGAACATAGCTGCTGCAACCAACGCAGCGCACAGAATAATTTTCTTCATTGTAAAAAGAGTTTGTATTTGTTTTTATTTGATATTTAAAATTAGAAACCTAGCCTCTTCAACACATCATCGCTCTTATCATAGCGAGCGTTTATGTATATGAGCGATGGATTGTTTGCCGAGTCAAAAATAACAGCATAGCCACCCTCAGTAGCCACGTCCTTTATAGCATTGTACAGCTGGTCCTGTATAGGCTTCATCATCTCCTCACGCTTTTTAAAAAGCGTTCCATCAGGACCAAAATGCTTGCGTTGTAAGTCCTTTGCCTCTTTTTCCTTTGCCAGAATTTCCGATTCGCGCTTCTGCTTCATATCGTCGGTTAGCAGCATTTTTTCAGCCTGAAAAGTGCGAAACATTTCGTCCACCTTTTTATAAGCATCATCCACCTCTTTTTGATACATAGTGGCAAACTTGTCCACCTGCTCCTGTGCGGATTTGTACTTAGGCATTTTATGCAGGATATACTCCGAATCTATCACCGCATACTTCTGAGCTTGTGCAACACCTGCTCCCAGCAGTAACGCCACGGCTATAATCAGTATTTTTTTCATGATGATTTCTCCTTTTATTTAACGTTAGAACGTTATATTAGAATGTCGTACCAATAATGAAGTGAATTTCACCTCCGTGTGGCTTGTCTGAACCCGGATATTTATCAAAGCCATAGCCCCAGTCAACGCCAAGCAGACCAATCATAGGCAACATAAGACGAACACCAAAACCCGCCGAACGTTTTACCGAGAAGGGGTTAAAGTTCTCCAAGCCCATCCAAGCATTACCAGCCTCTACAAAAGCTAAACCATAAATGGTTGACTGCGGTGATAGAACAAATGGGTAGCGCAACTCCACTGTAAACTTGTCGTACACTGTTGCTCCCGGCTTTTGAGTGCCAACGTAAGGGGTCAAGTCACCGTTAGAGTAACCGCGAAGACCAATGGTTTCCACCCCGTACAGGTTATAACCTGACATACCGTCACCACCAAGGTCAAAACGCTCAAATGGCGATGCTCCAATAGTAGAGTTGTACGTGCCCAAATAGCCAAATTGGGCCTTAAGCGCCAGCACCATATCACCTAAAATAGCGCCAAACCATGCCGTACGGAAAGTCCACTTGTGATACTCAATCCACTTGTACTTTTCATTCTGCTCCATGTTGGAGTAATCTTTACCATTGAGTAACGAATACGGCGGTGTGATTTGCAAACCTAACGTCAACTCCGATCCTCGACGCGGGTATATAGGCTGGTCTGTAGAGTTACGTCCCAATATAACCTTAAAGCTGAGGTTATTTGAAGTTCCGTCGGTAACAATAAAACCTGTCCACTGGTTAAGTATGTAGCGTTGGTAGTCAATGCCCATGTACAGCGTAAAGTAGTTATCCGGCCACTTCAGGCGCTGTCCCAAGCCTACCGAAGCACCCACAACCTCCATGCTCTGAGTACTTCTCGAGTAGAAGGTGCTACTGTTATTTTGGTTGGTGTAGTACACCGAAACCGAAAGCGACTGCGGCTTTTTACCACCAAACCACGGCTCGGTAAAGCTGGCGCTAATGGCCTTGTAGTAGCTGCCGTTGGTTTGTCCGCGAATTGCCAGCTGCTGGTTATCGCCCGAAGGAAGAGGTTTCCACGCATCCTTGTCAAATATGCGCCCCATAGAGAAGTTGTTCAACTTTAAACCAATGGTTCCCACAAACATACCGGCACCCCAACCACCTGATAGCTCAATTTGGTCGTTTGGTTTCTCCTCTACCACGTAGGTAATATCTACAGTTTCATCTGCTTGATTAGGTGACAACTTCGGCTCTAGTTTTTCAGGGTCAAAGTTACCCATTTGTGCAAGGTCACGAACAGAACGTATAATTTGCGTTTTGCTAAATAAGTCGCCGGGGCGTGTCCACAACTCACGGCGAATAATGTGCTCGTTAGTTTTGTTATTACCCTGAATATAAATATTGTTGATGGTAGCCTGACGACCTTCGTAAATACGCATCTCCAAATCCACTGAATCACCAATAATGCGCACTTCTATCGGCTCTACGTGGAAGAAAAGATAACCTTCATCCATGTACAGGGTAGATACTGAAGTTTCTTCCGTTAACAAGCGTTTTTCCAGCGCTACCTTGTCATATACATCACCCTTATCAAAGCGCAAAATATTGTTCAGCACTTCTGAAGGATACTTGGTATTACCTACCCACTCTATGTTGCGCACATAGTAACGCTTACCTTCATACAACTTGAACTTGATACCTACTCGCTTTGAATTAACAACCCACACCGAGTCGCCCAGAATTTTGGCATCACGGTAACCCTTTTCATTGTAATACTCTAAGATGTGTGCCCTATCCTCATCCAACTTATTTTGAATGTACTTGGTCGATTGCCAAAATTTATACCATCGCTTGCGGTGTACCTCTTTCATAGCACCGCGCAATTTACTCGATGCCACCTCTTTATTACCCTCAAATTCAATTTCGGCTACCTTTACACGCTCGTTCTTGCTCACCTCAAACACCACTCTTACACCATTACCTATGGTGGTATCTGGAATAACCGTAGCATCTACCTCCACGTTTTTATACCCTTTTTCAAAGTAAAAACGCTCAATAATGCCTATAGCATTTTGCCTGAAATATTCAGAGTACTCTGTACCACGCTTGATATGTAGCGCACCTTGTAAGTCCTCCTTATCGCCTTTTTTTATACCCTTAATATCATAGCTGAGTATGCGCGGACGCTCCTGCAAATAAATATCAAGATAGATCTTGTCGCCTATGGTTTTGGTTGCAGAGAATTTCACATCAGAAAACATGCCATTCCCCCACAACTTCTTCCCTGCCTGAGCAACAGCATCACCAGGAATGGTAATAGTATCACCAATATTAAGCCCCGAAATACCAATAATATTATCGGAGTTGTGATACTTCACACCAGAAACAGTAACATCGCCTATCACGTACTTCTGTGGCGCAGCGTAGTCTTTTGATAGCTGCACTTCTGCCACTACCTCTTTTTCCTCCTGCTTTTCCTCAGCCTCGGTTTGCTGCGCTTTCTCTATTTCATCGTCCACCACCACTGTGGCCTCGTCGGGATTCTGCTCCTCCTCGCTCACGCCAACGCTTTGTGCAAAGCCCAGCAGCGGAAAAATAAGAACCAGCAGAATGAGTAAAAATCTATTCAACATTTAATATCAGAAAAATCTATTCTTCTAAAACTTTACCAAAGCGACGTTCGCGCTTTTGAAATTCGGCTATCGCCTCGGCTAAATGCTTCTCACGAAAATCGGGCCACAACACATTCAAAAATACCAACTCACTATAAGCTATCTGCCACAACAAGTAGTTACTTACGCGAATATCACCTCCTGTACGTATAAATAAATCAACCTCGGGCATTTGCGCTGTGCTCAAGCGCGAGGTTATGAGTTCGTCGTTAATATCGTCAGGTTTAAGATTGCCTGCCGCTACATCATTGGCTATGCTCTTGGTGGCCGCTACAATATCCCAACGACCGCTGTAGTTTAACGCTATTACCAGCGTAAGCCCCGTATTGCTTTGCGTAGAGCGCTTAATGGCGTTCAACTTTTGCTGCACGTTATCAGGCAAAGCGCTTACATCGCCTATGGTGGAAAACTTTACGTTATTCCTGTTCAGCGTGGGCTCCTCTTTTTCAATAGCATCCACCAGCAAGGTCATCAAGGCATTCACCTCCACCTGCGGGCGTCCCCAGTTTTCAGTAGAAAAAGCGTACAGCGTAAGCACCTTCACACCCATTTTGGCTGCTGTTTCGGTAGCCGAGCGCACTGCCTCCACGCCATTGCGATGACCAAATACACGCTGTAAACCGCGCTGCTTTGCCCAACGCCCATTGCCATCCATTATTATGGCTACATGCTGAGGAATGTTATTAAGTTGCGTTTCTGCCATGTTCTATAAAATTTACCTTAGCGCCGGACACAACATTTTGTCCGCCAGCTGGTAGGTAAAATAAATACCAACGTACGAAATCCAATCGTTATTGTTTACTGTCCACCCCGATGTACGTATATTTTCCCAGCCATCTATCTTATCACTAAATGTTTTGTGAAATGCCCACTCCACCCCCACAGTCAAACGATAAAGCAAACGATACTTAATACCAAAACTGACAGGTAGCTGCAAGTATAGATTTTCTTTTGTGTATCCCAAGCCGGCTCCCAGCGAAAAGTAGGGAGAGAAGGAATAGCGCTTAGGATCACTGGCAAAGGGATCATAAGGTAAAAAGCCTACCTCAAAGCGAGCATCTACATCAAAGAAATAAGTATCAAAAGCAGTCCGTTCTTGCTGGGGTTCATTCGACATTAAGAACCCGTCATACGTGGTAGGCTCACCACGCAGTCGCCCCCCCCCCACATTCATGCGCAAGCCATAGTAATCGGAGAATTTGTAGGTAACAATTCCCCCAACGTACAAGCTCGGCTTGTAAAAGGGAACTCCGGGGTTAAAATCACCCATGTAGTAGGCTGCGCTTACCAATCCTCCGGCACCAATATTCTCCTGCGCACAAACACGCGGAATTAGCCCAAATGAAACAATAAGAAATATGGCAAATGCTACTTTTTTCACAACAACGAATCCGCCTTGTTATCAAGGCATTACATGCTTATGCCCAAGCATAAAAATTGAGCATAATCCACAAAAGTAGCGATAATATTGCTAATGCCCTACTACGTAAGATTATTGTTAACACATAATAACGCTCAACTGCGCGCATCCAAGCCCCACATTAGCTTACCACGCAATGTACGGTAAAAGCTATTGCTACCCAACTTAATAAAGCCAACTCTGTTGGCTGCTTTTTGAACTTTTAGCTTAGCACCTGCAGGAAGTTCATACGATTTGCTGTCAACACCCACGATAACGCTTCCGCTGCGCGTTATCATTTCAAGGTCGAGCTCAGCCGTATCGGGAATAACAATGGGGCGCACGCTGAGGTTGTGCGGCGCAATAGGCGAGATAATCATGCACGAGGCATCGGGGGAAACAATGGGACCACCCGCGCTGAGCGAATAAGCAGTGGAGCCCGTGGGCGTGGCCACAATAAGGCCGTCAGCCCAGTAGTTATTCAAAAATTCACCGTTGATGTGAACGTTTATTTCGGCAATGGCTGCGCCGCGCTTTTGCAAACATACCTCGTTGAGCGCATACAGTGGTCCACCAGGACAGCCCTCTACGCGCAATAAGTTGCGGTACTCCACCGTAAACTTTCCGGCAAAAATATCGTCAATAGCCTCCTCTGACTTATCAATGGTAATGCTGGCCAAAAACCCCAAACGACCAGCGCTTACCCCCACCAGCGGAATTTCGGCATCGGCCACCATAGAGGCCGCATCGAGAAATGTACCATCGCCACCCACGCTCATAAGACAGACTATATCTTGCGGCAGCGATGAGGCTCCCAAGAACAGCTCTACACCACTCACCTGCTTTTGACGGTCAGGTGACAACGTGCGATAAAAAGGCTCATACAGCAGCGCCTCCACATCCTCCTTACGTATTAGGTGCTCCACCAGCTGCAGCACACACTCCTCCTGTCGTGGCGTTCCTTGTCGGCTATATACGGCTATTTTCATTGTACATTTTTTATGCGAAAAACAAAGGTACGCAATTTTCAATTGTAGCTGAGCAAATAAAGTAGTAATTTTGCCCCTGTATTTCCATTCGTAATTCGTAATTCGTAATTTATAATTCGTAATTTTATATGACTAAGCTTAGCGTAAACATCAACAAAATAGCCACGCTGCGCAACGCACGCGGCAGCAATACTCCTAATGTAGCACAAGCTGCTGTAGACTGCGAGCGTTTTGGCGCACAAGGTATCACCGTACACCCACGCCCCGATGAGCGTCACATTCGCTATCAGGATGTGCTGGAGATAAAACCGCTTATAAAAACGGAATTCAACATAGAGGGTTATCCTAACGAAAAATTTATGGAGCTGGTGCTAAAGGTACAACCCGCGCAGGTTACGCTGGTACCTGATGCCCCCGACGCCATTACCTCCAATGCAGGTTGGGATACCATTAGAAACAAGCAGCTGCTTTCGGAAATTATAGCCACGCTAAATAAAGCGAATATTCGCGCCTCCATATTTGTGGATGCCGATGTACGCATGGTTCAAGGTGCGCTTGAAACCGGCACCAACCGCATAGAACTATACACCGAACCCTACGCAGCCAACTTTTCTAAAGGAAAAGAAGCTGCGATTGCTCCTTTTGTGGAAGCCGCCAAAGAGGCTGTACGCTTAGGCTTAGGGCTTAATGCGGGACACGATCTTAGCCTCGAAAATCTACGCTATTTTGCACAACACATACCACAACTACTCGAAACATCCATCGGCCACGCGCTTATTAGCGATGCGCTATATTATGGGCTGGAGAACACCATACAACTATACCTGCGTGAGCTGAAATTCTAATCAATAGTTAATTTTTATTTCACTTAAATTCAACTACTTATAACTGTTTCAAGTTTATCTTGAAACAGTTTTTTTATTTAATTATGGCAAATATGTTTTATATTATTAAAACCCTTACTGTAGTGTATCATGAAAGAATAAGAGGGCTAACTTTGTAGCGATAAATTTAGTCAATTTATAAACCTTTTAAGCATTTACTACTATGAAAAGAAAAATGTGGAGGCTTGCTTGGGCGTTAATCCCAACCATGCTTATCGGTGCATGTACTTATGACGTGCCCGACGATGCCGAGGCAGCAGAAGATCAGCTGGCATCAATTTCTCAGTGGGATGTCAACACAAATTTTTCCGACTACACCACTGTTGTGATTCCCGACACTATATTCGAGTTGGTTAAGCAAGGTGACAGCATAGTGCAAAAGCCTATTACAGGGCAATATGAAGGTACTGCCCAGCAAATACTTGCACAGGTTAAGCAAAGCCTTGGCGCTTCTGGCTATGGCTATACTGTGTATAGCAAAAGTGAAGTACCTGCAGGAACTACACCAGACTTGGCAGTTAGCGTAATTTGGACTAAAATTACCAATACAACTGTATACTATAACTGGTGGTATTACTACGACTACTACTGGAATTGGTGGGATTGGTACTACCCACCCTACTATCCCTACCCCTACTATCCCGATTACTTCATTTCGTCATACTCTACGGGCAACTTAATAATGAATATATCAGATGTTAAGAATGCTCCGATAGTAAGCGGTAAGAAGCAGCAGCGAGTGGTATGGAATGCTTTGGTACGTTCAATACTGGACGGCACCAGCTTCAGTCAAGCGGAGATTAATGGTGCTATTAAAGATTGCTTTACGCAAACCCCGCTGGGTGGGCACAAGTAAACTTTGTACCTGTTTTTAATTTTCGAATAAAACAAACTTTGCAAAATCATACCACTATGAAAAAGATAATATACATAACGCTGACAGCGCTACTTGCTGTGGGGATTACCACCTCGGCACAGGCGCAAATGAAGCAATATTATAGCCTTAACTGGGATATTGCCTTACCATTGGGTGGACTGAAGGATTTCACCGGAGATGCAAGTCTTCGTGGGGGTAACTTCAATGTTCAGGTATTTTTAACCGATAATATCGCTGTGGGTGGTACTTTTGGTTGGAATAACTACTATGAACTGAAAGACCGCGCATCGTACTTACTTGAACCAGGGCTTGCTGTTACAGCCTCTACCTACCGCTACTCATATAGCATGCCTATAATGGCTAACGGATACTACCACTTTATGCCTGACGGCATGGTGCAGCCATTTGCCGGACTTGGCATTGGCGCCTTGTATGCTACACAGCACTCCATTGTACAGGACCTGGATTTTTGGAACGAACAATGGGGATTTTTGCTCATGCCCGAAGTGGGCGCATTTATACCCTTTGGTAACGATGCTCCATTTGGCGCAAAGGCCTCAGTATCATACCAGTTCTCCACCAATAACTTCACTGCATTGGGAGAAGAGCATAACAACTTGCAAAATCTCAACTTCAACATCGGTTTGGTGTGGATGATAAAGTAACGGCCATCTGTTACGATTAAGTAGAAACCTTGCAATATTTTAATGTTGCAAGGTTTTTTTGTTGCACCCAACTTTTATTTTACCTTCGTTTAACACCTCTTTATTTCACCACCATACGTATGAAAGCAATTATACCATTACTCCTTAAAGGCTATGCCGGGCTACTGCTACCGTTGCTGGTAGTTTTCATACTGCTTGAAAAATTAGCACACCTGCTTCATCCGGTGGTTCAAGCACTGGAGAGTAAGCTACATCTCAAAAGCCTGTTTGGAGTGGCAGCCATTTCTATTATCAGCATCATACTTATGCTCATACTCGGAGTTGTGGCAGGATGGATTATCAAAGCTCCGTTTGTGCGCCGCTGGGTAGAAAAGTTAGAAAATAATTTTCTCCGTAGGATTCCCATGTATAACCTACTTAAGAGTGTGGCAGTTGAGGAAACAGGCGAAAGTTCATCACAAAAATGGCAACCGGCACTGCTACACAATGAAGGCGTATTTTCTCTTTGTAAAATTATTGATGAAAGCGAGCACTTTTACACCATCATACAGGGAGCTGTAACACTGCATTCGGCCGGAGAAGTAAAGGTGGTACCGAAAAACATTGTAGTAAAGTTAAACATCAGCATACTGGAGTTAGACAAGTATGAAAAGGTACACGGAAGAAACTATGCTGCTTTAGTGGAAAAATATGCCGAAAAGTTCTACACCGGAAACCAATAGCCCTTTCCGTTTACATCTATCAGCACGTTACCCATACTCCTCCAAAGTGGCGAGCAGGTTTGGGTTTGCTCCCACTCTACAAATAAATCCTGCAATTCCTTCAACTTTTCGGGATTTGATTTTGCCATATTTCGTTGCTCGTTAGGATCTTTTGAAAGGTCAAACAGGAGGTATTCCTTGCTCTTTTCGTTCATGTATAACTTCCAGCCATCCACCAAGCACGCATGCACATAGCCATTTTTCCAAAACAGCCGTTCATGCGGTCTGTACATATTTGCTCCATTAATAAATGGCAATAAGTTTACACCATCATATACCCTATCCTGTGGTAGCGATACTCCCGCAGTAGCAGCAATGGTGCTGTAAATATCAAGTAGCGAAATAGGATGCCCATACACCTGCCCCACGTTAAGCATGTGCTGCGGAAAGCGGATGTAAAACGGCACGCGTATTCCTCCATCAAACATGGTACACTTACCACCCAGTAGTGGATCGTTAGCGGTAGCGCGGGTGTAAGAGGCGCCACCATTATCGCTGGTAAACACAATGAGCGTGTTATCCAGCGTTCCGCTCTGCTCTAACGCACTCCACACTTCACCCATCGCATCATCCAGCGCCTCAATCATAGCATAATACACCCGCTTTATAGCATCGCTCTCATTAATACGGTTGTAATACGATTTGGGCGCCTGAAACGGATCGTGCGGCGCATTAAATGTTAGCGTTACAAAAAACGGATTGTCTTTATTTTTTCTTATAAAATCAGCGGCTTTATTTGCCAAAGAAAAGGTAAGATAGCCTGTATCCTGTACCACTTTAGCCCCCTCCATTATGGCTGTGGGCCCCGAACGCTTTTGCCACGCGGGTAAATCGGAAAAAGCCCAGGGTAAACGCACGCCTACGTAACGCGAGGTATCCACGGGTTCATCCACGTAACGGGTTAATGCTCCCGAGAAGTAGTAACTGTAATCGTAGCCTCTTGTTTCGGGAATCACATTCAGGTTCGACACTGTGTTCCACTTACCTATTAGCGCGGTTTTATAACCCGCTTCGCGCAGTAATTCGGCTATAGTTATTTCACTTGATGGCAAGTCGGTGTCACGCCAACGATTAAGCAGCAGCTTTGGCTTCAGGGTTTTCAGTCCGTCCGGCTTCTTTTTAAAGGGAATATAATGCGTAGCCATGCTGCGCATAAAACCACCCTGATAATGGTCATAGGGCATAAATTCGCAGCCAAATCGATTTTGGTATCTACCCGTATAAATACCTGCCCTCGATGGCCCCGATATGGGTGAAGAAGCGTAAGCGTTGGTACAGCGTGTACCCTGCTCACCCAATCGGTCAATGTTAGGCGTGCGCACCTTGGTATTACCGTAGGCCGCAAGGTCACCAAAACCCAAGTCATCGGTTACTATCAACAGCACATTAGGTTGCTTTTGCGCAAGCGCAGAAACAGCCACAAGGGGCGATAGCAACAGTAACAACTTTTTACTCAACATTCTTTTGGTAGTCAATTTTCGAAACGCAAAAATACAGTAAGATTTGAAAATGTGGAGTTTTACATATAAAAAAGTCCTCGTAAAAAAATTACGAGGACTTTGTCTTCTAAAAACTAACCCTAACAGGGGTTTCGAACCCTGTTAGGGTATCATTCTTAATTCCTAATTTTTAACTCTTAATTGCTATCGGTTCCAAGTGCTACCAAACACAATGTAGTAGGCAATAGTCCCATCGCTGCCAAAGGCAAGGTCAACCCCCATGCGCAAATTCAGCTTACGCGCTATGAGGTAGCGAAAACCCGTACCACCGGCATAAGCCCAGTCGGCTTCAGAAAATTTATTGTAACTGTCAAAGCCCTTACCACCACCGGCAAATAGCATGGCACTCCAGCGCTTGGCTACATCCCAACGCCCCTCCAACTCTGCCTGCAACACCCCCATACCCTGATAGCGTGCAGTGGGAATACCGCGCATATCCACGTAAGGCTTGCGATAAAACGGTATATCATTCCACGCCTGCTGTACTTCTCCACGAGCACCCAGCGTAATGGCAGGCGAAACAAATGAGTAGTAGTAAGCAACGTAGGCATCAATTATTTGATAGTTAAAATCGCTGCCTAAGAAATCTTCGGAAAAGTTAGCCTGCGTGTGAATGCGAAGCCCGCGGTTGGGAGTAAAGGTATTATCGCGATCATCGTATTCTACCACCGCTCCCAGCTGGCTAATATTGCTTGTCACCTCCTTATCTGCAAGGTTAGAAAGTAAGGGCGGAATGCTATCCATATTATTTTGTAAGCCCGCTTTGGTATTCATAAACAGGTACTGCACTCCGGCAAATAGGTTGGTACCCTTAAGCTGGTGCGTTATTTTACCAAAAGCCACGGCTGCTTTCATGCTCATGTCAGCTTCCAACTCACTGCCAAAAATACGAATGGCCAGCTGATCTTCCAGCTGCTTGTAAAACGACATGTTCACCGTACCGTAACCGCCAGCAACAACGTAGCGTATGCGAGGCTTCACCCATGTGCCCATGCGTCCGCCCCCCACCATCCATGTGTTGTTTACGGTATAGCCACCAAATAATGCTGTAATATCGGGAGGAATGGGCGCCTCGCCCGGATGCTGTGCGTAGTACTCGCGTCCCAACTTTTTTGGAGCAATAAAAACAGGAGCCACAGCACCACCAAAGCCACCTATGGCTGGCTCTGTAATGATTATGGGAACAGGAATAAAGCCGTGGTAGTTAATCACGAAATCGCTCAGGTCAAAATAACCATCCTGTTCATCAAACAAGGAGATTTTTGGTTTTTCGGCAGGTTCAGCCTTTGTGGAGTCTGCCGTTTGGGCATGCAGCAGGGTGCTTGCTATCAACATGATAGAAAAAGCAGCGAATAACTTTTTCATAAGTAGTAAGCTTTTGTTGCTTACAAAGTTAGGAGAACTTTCCTAAAGTTACTCTTCGACTTAGCTTCTTTATAAAAAACTGATTTAAATAAGCCTAAACGCCGCCGCAATGTTTATTACGGCACAAAAAAAGCGGCATTTGTAGTGCCGCTTAAGTTTTTTTATCACAACCTTTTACGAGTGATTAGATAAACCTAAATATCCTATTCCAACGAATATTCATGGGAAATTTACGGTCGGGGCTGAGCGATAGCCACACAAAGGAAGCCTTTCCAACCACATGATCTTCGGGAACATACCCCCAAAATCGTGAATCTAGCGAGTTGTGGCGATTATCTCCCATCATCCAGTAGTAGTTCATTTTGAAGGTGTAGGTACTGGTCTCTGCATCGTTGATGAAGATTTTACCATCCTTTACCTCCAACATATTACCCTCATAAACAGTGATTATACGGTGGTAAAACGGTAGTGATGTGCTGTCCAACTCCACCGTAGCACCCTTCTTTGGCACCCAAATGGGGCCATAGTTATCCTCCGTCCAACTCAGCTTTGCCGCCTGTGGAAATACGCGCTGCATGTAAGCACGAGGATCAACATTATCACGCTTCACCACGTTGGTTATGTTAGGTAGCTTTTGTATTTTCGCCAACTCATCCTGTGTAAGCGGCATTTCGTACACGCCATACTGTGGGCTGTAAAGCCTATCAGCCTTTGGTATACGCATGTCGTCCAGCATTTTAGCATTGATAGGTGTACCATTAGTCTGTATAAAATAGTTATACTGCATTTGCGGAAAATACTCCTGCGCTACCCCATTCACATACACTTGACCATGAGAGATATACAGCGAGTCGCCGGATACTGCCACGCAGCGCTTAATGTAGTTTTCACGCTTGTCCACAGGACGCACAAGTATATCGTAATTCTTCCATAACTTTTCACGACCATATTGCGCCACTAGTCCATAGTAGCTCTCATTCTGACGCTGCGCCACCACCGTATCTCCTTCAGGAAAATTAAAGACTACAATTTGATTCCGTTCCACCTCTCCAAAACCCTTCAAGCGACGGTAGGGATTTTGAATTATGGTTGAGAATGAGGGAGTAAACTGCGTAAATGGCAGGGTGTGATGCACCAACGGAAAAGCCACAGGCGTGTTAGGCACCTTGGGGCCATAGGCTGTTTTGCTCACAAACAAATAGTCGCCCACCATCATGGTTTTCTCCATTGACGAGGTAGGAATGGTGTATGCCTCAATGAAAAACATACGAATAATGGTAGCCGCTACCACTGCAAAAATAATGGCATCCACCCACTCCAACGTAGCATTACGCTTTCCCTTTTCACGCTTTCCGTCCTTATCGCGCTTAGGTTTCCAAAATGCCCAACGTACTTTTTTCGAAATGTAAATATCGAAAATGATGAGTTCACCAATCAAAAACCAGTAGTTACCCAACCATATTACAAACAACAAATACAGCAAGGCAACCATGGAAAACCTAAACCAACGGTTACGGTATATGGAGAGAATTTTGTTCATTTTTCAGATATAAATTTTGTCCGATTAAGCCCTTTTACAAGACCTAGCATGGCATAACCACAACTATTTTACCACTAAACACTAAAAGCCCTGAACACAAAGTTATCAACAAATTCAAACGCCTTATTTTTAGATACTTAAATTAAAAATATCGACTTTATGAACAGTATAGAACTAATTTCTATTCAGCTAAAAACACGCCATTTTGAAATAAATTCAAGGTTACAACTTCAGCAAATCATCCATGCCGTAGCACCCCTTTTTACCCTTCATAAACTCGCCGGCGAGTACTGCTCCTAACGCAAAACCTTTACGGCTTTTTGCCACATGACTCAGGGTTATGTAATCCACGTCCGACTCATAGCGCACGGTATGTGTACCGGGCACATTAGCTTCACGCACCGACACAATAGGTAATTCTCCTACCGCTTCTGCTGCTTTATTAACCCACTTCTTAAGCGAATTGATCTCGCTCATAATAACTTCGGCCAAGGTAATAGCCGTACCACTCGGAGCATCCTTCTTTTCAGTGTGGTGCACCTCCTCCATACTGGGGCTGTATCCGTCGGTAGCATTTATCATACTTGCCAACATCTTATTGATTTTAAAGAAGATATTAACTCCCACACTATAGTTGGAGGCGTAAAAGAAACCGCTATTTTTCTCCATGCAATCGCGCTTCACCTCTTCTATCTTCTCCAACCAACCTGTTGAACCACAAACAACCGGAATTCCTGCTGCAAAGCAAGCCTTTAGGTTATCCACCGCCGTTTCGGGCGAGGTAAACTCAATGGCAACATCACATTTTTTCAAATTCTCAGCCGTCAACTCCTGACGATTGTTTATATCAATAATTAGGGTGACATTGTGACCACGCTCTTTCGCAATGGCCTCTATCTCCTTCCCCATTTTTCCGTAACCGATTAAGGCAATGTTCATTATAATTAAGAATTAAAAATTGGACTTGCGATACTCGACCTGCGATTTGCGAAAATCTCGATTAGTCGAGCGTCGCACATCGAATAATCGCATGTCGCCTATTAACTTGTAAAAATAAAGAAAGGGAAGCAAATTGCCACCCTTCCGCACGTTAATTTATCAACAAATTAGCATCTTTCCCAAATCCAGCGCGGGATTAAGCGCCATGCGAACACTACAAAATTCCATCTAAAAGGCAGGTATACCGACCGTTTTTTACGCTCTATAGCTTTAAAAATCTGGTCACAAGCCGTATTTAGCGAGACAAGAAGCGGATAGCGTTGTTCACCACTCAACAAATCGGTATCAATAAAGCCGGGCATGAGCGTAGTAAAGCGCAAGGCCAACTTTTCATGTCGTGCCCGTGCTGCCAGACAATCTACATAGTGACGCACAAAACGCTTGCTTGCTGAATACGAAGGTGCCTGCCTTAGTGCGCGAACACTTGCCACCGATGAAGTTACCACAATATGCCCCTCGCCGCCACATGCCTTAAAGTAGTTATAGCCCCAAATTATCAGCGCAGCAAACCCAAGCACGTTGGTTTCCACCGTACGTAACTCCATTGCCAAATCAAGGTTATCACGGCTGGATTTACCTATGCCTGAGTTAATAAACAGCATATCTATCCCTCCCATTTCATCCACCAGCCCCTGTAGCTGGGCTGTAGCGCTGCTCAAGCACACGTCCATAGTTTTAATATGCACGTTATTAGGGTACTTCTGGCGAATTTCCTCCAATAGTTCGGTACGCCGTCCCGTAATGCCCACCATGTCACCCCGCTGCGCGTAGCGCTCGGCAATATTACGCCCTATGCCTGATGTGGCACCTATGATTATGATTTTTTTCATTTTGTAAAAATAGAAAAAGGGAAGCAAATGCTTCCCTTTTCACAGCTAATTTATATCGTAGTCTAAATTTATTTTACTGAGTTTACAACGGCTTGGAACGCCTCTGGGTGATTCATCGCCAAATCGGCCAACACCTTACGGTTAAGTTGAACACCCTTTTGGTTAAGCTTGTTGATGAATACTGAGTAGGTCATACCTTGAGGACGTACTGCTGCGTTGATACGCTGAATCCACAGCGAGCGGAAGTCGCGCTTTTTGGCGCGGCGGTCGCGGTAAGCGTAAGTTAAACCTTTTTCAACGGTGTTCTTGGCAACCGTCCATACGTTGCGACGGGCCAGGAAGTTACCCTTGGCTAACTTAAGTACTTTTTTACGTCTTTCGCGTGAAGCGACACTATTGACTGAACGTGGCATTTTTCTTCTCTCCTTTTGTTTTGGTGAATGGTTAGCGTTTGCCCTCTTCGCAAATCTTTCCTGCTAAATCATTCGGTTAATTAAAATAGTAGGTGTAGCGTAGGCTACTTTACAAGCAAAGCCTTGATTTGCTTCTCATTTGACTCGTGAACCAAAGCAGAATGCGACAAATTGCGTTTTTGCTTAGTGGTCTTCTTAGTCAAAATGTGGCGTAGGTAGGCGTGCTTGCGCTTAACTTTTCCTGAACCGGTGAGCACAAAACGCTTTTTGGCTCCCGAGTTCGTCTTCATTTTTGGCATCTTCGTGTGTTTTTATGGTTATAAATTAGCTGTATGCGTTTATAACGTTATAACGTTTGAACGTTTATAACGTTTTCGTTTTTACTTTTTGGCTTTCGGGGCAAGAATCATGTTCATACGTTTGCCTTCGAGCTTTGGCAGCATTTCTACCTTAGCCCACTCTTCCAACTCACTTGCAAAACGTGCCAACAGGGCCTCGCCTTGGTCTTTGAACATAATTTCACGTCCGCGGAAAAATACGTAAGCCTTTACTTTATCGCCTTCCTTAAGAAAACTTTCGGCATGCTTAAGCTTAAAGGCGTAATCGTGCTCACCTGTATTAGGACCAAAACGAATTTCCTTTACCTCCACCTTTACAGTGTTGGCTTTCATTTCCTTTTGCTTTTTACGCTGCTGGTAAAGGAACTTTTGAAAATCAATTATCTTACAAACTGGCGGATCGGCTTGCTCAGTAATCATCACCAAGTCCAACTCCAACGCTTCAGCCATTTTCACAGCCTCAGACGTAGCATAAACACCCTGGTTTTCAATATTATCTCCCACCAAACGTACTTGTGGCACACGAATTTCACGATTAATTTTATAACCGGAATCATTCTGACGTGGCTGAGGCATAGGCCTACCGAAAGGGCGTGGCTTTGGCGGAAAACTGGGCTTAGGCCTGTAAGGTTGCTTGTTTATAAGATGGTCCTCCTAAATTTATTAAACTTCCAATTAACTATCTATTAAGTAATTACCGACGCACCAAAGTGACACTCCGACAATTAGGGCGCAAATTTCGTGTTTTTTTACCAAAAATGCAAGGGTTTGAGAAAATTTTTCAACCTTTTAGGCTGTCATCATCTTTTCTACCTCGGTATTTACGTGTTTGATAAAGTCGGAAATGATCATAGCACCTTTATCTCCTTCACCTTGACGGCGTACAGATACGGTGCCTTCGGCAGCCTCCTTCTCGCCTACAATGAGTAGGTACGGAATATGTTGCATTTCGTTATCACGTATCTTCTTGCCAATCTTTTCGTTGCGAAGGTCGGTAATGGTACGAACATCGTCACCGTTGAGCTGCTCGGCTACCTGCTTGGCATAGTCGTTGTACTTATCGCTAATGGGCAACACCACAACTTGTTCGGGTGTAAGCCATAGGGGGAATTTACCCGCTGTGTGCTCAATAAGCACTGCCACAAAGCGCTCCATAGAGCCAAATGGCGCACGGTGAATCATTACGGGGCGGTGACGCTTATCGTCGGCACCAACGTACTCGAGTTCAAAGCGTTCAGGCAGGTTGTAGTCTACCTGAATGGTACCCAGCTGCCACTTACGACCAATGGCATCGCGCACCATAAAGTCGAGCTTGGGACCGTAGAAAGCGGCTTCACCGTATTCTACAACGGTTTTCAGCCCCTTTTCGGCAGCAGCCTCAATAATAGCCTGCTCGGCCTTCTCCCAGTTATCATCGCTACCAATATACTTTTCACGATTTACTTTGTCGCGCAACGAAACCTGCGCTGTGTAATCCTGAAAGTCAAGTAATTTAAAGATGTAAAGAATGATATCTATTACTTTCTTGAACTCATCCTTGATTTGCTCCTGCATACAGAACAAGTGAGCATCGTCCTGAGTAAAACCTCGAACACGAGTAAGTCCGTGTAATTCACCGCTTTGCTCATAACGGTAAACGGTACCGAACTCGGCAAAACGCACAGGTAAATCTTTGTACGAACGAGGTTTGCTACGGTACATTTCACAGTGGTGCGGGCAGTTCATAGGCTTAAGCAAGAACTCTTCACCTTCGTACGGGGTTTTGATAGGTTGGAACGAGTCCTTACCATACTTGGCATAGTGACCTGAAGTCACGTACAGGTTTTTGTGACCGATATGCGGAGTAATTACCTGCTCGTAGCCGTATTTTTTCTGCAACTTTTTCAGAAAGTCTTCCAACCTCAGGCGCAATGCGGTACCCTTAGGTAACCACATGGGCAAGCCCTGTCCTACCCTTTCGGAGAAGGTGAAAAGCTCCATTTCTTTACCTATTTTACGGTGGTCGCGACGCTTAGCCTCTTCCAACATTTTCAGGTACTCGTCGAGCAAGCCTTGCTTGGGGAAGGTGATACCGTAAATGCGGGTAAGCATCTTGTTCTTCTCGTCGCCACGCCAGTAGGCACCGGCAATTGCGGTAAGCTTCACTGCCTTTACAATGGATGAATCCATAATGTGGGGGCCACGGCAAAGGTCGGTGAATGTGCCGCAGGTGTAGAAGCTGATAGTACCGTCTTGAAGGTCGTTTATCATTTCCACCTTGTAGATTTCACTCTTATCGGCAAAGGTTTTAAGTGCTTCGGCCTTGGAAACTTCGCGGCGAACAAAAGTTTGCTTTTCGCGCGCCAACTCCAGCATTTTCTTTTCTATTTTCTCCAAATCGGCCTCTACAATAGGCTTTACGGGATCCACATCGTAGTAAAAACCGTTTTCGATGGCAGGACCAATACCGAATTTTATACCGGGAAACAGCTGCTCAAGCGCCTCTGCCATAAGGTGTGACGAGGAGTGCCAAAAGGCATGCTTTCCCTCTGCATCGTCAAACTTATGTAGCTTCAACGTTGAATCCGCAGTAATTTGAAAGCGTAAATCTTGCAACTCGTCATTTACGGTTGCGCTAAGCACATCGGTCGCCAGACGCGGACTAATACTTTCGGCTACCTGTAAGGGAGTTACGCCGCTTTCGTATTCGCGGTAGCTGCCGTCGGGGAAGGTAATTTTTATCATGGTAAAATGTGATTACAGTGCACAAGAGATTGCGGACCAAGCCCGCAATGACAGAATGTTTTACAAAAAGAAGTGCAAAGATAAGAAAAATAGCGCGATTTTGTTTAGTCCAACTTTTTTACAAAGCAACGGCGACGTGTGTACTGCTCACGCAGGTAGTTGTTCCACACGCCAATGGCTTTTACGTTGGTTTCCAGCTGAGGGTTGGTTATGGCGTAGCGCACTTTGCGACGTATAAACATTTCGTTGAGTTTGGCATGCAGTAAGGCATGTACACCTTTGTTTTGCCAATCGGGATGCACCCCCATCAACGTCAACTCAACATCTTTAAAGAAGTATTTAGCCGCCCAAATGCGAAAAATGCCGAAGGGAAATAATTTTCCTTTGGAACGCTGAAAGGCCTTGACTTGTGAGGGCATAATAATAGCAAAGGCTACCATATTATCATGCTCATCCACTATAAAACAGCTAAGGTTGTAGCGGGCTATGATACCTGAGTTATCGGCAAAAAACTTAGCCTCCTCGGGGGTGTACTCTACAAAACCATATAAGTTGGCAAAAGCGAGGTTTACTACCCCCATCATTTGGCGAACAAGTCGCCTATACTGAAAGCCTGTTCTGGGAAAAACGGCACGTAACTTATAGCGCGAATCCACCATGCGGCGTACTACATCCACTTTTTTCGGTACGGATTGAGACCCCGGCAGCTTGAATTGCAACCAATCGTCGGCCTTATCATAGCCAAGACGTGCCAAGTGTACAGGATAGTACGGGTAGTTGTATATAACGGTTACTCCTCCGGGATTTTCAAATCCCTCAATGAGCATACCCTCGTAATCGTAATCGGTAAGACCAAATGGACCGTGCACACCGGTAAGTCCCTTTTCTTTAGCCCAATTTTCAACAGCCTTAAGCAATGCTGCCGACACTTCATAGTCGTTCACAAAGTCAATCCAACCAAAGCGAGCATAGTTCAAACCGCTTTTGGCGTTAGCGCGATAGTTAACCAATGCTGCTACGCGTCCTACGACCTCGCCATTTTTGTATGCTAAAAAAAAGTCGGCATCTCCGTGTTTAAAGGAAGGATTCTTTTCTCTATCAAACGTCCACAATTCGCCTATATCCATGGGTGGCACCCAATTAGGCGAAGAGCGATACAACATGTGTGGGAATCGAATAAACACACGCAACTCCCTTTTACTCTGAATCTTCCTTACTTCTACTCCCATACTCACTTGGGTATTAAATGTAGCGGGTTAAGGATACAAAAATAATTGTTTTTACTGATTTACAACTATTTTGCATTCATTATTTCGGTTTGTAGGTTAATGGACTCTTCGTGAATAAGCTCCAGCAACTTTTTAGAGAAGTCATCACGCAATCCCATAGCCTGACCAAATTGTACGCGCTTTTGCAAAATTTCCTCCCAACGATTTAGTTGTAAAACCATTACGTTGTTGTTCTTTTTGTACTGTCCGATTTTTTTAGACAAATCCATACGTTTACCTAAAGTTTGGAAAATGGCATCGTCGAGCATATCAATTTGGCGGCGGTAATCGTCCAACTCCGTACGTAATTCGGGCTTCGTTGGGTTGATTTCGCGCAGCTGCAAGGCTTGAATCATTTGCGCGTAATCCTTAGGGAGCAGCTGCTGGTCGGCATCGCTTTTTGCCACGCAAGGATTGTTGTGCGACTCTACCATAAGCCCGTCCATATTGAGGTCGAGCGCCTTTTGCGCTACCAGCGGTACCAACTCGCGCTTACCCGAAATGTGGCTCGGGTCGCAAATGATGGGCAATTGCGGGCACATGGTTTTGAGCTCAATGGCAATATTCCACATGGGCTCGTTGCGGTACACCGTTTTTTCGTGCGAAGAAAACCCGCGGTGAATGGCTGCCAACTTGGTAATACCAGCACGGTTAATACGCTCCAAAGCGCCAATCCAGAGCTGCAGGTCTGGGTTAACCGGATTTTTCACCAGTACTGCTACATTGCTACCCTTCACCGTATCAGCGATATCCTGCACTGAAAAGGGATTGGCCGAGGTACGCGCACCTACCCACAGCATATCTACGTTGTACTTAAGCGCTAACTCCACGTGTTCGGCAGTTGCCACCTCACAAGCGGTGAGCAAACCTGTTTCCTTTTTCACGGCTTCCAACCATTTAAGAGCCACCACGCCCATGCCTTCAAAGGCGCCGGGACGGGTGCGAGGCTTCCACACGCCGGCACGGAAGTAGCTGATGCGCTTTGACTCCTTCAGCTGACGGGCGGTATCAAGCATTTGCTCTTCGCTTTCGGCACTGCACGGGCCTGCTATAAGCAACGGCCAGCGGGGATTTTCCAAATGGTTTTCAATAGGGGTGATTTCTAAGTCGAGCTTCATAATATTGTTGAATTGCTTTGTTGTTGAATTGTTGAACTGTTTACTTAATTATTTTTCCTATCTCGTTGGCCTCGGTCATCAGCTTATTCAAGCCATCTATGTCCTTTTCATCTATTTTATTTTTAAATAGTTGTAAATTCTCGATGTACCTATCAAGGGCATGTGAAATGCTGTCGGCGTTTTGTATAAAAATAGGCGTCCATGTTTCGGGGGAACTTTTTGCCAAACGCACGGTGGAGGCAAAACCGGTTCCGGCAAGGTCGAGAATGTGGCTTTCGCTTTTTTCCACCTCCAGCACGGTAAGTCCAAGCATAAACGAGCTGACGTGCGATATATGCGAAACGTAGGCTACGTGGCGGTCGTGGTCATCGGGATTGGTGTAGAAAAGAACATCCATGTTAAGTGCGCGGTACATAGCCAGCACGCGGTTGAGCGCCAAGTCGGCACTGAGGGTATGCTCGCATACAATGGCTTTTTTGCCGTCGAAAAGATTGTCGATAGCGGCTGTGGGGCCCGAATACTCGGTACCCGCCATGGGGTGTGATGCCACATACTGTCCGCGCTTAGGGTGCTTACGCGCCACGGCGCAAATGCCGCTTTTGGTTGAGCCCATATCCACCAGCACGGCATCTTTTTTAAGTAAGTCGAGTGCATGTGGTAGCAGCTCGCGCGCGGCATTAACAGGGATAGCCAGCACCACCATATCGGCTAACGCTACTGCTCTATCAAGGGGTAGAATTTCGTCCACCAAACCCAACTCCAACGCTTGCGCGGTGTGCGCTTCATTGGCATCAGCACCTATAAGGCGTGTGGCAAAACCGCGCTTGCGCAATGATATGGCTACAGAACCGCCTATGAGACCTAAACCTACGAATGTAACGACCATTTTATAATTAAAAATTGAGAATTAAAAATTTACCCCCCTAAAGGGGGCTATAACAGATTGCGTTTGCCATGCGCATTTCTCTATGCTACCAGATGCAAGCTCTTGCGCTCATACTCTCCAAGTATGGTGTAGCTGGTAACTTTTTCGGAGAAGCGCCTCATTACGCTGCAATAAAGCGCGGCATCATTCCACTCCAAGTCAATAAAGAAGCTGTACTGATAAGGTTTTCCGAGAATGGGAACGGATTGTATTTTGGTTAAATTCAAACCGTTGATAGCAAACAGCATAAGCACCTCTGCCAAAGAGCCGCTGCGGTGTTCGAGCTCAAAGCAAAGCGAGGTTTTGTTGGCGTTGTCCACATGCTGCGCCTCGCGTGCCAGCACAAAAAAGCGGGTAAAGTTTTGCTTGCTGGTATGGATATTTGGTGCAATAATCTGTAACCCGTATAACTCCGCCGCCTGCGCTCCAGCAATGGCTGCCGTATTTTTCAGTTGCTTGCTCACTATGAGCTGCGCTGATTCCGCCGTATCGTTTTTCTCCACCACCGTAATGCTATCGGGTAGCGTATCGAGGTACTCGCGGCATTGCGCAATGGCTATGGGGTGTGAATGGATGTACTCAATTTGCGATAGCTGCACACCCGGCAGCGCCATCAGCTGCATTTCGATATGTAAAAAAACCTCTCCTACTATCTTCAATCCGAACTCGTTTATGAGCGAGTAGTTGGGCATCAGCGTACCGGCAATGGTGTTTTCAATAGCCATAAGGGCAAAATCCACATCGCCATCGTGCAACTTGCGGCACAATATACGAAAGGTATCGCACTCCACCGCTGTTATATCTTTTCCAAAATACTTCCATGCGGCTACCTCGTGAAAGGCACCCGCCACACCTTGAATTGCTATCCGTTTTCGATCTTCCATTTTTTGCTTTTACAAATAAAAAAATCCCGCAACGCTGTGCGGGATTTACGATATATCTTGTATTCAGTTTAGACAATAGAATTCGTGCAACCCCGCTCGGCGTGTTGATAGTAAAAATAGAATCCGTAAAATCGTTGAAGCGAACTCATGCTGCACAAAATTTATGGTTACAAAGGTAATACTTTTTTAGTGGGATGGGCGATTTTTTGAAAAATTTATTTGGGAATTTTCAAGTCATTAAAATAAACATCTAATAATCAATTATCTACAAATAAGACACTTTAAATAATAGTGCTTACAAATTGTTACCTCTTACCCATTACAGTGGGTGTTGCCTCCGCATGCCCAATGCTAAAATGTACGGTATCGCTAATGGCGCCTTCATTATCTTTTACCCAACAAGATAGTTTCTTAAGCCTCTCCGTATCATCATTAAGGATAGTCTCAGTGTGAGTCAATCCTTGATTTTTAACATCAAGCGCTACCAACCAAGTTGAGTCCACATCTGTACTGGCAATGTGAAATACGCCTTTTATAAATAAGCTATCAAGAGCGCCACCCCAGCGTTGATCGCGGTCATGGCTAGTGGTAAAATCAAAGGAGTAATCGCCCCTCACCGAATCAACAGTGTAGGTAACACCTACCTTTGGTAACATGTTGGTGAATGAGTACAACCGTTTTTCAAGCGAAGTAACCTGATTAAAGGCGTTACGCTGCGTGACAGTAATAGCGTGTAGCCCATCGGCACTTGGTATAACTTCAACCGTACGGGTAAAGCTGTATCGTTCGCCGGATTGCTCAAGTTTAACAATGAGATTGGTAACATCTTCACCATCTACCATGACGACAGCATTATTCACAGCAACAGTAAAGCTCTTAATATTACCGCCCTCATCATCCCCTTTTATTTTAAACTCATACGTGCGCTGAGTTCCTTTTGGAGAGTTTTTTATAGTATCAACCACCAATGTGTCAACGTTAGTAGTAAGTTCGTTAGATCTTATGCTACACCCTACTACAGCCACCATGGTTAAAAAGACAATAATTGTAAGTGGTTGTTTTAATTTCATAGATAATTAGTTGTTAGAATGGGTTGCGTTTATCACATCATCGCACTTTCAACGTCAACTTAGCACCATAAGATGGTGCAAATGTTGTATTCTGTCCAAAGGTAGAGGTCAGCTGCAAGTCTGGACATAGCGACAAATTTGCCTTTTTACCTACATCCCAACTCATCAATCCGCGACTTCTATTAATCTCTCCAGCACGAACTGGAGCATCTATCATTGACCAAAGACTATTAGCAAAATATATTGCAGTAAATGCCAACATTGCAGCCTCCGCTCCCATGCTGGTCGTTCTATTACCATAATACGAGTAGCTATCATAGGGATACATATTTGCAGCACTCACCACCATACCAATCAAAGAAGCCACCTCTACTCCCGTCATGAGCGCACCTTTACCGTAATCTCCATTATAGTACTGCCCTCCTCCGGCTAGCAGGAAGGAGAAAAACCATGCTAACACCGGTGACTTTTTATCATACATAACTATGGGCTGATTCGACATATTCGCCTGTACATTAAATACATCTTTTGCTCCATTGGCATATTTTATCATAAATACATCTGCCTTGGGTACAACATAGGTTGGCCCATCGAGGTTATCCATTTTTTTATACTTAATGCTTTCACTTCCCACCTCCTCTACGCGCACATTTTCTTCCTTACCTGAGCGCATAATCATTACATCTTGGGCAAATGATGTCATCACTCCAAAAAAAATTACAATAGTAAGAACTACTTTCATGGTTATATGTTTTTTACGTAATCCACTCAATTAATATACAGCAAATCAAACTTGATCAACCTTTTTAGTCACTAAAATCTGATCTACCTTATTAGAGTCAATATCCACCACCTCGAACTTATATCCAGCATGCATAATAAAGTCCGTGCGTTTGGGAATGCGCCTAAGGGTGTACATCATAAAGCCACCAATGGTTTCAAAGTTAGCGCTGTTGGGAAACTCATCAATGTTGAGCGCACGCATCACATCTGCAATAGCAGTAGCGCCTTCCACCAACCACGAGTTATCATCACGCTTCACCACTTGGTCTTCAATGCCTGTATTAAGCGAATCGCCCATAAGCGCCGCCAAAATATCCTTTAGCGTAATAATACCCACCACCAAGCCGTACTCGTTTACAATGGCAGCAATATTCTCCTTGGAGCCACGGAAACTTTTGAGCGCATCCGAAATGCTCAGCGTATCGGGTATTACCAGCGGTGAATACAGATTGCTTTTTTCCTTTATGTTGAAATCACGACCGTTTAATACAGCTGTGAGCAAATCCTTGGAGTCTACGTATCCAAGGATTACGTCAATTTCCCCTTTGCACACTAGGTACTGCGAGTGCGTGTCGCGCTCTACCTTTTGGCGCATTATTTCTTGCGTATCGCGCTCGTCAAACCACGTAATTTGTTCGCGCACCGTCATAATGGAGGATACGGAACGGCTATCGAGCTCAAACACATTTTCTATCAGCTCATGCTCCTGCTTGCCCAGCACACCCGCCATAGCACCCGCCTCCACCATGGCGTACACGTCGTCGGAGGTAATGTTTTCCTTTACTTCAATGGGTATGCCAAACAGGCGGAAGAAAAGGTTGGCCGTGCCGTTGAGTACAAAGACAAAGGGACGAAAAAGTGCAAGGCAAAAGCGCATGGGGCGCACCACAAACAGGGCTACCTTTTCGGGAGTCATCATACTGATACGCTTAGGGATAAGGTCAGCAAACAGAATAAATAGCACGGTAACCAGCACAAAAGAAACGACCTGAGCAACACGGAACGCGGTTTCGGGCAAGAGAAAGGGCTCGAAGTGTACGGCAAAGCGATGAGCAAGGTGTGCTTCGCCTACAATACCCGCAAAAATAGCAGCGGCATTTATCCCAATTTGCACCACGGTAAAGAAGTTACCCGGCTTACCCTGCAATGCCAGCACCTGCTTCGCTTTTTCGTTGCCCTCATCGGCCAGCTGCTTAAGCTTAATGTGCCGTGAAGCCGCAAGCGAAATTTCGGCTGACGAGAAAAAAGAGCTGAGTAAAATAGATATGATGATAATAATAAAACCGAAGAGCATAGCCACATAATTTTAATCATGCAAGTTAGCACTTTTTCAGCAATCGTAAAAAATCTTTACTTTTGTAATCTTACGATTTTTTGACGCCATGAAAGAAATAACCCTACACGGTTCGCGCGTTTTAGTGGGCGAGTCGGTTGTAAATATCAAAAAATACTTACCACAGTCGCAGGTAATTATTATAACCGAACGCAACGTGCGCAAACACTTTAGCGCGCTATGCGATGCCCACCCCACCATAGAAATAGAGGGCAGTGAAACGCACAAAACACTCAAAACAATTGACTACATTACCTCGGAGTTAATTAATTTAGAAGCCGATAGAAAGACGTTTTTGCTGGGTATCGGTGGCGGTATTGTGTGCGACATTACAGGCTTTATTGCCTCTATTTTCATGCGCGGATGCTCATTTGGTTTCGTATCCACTACCCTACTTTCACAGGTCGACGCCAGCGTAGGTGGGAAAAACGGAGTGAACTACGAAGGTTTTAAAAATATGTTGGGCGTATTTGCTCAGCCGCAATTTGTGATTTGCGATCCTCAGTCATTTGCCACGCTTCCGCAAAAAGAGTTTACGGCAGGATTTTCGGAAATTGTGAAGGCGGCTATGATTGCCAATGCTCCGCTTTTTGATTTTATAGAAAAAAAAACAGAAAAGGCGCTACAAAAGGATGCCGCTGTATTGGAGCATTTGGTGTACGAATCGGTAAAAATAAAGGCCGACATAGTAGCTGTAGACGAACGGGAGCAAGGAGAGCGCCGCAAGCTTAACCTTGGGCACACCTTTGCCCACGCTATTGAAAAAAACACCACTATTATGCATGGCGAGGCAGTAAGCATTGGGCTTTGCTTGGCTTCGCAGGTTTCGGTAAATTTAGGATTAATGAACGCTGCGGAGCTGGAGCGCGTAAAGAATGTGCTTACTGCGTTACATTTGCCAACCAATACCGACATTCCACTCCCCACCCTATTTAACGCTATGCGTAAGGACAAGAAGAAAAGCGGCGACTCGCTGCACCTGATTTTGCCTGTGGGTATTGGCGGGTGTGAGGTGAAGGAGGTGAAGTTGATGGAATTGGAAAGACTAGTAAAAAACTTGTAAAATAACCAGTAGCGTCATTGCGAGCGAAGCGCGGCAATCTCTCAAGTTGCGCCGTCGGCGCAGTTCAAAGATTGCTTCGTCGTCCCTCCTCGCAATGACGCTTCGATTTAGTATCGTAAAATGACAAAAAGAATTTGCACCAGCATAACTTCAACCGATTTTTCGGAGTGTGAGAAAATAATGCAAG
Organism: Bacteroidales bacterium; assembly: GCA_031553765.1. GTDB lineage: Bacteria > Bacteroidota > Bacteroidia > Bacteroidales > UBA932 > JAITMY01. The sequence goes on from JAVBKY010000006.1 coordinate 35,630, forward strand.
CCAGCCAAATGGTGGAGCTACGCCTTGACCTTATGCAAATGCAACCCGCGCAAATACAGGCGTTGCTACAACATAACATTCCAACGGTTGTAACTTGTCGTGAGGGAAAATATTCGCAAAATGAGCGTATAACCTTGCTTAAGCACGCTATTGAGCACGGTGCAGCCTACGTAGATATTGAAGTGGAATCGGAGGAAAATTACCGTAAGGAACTGGTGAATTTTGCAAAGCAAAAAGGTTGCAAGGTGATTATTTCCTATCACAACTTTGAAGCCACACCAAGCATTGCGGAATTAAAGCAAACTATTGCGGAGTGTCGAAATATGGGAGCCGATGTAGTAAAATTAATTACTACGGCTTGCTCCGAACAGGATAGCGCGCGAGTTTTATCACTTTACGAAACCGAAAAAGATTTGATAGCCTTTGCTATGGGTGAAGCGGGAAAAATTACCCGTTTTGCCTGCCTGTATCTTGGAGCGCCGTTTACCTATGCCTCATCAGGGCTGGGGAAAGAGGCGGCACCGGGACAGATTACGGCAAGTAATATGGAAGAGATAGAAAAAAGAATGAATTGAAAATAGTTATAATTCTTGAATTCTTGCATCAGAAATTACTTTGAATTTTTGGCTGCGGAGCAGCCACCCCTTGTAGCCAGCAGGCTCGCCTGCTGGAAGGAATGTGCGGGAAATATTCTGCCTGCGTAGCAGGCAAACACACTTGCCCGCTATTTCTCCAACTCTTTTAGTTTTCCCTCAAAAAACTCTTTGGAAGTAATTTCTCTCCCATCCTTAAAGCGAATATGGTAAGGCTTGCCGCTTAGGTATGAGGTAGAGGCAATGCCATCAATAAAATCCTGCGCTGTTTTTACCTTATCTCCCGCTTTACTCCACTTCATGCGCAGGTGCGAAGCCGCTTTTTGAGCATCATACGCCTTGCCGCTGCGAATAAATTCCGCGTCCTTCAGCTGCGCTACCGCCTGTATTAGCTGCTCTATTTTATCCTGCTCCGATAGTTTTTTGGGTGTGTTTTGTGCTATCACAACACTACAAAAAAGTAAAACAGTAAGAAATATTAGGATTTTATTTCCCATAAGGCAATCGCATTTTCACCCCCAACCCCCTAAAGGGGGCTATAACATTGGCTGTTTGTTAGCAGTTGTACATTTGCATGTAAATCTACTGCGGTTATAGCCCCCTTTAGGGGGTTGGGGGCAGTTAATTTTTCCACCACATTTTGGTAGCAAATATAGTATCATGCAACGACACTTGCTCACCAATCATGGGGGTAATCAGCTTAAAATTGTTACCATCGTAGGCAGCCTCGACCCTATTGAGCGGCTCGCGCCACGGATGCACGCTTAGCGCAAACTTGGAGTTGTGCACGGGTAAAACTACCTTAGCCTTCAAATCCTTTCCGGCCTGCACCACCTCCTCGGGCATCATGTGTATGTACTTCCAGCCCTCACCGTACTGACCATCCTCAAGAATTGCTAAGTCAATAGGGCCAAATCGGTTACCTATATCTGCAAAGTGAGTATCATAACCACCGTCGCCACCCACATACACTGTAAGTTCAGGCGTTTTTACCAAGAATGAAGCCCACAACGACTGGTTGGGTGAGAACCCACGTCCCGAGAAGTGACGGGCAGGTAAACAAATAATCTCCACATCGGTATCGGGTTGCAGCGTATCGTTCCAATCCATTTCAACCACACGTGTAGTATCAAAGCCCCAACGCTCAAAGTGCTCTCCTACTCCCAGCGGGCAAATTACTTTTCCCACTTTGGGCTTCAGTTCTATTAACGTATGGTAATCAAGGTGATCCCAGTGATCATGTGAGATGATGAGGTAGTCAATTTCGGGCATATCGGCTGCGCTGTATATGTTGGTACCCTTAAATGGTTTATTGAAAAATGCCACGGGCGAGGCTGCCTTGCTAAACACCGGATCAATCAGCACGCGCTTACCTCCCACCTGAAAAAAGGTGGATGAATGACCGAACCATACCAAAAGATTCTCATCGGGATTGAAACTATGCAAGTCCGTTTTTACCGCAGGTACAGTGCTATCGGGACGAACATTGGGATGCTTCTTAAACAAAAAGTCTACCATCATACCAGGCATACCTTTATCGCCAGTAAGCTGCGGCGTAGGATTCAGGTTTTGGAATTTTCCATCGCGGTAGTTGGACGATTTAAGAACGCGCTCCTTGCGAGCGCCATGCGGAGTGTCCCCAAACTTTTTGGGGCTGATAGCAAGCGTAACAAATGACATAAGTAAAAGCGGATAGAGTATGTATTTTTTCATAAGTTGGTTTATTCGCAACAATCAAGTGCACAAAAGTAGGTTTTTTATTCAACGTCACATTATAACATTCTTCCAAGCGTTTGTTTTATCCGACGAAACCCCGAAAAAAGGCGATAAGAAAAATGAAAATATTATTTGTATATTTGTTTTTCACAACCTATTTATCTTGAATAAATTATACTATGAAGAAAAGCCTATTTTACGCAGTATCTATGGTATTAGTCGCCATATTTTCCTCCTGCAACTCAGACGAAGGCAAAGAAAAAACATATCAAGAACCTAATATATATGTAGCAGGAGTATATCAAAATGAAAATGGAACGCGCGTTGCAACAATTTGGAAGAACGGTGTAGCGCAGCACCTTACCGACGGAACTAATGATGCCGAGGCCTTGTCTGTTTTTGTTTTTGGCAATGATGTGTATGTTGCAGGGTATGACAGTGGGGCTAAGTTATGGGTTAACGGCGTAGCGCAAGAACTTTTAGATGGCGCTATTGCATCCTCTGTTTACATAACAAATGATGGCAACGTATATGTAGTTGGATACAAATTAATTCTTCCTGCAACGATAGGAGCAAGTCCCATAGCCATGCTATGGGTAAATGGCATACCACAAGAGCTTAGTGGCGGAATTTCTGCTTCATCCGTTTGTGTTTCAGATACTAATATTTATGTGGCGGGATATGGGTATGCTATTGATTTTTTTTCAAATAGATGGCCAGAAAAAGTTGCTAAACTTTGGATAAACGGAGTAGAGCAAGAGCTTATGGGCGGCAGCGAAGCTTCGTCCGTCTTTGTAGCTAATGGTAATACTTATGCCGTAGGTAAAAAAGATCCATACCCTCCTGTTTTTGGAGCGAACGCCAACGTAGCAAGATGGTGGAAAAATGGTGTAGGGCAAAATCTTACCGACAGTGTGAGTCTTGCCGACGCCTATTCCATTTATGTTTCTAATAATGATGTATTTATAACAGGACATGACGGATTGGTAGCTAAGTTATGGAAAAATGGTACAGAACAAAATCTTACTGACGGTACGAATAGGGCTGTGGCCCGTTCTGTCTACGCATTTGAAAATGATGTATATGTAGCTGGATATAACGGAAAATTTGCAACCTTCTGGAAAAACGGCGTAGCGCAAAACCTTACTGATGGAACAACTTATTCTTATGCTTGCTCTATTTTTGTAAAGTAACATATTACTAAAGCAAAAACTCCCCAAGTTATCTCAAAATTTGGGGAGTTTTTTGTCTTATTATTTTCATCAACATCTTTTATCAATGCCACCTATAACATTATTCATTTTTCCGTAACTTCGTAGATTAAAATTAAGAAGTATGAAACTTTTTGGCATAACAGGGCACCCTGTTTTACATAGCAAAAGCCCCATTTTGTTCGGCTACGCCTACCCCAACCATAGCGATGAGTTTTCCGATGTTCGCCTTGCGTCGGAAAATGCAGAGGAAGCGATGGAGCTGTTTCGTGAGCTGGGCTTAACAGGCATGAATGTTACCGCACCGTACAAAGGCGACATTGCCCGCCTATGCGACAAGCGCGGTCCTGAAGTAGAGGCACTGAAAGCATGCAATACCGTGGTGCTGGAAAATGGCAAAACCTGCGCCTACAACACCGATATTTTCGGCGTAAGCGGAAGCATTGAAAACGGCGGCGTGAGCATTGCCGGAAAACGTTGCCTGGTACTTGGAGCAGGTGGCGCGGGCAGCGCCGCGGCATACGCCTTATACAGCAACGGCGCGAAAGTAACCGTAGCCAATCGCACCATAGAAAAGGCAAAAGCGCTGGCCGAAAGCATTGGCTGCGAATGCTGCGCATTGAGCGATATAGAAAAAATCGTACCTCAGGTAGATATGATTCTCAACACGCTGTATGAAGATGTGGACGTACTAAACGAGGCATGGCTTACCCCACAGCATATACTGTTCGACGCCATATACCACAATTCAAAGCTGGAGCAAAAGGCAAAAAAGGTGGGCTGCAAATTTATTGACGGTGCCTACTGGCTACTTTACCAAGGTCCTCCCGCATACCGTCGTTTTACAGGCGTGGAACCCGACTTTGAGAACATGAAAAAGGCTTTACTTCCGCAAAAAACGCCAAAGCATGTTGCGCTGATTGGCTTCATGGGTGCAGGTAAAAGTACCGTGGCGCCCTTGCTGGCAAAGCAGTTGGGTATGCCCGTAGTAGAAGCCGACGAGGTATTGGAACAAAAATGCGGTGCAACCGTTCCGCAAATTATAAATGAAAAAGGTGAGGCATTTTTCCGCGAAAAAGAGCATGAAGTGCTGCAGGAGATTTTGGCTAGCCCCACCCCATCCATTATATCGTGTGGAGGCGGTGCGGTTACTCAGCCTGAGCTAAGCAAATTACTTAAAGAGAATAGCATTGTGGTATGGATATACGCTTCGCCCGAGAAGTGCGTGAGCCGCATACACGTACCTTCGCGCCCCATACTGGCGCGCCACGAAAATCCGCTGCAAGCCGCTAAGGATATTTTTGAAAAAAGAAAATTCCTCTATGCTAAAACCGCATGGATGCTGGTAAGTAGCAATACTCGTACCCCCGAACAAGTTGCACAATTTGTATATGAAGAAGTCAGTAAAGTACTCCACCGTTAGCGGAAGCATAGTAGCCCCCGCTTCAAAAAGCGTAGCACAGCGCGCCGTTGTTGCAGCGTTGTTGGCAAAGGGCACCAGCACGCTACGTAACCTCAGCCTATGCAACGATACCGCCGCCGCCCTGGAAGTGGCATGCACGCTTGGTGCAATGGTGGAAAAGCACGGCAATGACTACACCATTACTTCTGATTTTTTTGCAAAAAATACCGGAGAAAAATCATTATTTTGTGGAGAATCGGGACTACTTACGCGCATGGTAACGCCTGTGGCTGCCTTGCTTTCGCAAAAGGTGGAAATTACAGGACACGGCTCACTTACCAAGCGCCCGATTGATATGGTGGAGGCACCGCTAAGCGATTTAGGTGTTACCATTTCTACATGCGAGGGAAAGCTTCCCATTATACTACAAGGACCGCTGAAGGGTGGCGTAACCCATATTGACGGAAGCCTCAGTTCACAGCTGCTTACAGGTTTGCTCATGGCTTTACCGTTAGCTGAGAACGATTCGGAGATTCACGTTATCAACCTCAAAAGCCGACCATACGTAGATATTACCATTGCCCTACTCAAGTCGTTTGGCGTGGTGGTGGAAAATGAGAACTACGAAATTTTTCGCGTACGCGGAAAACAAAAATACACACCTTGCTCCTACAATGTAGAGGGTGACTGGAGCGGAGCCTCATGCCCACTGGTGGCGGGAGCCATTGCGGGTAGCGCCACCGTTAGCAACTTGGACATTAACTCCACGCAAGCCGATAGGGAAATTATTATCGTGCTGGATCGCGCCGGAGCAAAACTCAGCATTGAAAAAGGCAAGCAAAGCGGCGCATTAAACACCATTACGGCATCGCAAGCACCGCTCAAAGCATTTACTTTTGATGCTACAGACTGCCCCGACTTATTCCCCGCCATAGCCGCGCTGGCTTCATGTTGCGAAGGCACAAGCAAGGTTAGCGGCGCGCTTCGCCTTACGCACAAGGAAAGCAACCGCGCGCTAACGCTGCAAGAAGAATTTGGCAAGCTGGAAATAAAAATAGAGTTGCAAGGCGATGATATGCTCATTACGGGTGGTGCAATCGGTGGCGGAGAAGTCAGCTCGCACAACGACCACCGCATAGCTATGGCGCTGGCTACGGCTGCCCTTCGCGCAAGTGGCGAGGTGGTAATTAACCAAGCAGAAAGCGTGGATAAATCTTATCCGGAGTTTTGGGAGGATATGGAAACCCTAACAAAATAGTCGCACTAAAAGTTGCATTATATTGAAACTTTTATTATCTTTGTAGATGGTTGGATGTAAAATAACAGCATACAAAAATTACTTTTTAGATTTTATAAGCACGCTTGAGGAAACCGCCGTCAAAAAAATATTTTACTCACTTGATATGCTGAAAACCCAAAATAGGGTTTCAGAAAAATTTGTAAAGCATATTAGAGACGGGATTTACGAACTAAGAACCGAGTATGGAAGTAACATTTACCGTGTGTTCTTTTGCTTTGATGAGGGAAATATTGTAATTCTATTCAATGGATTCCAAAAGAAAACGCAAAAAACACCTGAAACTGAAATTACAAAAGCAATAAGGTTAAAGGAGGAATACTATGCTAACAAATAAGAATTTGACAAGCATTGACGACATAATGGATGCCAAATATGGCAAGGAAGGCACTCCCGAGCGTGAAGAATTTCGCAGGGAAGCATACGCCTACTGCATGGGGCAAGTGATACACGATGCTCGCAAAACAGAGCATGTAACGCAGGAAGAATTAGCGCAGCGCATCGGAGCCAGCAAGTCGTACATTTCGCGCATTGAAAAAGGAACTATAGAACCAAGTGTCGGCACATTTTACCGCATTATCAATGCGCTTGGGTTGCGCATTGACATAGTAAAGCCGCTCGGCATTTAACCTTTAGGAATGTTGCAAAAAATCGCGCAGAAGCATAACTTCTGCGCGATTTTCTTTTTCACAAAGGAGAGCCAACTAAATCATTGCAAACAAAATATAGATACCGCCTGCCAAGAACAGGTATCCCGCACGGATAATGGCAGCCATTTTAAAATCGCTCCAGCTGGTCGAGAATTGGAACTTAAGGTTGCCTTTTTCCCATGCGGCAAAGCCTACCAACGCCAATAGTGCTGCCCAAGCCGACCACTGTACTAGTACAAAGAATACTAAGCCGTAAACAGCGCTGGCGCAAAATTGCAGCAAGAATGTACCAATAAACATGGAAGGTTTGGGATTTTCAATCATCTCTACCTTGAATACGCGAACCCAAGCCTTGTTAAACAACTTTGAGTGCCACACCGCACCCACGGCAAATACAACAAATACCGACAATACGTACCAGCCCCAGCTGATGTTGGCAAAAGCGCCACAAATAGGTGAACAAGTTTCCATTTTTTTTAAGATTTAGATTTGAGATACTCGACATGCGACATGCGAAAATTCAATCGCAAGTCGCATATCGCATGTCTAATTATCACTTTTTACATTCTTCTACCATTACCACGCATGGCACCGCCAAAGTCACGTCCACCTCGCATTTGTTGGAAGTTGTTTTGGCGCTCGTCACCACGCTGGCGATTTTGCTGAATATCCCTATGCTCATTGTTAGATTGCGAGGGTTGCCAAGAGTTATTGCTGCGATGCTGTAGCTGCCCGTTTTGCTCCTGACGATACACTCCACCGTCCTTACCCACGTGCATATTATTGCCTCCCTGCGGTTGCACATGTTGCGACTGTTGCGTGCGCGTTGCCCCCGACAGGTTGTTATTGCGCGTACTTACATTAGTACGATTATGGTACAGGTTGTTATTAGAGTTGTTTACGTTGATATTGTTATTAATATTCACGTTAATATTATTGTGGTTAACTACCACAGGAGGACGCGGGCCATACATGTGTGAATACGGGTAGTACACAGGCGGGTGATACATGGGCGCTCCCCACCAACCTACGGGCGGACCCGGGTGGAAAGCAAAGCCAAAGTGCATAAAGCCTACGCTCACACCCACACCAATAGTCCAGCCGGTGTACGGGCCGTAGTGCATGCAAAAGCCCCACGTTACAGGGCGCGGATAGTACATCACACCAACCCACGGTGCGTAGTAAAAGCCCGTACCGTAAACTACAGTACCGCCCACCACGTAACACCCCATATAGCCGGGCGTGTAACCCATCCATACAAAGTCAGGTGTGACATCATAAATGTAAACGTACTTTACGTTGTAGGTAGGATTGCTTGCGGGAATTTTATCCACATCCTTAGGGCGCTCGGTAGCTACCTTCCAAGGCCCTTCGGCACTTGATGAAGTAAACCATACACCGTTATCCACCGCATAGTAGGTTTTACCATCCTTTAGCACGGTTGACGAAGTATTTACAGCGTACTCCAAGTTTGTACCCTCAATGGCTTTGAACTGAGGCTTGCCATCGTAGGTAACTTTTGTAGTAGCATTTTTACGGTCAACCTTGGCAGTTTGAGGCACCTGCGCATCGGCCACAGCCTCCTTGGCAGCCTTGGTTCCGGGAACGCTTGCCAGCACCACGTCCTTAGTTGAACCTTCGGGTATTTTTGCAAAATCCTTGGGCAAACTTTTTCCGTCAACGTAAGTCCAGTCCTTATCCAGCGACTTGCTGCTATACCAACGACCAGAAACAAGTATGTAGTATTGCTGGTTGGTAATATCCATAAAAATATTATCCTCTGAGTTGGAAACGTACAGCAAATTAGTCCCCTGAATAGGCTTAAAATCAGCCTTACCGTTGGACTGAATGAGTTCGGCAGGCTTGGTGCTCACCACAATATTGGGCGTAACATTTGACGTGGTTTTATCGCCATTCGCCTTATCATCGGCTTCTTTCAGCTTTGCTGCAATATTTTTCAACTCCTTCGAGGGCGAACTTTCAAGCGACCACTTACCCGTCAGCTCTGATGCTACAAACCATTTTCCAGCTGCATACAGGTGAAATTTATCGCTTTGCCTTACAATTACGAATGGAGTATTAACCACACGAGGCAAGCCCATATCCTTATCATCCTTTACAATGGGGTCGCCATCAATGAGGATAAGCAATGAAGGTTGCGTGGCATAAATAATGTGCGGAGGCGTGTTGTTCAACTTCTCATCCGTAGCGTTATCTTGCTCAATGGATGCCGTAATGCGGTCAAGTGAAAAATCCAGATGCTGCTTGGGCAGCTCACTTTCGAGCAACTGATGCAACTGCGCTACTTTGGCCGTATCCTTTACATCGGGGAGGCGAAGGTTAGTAACGGCAATACTTGTCAGCGTAGCCTCACGCGTATCGCGGTTGGTTTCAAGTTGGGCAGTAGCCCACATAGCGCCAAACACGGGGTCGGCATTGCCTTTCACAATTGAAAGTGCCGCACGAAATTTAAGTACATTACCTTTAAGGCTTTCGGGTTGCGGTTCATAAATGGTTACGTTGCCACCGTTAATGGGCAACACCTGCGGCCACTCATCGGCAGCCCATAGCGCTTGCGATGCAAATAATGCAAGCAGCAGGAAGTAGATTTTTTTCATGGCAAAATGTTTTTACAAAACTACTTATCAAGTCCCGTCGGGACTATTCATTTATTCAAAGTTACTGCATTTTTACGCCGTTATTCCGTTACAAATGTTTTGCAACAAAAAATACCATAAATTTGCAATGGAGGAATAGTTACTTAAAAAACACAAAACTCACCACCTCTCCCCTAACCCCTCTCCGCAAGAGAGGGGCATGTGCCCTGATTACACAAGGGCGCTTTAAGCGTTGGAGAGGGATAAAGGGAGATGTCTTTAGAATTTTGAACTATGTGGAAATATTACGCCCTACTATCGGCATTCTTCGCCGCGCTTACCGCCATATTGGCTAAGGTGGGCGTGAAAGGCATTAGCGGTAACGTGGCTACCGCCATACGTACCGCCATTGTGCTTATTTTGGCTTGGGGAATTGTGCTTTTTAGCGGTGAGCTAAAAGAAGTAAAAGACCTGAGTAAGGCAAACCTGATTTTCCTTGTACTTTCAGGCTTGGCTACAGGTCTTTCGTGGATATTCTACTTCAAGGCGCTTGAAACGGGCGATGTGTCGCGCGTGGCACCCATTGATAAGCTGAGCGTGGTATTTGTAATGATTTTGGCCTTCGTATTTCTCAAAGAACCCGTTAATGCTAAGGCTCTTGTGGGTGGCGTGCTCATTGCAACAGGTGCAATAGTGTTGGCATGGTAAAATAAAGATAGCTATCTGCCCGCTTGTTGCGTACAGCTGGTACATACCACACGAAAACCAAGTAGGTTTCCCTGCTTGTTAGGCTTAAGGCTGCTTCGATGGGTAAGGTGGCTCTGAGGAACAGCAGGCGTACGCCAACTTCCACCGCGATTTACTCTTCGCTCCCCCACTTCGGGACCAAGCGGGTTGACCGTATCAATGGGGGTGTACTCCTTTGCATACCAATCGTAGCACCACTCCCACACATTTCCCGTCATATCATAAATACCTAACCGATTGGGCGCTTTTTGCCCAACAGGCTCAACACCGTTTTCCGTATTGGTATTGTCCAAGTACCACGCCACTTTTTCTATAGTATCGCTTCCGCTAAAAAATGTTCGAAAATTATTTCTCGCATCTTGCTGACCACCTTGAGCAGCGTACTCCCACTCAGCCTCGGTAGGTAACTTGTAGGTATGATGAGTAGTGTGGCTAAGCCACTCGCAGAATGCCACTGCATCATTCCAGCTGACGTGTATAACAGGCTTATCGTCCGGCACATTTCTCTCGCCTTTGGTATCATGTCTCCATGTAATAGAATCTACGGTTTGCCAATCACTATCGCCCCTCAAAATAGTACTTCCTTCACCCTTTTCGGCATCGGTTACATAGGAGGTTGCACGTATAAATTGAGCAAACTGCGCAACCGTAACTTCATACTTCCCAATCGAAAAATCGTTGATAGTAATCATTCGCTGAGGCTTTCGATTGCTATAGCAACAAGTATCGCCCATGAGAAAAGTACCGCCCGGCACAAAAATCAGCTCCATATCAACCTGAGCGTATGATTTATTTTGCGCACCCAAAATCAGTATAATGCTTATAAAAAGATGGCTGATGCGGAATTCTTTTTTTGCAATACTACATTTCATTTTTTTAGAAACTATCTAAATTTATTTCAATAAAATACACCCTCGAGCACTCACAATGACACCTTCATGCATCTATTCAAAATTCAGCTTCAGCTGTACGGCTTGCTGAAGTGGCTGTTCGAGAGAATCCTCCGCATTACTTTGTGTTAAACCTATGAGCCGCACCTTTTTTCGCGACAAATCAACTTGCTCTAATAAATCATGCGCCACGCTCCAAAATTCATCAAAATTCTTAATTTGATGCAGCTGTGTTTTGCTGCGGGTTATCTGCTCAAAGTCGGCATACTTCACCTTTAGCGTTACTGTGCGCCCGTAAAAGTTGCGGCTACTGATACGCTGCCATACCTCCTCGGCAATACTATGCAGTTCATTCGACAACTCATCTACCGAGCCAAGATCGGATAGGAACGTATTCTCTGCCCCCATTGATTTGCGAATGCGATCGGGGTTTACCACACGCTCATCAATACCGCGTGCGCACCCGTAGTAATAGCGTCCCACCTTTCCAAAATGGTACACCAGCATTTCCTCCGACTGCTGCTTCAAGTCAATACCACTACTAATGCCTAGGGCATGCATTTTCTCCGCGGTAACTTTGCCTATTCCAAAGAATTTTTCAATGGGTAACCCCTCTACAAATTTTTCCACCATGTCAGGCGTTATAACAAATAAGCCATCGGGCTTGCGATAATCGGAGGCAATTTTCGCCAAAAACTTGTTAACGGATACGCCAGCCGAGGCGGTCAGTCCCGTTTCGGCTTTTATGCGCTGCTTAATTTCTCTAGCTATGAGCGTAGCCGAGGGCATGTTTTTGAGATTTTCCGTTACATCGAGAAAAGCCTCGTCCAACGACAATGGTTCTACCAGCGGCGTGTACTCAAAAAAAATGGACATGATTTGCTGCGATACGCTTTTGTACACATCAAATCGGGCGGGAGCAAAAATCAGGTGGGGACACTTTTTCAGCGCCGTTTTTGACGGCATGGCCGAATGTATGCCAAACTTACGCGCCTCATAGCTGGCGGCAGCAACTACCCCCCTATCACCCGAATATCCAACAGCCAAAGGCTTACCACGATATTCGGGGTTATCACGTTGCTCAATGGAGGCGTAAAAGGCATCCATATCTATGTGAATAATTTTGCGCATTGCTCATATAAAGTTACAAAATTATTCGGCGACACGCAATATAAGACCCTAACCTCACACGATAGACCCTAACAGGGTTTTGAGACCCTGTTAGGGGTTCGTAGTAAGACAAAAAATTAGGCAGCCCATGTGGACTGCCTAATCTGAAATCAGAAACATGAAATCTGAAATTACTTATTCACTTGGAACTTCTTATCACCATTCTTCAAGAAGCCTACAATTTGGTTGGCTGCAGCCAAACCGGCATTGATATTAGCCTCTGCGGTTTCAGCACCCATCTTTTTGGGCGTAGCAAATACGCGAGTTCCGAACTTTTCGTTCAGCGTAACTTGCGCATCGGCTGCAATATCGGTAATGTACTTAAGGTCGGTACGCTCTTCAAGTGCCTTAATCAACTCGTCCTCGTTAATCACCTCCTTGCGAGCTGTGTTCACAAGGCAACCACCTTTTGGCATCTTCGATAGCAAAGCGTAGCCCACCGATTTCTTGGTTTGCTCGGTAGCGGGTATGTGCAGCGACACGTAGTGGCATGTGCTGTACAACTCCTCAATAGAGCCAACTACCTTTACGCCGTCTTGTTCAATAGCCTCTTTTGACACAAAAGGATCGAAAGCGTAAACTTCCATACCAAAGCCTTGCGCCAACTTAGCCACTAAGCGACCAACGTTGCCGTAGGCGTGAATACCTACTTTTTTACCCTTCAACTCGGTACCTGTACCTGCGGTAAACGAGTTACGTGCCATGAATACCATCATGCCCAACGCCAACTCCGCTACCGCGTTTGAGTTTTGCCCGGGAGTATTCATTGCTACCACGTTCTTTGCAGTGCAAGCAGCCAAATCAAGGTTGTCATAACCGGCTCCGGCACGAACAACGATCTTCAGGTTTTTAGCCGCTTCAACCACTTCTTTGGTAACCTTGTCGCTACGCACTATCAGCGCGTCAACATCGGCTACAGCAGCCAAAAACTGGCTGGCATCCGTGTACTTTTCCAGTAGCACGGTTTCAATTCCGGCCGCGTCAAAAATCTGTTTTATTCCGTCAACCGCTGCTTTCGCAAAGGGTTTGTCGGTAGCTAAAAGTGCTTTCATGATTCCGTATTTTAAAGACTTGCGATACCCGACATGCGACGTGCGATTTTTTTTCGCATGTCGCATGTCGAATTTCGCATATCAAGATTTATGCGTTTTTCTTTTCGTATTCTCTCATGCAATCTACCAATGCCTGCACACTTTCTGCGGGCAGCGCGTTGTAGGTAGAGGCGCGGAAACCACCTACCAAGCGGTGTCCTTTAATACCTACCATGCCGGCAGCCTTGGCTACGTTCATGAAGTCCTCCTCTTTATCCTTGTACTGCTCGTTCATTACGAAGCAGATGTTCATCAGTGAGCGTGAAGCTTTGTCGGCAGTGCCCACAAACATCTTGCTCTCGTTGTCGAGGTAGTTGTACAGGATATCGGCCTTCTTTTGGTTGATTTCGGCCATAGCCTTTACACCGCCTTGTGCTTTAACCCACTTCAAGGTTTCACACATAGTGTAAATAGCAAATACGGGAGGCGTGTTGAACAGCGACTTCTCACCAATATGCGTGCGGTAATCGAGCATACTTGGAATTTGGCGCTGTACCTTACCCAAAATATCTTCGCGAACAATAACAAACGTAACACCTGCGGGACCTACGTTCTTTTGAGCGCCACCGTAAATTAAACCGTACTTTGAAATATCAATAGGGCGACTCATAATATCGCTGCTCATATCCGCCACCAGCGTCACAGGGCTATCAATGTCCTTACGCATTTCGGTACCATAAATGGTATTATTGGAGGTGATATGCAGGTAGTCCACATCCGTAGGGATGTTGTTGATGGCAGGATAGTAAGAATAATTTTTATCTGCTGAAGAAGCGATAACATTAACTTCGCCAAACAGCTTAGCCTCCTTCAGCGCCTTCTTAGCCCACACACCGCTATCTACGTAAGCAGCCTTTTTGTTCATTAGGTTGAAAGGCAACATGCAAAACTGCATGCTGGCACCACCGCCAAGGAATAGCACGTGGTAACCTTCGGGTATGTTCAGCAACTCCTTCCACAGGGCGATACACTCGTCGTTAATCTTTTCAAAATCTTTACTACGGTGAGATATTTCAATAAGCGACATGCCGCTACCGTTCAAATCCAAAACGGCTTTTGCGGTATTTTCAATGGCTACGCGCGGCAGAATGCAGGGACCTGCGTTGAAGTTGTGCACTTGTTTCATTTTTATCTAAAATTGATGAGTTATTTTCTATTTTTTAGGACTACAAAGTTCCGTTTTTTTTAGGAAACGGTCAAATTAAAATGTAAGCAGTTTTTGACAAGGTTCCCCACATTATTAACACATTTATAATTTTCCTCGTAAATCGTAAATTTCAAGAAACAAAAATTTACGATTTACTATTGACAATTTACTTTTTATTCCTCACACAAGCCTTCTTATCAATTGTCAACTGTACTTTGTAAATTGTTATTTTCTAAACGGTGGTTTTACAATCTCAGCAGCCAGAAATTTATCGCGAACCTTAATGTAAATCTTAGTACCCAAAGCTGCGTAGGCCGTTTGCACGTAGCCCATACCTATGCTTTGCTTGGTAAGGGGCGACATGGTGCCGCTGGTTACCTCGCCTATTTTCTCCTGCTTATCGTTACATATATCGTACTCGGCACGGGCTACTCCCCTATCTTGCAGCACAAAAGCAACAAGCTTACGCTGTACGCCTTCACCCTTTTGCTTTTGCAAGGCTTCCTTACCCACAAAATCCTTGGTGAACTTGGTTACCCAACCTAAACCTGCCTCAAGTGGCGTAGTGTGGTCGTTGAGCTCATGTCCGTACAGGCAGTAGCCCATTTCAAGGCGCAGTGTGTCACGCGCTCCCAAACCTATGGGCTGAATACCAAACTCCTTGCCCGCCTCCATTACAGCATTCCATAGCTGCACGGCATCGGCAGCTGGCACGTATACCTCGCAACCACCGGCACCTGTATAACCCGTAGTAGAGAAAATGGCGTTTTTAATACCGGCAAACTCCACCTCTTTAAAGGTGTAGTATTCCATATTTTCAACAGGATCTGCGCATAGCTTTTGCATAGCCTTTAGCGCCAGCGGACCCTGTATGGCCAGCTGCGCATAGTCATTAGAAGCGTTAATAAAGTCAACTCCTATTTTAAGCCCAAACTTTTCGGCGTACTTGCTTGCTGCCGCAAAATCCTTATCGGCGTTTGAGGCATTGACCACCAGCAGGTATTTTTCGGCGTTGAAACGGTATACAAGCAAGTCATCCACCACGCAACCATTTTCGTGCATAAGGCAAGCGTACTGTATTTTACCATCGTACAGCACCGAGGCATCGTTGCTCACAATGTGCTGAATAAAAGGTAGCGCGTTAGGACCAAGTACCCAAAACTCGCCCATGTGGCTCACGTCAAACACGCCTAACTTTTTGCATACGCAAACATGCTCGTCGCTAATACCCGTATACTCTATGGGCATGTTGTAGCCGGCAAATTCGGCCATTTTGGCGCCAAGCGCAATATGCACCTGTGTTAGAGGAGTGGATTTCATAGGCTTAGGAAAATTAAGATAAAAAGAATGGCTGTGTTCGCACACAGCCATCGCCTTATAAAACTGTTACTACTTTTTCTTTGCTGGAGATTTCTTAGCAGGAGCCTGCTTGACAGACATAACCCACGAGTTGCCTCTCATTGCTGCATGTTTCCTTTTAATCTCCCTCTGAGCCGCAGCTACTGAATCTGCATGCGCCTGAGCTTGCTCCTGTGCCAAAGCTTCGGCTTGTGCCAACTCAAGTGCCGCACGTCTAGCTAACTCCTCAGCAACTCGATCACGCTCCGCCTTTTCAAATAGCATCTGTTCTTTCAGTGCATCACGAATCTCCAAGCGCTGCTTATCGTAGTTCTTGTACCGCTTGCACGATAGCGCTTTCTTCATTTCCTTATCACGCGCAGCACTCAAATTCTCAAAGGGATTTCCCTTCTGCTTCTTCTTTACCTGATCGTCAAAGGGATTGGTCGAGTTAGCTATGGTTATATCCTGAAGTTGCTGTTCATACTTAGCATTAATAGCTGCGACCTTCGCATACTCCTTATCACTCAACCCTAACCTATCCTTCATTGCCTTATCTAGAAAGGCTGTACGCGCTTCCGGCGTTGAAATACGTACTAACGATGAATCCTCTAGCACACTCTTAGGAGCAGCCATTAACGACACAGCAGAGAGGGCTCCTAGTAGCAGTAAAAATAATACTTTTCTCATGGTTGAAAAATTTTAATTTGGAACGTTTTCACCAATAATGTTTCGAAAAGCGAAGATAGCTCTTTTTTATTATTCAAAAAGCAACCTCTGACTTTTTCATTACCTATGAGTTAAAATAAATTTCCGGAAATAGTTCAGTATAAAAATCAAGTGGCATAAACGGCAAGTAAATACACCATGGCTACACTCTATCGGTTTCACAGAGTTTATCTTTTAGATTTTTTTAAAAGATGCATTTTTCATGTCGCAAAAATATCTAAATTCCCAAACCAGTTACGATTTATCAATTATATAAAAATCACCACATTAAAACAAAACCGGAAATTATTCAAAAAAATATGCTAAAAATGAGACTGCATCGAACATGTAATCGTATTTTACACTATTTTTGCAGTCCGAAAAAAAATAAAACTAATAATAAGATGAAAGTTCTGAAATTCGGCGGCACCTCGGTAGGTAGTCCCGAGCGCATGAAGGCGCTACCAAAACTCATTGTGAATGAGGAGCCCAAGATTATTGTGCTATCGGCCATGAGTGGCACCACCAACAATTTGGTGGAGATTGCCTCTCTACTCTCTCTGAAAAAGCCGGTTGAAGCTGCTGCTGCCATTAAAAACTTGGAGGAAAAGTACGCAAAAGTAATTGATGAACTGTTCGGCACACCCGAATATAAAAAATCGGCTACTGCTGCCATTAAGGAGCGTTTTGATCAGCTTAAAAGTTTTTCGGTTGAGAATTTTTCGGTAAAGGAAGAGCGCATAATTTTGGCTCAAGGGGAGTTAATGAGCACCATGCTCGAAAATCTTTACCTGAACGAAACCGGGGTTAAGTCAGTGCTGCTGCCCGCGCTTAACTTTATGCGCAAAGATCAGCGCGACGAGCCCGACATGTACTTCATTCGCGAGATACTTACGCGCGAGTTGGAAAAGTACCCCGACTGCAAGTTGTTCATCACACAAGGTTACGTATGCCGTAACTTCAAGGGTGAGATTGACAACCTAAAGCGCGGTGGTAGCGACTACTCCGCCTCCATTATAGCCGCAGCGATAGGTGCTGAAAACGTACAAATATGGACAGATATTGACGGTTTTCACAACAACGACCCGCGCATGGTGGAGAAAACGCACAGCATTTCGCACCTCTCTTTCGATGAGGCTTCGGAGCTGGCGTACTTCGGTGCAAAAATTCTGCACCCCACCTGCGTTATTCCTGTACAGGAAGCCAACATCCCGCTATGGATAAAGAACACACTGGACCCCACAGCCTACGGCACGCTTATTGATTCAACCACCGAGGGTGGCGAAATTAAGGCTGTTGCGGCAAAGGATAACATCACCGCCATTAAGGTAAAGTCAGGCCGCATGATGATGGCCTATGGTTTCCTACGCCAAATTTTCGAAATATTCGAAGACTATAGCACGCCTATCGATATGATTACCACTTCGGAGGTTGCCGTATCGCTCACCATTGACGATACCACCAATCTTGATAAGATTGTAGCCGAGCTGAAGAACTTTGGCACGGTGGAGGTGGATAAGGATATGACCATTATAAGCATTGTGGGCAACAAGATTTCGGAAAGCAAGGGTGCTACCGCAAAGATTTTGGGTGCACTGAGCGACATGCCCATCCGTATGATTTCATTCGGTGGAAGCCGCTACAACGTAAGCCTGTTGGTAGAAAGCACCTACAAAAAGGCAGCGTTAGAAGCGCTGAACACCAAACTGTTCTAACTAAATACAAATTGAGAATTAAAAATTAAAAATTGGGGCACTCCTCCATTCTTAATTTTTAATTTTTAATTCTTAACTTTTAAGTTTTAATTCTCATATATGAATTTTCCCCTCGACAAATTTCGCACCATCCCCACCCCCTTCTACTTCTACGACGTGGAGTTGTTTAAGCGCACGGCACAGACAGTAAAGGCTGAGGCTGACAAGTATGGATACCATGTGCACTACGCGCTAAAAGCTAACGCCAACGAGCCGCTTTTGCGCATACTTAGCAGCATGGGTATTGGTGCTGATTGCGTAAGCGGTGCCGAAGTGCAGCGTGCTGTAGATTGCGGCTTTGCACCACAAAGCATTGCATTTGCAGGCGTAGGTAAGCGCGATGACGAAATCAACTTGGGAATTGATCACGGTATTTTTACCTTCAACTGCGAAAGTGAGCAGGAGCTGGAGGTAATAAACGAGCTGGCTAAGGCCAAGGGTAAAGTGGCAGCGGTTGCGCTACGCATTAACCCGGAGGTGGATGCGCATACACATGCAAAAATCACCACGGGAATGGCCGAAAACAAGTTTGGCATTAACCTGTGGCAGCTAAATGATGTAGCGCCGAAGGTAAAGCAAATGAGTAACCTGAAGCTCATTTCCATTCACTTTCACATAGGTTCGCAAATTACCGAAGTAGAGCCTTTCATAGAGCTATGCAATAAGGTTAACGAGCTGCAAACACAGCTGGAGAAAATAGGCGTAACTGTGGAGCATGTGAACGTGGGCGGCGGTTTAGGCGTAGATTATCGCAACCCTGATGAGAACAGTATTCCCGGTTTTGCAGAATATTTTGCAGCCATAAACAAGCACATTAAGCTACGCGCCGGACAGCAGCTGCACGTGGAGTTGGGACGTTCCATTGTAGCCCAATGCGGCGCACTTATCACCAAGTGCCTTTACGTAAAGGAACTACAAAAGAAGAACTTCATTATTGTGGACGCAGGCTTTAGCGACCTTATTCGTCCCGCATTGTACGATGCTCACCACCGCATTGAAAACCTCACTTCTGCTTCTACAGAAAAGAAAAGATATGACGTAGTAGGTCCCATTTGCGAAAGCAGCGATACCTTCGACAAGCACATATCCCTACCCACTACTCAACGTGGCGACTTGTTTGCGCTGCGCACCGCGGGCGCTTACGGCGAAGTAATGGCATCGCAATACAACTTAAGGTCATTGCCTAAGGCGTACTATTCGGATAAGATTTAGTACACCAGCACAGATACTACCGACAAGCATAGTCATCTATAACTTAGCCCCAAATGTTGCAAAAATCATTTGTAACATTTGGGGCTAAACTTTTTTACTCCTGTGAAAATCTGCAGCGAGATCCGCGCTATCCGTGTGCTACTCCTCCAGCAACTTCATCCTCAGCATATTCAACACTTGCGACGAGGCACGAATAATGGTGCGCTCTCGGTCGTTTCCCAAGTTAAGTTTGTGCGAGAAAACTCCCTTAGGTGTGGCCACAGCAATCCAAACTGTACCCACCGGTTTTTCAAGCGTACCGCCATCGGGTCCGGCAACGCCTGAAGTAGCCACAGCGTAGTTGGTTTGCAGCGCACGGCAAGCGCCCTGCGCCATTTGCTCTACCACCTGTTGGCTTACGGCACCATGCGCCTTTAGGTCTTCCTCGCTTACACCAAGCGCATTTACCTTTACCTCGTTGGCATATGATACCACGCTACCCTTGTAGTACGCCGAGGCACCCGGTACCGAGGTTATCATTGATGCTACACGTCCACCCGTGCAAGATTCGGCAGTAGCAAGCGTCGCGCCTTTTCCCTTTAGCAGTTTACCTACTATACTTTCCAGCGTATCGTTATCGTAGCCTACTATATTTTTTCCTATAATGGCTTGCAGCTGCCTCACGCGCTGCTCAACGTCGCTTTCAAGGTTGGGAATTTGATCAGCCATGTAGCAGGATAGGCGCAACTTCACACCCATAAATGAAGGCAAATAAGCCAAACGCAAATGCTGCGGTAAAGCTCTCTCCCACTCTGCTATAGTTTCAGCCAACTTTGACTCGGGAATACCCGTAGTGATTATATTTTTGTGATAAACGCGCCCCAGCTGGAAGCGTTTTTTGACGCGCGGAACAACTTCGTTCACTATCAAGTACTCCATTTCGGAAGGCACTCCGGGTAAAGAAATCGCCACCTTACCATTACGCTCAAACCACATGCCGGGTGCCGTTCCCGTGAGGTTCATCATTACCTCGCACACATCGGGCACTAAAGCCTGCGCCTCGTTAAGTGGGCCGACGCTAATACCGCGCCCCGTAAGCCAATCGGTTACATGCTTCAACGTAGGCTCATGCGTCACCATTTTAGTCGCGCCAAAGTATTCGCCCAGGGTGTACTTTGTAATATCATCCTTGGTGGGGCCAAGTCCTCCAGTAATTACAATTAAATCACTTATAGTAAAAAGTGAATCAAGCGCCGCTACAATCTCACCCTTGATATCGCCCACCGAGCGCATTTCGGTCACCACTACTCCGGCATTACCCAGCTGCTGCGAAATAAATGCGGAGTTGGTGTCAACTATTTGACCAATCAGAATTTCGTCGCCAATGGTAAGAATTGAGGATTTCATATTTCAAATTTCAGGTTAGAATACACGCCACTTCAACAACCTCTCCCCTAACCCCTCTCCACAAGAGAGGGGCATGTGACCAGAAAGTACATTTGTATCACAGGAGCGCTTGTGCGCTGAAAGTCCCTCTCCTGCGGAGAGGGATTTAGGGAGAGGTCTCTTTTACTCTCGGCTATCCGCAGCACCACGTAACCCATTTCCTATAAAGGTAAATGCTAGCACAGTTAGCACTATAGCTATGCCCGGCACTATGGCAAGGTGCGCGGCATCAAGCATAATGTAGGCGTAGTGATCTTTAATCATGCTGCCCCACGAAGGCATGGGTGGCTGCGCGCCAATGCCCAAAAAGTTTAGCCCCGCCTCCACCAGTATAGCTGACGCAAAATTTGAAGCCGTTACCACAATTATGGGACTTACTATATTGGGTAAAATGTGCCTGAAAATTATGCGCATGTGCGAATACCCCAGGGCATTTGCCGCCTCTATATACTCCTTTTGCCGAATGCTCAAGACCTGCCCGCGCACCATACGGGCAATGTCCACCCACATGGTAAGTCCCACGGCCACAAATACCTGCCAAAATCCCTTGCCTAGCGCCATCGTAATGGCAATAACCATAAGCAGCGTGGGGACGCTCCACGTTACGTTAGTAAACCACATAACCAACGCGTCAATTTTACCGCCAAAGTAACCTGCCAGCGCACCCAGCGTAATGCCCACCAGCAGCGCAATAAGTACCGCAATAGCACCCACCGCCAGCGACACACGCGCGCCGATAACAAGGCGGCTCAGCAAATCACGCCCAAAGCGATCGGTACCCAATAGGTATATTTTTTGGCTTGTACCTAAGGTTTCGTTTTTATCAAAAATGCGCTCTGGCTCTGTCCCCTCACATGGTTCGCAGTATTCAGTAACAAATACGTTATCGCCCTCATAGCGAATTTTCGAAATAGGAATTTCAACGTACGAAGCCTCTTGACCGTACAGCATCTTGTGAAAAACGTTCACACGCTCTACCTCTGCCACCTTGCGCAAGCGTAGCATTTGCACCTTAAACATAGGCGGACGTGCGGCAATGCTCAGCTGTTGCGAGTTAGCATAAGCCGTACTATCGGGGGTAATGAGATAGCCAAGTATGGCGCAGAGCGAAAGGAGTACAATAAAAATCAATCCAGCCAAGGCCTGCCTATTACGGCAAAACTTGCGCCACAACAAATGCATTGGGGAGGAGGATTGCGGATTCACAGCTGCTACTTTTTCTTTCTCAAATTCTCGGGAGGAAGAAAGCCACCCTTAATCTCGCCAATGCGCTGGGTAATAGGAAATGTAGGTTGCGGAATAAGGTTGCTCTCTTCGCGCTGGGAAGGGCGAATACTACGCGTCGTTATTTCGTAGCGCGACTGCGGACGTATTTGCTTTTGCCACGCAAAGCCCTTTAGCGTTAGCTCCTGTACATTTATATCTTTTGGTGGTAAAATGTCCGAAATGGGGTTGGACAGGTAGTTAATCTTTTGAACCTTACGATTCTTGATGTATATAACCATGTCAGTACTCGACGAGGTGTTGACGCCTGAGAGCTTCATCTTATCGCGCAAAAAGTAAACGGACTGCCCATTGCCAAACACATCTACTTTGTACAGTTCGTTATCGGCAAAATGGGCCACTATTATTTTTCCCTTAATTTGGTTGTAAAAGGCCTTTACGCTATCATCTTCTGAGGCAATAAAACCTGCGCCATCGAGCTCCATGGAGTTGAGCTGATTGTTTTTTTGAATAATATTGATTTTATTAGCCGTGAGCTGGTTCTCCTTATTCCATAGCACCGGATCAAAAAACATCTCCACCAGCGAATCTATAGCGCTGTACGACAATGAATCGCACGAGCCTTGAACTTCGGGGTGGTAAAATTTCACATGGTGATAAGCGTGCATGTACTTACGCATGCTATCGCGCTCCATGGTAAGCGTATCTGTATTTAGTATGCGGCGTACCAGCAACGTATCGGCCTTAAGGAACATGGTGTCATCCTTGGGGTTTGCCGAGAAGAAAACACCCACCGGCTGTTTCGTTACAAAGGCGTAATCCTCGTGCTCGTATAGTTTAGCATAATCGCCCAGCGTCATAGCATTCTGCGACGAATCATACAGCTGCACGTTATTGTACATCTCACCCACGCCCTGCGCACGATAGTAGTGCGCGCTATCGCTCCACGACTCCTGCTTCTCGCTCATCATGTACACGTGGTCTTCCATAAAAAAGTGGTCATCCATTTTATTATAGTAACCATGCTTGAACGAGGAAAAAATATCATCGTGAAAAACGTACGACTGCTTGAAAAAGTTAGCCTTATCAACGTTGGTATAGTAGTGCAGCGAGTCGGACTTTATGCGATAATCCACATTACGCATTTCCACCTTAGCGTTAAAGATAGCCAACTTTTGGTTGGAGTAGTAGTAACCCTCATCGCTTTCCAACAAGTTGTCGGCATCATCAATAGTGCCGCCTTTTGAAAAGAATGCCACGTTGTTTGCCGTATTGAAATCAATAAACTGCGTGCGTAAACGTGTACCTCCATCAATAAGCGTAACCATTTTTCCCCGCACCTTCCCTATATCGTTAGCACTCTGGTAATCCATATAGTCACCATAGAGCCATAGCGTGTCTTTATGCACTATTACGCGGCTAAAGGCCTCAAAACGGTTGTCGGGGTAAAGGTACGCGCTATCACACGTCATGGTAGCACCATTGTGCAGCAACCTCACGTTACCTATCAAGCGGTTGATAGTACCATCACCATACTTTAAGCTACGCGCAGCATCAGCATGTATAATTTGCACCTGGCGCCGTTCGGCAAAAACAGTAACGCTAACGCAAAGAGCCGTTAGCGTCAGAAAAAATATGTAGATTTTTCTTTTCAAGTTACTTTATCCAGCTACGCTCCAGCTTACATTCGCGCATTTCGGGTACAATTGTAATGTAAGCGGTTTTTATACGCTTTTGTATCCACGCTTCAAAAACTTCATCCTGCTTCGTGCCTTTTGTTACCTCGTATATCACCATATAATCTTGTGCAATATTAGCACGGTGCGACGGGATCAACTCTTTCAACTTTATCACCTTAAAAATATCGTTACCCGAGTTATCCTTCGATTCAAAAGGCGACGAGACATCACCCACCTTCATGTCCTTTAGTACAAAGTAGTCATTGGGAACCAGCTGGTCTTTTTCAAAACGGGTAGTTTGCGTTTGCTGATTGACCACATAGCCACCGTTCATACGCGTGTTCTTATCTTCTGAGTAACGTATTACGCCACGCTCAAAACTAATGCTATCTGCACGTATAAGAGTTGCCACGCTGTCAAGCAAGTGCGAAGCCTGCTGCTGTGTTTCGGTTGAGAATTTAGGGCGAATAAGAATGTGACGCAGGTTGCGCATATCGCCTTGAATTTCTATGCACTGAATAATGTGGTAACCAAATTCCGTTTCCACAATTTGCGACACCTGCCCAACCTTTAGCGACCATGCAGCATCGGCAAAGGGCTTTACAAACTGCTCACGGGGACTTAATCCCAACTCTCCACCACGACGTGCCGATCCCGGATCTTCGGAGTACATTACCGCCAGCGTTTGAAACTTTTCACCCTTCAAAATACGCTCACGCAACTCCAGCAATTTCTCACGTACCATGTAACGTGCTTCGCTACCTG
The DNA here is from genome assembly GCA_031553765.1 of Bacteroidales bacterium. GTDB lineage: Bacteria > Bacteroidota > Bacteroidia > Bacteroidales > UBA932 > JAITMY01. The sequence continues at coordinate 60,246 of JAVBKY010000006.1, forward strand.
AAGGTGGGTATTTTGCAATTTGCTGAATAACAAACTGCTCCGGAATCATAGGGAAGCTGTCAACCGACACGCTTTTGTAGTATACCTCCACGTCACGCGGAGTAATTTGCACTTCACCCACAATCTTAGCCTGCATTTGCTGCGTAAGGTTCTTTTCCCGTACAAAATGTCGCATTTGCTCCTTAATTTCGAATAGAGGTTTGTGCCAATACTCCTCTACCTTTTGCGTACTACCCAGTTGCACTGTAAAATAACGTATACGCTGATCGACCTCTTGATCGACGGCCATATCGTTTACCGGAAGACTGTCTATGCGGGCTTGTGCCAACAACAACTTCTGCACCAGCAATTGTTCAAAGATTTCACAACGCAGGTCATCATCTACCAAACGCCCTTGCGCGCGTAGTTGCATGACCTCCTGCTCCATATCCGACTCCAAAATGGCTTCGTTACCCACCACAGCGATTACCTTATCCAGTACATTCTGCTGCCCCATTACTACGTTAAGGGTAATAACGCACAGGAATAGTAATGTTATTTTATGCAACTTTTTTGTGCTTCTATTCATCTAAAAATATTTTTACGGTTTCATCGTGCTTAGCATCGCGAAGCACCCGCTTTTCCAAATCTTCAATCATGTACTGCTTGCGGCGGCTAAGTATCATGGTTTTTATATTGTCGCGCTCGTAATCTATGGGTGCTACAGCGTCGCGCCCACGGTAATCGCGAATAGCAACAAGGTACGAATAAGTATTATCGTTAACCTCAATGTAGCGATTTTGTCCCACCTGCTCCTCAATATCACGTACAGCAGGAAGTTCACGCATCAACTCCTCAAGATTTAACCAGCGATCACCGAAGTAATCAAAGCGTAAGGCTGCTTGCAAGCATAAGCTTTCCAACGTGCTTATGTCATCTGGGTTCGACGATCGATACAGCCCCTTAATGCGATCGAAGTACGGTGAATTACGTTTAAGCTTAATAAACAACACACGCACCAACGGTTTACTCAGAGTAAAATTCTGCTTATTAGCGCTGTAGAACTGTTCAACCTCGGTATCGGTTACCACTGTATCTATACGCTGTCCAATATACTCCTGCTCATAGCGATAAACGAGCAATGATGTACGATACTCCTCCAACAGCACAGCTACATCCTTTTGCTTACTATCAAGATTTTCCTCAGCTAACTTCAACAATAACTCTTTTTTCACCCATGTATCTACGTAGTTACGTAACATAATAGAGCTGTCGGTTAACGAAATATTTTTAGAAAAAAGCCCTTTTACATCGGATATGTATAGCGTCTTGCTACCCACTTTAGCCAACGGCTCGCTCCTGTTCCATGGCATGTAATCGCATGATGAGAGCGCAAGGGTCAGAACTCCGAGAAGTAATATTTTAGAAAAATTGGTCATTATTCAAAATCTGATAGCACGTGGGCTGTCATGCTGAGCCTATCGAAGTATGTGGGGAGAGAATCTCTCTGCTCTCTTAACGCTGTCCCCCCTTCGACACGCGCACATCCGTATTACCTGCTATAATTAGGCGCTTCACTGGTCACCATAATATCGTGCGGGTGGCTTTCGGCCATGCCTGAATTGGTTATGCGTACAAACTTCGCCTTTTTGAGCGCCTCTAAGTTCTTTGCTCCGCAGTAGAACATACCTGCACGTAAGCCGCCAAGCATCTGGTAAATTACCTCGGCCAGCGTACCCTTAAACGGCACTCGACCTGCAATGCCCTCAGGAACCAACTTGCTCAGCTCGTTTTCGTCAGTTTGGAAATACCGATCCTTGGAGCCATGCTGCATAGCCTCCAACGAGCCCATGCCACGATATGCCTTAAACTTACGTCCGTTGTAAATAATGGTTTCACCGGGCGACTCCTCCACACCGGCAAGCAATGAGCCTGCCATGATGCTATCAGCACCTGCTGCCAACGCTTTTACAATGTCACCTGAATAGCGAATACCACCGTCGGCAATAACAGGAACACCCGTTCCCTGCAACGCATTCGCCACATCGTAAATAGCTGAGAGCTGCGGAACACCTATGCCTGCTATAATACGGGTAGTACAAATGGAGCCTGGTCCAATCCCCACCTTCACCGCATCGGCACCACCTTCGGCTAGCATTTTTGCAGCAGCGGCAGTAGCACAGTTGCCCACTACTACATCAATATCCTTATAGGTAGCCTTTACCTTTTTAAGTAAGTCTACCGCGCCCTGCGTATGACCGTGTGCAGTATCAATTACCACGGCATCAACACCGGCCTCTACCAGCGCCGCCACGCGCTGCATGGCATCGGGGGTAATGCCCACTCCGGCTGCCACACGTAAGCGACCCATGCTATCCTTGCAAGCGTTGGGGTTATCTTTGGCTTTGGTCAAGTCCTTAAACGTAAACAGCCCCATAAGTACATCGTTCTCCGAATGTACTACCGGGAGTTTTTCTATTTTGTGCTTTCGCAGAATATCGGCAGCCACTTCAAGGCTTTGAAAATCCTTATCAGTAATAAAAATCAACTTTTCGCGCGGTGTCATTACCTCCTTAATCAGTCGCTTGTAATCATCCTCAAAGCGCAAATCGCGATTGGTTACTATACCTGTCAACTTTTTACCCGCATCTACCACGGGAATACCGCCAATCCTATTTTCCTTCATCATGCGCAGCGCGTCGCCCACTGTTTGTTCAGCCCTAATGGTAAGCGGATCGTAAATCATGCCGTTCTCTGCACGCTTCACCGCCTTTACCTGCGCAGCCTGATGCTCAATGGTCATATTTTTGTGTATAACACCAATGCCACCCTCGCGCGCAATGGCAATAGCCAACTGGCTTTCGGTAACGGTATCCATAGCTGCCGATACAATAGGTGCGTTAATGGTAATACGACGGGTAAACTTAGTTGTCACATTTACATCGCGCGGTAGCACTTCGGCGTAGGCAGGCTGCAACAGGACATCATCGAAGGTAAGACCTTCTTCTGCGGCTCTTTCGGTAACAAAGGACATAGGCTAAATCAATTACAAATGGTAAATTACGAATGGTAAAATACTCCGACAACAACAAATGTTCTAGTAGGTATATTTAGGCAAAGATACAAATTTTAGGCGAGATTTTGATTAAAAAAAAGCATTTTACCAAGGAAATAAAAAAGCCAAGGTAAAACCCTGGCTCAGTGATTAGTAATTCCAAACAAACTCTTTCTAAGCATAAATAATATCATTGTACAATCCCGCCAAGCGCTTGCGTAAAAATTTTACTGCGTAATGCTTACGCGACAGCAGGGTGTTAACCGCAACACCGGTGGTTTGAGATATTTCCTTTACCGAAAGGCTGTCCAGCTCGGTCAACTCAAATATCTCCCGCTGTTCGGGCGGTAACTCCGAAAGGGCACTCTCCAACTCCACCCATACCAACGACCGCAGGTATTCTGTTTCGGGCGAAGGTGATGCTTCGCTGCTGAAAAGAATTTCGGAAAAATCCTGCAACACATCCTCGTCCGACTCCTCGCTACGGTAAGTGGGCAACTCCTCCTCACGCTTCTTAGTTCCTTTATTGATAATCAGATTACGCGCCACACGGTACAGCCATGCTGAAACCTGCTCAATGGGATTCATGGCATCGTCAACCGTTTTTACCAGCTGGTAAAAAACATCCTGCAAAATATCGTCCGCGTCCTCCTTATTCGAAACCCGCTTACGGATAAACGCTTTCAGCTGCGGACGATACTCTGTAACCAGCAGCCCCACGTCCTGCTGTTCTATGCCTTGCTTAGCCATTACTACTTTCAGCGCTGTTGTTAGGATTCTTTTTTCCGTTACATTCGCCAAAGAAATCGTGTCCGCCAAACCTACCTCTACGCATGTAAGCTTGCCTTTCCTTTATAAATTCTTCGCGCTCTTCGGGGGTCATTTTTGCCCACTTTTCGCGAACGGCATTACCTCCATGCATCTTTTTTCCGTGCATTCCCCAATGCCCCATCCTGCGTCCGTGTCCGAAGCCGCTGAACAGAATACGCGCCAAAACCAGCAATCCTAAGGCTTGCCAAAAGTTAATGGCAACTAGCCCGAGTATAGAGGGCATCAGCCAATTCCACAGCATCATTACTACTGCACTAAATCCTGCTACCATGGCTAAGAAACCAATGGGCATTAAAAATCTCATCTTTTTCATGATTTTTATTTTTTAATTATTTCTACTCCTACTTATGTAGACAAATGAGGAGAGAATATATTTTACTAAAAGTGAAAAATATTTTACCCCCCCTAAAGGGGGCTATAACATTGTTCAAGTATCATCTTTTGATTAAACAGAACTTATACCAATGTCATTAAGTTCAGGCTGAAAGCCTGAAAGCGTTAGCGCAGGGTGAAGCCCTGCGTTATTAGGCAAGCAACATGCCTTAACAGCGCTGAGTGCGCGAAAGCCATTGCTTACGCCCCTACAGGGCTAATTACAAACCTCGTGCGCTATCTCATAGGGCTATGCCCTATGCTAATGCTTACGCCCCTTCGGGGCTTATCAATGACATTGGGCTTTGCCTCTGCCTACAAGATTTCCGCGCTTACAGCGCTTAATACAAAAAGTACATTTTATTTTTTGACACTTTTACACAATTCCCCCATATTTTCTACAACTACTTAGCTAAGTAGCAAACTTTTCTGTGAAATAAAAACTCTAACTTTGTAAAATTTGAAATCTATAACCTATTTACCACCCTTCCTGTAGTATGCTCTTCACATTTATTGTCATTGTTTTAACTGCTGCATTTTTTGTCTGGGGACGCATTCGCTCCGATATTGTTGCGCTTTGCGCCATGCTACTGCTGATGCTGAGCCACACGCTCACCACGGAGGAGGCGCTTTCGGGTTTTTCAAACAATATTGTAATTATGATGGCGGCGCTATTCATTGTGGGAGGCGGTATTTTTCAGACCGGGCTCGCCAAAATGATAAGCACCAAAATACTGAAGTTGGCGGGCAAAAGCGAGCTTAAGCTCTTTATGCTACTCATGCTGGTAACCGCTGCCATTGGCTCGTTTGTAAGCAATACGGGTACAGTAGCCTTGATGCTTCCCATTGTTATCAGCCTGGCTTCGGCGGCTAACACCAACCCACGCCGACTGCTGATGCCGTTGGCTTTTGCCAGCAGCATGGGCGGTCTGATGACGCTTATAGGTACACCTCCCAATATGATTATCAACAGCGCTTTGATTAATGCCGGGTACGAAGGGCTGTCGTTTTTCTCTTTTTTGCCAGTGGGTCTTATTACGCTGGGCATAGGCCTGCTGTTTTTGTGGCCTGCAACTAGGCTGCTGGTTAAGGAGACCGGCAATAAGGATGAAACGAAGAAAAAGGGTAAGAGTCTTAGCGAACTTGCCCATGAGTACCAGCTTGTGGAGAACCTGCACAGGATAAAAATTAGCGACGACAGGCATTTTGCAGGAAAAATGCTAAAGGATTTGGACATTACACAGAAGTATAACATTACTGTGATAGGGGTGCAAAGTGCAGCAGCAGCGGCTTCTCGTTTTCAGCGCAGAATTATTGACCAACAAATTCCCGGTCCGGAAACCATACTTAGAAAAGATGATGTCGTGTTCGTCTTTGGTGACCGTGAAGATGTAGAGGCATTTGTACAGGATACAAGCATTGTGCTGGTTGATTTCACCCAAACAGAAAACGAAGGATTCGCGAAAAAGGAAGACATGGTTTTCAGCCAAATGGGTATTGCCGAAGTGGTACTGATGTCGAACTCGAAGATGGTAGATAAGAAGGTACGCGAGTCGGATTTCCGCAGCAGGTACAACGTTACTATTTTGGGTATCCAGCGTAATAACGAGTATATTCTGCACGATGTGAAGGATGCCAAAATGCACGCAGGCGATGTGCTGCTGGCGCAAGGCAAGTGGACAGATATTGCTAAGATGCACGATAAGGAGGATAGCTGGGTGGTGATAGGTGAGCCCATGGAACAAGCCTCGAAGGTGCCCTTGTCAAATAAGGCTCCCATTGCTGCCGCCATTATGGTACTCATGGTGCTGGCCATGACGCTGAACATAGTTGCTCCCGTAACGGCAACGCTGATTGCCGCCGTTATGATGATTTTGACCGGATGCCTACGCAGCGTGGAGGCGGCGTACAAAACCATTAACTGGGAAAGCATTGTGATGTTTGCCGCCATGATACCGCTTTCCATTGCCATGGAAAAAACAGGCGCCTCGGCCATGATTGCCGAGACTATTGTTTCAACTCTCAGCCCCTTTGGAACACTGGCTGTGCTGGCTGGTATTTACCTAGCCACCATGACGCTTACCATGTTTATTAGCAATACCGCTACGGCCATTCTGTTTGCCCCCATTGCAGTGGGGGCAGCGCAAACCTTAGGCGTAAACCCCACGCCTTTCCTTTTTGCCGTGACGGTGGCCGCCAGCATGTGCCTGGCCAGCCCATTCTCCACGCCGCCCAACGCGCTGGTTATGTCAGCCGGACGCTACACGTTTATGGACTACGTAAAGGTGGGATTACCACTGCAAATTATTTACGCCATAGTAATGATTCTGGTGCTGCCGCTGTTGTTCCCATTTTAGCTTTAACTTTTCCTCCTTTTAATAAGGTTAGGTAGTATAATCAACTTTTACTATCTAACCTTATTTTTTATTAAACCTGTTTATCAACTCCGGTAGTGGTTAATCTAATACATATCTTTGCAAGGAAAGACGAGTATAAATTTCTAATTTTAAAAATTATGAAAACAAGAATTTTATCGGTTCTTGCCTTCGCGCTACTGCTCACAGCATGTGGCGGGGCAAAAAAGGCTACGCCCGAACAGGCAAAAGAATTGGCTAAGGAAGCCTATATATATGCCTTTCCGGCAGTAGAACACAACAAGGTAATTTGGAAAATACTGGACAACTACCAAATGGCGCCAAACCAGTTTTTTGCTAATACGGAGCTATTCACCCCCGAGCACACAACCGTGGTGTCTCCCAACAATGACACGTACTATACGTATGCCATACTGGATATTCGTAATGAACCCGTAGTCATTAGCATTCCGAAGATTGAAAAACGTTACTTCAGCTTTCAACTCTGCGATATTTTCACCAACTGCCCGGAGTACATCAGCATGCTGGCTACAGGTGATGGCCCCGGGAACTACATGATTGCCCGCTCGGACTGGCAGGGTGAGACACCTAAAGAAGTGGACAAAGTAATTAAGATACCTGCTACCATCGTCTTCACACTTGCCCGTACGCAGGTGTTCGGACCGGAAGATAAAGAGGCCGGAGTTATATCCAAAAGTTATAAGGCTGTTCCGCTAAGCCAATTTGCAGGAACGAAGGCTCCTAAAGGCAAGGCTTTTACCTGGCCTCACAAGCCGTTTAATAGCAAGAGCGGTAGCGTTGAAGATTTCTTCAAGGAGTTTAACCTGATGGTGCAATACCAAATTTTGAACAGCAGCGATAAGGAGCTGATGAAAAAATTTGCTATCATTGGGCTAGGTGCGGAAAAGGAGTTCAACAAGGCAGAGTTTACACCTGAAGTATGGACAGCTATTGAGGAAGGTGCCAACGCAGGTAAAAAGGCCATTGAGGAAAAGACAAGCTCTATAGGTAAAAATGTGAACGGCTGGGATTTTTCACCTGAAAATGCAGGACGCTGGGGAACCGACTACATGACCAATGCGGCGGCGGCATGGAAGTACATCTATGTGAACACGCCACAGGAAGCAATTTACCCCACTGCTAATGTGGATAGCGAGGGTCAGACATTGACCGGAGAAAATAAGTACACCATGACGTTTACTAAAGAAGAAATTCCTCAGGTAAAATTCTTCTGGTCGCTTACCATGTACAACGATCAAGGCTTTTTTGTAGCCAATCCATTGAATCGATACAACATTAAGAGTATTAATGAGTTGACCTATAGCAGGGATGGTTCGTTGACACTATACATTCAAAAGGAAAATCCCGGAAAGACAAAGGAGAGCAACTGGCTACCCACGCCCGATGGACAATTCTACATGATCCTGCGTATGTATGGCCCATCAGATAATGCCATCGCCGGAAAAACAGTCATTCCGGCAGTAGTCAAAATGAAGTAAAATAATACTCAATATGAAAACAAGATTCTTACCACTAAGCGCAATTCCGCTACTTATTGCGGGACTCCTGTTAACCTCCTGCGGCTCGGGAAGTAAAAAAAGTGACATCAACAGCTTGGCTCCCGAGCGTGTACAGGCATTAACCGCACAAGCATACATATTCAGCTACCCGCTGATTATGAACTACGCTACCATGTACAAGCAGGCTATCAACCCCAACGCACCCGAATATGTGGGCGGCTTTGGAAAATTCCGTCACTACGGATTTGCTACCTCCGACAATAAGGATATTGTTTCTCCCAACAACGACACGCCCTACTCATGGGCATGGGTGGATTTGCGTAGCGAGCCTTGGGTGCTTGTTATGCCGCAGGCAGATGCCAACCGCTACTACACCTCGCAATGGGACGACTTGTGGGCTTACGTGCTCGACAGCCCCGGCTCTGTTATTGACGGACAAGAAGGCGGTGCTTACCTGGTTGCTCCCTCTGATTGGAAAGGTGAGATGCCGAAAGGTATTAAACGAGTAATCCGCGGTGAATCCTACTTCCTTGGTACACTTACCCGTACAGGAGCCGATGGTCCGGAAGACTTGCAAAATGTACAGAAAATACAAGCAGGTTATAAGCTCATGCCTCTGCACGAGTACCTAAACCAGCCTGCACCCAAAGCCGCAAAAAGTATAGATTGGCTACCTTTTGTGAATGGTGAAGAAGCAACTATCGCCGCATTCAAGTACGTGAATTTTGCACTGCCGCTGACCATTCCCAATGAAATAGATAAGCCGGCATTGGACAGCATGGCAGTACTCGGTATAGTTCCGGGCGCAGTGTGGGATACCACCAAATTCAGCGATGCTACCAAAGCCGCAATCAGAGCAGGTATAGCTGATGCAAAGAAACAATTGGTTGCCCTACAGGGTAAGGTTACATCCGGCGACCTATTCAATATACGCGATGTAATTAAAACTAACTACCTCTACCGCATGATGGGCGTGTTTGAGGGTATATTTGGCAACTACGCCTCACAAGCTTCCTATATAGCTTGGCATAAAGATTCGAACGGTAACGCTATCAACACAGCGAATGCAAGCTACAAAGTAACATTCAAAAAAGGTCAAACTCCTGATAATAAGTATTTTTGGTCGATAACGATGTATAATATGCCTCACCGTTTTTTGGTTGCTAATTCGCTGAACCGTTACTCTATCGGCAGCCGCAGCAAGCAGCTGAAAACGAATGCAGATGGCAGCATTGACATTTACATCTCAAAAAAATCTCCGGGCAAGGCATTGGAAAGCAACTGGCTTCCCGCCCCCGATGGCGAACCGTTTATTATCATGCGAGTATACGGTCCGGGTGAAACCGTGCTAAACGGCACGTACAAATTGCCGCCAATGATAAAAATGAAGTAAAAACAGAAAAAACATAAGCAATCTCCGAGAGTTGAGTTAACTCTCGGAGATTTTCATTATAACGCATACCGCTAAATATCATATAATTACGAATTACGAATTACGAATTACGAATTATTTCCCGCTTAGCCTTTGTCTTTTAGGTAAAAATCCCTATCTTTGCGGGCTCAAAAAACATTTTTTTTCATTAACCAAATTCATTTTTATGAATCAGTACGAAACCGTTTTCATTTTGACTCCCGTTTTATCTGATGTTCAGGTAAAGGAAGCGGTTGACAAGTTCCGTGGTATCATTACCAACGGAGGTGGACAAATCGTTCACGAAGAGGATTGGGGCTTAAAGAAATTGGCCTACCCCATCCAAAAGAAGTCAACTGCGTTTTACACCATGATGGAGTTCCAGGCCGAAGGTCAGCTTATCGAAAAGTTGGAAACCGAATTCCGCCGCGACGAGCGCGTTATTCGCTTCCTTACTTTCAAGCTCGATAAGGACGCAGTAGAATACGCCATTAGGCGCAAGAATAACCAAAGCAAGAAGGAGGCATAATAATGGCATACAACAACAACGCTAATAGCAACGAAGTTCGCTACCTCAATCCTGTTGCGGTTGAAGTAAAGAAGAAAAAATACTGCCGCTTTAAGAAAGCCGGTATCAAGTACATTGACTACAAAGATCCCGAGTTTTTGAAGCGTTTTTTGAACGAGCAGGGTAAGATTCTTCCCCGCCGTCTCACCGGTACTTCACTTAAGTTCCAACGCAAGGTATCACAAGCCGTTAAACGTGCTCGCCACTTAGCTTTGCTACCCTACGTAGCCGATTTGATGAAGTAACATTTTACACAGGAGGAAAAACACAATGGAAGTAATCTTGAAGCAAGATGTTGCTAAATTAGGCAGCAAAGACGATATAGTAAAGGTAAAAAACGGCTACGCCAATAACTACTTGGTACCCCAAGGCTTGGCTACTTTGGCTACCGAAAGTGCCAAGAAAGTACACGCCGAGAACCAACGCCAGCGCGCTCACAAGCTCGCTAAGATTAAGGCAGATGCCGAAGCTCTGGCAGTTAAGATGCAGGGCTTGAGCCTCACCGTAGGCGCTAAGGCCAGCAGCACCGGCAAGATTTTTGGTTCGGTTAACACCATCCAAATTGCCGAAGCATTAGTGGCTAAGGGCTACGATATTGATCGCAAGCAAATCACTATTGCCGACGAGCAAATTAAGGAGTTGGGCAAATACACCGCCGAGGTAAAGTTGCACCGTGATGTTAAGGTGAGTATTGATTTCGAAGTGGTAGAGGACAAGTAAACCACTCGCCTTATATAAAACAAAAAGCCCCGCGGTGTAAACCTGTGGGGCTTTTTGTTTTAACCATAGGTTATCATCCCCTACATACCTACCCATCCGGTCAGGCAGGCTCTGCATAAAAACGCACAACAAAATCATCATATATGAAAAAGAAAATATTCAGAGACACTGTAAGTGGCATGACGCACCTTGCGGCAGCTGTGGCGGCCATAGTAGGTACTGTATTTTTGGGTACTACTTCGCAAGGTGGGGTAGCCGAAGTCGCGCCCAAGCTGATATTCGGCATAAGCATGGTACTGCTATTCACTGCCAGCGCCACCTATCACTTAGTATTAGGGCCAGAGAGGTTGATTCGCGTGCTGAAAAAGATAGACCATGGCATGATATACGTCCTCATTGCAGGTACCTACACTCCGGTAGTGAGCCTATGCTTTGCCGGAGGACTGAGGTTAGGCTATATTGTGGGTATCTGGACGTTGGCACTACTTGGCGTTATATTCAAGGTATTTTATGCAGGCAGATTTCGATATATTTCCACCATCCTATACGTGCTTATGGGTTGGGCAATAATATTCGCCATTAAACCCTTGTATCAGGAAGTGGGAATGGGCGGCATATTGCTGTTATTGATTGGTGGACTATTTTACTCTTTGGGAGCAGTATTCTATGCCATAAAAAAACCAAATATCTCGAAAAACTTTGGTTTTCACGAGCTGTTTCACGTCCTTATAATATTAGCAGCTGGCGCCATGTTTGCCTTTATACTGGTGTACGTAAAGTAGTAAAGAAAAGGCATCAGGTATAAAATAATTTTGTACTTTTGCATCTCCAAAAAACATTGACCTATTGTGTAATGGTAGCACAACAGTCTCTGAATCTGTTTGTCTTGGTTCGAATCCAGGTAGGTCAACAAAGTAAAACCGCCGCAGAGAATTTCTCTGCGGCGGTTTTACTTTGTTGCTACAACAAGAAAATTATTGAGCCTTGCGTGGCGCGTTGACTTTTCCGGCAGAACCGGCAGCCTTGCTTGTTGCCTGCTTTACAGGTTTAGCAGCAGCGGCCTTAGGTGTCTTGGGTGCAGCGGCTTTCTTTGCTGTAGCCTTCTTGGTAACCTCATCGGCTTCAGCAGCAAGAGCATCAGCGCTTTCAGCAGCAACTTCCTCCTCTTCCTTAACATCAAAGTCCAAAATATCATTTTGCTGAAGAATGTTATACCAAGATATAATCTTCTTAATGTCCGACATGTACACGCGGTCACGATCGTAATCGGGTAGTATCTCGGCAAAATACTTCTTCAAATCCTCATCCTTGGTTTGTTTAGGACTAATGGCAGCACCTGCGTTGTGCTTATCTTTAATAGCCTGCAACACACGGTGCAGGGGCACGTCTTCCTCGTTGGTAAATACCGCAATATCGCCCATGCTGCTCACCTTGGCAGAAGCGGGTACGTTGGTACGCTTCTTATCCACTAGCGATTCCACAATAATTCCGTTACGCCCTTGCGATACAAACTTGTATAGGCCGGGGTAACCCGAAACGGCCATAATTTCTTTTAAGTCCATACGTTTACTTTCTGGTTGTTTGATTTTGTTATACAAAAGTAAGAAAAAAATGCAAGTACGCTACTTCTTTGGTAAAAATTCGGCTGCGCTACCACCGCTACGCAGCACATCGCGAATAATGGTGGAGCTAACAAATGATAATTCAGGTGCGGCAGGAAGCAGCACGGTATCCACCTCGTGAAGCATAGCCTTATTAGCCTGCGCTACGTTGTACTCAAAGTCAAAGTCGGCCGCATTGCGCACGCCGCGCACCATGTGCGTAGCCCCCACTCTACGACAAAAATCAACGGTAAGCCCCTCATACAATTCCACTGAAACGCGCGGCTCATCGGCAAACAATTTTTCAATGCTTGCCTTGCGCTCCTCGGGCGTTTGCATGCCCTTTTTGTCCTGATTAACGCCAATGGCAATAATCAGCTTATCGAACATTTTCAATGCCCGATTGGCAATATCGAAATGCCCCGATGAAAAGGGATCGAAGGAACCGGGAAAAACAGCCGTTATTTCAGATTTCATATTTATGATTTCAGATTGGGAGATTACTTGTACTTTAGTCCTTTAATTTCAGATTGTTTTAGGTAACCAATAAAACCGGCTAAAGATTTTGATATGGTGATGGTCTTTTGATATAAAATCTCAAATTCACTCTTCTCAATGTAGTTACGATCAAATGCTCGGTATAATTGACTACGTGATTCACCTATCGAACCTTTTGATATGCTGAGAAATTGTGCAAACTCCTTACGTCCATCCCTCTCAAAACCCTCTGAAATATTATCCATAACAGAGCCCGAAGATGAATTCAACTGATCTTTTAAATCATAATCTTTGAAAAATTTCTCATAACGCGTAATGCGAAAAACATCTTTACAAAACTCACGTACCAACTGCCAAACTTCTAAATCTTCAAAACGTTCAACTTTAGCCATGCGTGCAATCTGAAATGTAAAACTTGAAATCTGAAATTCTACAACGACCAATCAATAGGTGTAAGACCTTGTCGCTCTAGTAAAGAGTTGGTTTTAGAAAAATGACGGCATCCGCTGAAGGCGCCACGCGCCAATGGTGACGGATGTGCGGCTTCAAGTACAAAATGCTTTTCGGTATTAATCAACTCTTTTTTTGCGCGAGCAAAGTTACCCCAGAGTAAAAACACTACGCCTGTTTTTTCGTCCGAGATTTTACGTATAACTGCATCGGTAAAGGTTTGCCAACCTATGCCGCTGTGCGATGCGGGCGTATTGGCACGCACGGTGAGTATGGCGTTGAGCAGGAACACACCTTGCTCCGTCCAATGCTCCAAGCAGCCGTGATTAGGTGCGGGTATGCCTAAGTCGGTCTCAATCTCCTTAAAAATATTAACGAGCGAAGGCGGTGCTTTTATGCCCTGCGGAACGGAGAAGCAAAGCCCGTGCGCTTGCCCTGCGCCGTGGTAAGGGTCTTGCCCCAGTATTACCACCTTAACTTTGTCAAAAGGTGTTTTTTCAAAAGCATTAAACATTAACTTTCCCGGAGGATACACGGTATACCCCGAGGCAATTTCGCTTTTTACGTAAGTGGTAATATTTTCAAAGTAAGGCTTATCAAATTCCTCCTGAAGTACAGCCTTCCACGAGGGTTCTATTTTTACATCCATGAATACAATAGTTTGAAGCGCTACGCACGTTTGACAATTGTTTGAAATCGTTTAATGCGCTACGCGCGTTTGAAGTTGTTTTAAGAGCTGGGCTTATTTTTGTACTTAGTGCCTAAGTAGGTTGATTTAGATAGATAGTCGATGAAGTTATTTAACTTAATTGAGATATTTTGGGACTTCGCAAATAGCATATCAAACTGTTCTTTTGCTATATAATCACAATCAACGGCGCGATATAGCTGAGATCGAAATTCACCTATTGATCCTTTTGATATAGATAAAACTGAACAAACTCTTTTTTACCATTACACTCAAAGCCCTCTGCAATATTGTCCATAGCAGAACCCGCTGAACGACGCATTTGGCTTCTCAAATCAAAATCTTTGGCAAACTCTCCAGCTTTAGAGATTTTATAAAAATCAGCGCAGAGTTCCCTTGCCATTTGCCAAACCTCTAAATCTTCAAAACATTTTATTGTCGCCATATCCTCAACTATTTCAAACGCGCAAAGCGCTTTAAACCATTTTAAACTACTTCAAACAATTGTACTCTACCAATTCCGTGCCCTCAACTTGAGCCTTGCCGCGGCAATGAAAACAGCCATTACGCCAAGAAAATATATCACATCACGCAGCTCCACCACGCCACGACTTATGGAACGATAGTGCTCGCTAATACCGAGGTTGGCTATAAGGCTATTCACGCTTTTTACAAAAGGTAAAGCGGCTAAACCGTCAAAGCCGAGATAAAGGAAAAAGCATAGGGCTGCAGCTATGAGAAAGGCCACAATTTGGCTGTCGGTGAGCGATGAGGCGAAAATACCCACGGCAGCATAGCACGAAGCGAGCAGCAGCAGGCCAATAAACGCGCCCCACGTAGCACCGCTATCAACATTCCCAATGGGATTGCCAAGTGCCGACACGGTGTAAAAGTAAAGTAAGGTAGGCAGCAGGGACAGGGCAATTACCACCACCGCCGCAAGAAATTTCCCCAGCACCAGCTTGGTGTCGGTAATGGGACGGGTGAGCAGCATTTCCATGGTTCCCGTTTTTTTCTCCTCAGCAAAGCTACGCATGGTAATGGCGGGAACAAGAAAAAGAAATGCCCACGGGGCAACAAAGAAAAGTCCGTCGATATTGGCATATCCGGCGCTGAGCACGTTGAATTCGTTTGGTGAAAGCCACAAAAACCAGCTGCACAACAGTAAAAATATGCCTATGGCAATGTATCCTGTTAGCGAGGAGAAGAAAGAAACCAGCTCTTTTTTAAAGATATATAACATGCCACAAGATTTACTTTTAACATAAGGCAAAGAACAAAGTTAAGGAAAAGTAGCGGAAATACGCTAAATTTGTAGGCTAAACTAGCGCGGAAGCGCATTCGAGATACAATATGAGAATTATACGCTGGGGGATAATTGGTTGTGGCGATGTGTGTGAGGTTAAGAGTGGACCGGCATTTTATAAATGTCAAGGCTCTGCACTTCAAGCCGTCATGCGCCGCGACAGCGCGAAGGTGGCTGATTTTGCCAAGCGCCACCATGTACCTCACTGGTACACCGATGCTACGGAGCTCATAGCCGATAAAGAGGTGGACGCGGTGTATATTGCCACGCCCCCCGCGCAGCACATGCAGTACGCCATTGAGGCGCTGAAGGCAGGTAAGCCTGTGTACGTTGAAAAGCCCATGGCAACCAGCTACGCCGAGTGCCTGAGCATGATAAGCGCTGCCGAGCAAAGCGGACAAAAGCTATGGGTAGCCTACTACCGTCGCGCTATACCCTATTTTTTGAAAGTAAAAGAATTGCTTGACAAGGGTGAAATAGGTAACGTACAATCGGTAAACGTGCGCTTTTTTCGCGCTCCCTCGGCAAGCGATTTAAATCCCGAAAACCATGTATGGCGCGTAAAAAAGGATATAGCCGGAGGCGGCTACTTTTACGATATGGCGCCGCACACCATTGATATCCTGCAATTTTTACTCGGCAACTTTGAGCAGGTTAACGGCACTGTGAGCAACACGGCGGGGCTTTACGAGGTGGAGGATACGGTAAGCGCGTCGTTTCGTTTTGCATCGGGAGTGGTAGGCGCAGGCGTGTGGTGCTATGCGTCCAATAAAATTGAAGAAGAGGATACAATTGAAATTCGGGGTACAAAAGGGGTAATTCGTTTCTCCACTTTTGCCTTTACTCCTATAGAATTAGTAAACGCTGAAACGGGTGGAGTAATTTTTTCGATAGCGCCACCGCAGCACGTACAGCAACCATTGATACAAGCTATAGTGGACGAACTGCACGGCAAGGGGACATGCCCCTCAACCGCAGAAACCGCTGCACACACCAGCTGGGTAATTGATAAGATTTTTGGTAAAATATAAGCCTTGCAAAACAAGCTCAACATACTCTACTACATTCACCAAGCCATAAGCAAGGTGATGCGCGTGGCGCTAACACTGGTTATAGCCGCGGGGCTGGGCATACTGCTCATTGTGTACTCGCTACGCAGCGGCACCATTAGCACCACACCGCTTATGGTGATTAACCAAAAAGCGCTGAAAGAGCAGCCACTGCGCAAGTGGGTACCTATTGACAGCATTTCGCCCGAAATTGTGCGCGCGGTGATTGCCACAGAGGACAACAACTTTTTTTACCATAAGGGATTTGATATTGAGGCCATAAAGTGGGCACTGAAGCGCAACGAAGAGCAGCATCGCAGGACGTATGGCGCCAGCACTATTTCGCAGCAAACGGCTAAAAATGTATTTCTCCCTCCCGCGCGCACGTGGACTCGCAAAATTTTTGAGGCAGGCTTTACCGTCCTCATTGAAACCATGTGGACTAAGGCGCGCATAATGGAGGTGTACCTCAACGTAATTGAAATGGGTAAAAACATTTACGGCATTGAGGCAGCCGCCCAGCAGTACTTCAAAAAACCGGCGCACAAGCTTACCAAGTATGAGAGCGTGATGATAGCCGTGGCGCTACCCAGCCCGCAAAAATTTAACCCCGCCCGCCCCTCGCACTACATGCAGATGCGGCAGGAACAGGTGTACGAGGTAATGGATAAAACGCTGGAAACAGGTTGGTACAAAAACATTAAGGATATAAAAAAAATAAAGGTTAACTACCTGGAGCAATAAAAAAGTAGGCAATACGCAGTCGGCAATAAGCAATCACTGCCGGCTGCGTATTGCCAATTGCCTACTTATAAATGATGAAGAAACTTCTCGCCATATTCCTTTTTCTCTCCCTGTTTTTCTGCCAAAAATCATTTGGACAGCTGAGCAAGGAGTACTTTTTCATGCGCGGCACCAGCGAGCTGATTGACCGCAAGTATCCCGAAGCCATACGCAGCTTCAACGTGCTGATAAAGATTGACACCAGCCTGTATGATGCCTACTTTCGCCGCGCCATAGCTAAGTATAATCTGGGAGATTTTTTAGGAGCATTGACCGACTTCAATAAGGCTATTGAGCTCAACCCCGTATTTACCTACGCCTACTTTTACCGCGCCATTACGCAAAATAGCCTTGGAAATCATGCTGAATCGCTCAAAGATTTAGAAGTGGCGAACGAGCTACGCCCCGAGGTACCGGGCATATACTACAGCCGTGCGCTAAGCTACTTCTACCTACAGCAGTTTGACAAAGCCATTGGCGACTTCAACCGCTTTCTACGTTACGAACCCAAGGCAAGCGAAGGCTACGTAAACCGTGGTACGTGTAAGCTATTTTTGAATGACACCGTAAGTGCCTTGGAGGATTACAACAAGGCTATATCCATAAATCGATTTGACCCCGACGGCTACAGCCGCCGCGGTCGTGTGTATGCCATGCAAAACAAAAACGAACTAGCGCTGAAAGATTTTAACGAGTCCATTCGGTTGGATACAACTTCGTCCATCAACTACTACTTCCGTGCCATTGCCAAGTATAACGCTAAAGATATAAAAGGTGCGCTGGCGGACTTTGACCGCGTGCTGACACTTGACCCATATAACGCTCTTACGCTGTATAATAGAGCACTCATCCGTTCGCAAATTGGCGACTATGAGAATGCGCTGGCGGACTACAACAAGGCTGCGGAAATTAACCCAAGCAACGTGCTTATTTTTTACAACCGTGCCGCTGTTTATCTCGAAAAAAAGCAAGCACGCGAGGCTATTGCCGACTACACCAAGGCCATTGAGCTGTACCCCGATTTTGCCAACGCTTACCTCAATCGCTCTTACGCCAGGCGCCTGCGAAACGACTCGCGCGGAGCAAAACAGGACTATGACATAGCACAGAAAAAAATTGCCGAGCACCAAAAGAAGTTGGATGCTGCGGGCAAACCCGACGAAGCAGCCTTTGCCGATACCAGCAAAAAATTTGACCAGCTGGTGGCGCTGGATGCCGATTTTGGCAACAAAAATTTTACCAGCGACCTGCTGCAATACCAGCGCGCCGACATTACATTGCTGCCGCTATTCCGCTTGGCGGTTGGGATAAACGATGACAGGGTTAACCTTGGAAGGGCATTCTTCAACCAAAACTTCGAGAACTTTAAGCAGCGTGCAAGCAGCCTATCGGTGGATATAGTGAACGGCAAGCCCAACCGCGATGCTAACGAAATGCGCGTGCTGCAAACGCAAAGCGACCGCTATATTGACAGCCTAAGCAGCAACAGTCTCGGCTATTTCGCCAAGGCATCGCTACTGGAGGAGCAAAACCAGTACAACTCCGCCATGACCTACTACAAGCAGGCCATCAGCGTGGAGAAAAACGACGAGGAGTTTTACTACTTTAACCGCAGCGTGGCGCAAAGCGAAATGACCGACTTCATTGCCAGCATTGACAATACGCCGCAAACCATAGTGCTTGAAAATGACAACAGCACTAACGTGCAAAACAAGCCGCAGCGCGAAACTAAGGTGTACGACTACAGCTCTGCCATTAACGACCTGAACAAGGTAATACAGTTGGAGCCCGATTTTGCTTACGCCTACTATAACCGCGCCAATCTGCTGTGTAACTCCAACCAAATGCCCGAGGCCATAGTGGACTATACCCGCGCCATAGACCTTTATCCCAACATGGGTGAGGCCTACTACAACCGCGGACTGGTACAAATTTACCTACGCGACACAAAAAAGGGTTGTCTTGACGTAAGTAAGGCCGGAGAGCTGGGTGTGAAGGAGGCGTATAACGTGATTAAGAGATTCTGTACGAAAAAATAAGTGAAAGATTTTACACAAGGGAAAATACTCCCCCAGCTGATTTCGCTATCGCTGCCCATTATGGGTACTGGGTTAGCGCAGTTGGCCTACAACTTTGCCGACATATTTTGGCTGGGGCGACTGAGCAGCGAGGCTGTAGCTGCCGCCTCTATTGCGGGATTTATAGCATGGATAACCTACGCCTTAGCCTGCACCGCCAAAGTGGGCGCCGAGGTAGGCATTGCGCAAGCCATAGGACAAAAAAAGGTGGCCTTGGCTCGCAGCTTAGCCGCACATGCCATTACCATAAGCCTCCTATTTTCGCTGGTAGTAATTGCTGTACTACTCCTGTTTTTGCCCAAAATCATTGGGTTATTCAATCTGCAGGAATCGGTTAACCAGCAATGCCGCGACTACCTCCGCATTATGATTTACGGCATGCCGCTGTGGTTTTTTACCCCTACGTTCAGCGGTATATACAACGGTAGCGGTAACAGCCGAATACCCTTCTTCGTAAGCACCATCGGCATTATTATCAACATAGCGCTTGACCCATTTCTGATTTTTGGCATAGGCTTTTTTCCTGCAATGGGCACGGAAGGAGCCGCGCTGGCCAGCGTTGTGGGGTTAGGTGTGGAGTTTATTGTATTTGTGGTGCTCATGTGCCGTAAATCCACCATGCCTTTCAACGGATTTAGATTCTTTAGCCCCATTAAGCGTAGCTTATCATGGCAGCTACTTAAAGTAGGCGCTCCTGCCTCGCTGCAAAGCGCGCTATTCGCCATTTTTTCCATGACCCTGTCGGCCATAGCCGCCTCGGTAGGAGGCTATGTGGGTGTGGCAGTACAAGGCGCAGGTAGCCAGATAGAGTCCCTATCGTGGATTGCAGCTGGTGGTATAGGTACGGCGTTGGGCGCATATATAGGGCAAAACTACGGTGCAAAGCAAATGCAGCGCGCCATGAAAAGCTTCACTGCCGGTATGAGTATAGTGTGCATATACGGTGCGCTGATTAGCGTGGTATTTATGTTGTTTGGAAGAAGTATATTCTCCATATTTATGCCCGGCGATGAGGAAGTTATCAACTATGGTGGTTTATATCTCTTCATTTTTGGCATATCTCAGGTATTTTTATGCGCCGAAATTGCCGCAGGAGGGGCGTTCAACGGCCTTGGTCGCAGCTACTATCCAGCCATTGTAGGCATTACGTTTAACGCACTTCGCATTCCTGCTGCACTATGGCTATCAAGTCGTATGGGATTGGCAGGTGTTTGGTGGGCTATGTGCATATCTACCATCATTAAAGGCGTTGTATTATCCGCGACTTTTCCTATTTTTGTAAAAAGAATATCGGCGAAGCTCAATGCCGCGTCGAGCTAAACTATACCTACGATGAACAAAATGACACACGTTGTTGTCTGCGCCCTGCTATTTTTAGGCATTGGCTGCAGCACACCAACGCCTTACACCCGCATTAATGGCTTTGCCCAAGGAACCACCTACTCCATTTGCTACGAAGGTACCGACACGCTGCAAGGCGAAATAGACGCGCTGCTGGCGCGCTTCGACAGTTCGCTATCCATATACAACCGTGCTTCCACTATTTCAAGGGTAAACTACAACGAAATAACAGAGGTGGACAGCTTTTTTATCTCCTGTTTTTCATTAGCACAAAGAATTACCGAACAAACCAATGGAGCGTTTGACATGAGTGCAGCTCCTCTGTTTCTTGCATGGGGCTTTGGCAGCCAAAAGCAGGCCGCTTTACCCACGCCAGAGCAGGTGGATAGCATTAAGAAGTTTTGCGGGATGGATAAAATTCGCATTGAAAATAACAATATAGTCAAAGTCGATCCTCGTGTACGCCTTAATGCCAACGCCATTGCTAAAGGTTACTCAGTAGATGTTGTATCACAGTTTTTGGAAGGCAAAGGAAAGAAAAACTACCTGGTAGAAATTGGCGGTGAAATTTTTTGTCGCGGCGTCAGCCCCAAAGGGCGTGCCTGGATTATAGGCATTGACCGCCCCACGGAAGGCAACTTTGTCCCCGGACAAGATGTGTTGGCCAAGGTGCAGCTTAGCGGGCGCGGCTTGGCAACTTCGGGCAACTACCGTAAATTTTACATACAGGACGGCAGAAAGGTAGCACATTGCATCAATCCCAGAACGGGTTTTCCCGCATACACCAGCGTGTTAAGTACAACTGTCATTGCCGAAGATAGCGGTACCGCTGACGCCTTTGCCACCGCTCTCATGGTAGTGGGACTAGATAGCGCCAAAGCCATGCTACAGCGCCATCCTCATATTGATGCCTACCTTGTGTACGCCTCCGATAGCAATGACTACGAAAGTTATGCTACAGAAGGGTTTGTAAAGAATATGGTGAAGAAATAACAGCGTTTATAACGTTTGAACGTTACAACGTTAATACAATTCAATTCTCATGAAAAAGATTATTACTCTCGTCTTAGCCGCCATGATGAGCGCTAACGCCTTCGCCCAAGATATCAAACTACCTGCTCCGCAAAAAACGGGAGGCAAGCCGCTTATGGAAGCCATTTCGTTGCGCCAAAGCAACCGTGATTTCGATACGAAGGCGCTGAGCGAACAGCTGTTGTCGAACATACTGTGGGGCGCCTACGGCTTTAACCGTCCGGGCATGCGCACCGTGCCTTCGGCCAACAACAAGCAAGCCTACGAGTTGTACGTGGTAATGGAAAAAGGCACCTACCTGTACAATGCCGAGAGCAATACGCTGGTGCAGAAGTCAAGCAAAGACCTGCGCAATTTAGCAGGCAAACAGGATTTTGTAAAGATAGCTCCTGTAAATATTGTTTACGCTTACGACAACAAGAAGCAAGGCAACGAGAAAATGGCCTATGCCGATGCAGGTTTCATTGCCCAAAACGTATATTTGGTATGCGCTTCGGAAGGTCTTTCTGCCGTTATTCGCGGTTATGTAGATGGCCCGGCCTTTGCCAAGGCACTCAGCCTGCCCGATAATATGAAGGTAACGCTAGGGCAAACGGTAGGATATAAGAAGTAAAAACGTTCTTAACGTTATAACGTTTGAACGTTTTTAACGTCTGCATCCGAAATTAAAACACCTCCTTTACAATTTTAGCCACATTATCGGCTTTGCCCATGGTGTAAAAATGCAGGGCAGGAACGCCAGCGGCTTTCAGTTCCCGACATTGGGCTATACCCCATTCTACCCCCACTTGGCGTACCTGCTCGGTAGTGGTACATTTCTGCACTTCACGCACTAGCGCATCAGGTAGGTCAATGTGGAATATTTGAGGAAGGATATTGAGCTGCTTAGCCGTGGAGAACGGCTTTAGTCCGGGAATAATGGGCACATCAATACCCGTATCGCGACACTGTTTTACAAAGTCAAAATACTTGGCATTGTCAAAAAACATTTGGGTAACTATGTATGAAGCCCCCGCGTCCACTTTTGCCTTGAGATACTCCAAATCGGTAGTGAGGTTAGGCGCTTCGGTATGCTTTTCGGGGTAAGCCGCTACACCTATGCAGAACTCGGTGGGCGCAGGATTTTTCAACTCGGGATCGAGGTACTTACCCGCATTCATATCCTTTATCTGCCTTACCAGTTCGGCGGCATGCTTGTGTCCATCCTTTTCTGCCGTAAAATATTTTTCACCGGGAATAGCATCGCCACGCAGCGCAAGCACGTTATTTATACCCAAAAAATTCAGGTCAATCAGCGCGTCTTCGGTTTCGTTTTTCGAGTAGCCGCCACAAACTAAGTGCGACACTACCTCAATGCCATATTTGTACTTAATGGCTGCCGCTACGCTTACCGTACCCGGGCGTTTCTTGGTAACAATGCGCTCCAGCAGCCCATCGGGACGCTCACGCAGCACTACCTCAGCGCGGTGGTGCGTAATATTGATGTAGGCAGGATTGAACTGTATCAACGCATCAATGGTATCGGATATTTCGGTAAAGCTATCGCCCTTAAGCGGCGGCATCAGCTCAAAGGTAAAGAGCGTGGATGCGGAGTTAGTGAGAATGTCTGTTATCTTCATGTTTTACGCTTCGCGTTTGAAATAGTTTGAATTTGTTTGATGCTTCGCGTTACCCCCAACCCCCTAAAGGGGGCTATAACCGCAGTGGATTTATATGCAAATGTACTGTTGTTAATAAACCAGTAATGTTATAGCCTCCTTTAGGGGGTTGGGGGGTAACATTACTCCACTCTAAAATACTGCGCATGCTTACTTGCCAGCATCAACCCCGAAACGGACGATACAGGCTGCATCATGAAACTTTGCGTGAGCGTGGTTCCTATGTTTTCGGTTACGCGCATGAGGTCAAAAATTATGGCTTTGGCGCTATGGTCGGGGTACACGGGGTAGCCCACCGCGGGGCGAATGCCTTGATAATCGCCGTGCAACATTTCCTCCATACTCAAATTTTCATCTTTAGTATATCCCCAAAATTCCTTACGCACACGCTCGTGCAGATGTTCGGCAAATGCCTCGGCAAGGGCATCGCATAGCGTTTCAATGAGCAACGCGCGGTAATCGTCGCCTTGCGTACGAAGCGTTTTATCCAGCTCGTTTTTCACCTTTACGCTTAGTGCAAAAGCGGTAGCATAATCCTTTTTTTTCGACGAAATCGGTGCTAGATAATCTGCCAGGCAGCGGTTAGGTTTACCGTCGGGGTGCTTTACCAACTCCCGCTGATGAGGCAAGCAAGCCGCTTCTTTTTCACTTGCAAAAATCAAAATATCATCGCCATCGGAGTTGGCTTCGTATATGCCAAACACGGCATTTGCCTCAAGCAAATTATCTCGTAGCAAAGTTTGCAGTTCCGCCTGTGCATCATCATACAGCTTACGTGCTTCGGCACCCTTTTGCGGATGCTCAAAAATGGCGGGGTAACGCCCCTGCATGTTCCACTCAAAAAAGAACTGCGACCAGTCGATATAAGAAATCAACTTTGCCACATCGTAATCTTTCCACACCTGCACACCAAGCTTAGCAGGCGTAGGTATTTCTTCCGTAGCCCAATCAACATGTGGCTTATTGGCACGTGCTTCATCCAAAGTGAGGTAAACACGCTTGCGCATGGCTGCTTCATGTTGCTCGCGCAGGTTGGCAAAATGTTTGGCGTGAATTGTCTTGAAATCTTTTTTCAGTTCAAACTTGGTCAGGCTTTGAATCAGCACTGCCGCGCGTGAGGCGTCTTTTACGTAAAACACGTTACCCGAATATTCTGGGTCGAGCTTCACCGCCGTGTGCAGTTCACTGGTACTTGCGCCGCCCACCACCAACGGAATATCCATGCCGCCACGCTGCATTTCGGCCGCTATGTGCTGCATTTCCTCCAGCGATGGCGTAATGAGTCCGCTAAGCCCAACCACATCTACCTTGTGCTCACGTGCCGCTGTAAGAATTTGCTCGCACGGCACCATCGTTCCCAAATCCACTATGTGGTAGCCGTTGCAAGCCAACACCACGCTCACTATGTTTTTACCTATGTCGTGAACATCACCCTTTACCGTTGCCAACAGTATTGAGGGCGAGGCGTCAGCCTCGCCTTCCTGTCGCGCGGGCAAGTATGGCGTGAGTATCTCCACCGCCTTTTTCATTACCCTTGCGCTTTTTACCACCTGCGGTAAAAACATTTTTCCGTTGCCGAATAAATCTCCAACGGTATTCATGGCACCCATCAACGGCTTTTCAATTACTTCAATGGGAGAGGCGTACTGCTTACGTATTTCCTCAATATCCGCTTCCAAAAAATCCGTTATGCCTTTTATTACGGAGTACTGCAAACGCTCTTCTGCACTTTGACTACGCCAAGCATTTTGCTCGGCAGGCTGTCCGCTTAGCTGCGTTTGCTGCATGTTCGAAGCGTAAGCAACCAACCTCTCGGCAGCATCACCACGGCGATTGAGCACCACGTCTTCGGCAAGCGCCAGCAGCGTTTTATCTATTTGGTCGTACACCTGCAGCTGCCCCGCATTTACTATGCCCATATCCATACCTGCCTGCACGGCATGGTACAAAAATACCGAGTGCAACGCTTCACGTACCACATCGTTACCACGGAATGAGAATGAGAGGTTGCTCACTCCTCCGCTGATTTTCGCACCGGGCAAATTTTCCTTAATCCAAGCGCAGGCGCGGATGTAGTTCACCGCATAATCGTTGTGCTCGGGCATGCCCGTGGCTATGCTCAGTATGTTGGGGTCAAAAATTATATCCTGCGGTGGAAAGCCTATTTTTTCGGCAAGTAACTTATACGAACGTTCGGCAATGGCAATCTTACGCTCGTAGGTAGCGGCCTGCCCATCTTCATCAAACAGCATTACTACAGCTGCTGCACCGTAGCGATGTATCAACTGTGCTTTGCGCAAAAATTCTTCTTCGCCTTCTTTTAGACTGATGGAATTTACTACGGACTTGCCCTGTACACACTTCAACCCCGCTTCTATCACTTCCCACTTTGAGGAATCAATAACCAAGGGCACGCGGGCAATTTCGGGTTCGGAGGCAATAAGGTTCAGGAAATGCACCATAGCCTCACGAGCATCGAGCATAGCATCATCCATACATACGTCTACCATTTGCGCGCCGTTTTCTACCTGCTGACGGGCTATACTCAACGCCTCGTCATACTTTTCTTCACGAATGAGCCGAGCAAATTTCTTGGAACCTGCAACGTTGGTGCGCTCACCTATGTTGATGAAGTTTTGCTGCGAGGAAACGTGGAGGGGCTCAAGGCCGCTGAAAACGCTTTTATTCACCCCCACCCCCCTAACGGGGGCTATAACCACAGCGGGTTTTGTGTGCAAATGCTCTACAGCTGACAAGCCAGTAATGTTATAGCCCCCTTTAGGGGGGTGGGGGTAACGTTTCGCTGCTTCCGCCAGCAACGCTATATGCTCAGGCGTAGTGCCACAACATCCTCCCACGATACTTACCCAGCCTTGGCGCATAAACTCCTCCACTTCGGCAGCCATTTCTGCCGGCGACTGGTCGTACTCACCCAGCTGATTGGGTAAGCCTGCATTGGGGTGTACGCTGGTGTAAAAGGGCGAAATTTTCGATAGTTCTTCCACGTATGGCTTGAGCTGCCGTGCACCAAGTGCACAGTTGAAGCCCATGCTGAGCAACGGAAAATGCGATACGGAGGTAAGAAATGCTTCAGGCGTTTGCCCCGAAAGCGTGCGCCCGCTTATATCGGCAATGGTAGCCGAAACCATTACGGGAATGGCGATGCCACGCTCCTCTTGTATTTCGCTTATGGCAAAAAGGGCGGCTTTGGCGTTGAGCGTATCAAATACGGTTTCTATGAGTAGAGTATCGGCACCACCATCAAGCAGACCAAGGGCTTGCTCCTTGTATGCCGATGCCATTTCATCAAACGTAACGGCACGAAAGGCGGGGTTACTCACCCCGGGCGACATGGAGAGCATTTTATTGGTAGGTCCCATGGAACCCGCCACAAAACGAGGTTTTTCCGATTTTTCTTTTGTGAAAACATCCGCCATCTCACGCGCCAGCATGGCCGCCGCACGATTTATTTCGTAGGATAAATCGGCCATGCCGTAATCGTCAAGCGAAATAGAATTGGCGTTAAAGGAGTTGGTAGAAATAATATCGGCTCCGGCACGCAGGTAGGCTTGATGTATTTCGCGTATAATGTGGGGGCGCGTAAGGCACAACAGGTCGTTATGCCCTTTTAGGTTGCGCGTAGCGTCCTTAAAACGCGTCCCGCGATAGTCCGCTTCGGTTAACTTATAGCGCTGAATCATAGTGCCCATAGCACCATCGAGAACCAGGATGCGTTGGGCTAAAGCGTTGTAAATGTTATGCTGCATAGTTTTTTTCACAGCCACAAATGTATAAATTATATGTTGCCAGCGAGTTACAAAAAATGCTAAAAGCCACGTCAGGCTAAGCCTACACACCATTTAACTTTTTTGTTATTGTGAAGAGTACAATTACTAAAAATGAACCTTATATTTGAGCGATTGATCTAACGAAATCAGCTATGAACTCCTACGGTTTGCTGGATATAAACGGCATTGAAATATACCATGAGGATCATGGACAGGGAACTCCTCTGCTTTTGCTGCACGGCAATAGCGAGGACTCCACCATATTCGAGGATCAAATAGTACACTTCTCGCGCCACTTTCGCGTTATTACCCTTGATAGTCGGGGGCATGGGAAATCTACGCGCAATGTAACAGATATCAGCTACGAGGCTATGGCTAATGACGTGCTACGCGTATTAGATGTTATGAATATTACGCGCTGTCACATTATAGGTTTTAGCGATGGCGGCATTATCGCATTACTGTTAGCCATGCGTGCGCCAGAACGCATCATAAGCATGATAACCATAGGCGCCAACTACCGCACCAACGGAGTAAGAGCAGGTGACCGGTTAGGCATACGTTGGATGTACTGCTGTTATGCAATTATCGCCCTATTTTCAAAAAAGTATAACCTACATAAAAGGTTCATGGGGCTCATGCTTAAGGAACCCCACCTTGACGAAAATGAGCTGGCGGAAATACCCGTTCCCACCCTTGTTGTGGCAGGTAGTCACGATATGATACGCCTTGCGCATACTCGTAGGCTGGCGGCAATACTGCCTAAAGGACAAATGGAAATCATTCCCGAGTGCAGCCACTTTGTGCTGCGCGACCAACCCGGTACATTCAACAAAATGGCGCTTGATTTTTTCTACAGCTTTGCATAAAAGTTTTTTGCCTACCTTTGCGCCCATGTTACAAACCAAATCATCACCCAACCCAATTTGCTTTCGCCGTTGGACACGTAAGAACTACGCCGTGTTCAGCAGTATGGGTAAGCAAATTAAAATTGGCGTATTGGGGCTGACTTTATCGCTTGTTACCATGAGCATAGAGCAGGTAGCAGCACAGGAGCATACTGTGCAGGTTACCGCGCGCGAAGGTGAAAGCAATGCAGTACCCCTTGACGAGGTGATGGTGAGCGCCGCAAAGACGCTCGCCACCTCGGAGCCCGCACGCGTAGTAAGCACCATTAGCCGCCGAGAGATTGCACAACTCCCCGTGCAAGACCTCCCTCAGCTGCTTGAATATGTGGCAGGCGTTGACCTGCGACAGCGAGGCGCCAACAACGTACAAGCCGATATAAGCATCCGCGGCGGCAGCTACGACCAAGCCCTTATCCTACTCAACGGCGTCAACATCACCGACCCGCAAACAGGGCACTACTCCCTCGATCTTCCTGTTGACCTGCAAAGCATTGACCGTATTGAAATTTTACAAGGCCCCGGCTCACGCACCATGGGACCTAACGCTTTTTCGGGCGCTATCAACATTGTTACGGGGAGCAGCGAAAAAAGCAGCGCGCAGGCCAGCGTATCGGGAGGGAGCTACGGTTACTTTGCACCAAGCGCAGGCGCTACCTTTGCCAAGGTAAAACCGCTGTCGGCGCTGCAAATTTTCGGTGCAGCCTCCTACTCCCGCTCCGATGGTTATATTGACAATACCGACTTTTGCCAGAGCAGCTATTTTGCGCAAGCGCGCTACACAGGCAACCGCTTTGGCAGCATCAACGCGCAGGCAGGATACCAACAAAAGGCCTACGGCGCTAATGGATTTTACTCACTCACCTACCCCAACCAGTTTGACGCCACGCGCACGCTGCTCACGTCGGTCGATTATCAAAAATCGTTTGGCATGGTTGAGCTGCACCTCACCTCCTACTTTCGCCGCCACTACGATAAGTTTGAGCTGTTTCGCAGCAACCCTCCCGCATGGTACACGGGGCACAACTACCACCGAACCGATGTGTCGGGTTCCAGCGCTCACGTAAGCCTGCACTCCATACTTGGCACCACGCATGTGGGTTACGAACTACGTAATGAGTCTATTTATAGCAACGTGCTGGGCGATCCCATGAGCGAACCAATTCAGGTAAAAGGAGAAGCAGACAGTACCTACTACACCCATTCCAAAAGCCGTTTCGGAGTCAACTGGTTTGTGGAGCAGGCATATTTTCATAAAAAGTTCTCCGCCTCTATTGGTGCGCAGGGCAGCTACTCCAACGACTTTGGGCACTACACCTGCTTTAATGCCGACTTTACGCTACCCATTACGCAACGCCTGCAGCTGAGTGCAAGCGTGGGACAAACGCTACGCCTACCTACCTTTACCGACCTGTACTACCGTAGCGCAACACACCTAAGCAATCCCTACTTAAAGCCGGAGCAGGCCACCACGTATGAGTTGGGGGTAAAGTATTTGCATAGCGTTTTTCGCGCGCAAACCTCTGTTTTTTACCGTCAGGGAAAAAATATTATTGACTGGGTACGCACCAGCGACACCTCGCGGTGGCAGAGCCAAAATCATATTTCGCTCAACACCTTAGGCGTTGATTTTAGTGCCTCGTACACGCCGCAAAACAGCGTGCAGCGCTTTGTAAAAAGCCTTCAGCTAAGCTACGCCTACCTGCACATGGATAAGGACAGCCGTGGCATGTACAACAGCAATGCGCTGGATTATTTACGGCATAAGCTTACGCTTACGGGCATACACCCGCTACCGTTGAACCTTGGCTTTTCGTGGAGCGTAATACATGAGCAACGCGCAGGGCAATACAGCGATTTTACAAGCAAGGAAATGCAAGATTTTACCCCTGTAACGCTGGTAGACGCCAAGCTATCGTGGGGCTACAGGTGGGTTACGCTGTACGTGGAGGCCAGCAACCTGTTCAACGTGCAATACTTTGACTATGCTAACCTGTTGCAGCCGGGAAAATGGATAAAATCCGGCATTAAGGTAAAAGTGGGAGGGTAAAAAAGAAACGGCTGCTCACCTTGTGAGCAGCCGTTATTGCGTACTTAAACTGATTCAAGATTATTCGCGAGGACGCGCAACGTTTACACGCATGCGACGGCCGCCAATTTCTTTGTCGTTTAGAGCTTCAACAGCAGCGTTGCCTTCAGCATCATTTTCCATTTCAACAAAGCCATAACCCTTTGAACGGCCGGTAGCCCTGTCGATAATGATCTTAGCGCTTGCCACGTTGCCGTACTCAGCGAAGGCGTTCTTCATATCGTCTTCTTTCATTGAGTAAGCAATGTTACCAACATAAATCGTCATAAAAACAGTAATTAAAAAAGTGAAACATTAATAAAATGCACTGCAAATGTACAACAAGTTTTTTATTAAGCAACACTAAATTAACTGTAAAACAAAATTTTAACAAAAAAGCAAGATGCTTTTTGCAAATAATCCAAGAATTCTTACCTTTGCAATCCCTTTTGGTTAGCGTACTTTTCAAAAGGCTACAAGCCCCTTTAGCTCAGTGGTAGAGCAGCTGTTTCGTAAACAGCAGGTCGCCGGTTCAAGTCCGGTGAGGGGCTCTCAAAGATAAAAAGACCTTCGTCAAATGGCGAAGGTCTTTTTTCTTTACAATGAATTACTTGTTAAATAGTTAACAAATAATTCCGTAGAGCTTCCTGCGAACGAAATGGCGTTTTACCACGCCTCACTACCCTATTCTCCTGCTTAGCATCCAGCTTACGTGCCTTTACGTTATCCGACAAGGCATAGCCCACCACATGACGCAAAACTTCCTGTATTTGAGCATTATATATAGGAACAGCCACCTCTACCCGCTGGTTTAGGTTGCGGCGCATAAGATCCGCTGATGATATGTAATACAGCGGTTTACCTCCATTGGCAAAAATAAACACGCGCGAATGTTCCAAGTAGCGATCCACTACGCTCACTGCCTCCACCTTATCGCTCATGCCCTTTACTCCGGGAATTATAGAACACATGCTACGTACCACTAGCTGTACACGAACTCCCGCACTGCTGGCTTCATACAATTTTTCTATCACCTGCTCATCCACCAGGTTATTTACCTTAATGGTAATACCCGCCTCTACACCCTTTTTAGCATTTTGTATTTCATTATCAATTAATGAAATAATACCATTTCGAAGGGTGAGCGGCGCGCACATAAGGTGCTTGTAGGTATAGCCATTGTAGGGTTGCTCTATAAAGTTGAACACCTGCGCTACCTCGGTAGTAATGCGCTTATCGGCGGTAAGCAACGAAAAATCGGTGTACACGTTAGCGTTACCCTCATGGAAGTTACCCGTGCTTACGCTGGAGTAGCTAACCTCTTTACCTCCCTCACGGCGCACAAAGAGGGTCATCTTGGCGTGTACCTTTAGCCCCGGCGTGCCGTATACCACCTTTACACCGGCCTCCTCCATTTTGCGCGACCAGTATATGTTGGCGCTCTCGTCAAAGCGCGCGCGCAGCTCCACCACCGCTGTTACCTGCTTACCGT
The DNA here is from genome assembly GCA_031553765.1 of Bacteroidales bacterium. Taxonomy (GTDB): domain Bacteria; phylum Bacteroidota; class Bacteroidia; order Bacteroidales; family UBA932; genus JAITMY01. The sequence continues at coordinate 91,814 of JAVBKY010000006.1, forward strand.
TGCGCGCGGCGTTAATCAGCGCCCGCACCACCTTCGACTCCGAGGCCACACGGTACAGCGTAATTTTTATTTGCTCCACAGCAGGGTCAATGGCGGCCTCGCGCAGCAGGCGTATGTAGTACGAAAAGCTGTGGTAGGGGTAGTACAAATACAAATCCTCCTTAGCCATTTCGGCAAAAACACTTTTCGACTCCTCTAAGCGCGGTATTTTTATCGGCTCGTGCCGTTCATACTCAAATTCTTTTCCTAGAAGATTGGGGAACTTCACAAAATCCTTAAAGTTGTGGTAACGTCCACCCGGTATAAAGGCATCCTGCTTATCCAGGTCTAACTTCTTTGACAAGTAGCGCACCATGGTAGCGGGCATAGCGCCGTCATGCACAAAGCGCACGGGCTCACCCTTACTACGGCTTTGCACGCCACGCTTTACCTTCTCCACTATGCCCTGCGAAATATCGTTATCTACATCCATTTCCGCATCACGCGTGATTTTTATGGTATAGGCATCAAATACGTCATAGTCGAACAGGGAGAAGATGTTAGGCAAACAGCAGCGCACCACATCATCCAGCAGCATAATGAAGCGCTTATCACCCTTTTGCGGAAGCGCAATAAAGCGCGAAAAATCGGTGGTAGGCACCTCCACCAGCGCGTACTCAAAGCGCGCGGGGTGGCTGCTTTGCGATAGCCTTACCATGAGGTAAATGGACTTATCCACCAGCTCGGGGAAGCGCGGTGTTTGCGACAGTATAATGGGGCTTACAGCATTAAGCAACGGCTCGCTGAAGCGATCCTGCACGTAGCTGCGCTGCTCTATGGTAAGCTGCTTTTCGTTTACCACACGTACGTTGTGCTTACGCAACTCGCGCACCAAATGCTCGTATGTTTTATCGAATACGCGCTGGTACTCCAACGCCGTTTCGTTTATTTGCTCCAGCACGCTTTGCGGCTTCACGTTGCGATGCTCCGTGTCGTTATTGAACGATACCAAGCGACGAATGGTACCCACGCGCACGCGAAAAAATTCGTCGAGGTTATTGGAAAAAATACCCAAAAAGCGCAGGCGCTCCATAAGCGGTACAGCAGGGTTCTCTGCCTCCTGCAGCACACGACGGTTAAACGTGAGCCAGCTGAGCTCACGGGGGATTAGGCGCTTATGGTAAGTAGAAAAAGGCACTTTTCAATTAACAACGAACAATTAAGTTCAAAGTTAACAATTTATCGAATGTTATTACAACATAATAAGCTACATTTGTCTCAAATGGCATTGCATTTCTTTTACCGAAAGATCACCTTGCAAAATATTTAAAACATGAAAGAATTATACATCTTCCTGTTTTTTGCTGCGCTTTCGACCACTGCTACCGCTCAAAACAGTGAGGTATTAGAATCTCAAAAGACAATTAAACACCAATACATTGGATCAAGCCTAAGCAAAATACTATTTACCAGCCTCATTAATGCCAACTACTCTCTTGAGTTAAACACCTATTTTACTACATACGTAGAGGGTGGATATGGCATCAATATGGCTAACACCTCAGTTTTTGCAAGTCATGCTCACGAGAATCAAGTGTGCCAAAGGTACCAAGATTTGAAAATTTCTGGTGGCTTTTTAAAAATAGGCATGCTGCTGAACCTTCGTCAAAACATGCAAAAGAAATGCTTTACCCACGTTGGTGTATTTTTTAATAACGCACTAGTAGCTGAAAAAGGAAATGAAATGATGCACTCCGGTGAGGAATATGAGTATCCGATTTCCGCTAGCCACACCGTGTACGTTCCGGCTGTTAGCATTACCGCCGGACTTGATGTAAAGTTATGGAAACGACTTTGGTCTAACTTTGATATACAATTTTCTTTTCCCGATCTTGATCGAGAAAAAATGTACGGGTATAGTATTCCCGGAATGGGGGGAAGCGATGGCAGGGAAACATATATTATGTTTACATTTAATCTAAAATATCAGCTACCGTTGTAAAGCTTTTTGCAGGTGCAAAAATTTTCAGATAAATGAGCACGCTTAGCAGGTACAACCTCGGCTGAACGGGAGTAAGCAAACAACAAAAGCGAGCATTTTCCCGCCTTCATTATCAACTGTCCATTGAATTACTGCTCTTCTTCGCCAACAAACAAATCACATTCCTTAAGTATAGCGTTCATTTTAGCGCGCGAAACCGGGCGCTGCTCTTTGTGGTATAAATCCTCCTTAAGTAGCGTTACCAACTTAAATAATTCTCCCGATAACGTGGCGTAATAAATAGTCAGCGAACGCTTATTGTCAACGCTTGAATTTTGCGAGAAGTCATTCATCAACTTAATCATTCGAGCTACACCATCAAGCACACCGTTAATTGTTTTTTCGGAGGCATGCATTTGCATATAGCCCAAATGAAAAATCAAGTCCTTTAAATCACCCACGTTGGTGCCATGCGTATCATCACCATTGTTCTTTGCGGTAATGGAAATTTTACCATCGTGAATAATTTTGCGCAGCTGCTCCAAAAACTTTTCGTACACATCCTGCTTACGCTCAAATACACGCACGCTCTTCTCGCGCTCCTCTTCATTGGCCGTTTGCCCTTGAAGTAAAAAAACGGTAATAATTGCCGTAATTACTACGCCAAATAGCGCGCCAAAAAAGTGCGACGGCAGAATACTAAATTCGTAAATTTGAAAAATAACCGCCGTAGCAATGAATATGAGCACAAAAATAACGATGCCCAAAACCCAAGAATTTTTTCTCATGGCAAAAGAATTTAGATTATTAGGTTGCGATTACTTTCAAAGATAACAAAATTGGCTGGTATAACCGCAAAATCAGGAAAATAGCGATAAGTAATTGAACGACAGGTCTATTAGATGATTTCTTTGATGTACTTCCAATGTAGTGAATAGCGGATCCCATAGAAAAGACCAGGTTACAGATAAAGTAGTTATCATTAATGGTTATGCTTCCTCCGGTGTTGCTTACTATAATAGCGCCTCCCGAATTGCGAGGAAAAGTAGCGCCACTAATTACTGTGCCTGAATTCATCGCGCTTCCGTTCTTAAAGGTAAAGCCTCTTACGACGACCGTCTCTCCGCTGGAAGCTGCTATTGTCATAATATGATCAGCATTGCGACCCACTACAGTGGGGTAACCATCGGCATCATATGTATCGTTATCGTCAAAGTCTCCGCCAAGAACGGTAGGCCAAGCACTTGAGTTCGACTGGTTAAAGTTGTCGGGGTTGTACCCGCCTATCAGGGTTATACTTTTATTTCGGAGTTGTTACCGCTTGGCGACACGTATAAGGTTTTTGCATTTCCCATCAGTGGAAATCCGCACAATAATAGCTGTAGTAGGCCTGTTGCCACACATGCTTTACTGCAGCCAACCATGGCTTCGCAGTATCATAAAGGTTCTCACGTTTTGTATGCTCATATCCACTGCCTGCCGACTTTGCAGTATGCTTGCAAGCATTACCATTCCAAGTTTTGTGAAGGCGTATTTTGCTACTGCTACTTTAGCATCTTCTGTTTCTTCATTCTCCTGCGTCCTTGTCTCTAATGAGACAAAAACTTCCATCTCTTCTGTGGTTAATTCAAACATAAAATCGGCGGGGAAGCGTGACATGTTTCTTTTGACTGCCTGATGTAATGCTACTACTTTCACATTATACAGATCGGCTAAATCTTTATCTATCATTACATGTACACCTCTTATCCTTTGCAGTTTCCCTTGTATAGCTTGTATGGCTTGTACCATCATTTTATAGTAGGTATTACTAGTGATGCAATAAATTGCATTCAATAGTTGTTAATTAGTTAAATGTAAATACATTACAAACGTTCTTTGATTTTTAATTAAAAATTATTGCATCAGTAATAACACAAAATAATGAAAAATATAGATGCTTTGAGCAAGAGTTCTGCCTCTTAAATACTGCCAATTATGACAGTAAAATGGAAACGAAACCAGCCCTCTAAAAAAAACCACAAGCACATCACATTCAGTGAATTAAACAAGCTGATGACTACGCCGCTTACCCGCCCTAAACACTATATTATTCGGTTTGCGCTCTGTATCGCAATCGTACCACTCCATTGTCGAATGGGGTACAGTTTTCGAGTGTCCAGGCGCTTTCCTTATTGTTCAGGTTGAACAGTCGCTGGCCACTGCCCAGCGTAACGGGCACGATATGGACAATTATCTCGTCAACCATTCCGCGCTCCATAAGCAGCGTGATTAACCCTTGGTCGCCGGCCAGTCATATATCGCCGTTGGCTTACTGCCTGAACGTTTACAGCTGTTTCAGTCCGTACTCGTCGTCCGGGCGCATCAGGTATGGAAGCTGCGGGGGCTATCACGTAGCACGGCTTCTCACCGAACGGCCACAAGTCATACGTTTTATCTGTTAAATGTCGGTTTCCCTGATAAAAGAATATAGCGAATATATCATGTCGGCAACCGCACTCGGATAGGCTTCGAGGGAACGTTTCAGGCTACTCGTATCGGTTGTTTCAATACGGTGCAAATCGCCCTCCTCCTTCAATTTCCGTACATAGTTTATCATACGCTTGTCCTCCGGTTAAACTAGTCTGCGCTGGGTTCTTGTCCAAATACCTCTTTGCCGTCTGCCGAGAGGATAAACGTGTCGGTGCGCTCCTTTCTCGCACCCGTTTCCGGCATTACATAGCTATACCATAATTTGGCTATAATGCCGATTACCAAATCGGGAGCAAGGCCGGTGTAGCGCAATACTTCTTCCGGCGTAGTCTGCTTGAGCGAATCTATACGTCGGTTGATGCCGTCAATATTTTCGTTGTAGCGTTCCACATCCCGCGATTGCGGATTGTCGGCAATGAGTTGCTTCCAAAATTCCAGTTTACTTTCCTCGCTTTCAATCTGTTTGGCTAACTCTTTCTCGTCATCCGCTTTGTGGAGTTCAATACTGTCGGCCACCGTGCGCTCGGAAGTTTCCAGCGAAAGGATTTCAAATTTCAAGTCCGTAAGGGTACCGTGCTTGTCGGTTTGTACATAGCTAACTATTGCCTGCTCACAGGTTGATTGGGGCGACGTACAGGCCGCCATACCCAACGTTAATACTGTCGTAACTCCAAAATTCTTCATCCGCCTCTTTCTTAATTGTTTGTGTATATCGCATTTCCCATTCGTTTACGGCCATTTTCAATAGTCTGGGCGGCACCCCGGAATGGGTCTTGCAGAATACGGTAAAATTTTGATAGTTCGAAAACCGGTACTTACTGGCAATCTCCCGCAAAGGCAAGGTGCCCGACCGGACCCTAATTCCTGATTAAAAATTCTACTACTTGTTCCGCTGTTGCATCTTTGAGCAACACCCGTTTGTCTTTGTCGAGCAAATACAACGAGGGTATGGCGCGGATAGCGTACCGCTTGTTTTTTACGACCAATCCCTTTGAGGCATCGCGGGCGTTCAGCCATTTTTCTGGCATGTCTTTTTGCGCGGCTTTCCACAAGGCTACATCGGCATCGGTATACATGGCAAGGATTGTCATTTGCCCGAACCAAACCAATTGGCTCACAATTTCGGTGTGTTCCAATACCTCTTTTGTCCACTTGCAATCGTCACATTCGGGGTTATTAAAAAATATCAGCGTATAATCTGTTTTTATTCCATGTAAATTTGCGCGTTTCCCGTCGGATAGCGTGAAATTAAAATCCGTAGCCACCTTGCCCTGCCTATTCTTATTTATCTCGTCCAGCTGAAATTCGGGGCGTATCTTGTACGCTGCATCCACAGCCTTGTCACCGATAATCTGCTCCAGCACCACAGCGTATAACTCTTCGTTACGCAGGGGCGAGTAGGGTTCGTAGAGGTACCGGTCGAATTGCGCCGTGAACCAGTCGAACACCGGCTGCACCGGGCGGGCTTTTACCAGCACCTCGCGCAACGAAGTACCGGCAGCTTGCTCAGTCGTGTACGGCAATATGTCCAAGTAATCTACAAATGCCTGTTCCACTTTGTCGAGGTGGATGCTTGCTGTGTCGGCAAAATTATAATTGTCCCAATAATGCGCCACCAACCATTTGGCCCGTTCTTCCGGGCTGGTAATGGCAGCGGGTAGCGTGGGTGGCGAAAAGGGCTGCATGGCTTTACTCTCCACCTCAGGCGCCGCCGTTTCGACATCGTTTATTTTCTCTTTGTTTAACGCTCTCGCTGTGCAGCCTTGTACATATATCGCTTTCACCGTTTCCCAAGAAATCAGGAGGACAGCTGTCCATATTACTATTTTCTTTATGTCAATTCTCATAATGATTAATGATTAAGGATTAAGGATTAAGGATTTAAGGATAAAAGAAAATTATAATTATCCCGAATATTACCCCTAATCATGGTTTTTCTGCTTTTCATAATCGCCAACCTCTCCCTAAATCCCTCTCCGCAGGAGAGGGACTTGCTGCGCACAAGTGCTCTCATACGTGCCGTTCATACCAGTGGACACACGCCCCTCTCCTGCGGAGAGGGGTTGGGGGAGAGGTCTAAAAGTAGATTAGGGGTAATATTCGGGATAAAAAAATTATTCTTCTGTCCAATCTCTAATTGCTTATCATCCTTCTCCGGCTCTGTGCCGAATAAGTCCTTATTGTTAGTAAAAAACCGTTTTGCAGTAAGATTGGGCTGCACAACCTACTCACCCAGCAATTTCCTGCTGCAAAACGGCATCTTGTTTCTTATCGTTGTTTTCTATACTTTGCCTGTATTTCATTCCTAACCCCTCTTTCTTAATTCCTAATTGCCTGGCTCCATTTCAACCCTTTGTACGCCTCATTCAACTTCGGGTACCGCTCCTGCGGCAGATACGTTGTAAGCCCGCAATGCGCCCGAACTTGAAACCCGCCATAATTCGGCAGGAATGCCGGTGTTGCTGCTTTCCACAGCACGCAACCGTCTATTGCCGCTTGAAAGGCTGTCCTTTCTTCGCCGGTCATTAGTTCTTTGTAGCTATCGGCAAGGTCGAAGAACAAAGTACCGCCTCCGCGGTCGAATGCTTGAATGGATGTGCCGCCGCCCGTTGGGGTTAAACCTATTTTGTTTTTCAAATCATTGTCATCAAAACATTTATTATTCAGGGCAGCGGCCAAATCATCCAACCCTCTTGTACTAATTAAACTCAGTGTGAGCGACCCGTAGTCGCCTTGTCTTTTGCGGTAGTCTGCTTCTATCCGCTGGCAAAAGCCCTGCAAATCGGCCTTCGGTTGGAATAGTAGCGAAAGGGCTTCGGTAGTGTATACCGGAATAAACCCCGGCGAAACTACTTCGGCCGACGAAGCCACGACGTACCGCGCTTTGTCTTTCAGTTCATACGCCACTTCCACGCCTGCCATGTAGCAGGCATCGAAAATGATAAAATCCAGCATCCCGTCGGGAATCGCTTCGGCAAACGCAGGCAACTCCATTTCGGAACCGTTGTCGATGATTACCGATTGAAGAATGGCACCAGCCCCCCTGCCCCCCAAAGGGGAAGAATTAACAACGCCCCCTTTGGGGGTTGGGGGGCTTGTTGCCCTCAACTTCGGATTCCCTAAACTCCCTTCCGGCAACCAACCGCTTGAGTGCGAAAACACCACCAGCCCGTAGGACGGCGACGGGTAGAGTTGTTTCACTTCTCGCAACACCTCCCCGAGCACCTCCGCCGAAGCCGAATTATGTTCCGGGTATGTGTTGGCTGTTTTCATTCTCCATTCTCCATTCTCAACTCTCCATTCGAGCAACCGTGGTTGCTCGCCTTCCGTGTCTGCATACACCAACATCCTGCAATTAGCTGCAAGCGGAGCCGCCGCCAGCTGCCGCACGGTTGCGCCTGCTTCTCCCGACAAATTATTGTCTGCGCCAATATAGAACAGCACGGTACGCACAGGCTCAATGGCCGGTGGGTAATCGTGGTCCTCTTTTTCGCACCCCGAAAGCAGCAATACACACAGCAATAGTGAGAACATCCCCGCCTTTCGGCAGGGTGTTCGCTTACTATTGATATGTTGCTGCATACTTTTCCTTCTTTTTAGGTAAAAATTAGTTCCCAAATTTCGTCCATCGTGCCATATTGATCAATCACTTTCCCCTGCTTGTCAATCAGGAAAAGCGTAGGAGTAGCGGCCACACCCCAGACAACCATATTGGGGCTGTAAAAGCCCTGATAGTCGCACAGCTTATCCGGCCAGGGAAGTGTAGCGGCATATTCCGTCCATGCTTTTTCGTCCGTATTGGTAGAAACCGTAACTACACGAACGCCCATTTCACACAACCGCTTATATTTCTGCCCGTTTTCCCATACCAAGCCTTGACAAGAGCGGCAGGTGCTTTCGTGGAATAGCAGGATTGTGTAGGGCGACTGTTCCGGGCAACAGTGTCGAGGTCAACAGGCGCGAGGCAATCTCCGGGGTCTCCATTGCATCCACACCCCAAAGGTAGGCAGCTATGGAGGTAGCTTCGGCTGTGCGTTGTTGCGCCACGAGCACTCGGCAGAAGGCACGTACCATGGCCGACAAGGAATCGGGCGAGGCTACCGCCAAGCTGTCGATTAACCGGCAAACTTCAGTAACAGTAGCCTGTCCTTGTGTCTTTTCCAACTGCGCAAGTTGCCGACTGAATGGCTCTTTGTCGGAAGCATTCTGAGCACACGCAACCAGGACGGCCGACGATAACGTCACCATCAAAGCAAACAAGCACCTATTTATATTTTTCTTTACCATGGCTATTTCACTTAAGATACAAGGAACGGACAGCACTGTCTATCTCATTTCTCTCGTATTTCTGTAAAATACGATAACTCTTAAAATATTTCATCAAACCGATATAGGATGTAATCCGTTTGGTACGGGATTCCAGTCCCGCACCAGAAATTAGGTCTATGTCTTCCGGGCGCACCCTACTTGAAGCAAGACGATTGAAATTCTTCTGTGTGCGGCTCCCTATAGGCAATCAAAAAGATGCCTTCACGATAAAGATGGATACAATTCTCATATTTAGATTTCTGCAAAAAGATATTTTTAATAGTTGCCATTTTTTTATGATTATCCCGAATTCTACCCCTCATCTATCCTTAAACCTCTCCCCCAACCCCTCTCCACAGGAGAGGGGCTTGTACCACGAAGGTGACCTGTAGGGACGAGAGCGCTTGTGCGTTGCAAGTCCCTCTCCTGCGGAGAGGGATTTAGGGAGAGGTTAGTGATTGTGGCATAGAACAATCATAGTTAAGGGTATAATTCGGGATAATCATAATTTTTTTACTTTTTTAAACCGCTTCGCGGTTAAAGAGACAAAGAGACGAAGATCAAAATTATTAGTTCTGAACGCAGCGTACGCTAAACCAAAGATTGTTGGGGTCGGTAAAGGTATTCATAGTACTGGTTTTGCCGGAGAAGTACTGACTTCCCGTACCATACCACCAGCAGCCGACATCACCCCAAGCGCTCCAACCGGAGAAGTGGCCGTAGCCGGCGAAAGCATCATTATTAACACCTTGCGCCCCACACCACCATTTACTTAAAGGATTAGCGTTGCGGTCTGCTGTATTGACAGCAGCAATCAAAGCAGTAACTTCAGCAGCCGTAGGAAGATGCCAACCATCAGGACAGATTGTCTGGGCTTGAGCAGCAGTGTAGTAATAGCCGTTAAAGCTACCGCGAGTTCCGACAGTCAGAGTCCCAAGGGCAGCTCCAGACCAATCATATCCGTAAGCTTTTCCGGTGAATTCAGCGGAAGTTGTTCCTTCTGCTAAGTTCTGAACCATCCACCATTTGTCACCGTACTTGGTAGTCAGGTATTCTTTTGTTCCAATAGCCTGTTTAACGGCATAACCACCCGCCACACCTCTGATGATAACAGTGATATTTCCCATCTTCCCGGTAGGGTCGGTAAAGGTAAGCGTGGCAGTTTTACCACTTTTATCACCGGTAGCATCAGCTATCAATTTGAATTTGATGTTATCTCCCGTAGCAGTATTATATCCGCCGGACTGTCCCACAAGGGTTATATCGCTTGACAATATCCCATTGGGGTCGCTTACGCTACTGATAACCCATGCCGTATTACTTCGCACAGGGAAGGTATAGCTACTGCCATTGAGCATATAATACTCTTTTACATCGGCTATGGTATTATAAACCAACTGCCGCAAGAACAGTGTCTTGTTTTCCAAGGATACACCGTTCGATACGGTATAATCCACTTTCATCCTCCGTTCCCTAAGTTCGTTGGGAGGTGCCAACTCCGCCTCAGTGAGTGCCGTTGGTTGGATAGTATAGGTTTTTGTGCCCGTGCCTCCGAGTAAGATTCCATTACTCACCACATTCGAACCTTCGGCGAATACGAAGGATGCATTAGCTCCAACGGTTGAAGTGGAAAGCAACAATCGCTCGGCTTTGGGTACCCAACTCACAGTAAACTGCTGGGTAGCGGGTGTTGTGCCTACGGCAGCGGCAAATACCAATTCTGTAATCGGTTTGCCGGTTTGCGTATTGATAATTGAAAGGCCTATGTCAGGCGTGAGGTTCTGCGTAACTTTCACACTATAGCGCAACCGTCCGGCAGCCACCACAACAATAGCCTGTCGCTCGCTCAGTGTTTTATTCTCTTCCACTTTCAGCCAAACGAATTTCTTGCCGGGCAATCCGCTGGATCCGTCCATTACGGTAAGCCAGTTAATAGGCGTCGTCTTATCAGCAGCATCCACAACTTTCTCTATTCTCCACCCATCAGGTACATCGGTATCTATGGCGAGAGTGTTTTTGGAGTTCTTAGAACCCTGCGCATCGCGCAAAAAATTGAATTCGCCCGGTTCTACGGATAAGAAATTCTGTCCATCAAATACCACTGTGCTCATACTGCCGTCGTTCCATTGTAAAATATTGGCTTGAATATTCACGGGAGTAGAGGCAAACGCTTTCGAAGGGTCAGGGAAACCCGGCCCACTTACCGTGGTAATGTTTACCATGTATTTATGGTTACGCAACAGGTCGAGGTGTGTCCACACGCCGTCTGTCTTGTTCGCAAAGTCCACACGGTAGTAGGTTATGGCAGTAGCCGCAATTTCGGCCGGTGTTAAACCCGCCGGATAATATTTACCACCAATTACCAAACAAGCACGTTCAGCTACATCGCGAGGCGTTTTGTGGTCGGCATCGGAATGGTTTTCGGCTTCGAACATAAATATTTCGCCTAAGCAGTACCTATTAGCTGCGATTTCTGTCGAACCCAAGACTCCGCCAAACGAATCGTATCCATACACCAACGGCCCCAATGTGCGGGCTGCATCCGTGGGAACAGTCGGGCGTTTGGCTTTGTATTCCGTAGCATCCCAATCGTTTGTTGCAAGACTGGGAACCACTGCCCCTTTGGTATTGTAGTTATACACACGTACCGAGTGCAGCTGAAAGTTGTTTGCAGCACCATCGCCTACACTCACATCTATTTTTGCCAGCATACGCACCACCGGGATAGAGAGCGACAGCCCTTCGGTAATATTTACCCCGGTTTTTTCGCCCCACATGGCAATGCCGGGAAAACTGCTACCAGAGGTGGCATCGTATTTACCCGATACCGTGTTTTTCAGGTTGCTCATTATGGCTGCCTGCGCTGTTCCTTCGGTAATCCCCGAAGGGTAGGCAGCTTTAATCAAAGCATTCGAGTTGGTCAGTATAACCAAATCCACACCGTTCTCTTTTACCAGCTTTACGGTAAACTTTTTGGTGCGGAGGTCTAAGTCGGTAATACTGGCGCTAAAGGCCGTGGCAGTGTATTGGTACGCCCCGCTTTTGAACACAAGGACGTCGATTGTTTTTACCATGTTCTCATCGGTTTCCGACAGGGCGCGGGTACCCGGTTCGCCGGACTGGCTGCCAGAAGGCAGTTGTACCGAAAATGTCATAGTAGCCTCTTTGCCGTTACCAGCTCCTCCACGGAGGTTGTCGTCCTGCTCATCCTGGCATGAGGTAAAAGTGGCGAGCAGCAGCGCAGGCAATAAAAAGGCCAGCCCTGCAAGTTTTTTGAATGAAATGCGCTTCTTGTTCATATATTCTTGATTTTTTTTAATTAGCATGCTTAGTTCTCCGGCGTTACGGATATTTTGTCCCATGGGGTAACCTTTGCCACCACACCAAGATCGTTGAACTCCACAAGAATGGGAATATAGTCGCAATCCGTGGAATGCAGGGTTATGCTGTTGTCCGCCAGATACTGCTTCAGATTGATTGTGTAAAGCAATGCACCTGTCGAGGGGCGGGTTATATGGATGTCGATGTTATTGTCTTGTTGAAAGAGCGCAGTATAAAACGTTGTTACTGCATAGGTTGTGGCGCGGGTTTCTGTCCGTCCGGTCGTTTGCCGGTAGGTCATCAGGCTGTCCGTGGAGGGTTGCATCGAAAAATCGTAGGCCGATACGAGATTGGTCATTTCTATTTGGGGGCAGGTCTTTATACCGTCGGAGAAGCCGGTTACAAATACTTCTACGGTGTTATGGGCACTTGTAAAGTCAATCGTCTTTTCTACTGCGCCTTCTGCGGGAACAGTAATAGTGAAAATATCGGCATCGGGGTTGCCGACGTCGTTGATGCGGGGAGCGTAAAATAGAGGGTCGTCGGAATCCGACAAAGAGGTGCTACGGTCTGTGTGAAGCATCAAAAATTCGGAAAACAGGTTTCCGCGTGTTATTTGCGAATGATCGAAAACGTTGCCCCAACACACCACGCGGTACGTCCCCGGCTTTAGCTTTAACCGTACGCCCTGCAAGACTGCCAATTGCGGTTCATTGCAACGTAGGCTCGTTACAAAGCCTCCCTGCATGTCGAACACGTTCACATCCACATTCCCGACATGCTGTGCAAAAATGTCCTTCGGACTGTCATAGCTGTAACGGAACAACAATGTTACGTTCGTGGTGGGCGGACAGTCGGCCAGGTCGTCATTAATGCAACTGTTGAGGGCAAATGCAAACATCGCCAGTGGCAGGAGGTATAGTAGTCTGATTTTTTTCATCTCCGATGTCATCTTGTTACTGATAAAGGGGTATTACATGATAAAAAATGGGTCAGGAGAACAGGAAAGCATTCCTGTTCTCCTGACCCGTCGGTTAATCCGGCTTATTCAGCCGCCTATAAATGGGATTAAATTTCGGGAGTTACATTCATTTCAGTCCACGGAGTAACCGTTACAGTAATACCCAAGTCGATTCCTTCCGGTTCGGGTTTGATAGTGATGTCTTTAGCATTGATGCTTACATCGCCCATTTTGTAGATTCTGTTGGCATCCATTGCAGTAATATAGCTAGTACCATTGTTGTAATTAGTGTAGGTTACATAACCAAGGAAATACTTATCCGTACCATTGTGGTAACCGGTAGCATACTCACCCTTCACAAGCATAATCATGTGAGGAATGTTTCCTGCAAACACCTGATAAGCATATACCTTGTTACCACCAACTGTTACCTGCGCGCTGGCATCATCCTTATAGCTTGCTTCCGAATAAGAAGGAGTAGTAATAGTACCAAACGCAGAGGAAGCGGCAGTAGAAGTTACCGGGCTGGTTACCCATACAGGATCACCTTCGCCATGGAGTTTTTCCAACAGTTTCGAGCCGTCAGCGTAGTAGTTGCCCACCCATACGTTTACCAACTCGATGTTGACGATACCTGTTCCGGGCTTTACCGTTCCGATTTCAATACGGGCAGTAAGTGCATTGAGAGTAACATTTACTTCCTTGTAGGTGTGTGTGGGATCATGTCCTGCATCCGGGTCTGTAGTTGTAGCTGGGATAGCCTCGCCCATCATGGTTTTGTCTGCAATACCGGCAGTTGCGTTTTGACTGGCTACGGTAAATGCAAATTTTTTGATGGTATCTGCATTCGTCAACGAGTCGATTGCAGCAGCACCCTTATTGGCTACCAGAATCACGCGGTTTACAGAAGAAGAAACTTGTTCAATACGTTTTGATTTAGCACCAATTTCCGCACTTGTAAAAGTATCGGTAGTAACCACACTGTTGCCGTTCAACAAGAATACGGTAACATCTGACACGGCAGCTACTGAATTAGTGGCTACAGGATCTTCCACTCCACGGGTTGTTACATTCGAGGGCAATTTAATGGTCAACACCTGATTGCCTTCGGCTGACATTCCGTCTGCTTTACCGTCGTTGTTACAGCTTGTAGAGCCTGTTGTAATGGCCACTGCTGCGAGCAGTACACTTAAAAACTTCATTTTCATGATTTGAAAATTTTTTAATTAATAAAATGAATTGATATTGAGTTTTGAATCTCACGTTTTAAGATGTGGGATGTAAGAAACAAGGATGTAAAGACTATAGACCAAATGTCTTTTCTTTGCTCCTTAAATCCTTGTTCTTTGATCCCTGCTTTGTTAGTCCTTATTCGTCTTTTCCAGTTCCGCAGCATTTCTCACGGCTTCAGCATTGCCCGCAGCCTTGGCTTTGGCAAAACAGTCGGCGGCTTTTTGTTTATCGCCCTGCATGTACGATAGTATGCCGAGGCTGTTCCAGTAGTTGGCATTGCGTGCCGTAATCCTGTTCAGGTAGCGTACAGCCGAAGCCGTGTCTTTGCGGTTGAGCGCATTGGCGGCAGCGTTGAGGTTGGCCACATCGCTTTCGGGGAACACCCGCGCGGCTGTTTCAAACACTTCGTTGAACGCATCGCTGCCCGCTTCGTAGGTGTTGGCAATCAGGAATAGTTCGTTCAGCGACAGGTTTGCCGGAGTTGTTTTCAACACTTCCTTGCCTTTTTCGACCGTAAACGGCAGCACCGTGTAATCGAGTTGGTAGTCCGAGCGGCGAAGTTGCGGGAACAACCCGGTTTTCAGTTCATTGTAGGAAGCACCAAGGTCTTTCAACTTGCGTTCGCGCACATCGAACCCGTCCGCGCTACGGATAATACCGAGGATGCAGGCTTTGTCGCCCATGCAGGCAGCTTCTACCAAGCTGTCGAGCGTAGCCCAATCCTCACCTTTTCCGCTTACAGTAAAGAGGTTTTCCGCAAAACCGCAATGCGCTTTCATGTGGTTTTTAAGGGCACTCGCACGACGCTCGGAAAGCGTAAGGTTAGATTGATACGTTCCTTCGGGCGAAGTGTAACCGGTTACCCGGATGCCGGTTATCTGCGCATCGGGGTTGTTGCGTACTTCTTCGACCAAAGCATATATTTTTTGCAATTCAGCCGCATTGTTCTTATAGTTGGTAATGATGTCCGCTTTACCCTCCGCAAAATCCAGATAGGGCTTGTCCGGTCCGCTGCGCTGTTTCACCGTTTCCACTTCGGGAGTAATGTAACTTACGGCAAACTTCGGTTCGTTGGGAGCTACCGGAACAGGCGGATAATAAACCGAAGTGGCTTGCGGTGTCCGTTTATTTTTCGCCCCGAAGCTATATATTAAGGATATAGCCGCTTTCGTGGGGCCGAGGTAGTGTTGCGTTTCGCTGCCCAATTTCTCGCCACACTTCTCGCACGCATATTTATCGTACGACAGCCAGGCATAGCCCACGCCAATTTCGGCCTCCATTGCCCAACGGCGATTGAAGTTCCAACGGTAGCCGTAGCCAACGCCCGCACCAACCAACCAGCCTTCAAAACGGTGGGTATTCATGTACTCCGAAAAAGGAGGATGATTCAGACCGCCTACATTATATAAGCCATAATGTGCGTGTACCCCAAAGAAGGAACCGCGGAATGTTTCGCGTGTCCACAAACGGAACTCGGGCTGCACCAAAATGTGCTTCCATTTCTTGTTGTCCGAAAATGTCCAGGGATTGTAGTTGCCCGAAATGTCGAGCGATGTTTTTTTACCGGTCTTAAACTCCACCCCTAAATTAAAGGTAGTGGTAGCATCATAAAGTAAATTTGTTTTGATGCCCCATGTCGGCAGGGTGTCCGTTTCCGGCTTTGTTGTTTCCTGTGCCCGGCACATGTTAGCCACAGCCACAAAGGCTGCAAGCGTCAGTAGGCTTTTCTTCATTATTGTTTTTTCTTTTCGTTTACATGTCCGTCACTATGTAGTGCAGGACAGTTTTTTAACTGTTTTCAACTTCCCAATAAACAGCCATTTAGAACGTGAAAGCGAATGCGAAAACGCGAATGATAAACATTTGTAAAACAACCGGAGCGTGAATGGAAAAGGGAAAAACTGTCAGGGCTATATCAGGAAAGGGTTTTAGCCCAAAAAGAGACTGCCGGAACCGGTGAATTGGTAAAACATTTGTTAAACACGCATATAAAACATTAAATATCAATATAATATGGAATTATTTAACCGTCAGGAGCACCAGCGCTGTTTGGCTTTCGACCACTCGGAACGCCCGATGATTGAGGTGCTGAAAACAATGAAGGAACATGAAGAAAAAAGGGAGTTTTCGCGCAACGAAATTGTATTTATGATGGAGGGGAAAATGGAATTTACCTTCCGCAACCACCCGCAAAAATCCGTCCAAAAAGGACAATTTATTTTCATTCCTGTGGGCGGCACATTGCATTTCAAGGCCGGAAGTAAAAGCATGGCATTGGTTATCCGGTTGAGCGACCGGGTTCGGTTTTGCCAGGGCGTGATGGTTGAACAGTTGTTCGAGAAATGCAAGGTGCCACAAGGGGAAACAATCAACCCGGCGGCCATTCACCCGCTTGATATCAAGGCTCCGCTGTGGCACTTTATGACAGGGGTTGCCGCCGTGTTTTCAGACGGGTTGATGTGTCGCCAATACTTTGAAACCAAAGTACAGGAGTTCTTTATCCTGCTTTGGACGTACTATACAAAGGAAAAGCTACGCGACTTCTTTGCACTGATATTAAGCCCGGACACGGCCTTTTCTGAATATGTACGCGCGAACGTGTTACAATATAAGACGGTGGGAGAATTTGCAGCGGGGCTGAATATGACCGCCAAACAGTTTACCCGGAAGTTCGGACAGGTATTCGGCCACGCTCCGCACACCTGGATGTTGCAGGAAAAAACACGCAGGATTCAGGCCGACCTGATGCTGGGCGAAAAGGATAACAAGCAGATTGCTTATGAGTACGATTTCTCTACAGTAAACCATTTATATGACTTTTGCAAGAAAAATTTAGGAGCAACACCGGGTGAAATCAGGGGTAAAAACCGCAATGGGGAAAATTGGGAGTAAAATGTCCGGATAGTGGAGTTGTTACGCAAATTTTTCGCTATATCTTTGCAGCGCTAAACTTGAAAAAAACGCGTATGTCCTGCACTACATAGTGTTGGATAACACCCACGCCTTTTAGCATGTTACAAAGGTACAAAAAATTCCGGGAACGGGGGTGTTTTGTACCTTTGTAACATGATGAGTTCAAAAAACTCCTCCACATCTGTTTGCTATTCGGAACAAACGGGTATTTCCTGCCATTTAGTACAATTCACAGCAAAAGAATACCTGCCATCGCCGTTGGCGGCAGGTAAAAGGGCGTGTTTGTATTCTTCGCAGGTGTCGGGGGAGCAGTGGAAAAGAGTGTCAGCGAGCTATCACGCCGGCAAAGGCGCTCGCGAGAGGCCGCTCACAATAATATGGTACGCCTGTTCGGAGTACGAACGGTCAAAAGAAGCGAAATAATTATGTGTCATTTTCTCGGTCGAGTGTCCCATCATTTCGCTGATGACCCCTGCGGGCATTCCACCACTCCGCACAATGGTGGCAAATGAGTGACGGGCAACATGCATACTCAGCTTTTTTTCCACGCAGGCCAATTTTGCCAATGCTTTCAGGCGGCGGTTCTGGCTGCGCAGGGCACTTTCGTACTGCTTGCGGGCTTCGGCTCCCTCGCCGGTAACAATCGGGAACACGTAGGGCGAATCCTTTACCTCATCGGCAAGGCTGTCGATAATCTGCTGCATCCCCTCGTTTACCTGCACTTCCACCAGTTTATTGGTCTTTTTGCGGTAGTAGGTGCACATGCCGTCCTTAAAGCATTCTTTCCGCAGGTAGGCCACGTCGATAAAGCACATGCCCTGCGCAAAGAAAGCGAACATATACAGCCGCCACGAAAAGTACAGTCCTTCCATGCGCAGCCGCTCCGGGGTTCCGGGAAAGTGCTGTTCCAGCAGGGCGGTAGAGTCAATTTCGTACAGGTTGGTGGTTTCCTCTACCGTAAGGGCGCGTTTGGCGGTCTTTTGGTGGACTTTGGTATAAACCCCGGCAAAGGGGTTTTTCTTTTTACCGGTAATGCGCCCGGCAGCCACGGCCTTGTTGTAAATAGCCCGCAGGTTGCGCATGTAGAACGAAATGGTGTTGGGCTTGCGGCCTTTGTTCATCAACTCCGTTTCAAACGCCTTTATCAACTCGGTGTTGATGTGTTCCAGGGGAATATCCACACTTTTGTTGAACTCCACCAACCGGTTCGACACGGTACGGTAGGCATCGGCCAGCCGGAACTTTTCGTTTTGCTCCTGTTCCACGGCCAGCGTTTCGGCATAGCCCAGCAGCTTGCCGTCGTCGATGTTGCGGCGGTACTTGCCGATTACTTCATCGGCTGTGTAGCGGCCATGCTTTTCCAGCGTGGCAATGTAGCCCGCTATCTTTTCGGCGCAGGCAATAATCTTTTGCCGGGCATCGTCGAGGTAAGCGGCACGTTGCGGGTCGTTGGGAGGATAAATAATCTCCTGCCGCGCGACATCCCATTCTTCCGCATAGAGGCGGCATCCGGTGGTGGCGGTCTTGGGCTTTCGCCCGTGTATCACACGCAGGGTTAGGCTTCCTGGGTGCCTGCCTTTCCTGGAAGAAGGGCGTAATACAAAATTAATAGTTGCCATTTTCTTTTCGAGAATTAAGTTTGATACAAAAATTGCGCTTACCAGTGATTGACAAGAAATAACCATATTACAAATTGGTTTTCAATAGTTACGGGACAAAAAAATCCCGCCGCACAATGGAGTACAACGGGATCGGGACTGTATTCTATGGTCGGTTATTCCTTCCGGTGGTAAGCTGCGCCCAATACTCCGTTGCGGTGTGCAAGGATAGTGCCCTGTTCGCCGAACAGGGCGGCTGCTTTGCCAAAGATAACGGGGATACAAGCCAACCACTCGCTGGGTGTGGCGGTGTTACGGATAATCTGTTTCATATTATTAGTATTTACGTGTGTCCTCTAAATGCTTAATTCCCGGTTCTTGTGTTCGCCGGCTTGGGAGCGCACGCAAAAAAAGAAGCGTGGCACTCACAACCATATCACCACAAGGCGCTGGTATACCCAAAGAGGAAACGAGAAGTAAGCCCACGCCATACCCGATAGGTATAGCATGAACGCTTCGCCAATTTAGTTTTTTTAGTCAAATATTTACCTCTCAACTATATCAAATATAAGGAATAATTACCAAATCTACCCCCACATACCTGGCGGGCTTCTACACCCCAACAACTATCGGCTCAGCATGACAGCCCTCAGTAATACAATCATATAAAACAACAAAGGCGAGCATTCGCTCGCCTTTGTTATCAATTGTCCATTGACTACATGTTCATGCCACCGCATACATGCAGTACTTGTCCGCTTACGTATGACGACAAGTCTGAAGCCAGGAAGAGCGTTACGTTAGCCACATCGTCGGGCGTACCGCCACGCTTCAAGGGGATGGTTTCAGCCCACTTAGCCTTAACCTCGTCACTCAGCTGGTTGGTCATTTCGGTAATAATAAAGCCCGGAGCAATGGCATTAGCGCGAATACCGCGTGAACCCAACTCCTTTGCCAGCGACTTTGCTAAGCCAATCATACCCGCCTTTGAAGCCGAGTAGTTAGCCTGTGCAGCGTTGCCGCTTACGCCTACTACCGAGCTCATGTTGATAATGCTACCACTCTTTTGGCGCATCATAACAGGAGTTACAGCGTGACAGAAGTTGAATGCCGATTTCAGGTTCACGTTAATTACAGCATCCCATTGTGCTTCGCTCATGCGCATAAACAAGCCGTCCTTGGTAATACCGGCGTTGTTCACCAAAATATCAATGCGACCAAAGTCTGCAACAATCTGCTCAACTACGTTATGCGTATCCTCAAACATTGCTGCGTTTGAAGCGTAACCCTTAGCCTTTACGCCAAGTGCGGCAATCTCGGCCTCAGTCTTTTTTCCGTTTTCGTCAATATTCAAATCGGTAAACGCAATGTCGGCACCCTCAGAGGCCAACTTAAGCGCAATAGCCTTACCAATGCCGCGAGCAGCACCGGTAACTACAGCCACTTTTCCTTTCAGTAAGCTCATTTTCGTTTTATGTTTTTGTTAAAAATAAAGTGCAAAGATACAAAACAATTGAAAATTGAAAATTGAGAATGACAAGGGTTCAAAATTCTAACTTCCCAAGCACGTTCCTAATTTTCAATTCTCCATTTTCCATTTTCAATTATACGAGCTTCAACTCTTCCGCAATCGTATTAATCTTCTTGTCCAGCACAGCGGTTACAGCATCTACATCGTTTACCGAAGGTAAATTTTCGCGCACGCCGAAGTAGAACTTAATTTTGGGCTCGGTACCCGATGGGCGCACAGAAATAATGGTGCCATCCTCGGTAATCCACTGCAGCACGTTCGACGTTCCACCCTTGATTTCAATTTTGCGCTTGTCGCCGCTCTTTACATCCAACACTTCCAGCGACTGGTAGTCGTATATTTCCTTAATAGCTGAGCCTGCCAATACCTTGGGAGGATTAGCGCGAAAGTCAACCATCATTTGCTTAATGGCAGCCAAACCATCCATACCCTTTTTGGTTACGGCAATTTGTTTTTCCTTGTAGTAGCCATATTCCACATAAATGTGGTGCAGCAGGTCGAGCATAGTCATGCCTTGCTCCTTAGCCCACGCTGCAACCTCTGCAGCCAGGCCACAGCATACAATAGAGTCCTTGTCGCGCACCAAGCCGCCTACGTTATAACCGAAACTCTCTTCGCCTCCGCCAATGTAGGACATCTTATCCTCATTTTCGCGCACAATTTCGGCAATGTACTTAAAACCAGTATAGCAGTTGTACCACTTCACACCAAAGGCCTCCGCTATGCGAGGAATGAGTTCGGTAGTTACAATGGTTTTTACGGTAAACTCTTTACCCTGCAACTTGCCCAACTCCTTCCAGCGGCGCAGCAGGTAGTAAGTAAAGATGGAGTTCGTTTGGTTGCCGTTGAGCAGCACAAACTCGCCTTTTTTGTCGCGTACAGCAAGCGCAATACGGTCGGCATCGGGGTCGGTAGCCATTACCATTTCAGCGCCTGTAGCCATAGCCTTATCCACCGCCATTTTTAGGGCAGTAGGCTCCTCGGGGTTAGGTGAGTACACAGTAGGGAAGTTACCGTCGTTCACATCCTGTTCTGGCACGTGAATGAGGTTAGTAAAGCCCATACGCTTTAGCATTTCGGGTACCAACTTCACACCGCAGCCGTGCAAGGGCGTGTACACAATCTTAATATCGTTGTGCTTGGCAATAGCCTCGGGTGATAGGCAAATCAAGCCCTTGATACCGTTGAGGTAAATATCGTCAATTTCAGCACCTATGGTTTCAATTTTACCCGCGTCACCGCTAAACTTTACCTGAGATGGGTCGCTGATGTTGTTAACCTCATCAATAATATTTTTATCGTGCGGAGCCAACACCTGAGCGCCATCGTCCCAGTAGGCCTTGTAGCCGTTGTACTCCTTGGGGTTGTGCGAAGCGGTAAGCATCACACCGCTTTGGCAGCCCAATAGGCGAATGGCAAAGCTCAGCTCAGGGGTAGGACGCAGCGCATCGAAAAAGTAAACGTGAAAGCCGTTAGCCGCAAAAATTTCAGCTACAGTTTTCGCAAAAAATGGGCTATTATTACGACAGTCGTGCGCAATAGCCACCTTAATTTGCGGAAGATTAGCAAAACTCTTTTTGAGGTAGTTGGCCAAACCCTGAGTTGCCATACCTACCGTGTACTTGTTCATACGGTTGGTACCCACGCCCATAATGCCGCGCAAACCACCTGTACCAAATTCAAGGTTTTGGTAGAAACTCTCCACCAACTCCTTCTCATTATTTTGCATCAGGTCCTTTACCTGCGCCTTGGTTTCATCGTCAAAATTACCTGTAAGCCAAGCGTTAGCACGCTCTAATACTTTTGCATCTACCATAGCTTTAATATTTATGAATTATTATTTATGAATTATTATTTCAACTTCTCTACTACTCCCTTCAATGTATCTTTCCAATGGGGGATTTCTATGCCGTAGGTTTGCTTGACCTTAGCCTTGTTAAGTACGCTGTAGTGCGGACGCTGCGCGGGCGTTGGGTAGTCTTTGCTTTCTATGGGAAAAACCTTACACGGACGACTCCCTTGCTCCATTATTTCGCGGGCAAAATCATACCAGCTGCATACGCCTTCGTTGCTAAAGTGGTAAACACCGCCTACAAACGGGCAAGCGCCACCACCTACTTTTTCAATCACACTTGCAATACAAGCAGCCAAATCCGCAGCATTAGTAGGCGTTCCCACCTGGTCAAACACCACGTTGAGCGAGGGCTTTTCAGCACCTAAACGCAACATTGTTTTCACAAAATTGTTGCCAAATGTGGAGTACAACCACGCTGTACGTATCACCATACTTTTGTCATACGCCAACGCGTGCTGCTCCCCTTGCAACTTTGTAAGTCCGTACTCTGATTGCGGGTTTACTTTATCCTCCTCCTTGTAGGGTAAATATCCCTTACCGTCAAAAACGTAATCGGTGGAAACGTGAATAAAGTACGCTTGCACGCCTGCTGCCGCTTCCGCTAAATTTTTCACTGCTGTGGCATTTATCAGCGTTGCCAACTCCTTGTCGGCTTCAGCCTTATCAACCGCGGTGTATGCTGCGCAGTTTACAATGAAGTTTGGTTTATGCTGCTCGCAAAAACTCTTTACCTGCGCGGCATTAGTTATATCCAAATCCGCCACATCGGTAAAAACAAATTCCACCCCCGACATGTTCTTAGCGCACTCCTTGAGTTCACTACCCAGCTGCCCGTTACCTCCGGTTACTAATACTTTTGTCATAAAATTATGTAATCCTCCTACTTCTTTATCAATTTCTTCAACGGCTTCACTGTTTTCAATCCCCAATCATAGTGGCTTGAAGTCGACGAAATCAGGTAAGCACCCAATGAAGTTGTTCCTGTCCACGCGTATTTTTTCTTGGTAAACAACTCATCATCGGTATGCTTTTCTACCAAAGCCATTATTTCCTTGTGACTTTTTTGCAACATGGCAATTGCCTTCTTCAACTCTGTTCCCTTATACTGTTCCCATATCCTGCGATTCAGCACTGGTAAAGTCTGCCACGTAATACCCTCTGCCGGAATTGCGGGCTTTTTACCCGACATTCCAACGGTGTACCAACTCTTCATCATCACATGCCACTCATGCAAATGGCAAATTACATCGCTCACCGTTTTATCCCTATCATTCAACTCGTCGTTAGTGTACGCTTTTGTTTTAATATCATCCGACAATTCATCAATAAACACCAACAATTTATTGAGATTGATTTCAGAAAGTTCCTGTAACTCTTTCTTGTTTGTGGGCCTCGGCATTGTATTAAATCTTTTCTCTAAAATACGCTATCGTCTTGGCCAACCCCTCCTCCAATTGCACATTGGGCTTCCAGCCACCAAGCAAATTGTATGCTTTTTTAATGTCCGGTTGGCGTTGCTTGGGATCATCGGATGGTAACGGTTGGAAAATTAACTTCGACTTTGAACCTGTTTGCGCAATAACCCTTTCGGCCAACTCCAGCATGGTAAACTCGTTGGGATTACCCACATTTACAGGACCTGTAACATCATCACCCGTGGCCATTAGGCGAGTCATTCCCTCCACCAAATCATCCACGTACTGAAAGCTGCGGGTTTGCTTACCATCGCCGTAAATGGTGATATCCTCACCACGCAATGCCTGAACTATAAAGTTCGATACTACACGCCCATCGTCGGGGTTCATGCGCGGGCCATAGGTGTTGAATATGCGAATGATTTTGATGCGCACCGCGTTTTGACGGTGATAGTCCATAAACAGCGTTTCGGCACAACGTTTACCTTCATCATAGCACGAGCGAATGCCAATAGGGTTAACGTTGCCCCAGTAACTCTCGGGTTGCGGGTGAATATTCGGATCACCATACACCTCACTGGTAGAGGCCTGCAGCACTTTCGCCTTAACTCGCTTTGCCAAACCCAGCATATTGATAGCACCCATTACCGATGTTTTCACGGTTTTAATGGGGTTATACTGGTAGTGTACAGGCGAAGCAGGACAAGCCAAGTTGTATATTTCATCCACCTCGGCGTAAAACGATGTGGTTACATCGTGGCGCACCAATTCAAAGAAAGGGTTGCCCAACAAGTGAGCAACATTTTCCTTGCTTCCTGTAAAGTAATTATCAAGGCAAATCACATCGTTGCCTTCGTTGAGCAGGCGCTCGCACAAGTGCGAACCTATAAATCCGGCACCGCCGGTAACTAAAATTCTTTTCATTTTTACAGCTGCTTGCGTCCTATTCCGTAATATGCAAAACCATTTTCCTTCATCTCTGCAGGTTCGTAAATATTTCGTCCATCAAACACTACAGGTTGCTTCATCAACTTCTTAGCATTGGCGTAATCAAACACGCGAAACTCCGACCACTCGGTCATAAGCGCCAAAGCATCAGCGTCTTGTAATGCTTCATAGGCAGATTTAGCATACTCAATGGTATTACCTAAATATTTTTGCGACTCGTGCATGGCCACCGGGTCATACGCTATCACAGTAGCACCGTTTTCAATCAGGCGACGCACTACGGTAAGCGCAGGTGCCTCACGCATATCGTCAGTATTAGGCTTAAAAGCCAATCCCCACACGGCTATACGACGCCCCTTTACATCACCCCTAAAATAGGCACGTATTTTATTAAATATCAAATCCTTTTGACGCTCGTTCACAAACTCTACCGATTTCAATATCTCAAGCGAGTGTCCATATTCATCAGCGGTTTTAATGATGGCTTTCACATCCTTAGGAAAGCAACTCCCACCGTAACCTGCACCGGGATAAATAAATTTATTGCCAATACGCGGGTCGCTTCCAATACCCTTGCGTACCAGCGTAGCATCAGCACCAACCAACTCGCACATGTTAGCAATATCGTTCATAAAGCTGATTTTGGTAGCCAGCATGGCATTTGCCGCATACTTTGTTAGCTCGGACGAGGCTATATCCATAAAAATAATGGGATGACCATTGAGCAGGAAGGGCTTGTAAAGACGCTCCATAGTCTTTTGCGCCAGCTCACTTTCAGTACCAACCACAATGCGGTCGGGTTTGAGAAAATCCTCAATAGCGTTACCCTCTTTCAAAAATTCAGGGTTAGATGCTACGTCAAAATTCACCTTTGCTCCACGCTTATCAAGTTCTGCCTGAACAGCATTTTTCACCTTTTGCGAAGTGCCTACGGGCACGGTACTCTTGGTAACTACGACCATGTAGTGATCAAGGTTTTTTCCTATCTCAGAAGCCACCTGAAGCACATACTTAAGGTCCGCGCTACCATCCTCACCCGAAGGCGTGCCTACAGCAATAAATACCACATCGACGTCCTTAAGGCTATTGGCCAACGAGGTTGTAAATTGCAAGCGCCCTTTTTCAGCATTGCGCTTCACCAAATCCTCCAAACCCGGTTCCCAAATAGGAATTTGTCCGGCATTAAGCATGTCTATTTTTGGTTTATTCACATCTACACAGGTAACATTTACCCCTGTTTCTGCAAAGCACGCACCACTAACCAAGCCCACGTAACCTGTACCAACTACCGATATTTTCATTCTTTTACTATAATTTTTAAAGGTGTAACCACAAAGATAATCAAAATTTGGAACCGCCACGGCTCCTACAACTGTTCTTTTTCTACAATCAAAAGAATTATTTAATCAAATGTAAATTAGACACTTAAAAATATCTCTATTTTAATTAAGGAGAGCACTTTTTCTTCGATATTTTTCGTACCTTTGCAACCCCTTAATTGGGAGTAATAAACTTTATGTCTAACCCTTTAAAAAATTTTATCAGCAATGATGAATGAAAAACAAGACGAAGCGCAAGACTTGGATGTTAACGCGCCCGTAGAAAAAGAATCAGCACAGGACTTTTTGGATGATGCCGTTGAGCTCCGCCCGAAAACGAAGGTTGCCAATGCATCAGTTGATGTAGATAAGTTTGACTGGGATGCTTTTGAAAGCGAAGGCGATTTGTACGATGCTGACAAAAAGACCATTACCGGTAAGTACGACGACACCCTGTCAAAGGTTGGCGCCGGCGAAATTGTAGAAGGTACCATTGTTGCGCTTAACAAGCGTGAGGCTGTGGTAAACATTGGCTACAAGAGCGAAGGTGTGGTTAACATCAGCGAATTCCGCTACAACCCCGATCTTAAGATTGGTGATAAGGTAGAAGTATACGTTGAGAATACCGAAGATAAGAAAGGACAGCTCATTCTGTCGCACAAGCAAGCTCGCTCACTGCGCTCATGGGATCGCGTAAACGAAGCGTTGAACAACGACGAAATTATCAAGGGTTACATCAAGTGCCGCACTAAGGGCGGTATGATTGTTGACGTATTCGGTATCGAAGCGTTCCTTCCCGGCTCACAAATTGACGTTAAGCCCATTCGTGACTACGACGTATTTGTTGGCAAGAACATGGAGTTCAAGGTAGTTAAGATTAACCCCGAGTTCCGCAACGTGGTGGTATCGCACAAGGTACTTATCGAAGCTGAACTTGAAGCTCAAAAGAAGGAAATTATTTCTAAGCTCGAAAAGGGCCAAGTACTCGAAGGTACGGTTAAGAACATCACCTCTTACGGTGTGTTCATCGACTTGGGTGGCGTAGATGGTTTGATTCACATCACCGACTTGAGCTGGGGCCGCGTAACTCACCCCGAGGAAATTGTTCACCTCGACCAAAAGTTGAACGTGGTTATCCTCGACTTCGACGATGCCAAGAAGCGTATTGCTCTCGGCTTGAAGCAACTTACCCCCCACCCATGGGAATCACTTGACCCCAACTTGAAGGTTGGCGACAAGGTTAAGGGCAAGGTAGTGGTTATGGCTGACTATGGTGCGTTTGTTGAAATCGCTCCGGGTGTTGAAGGCTTGATCCACGTATCGGAAATGTCATGGAGCCAGCACCTGCGCAGCGCTCAGGACTTCCTAAAGGTAGGTGACGAGGTTGAAGCCGTTATCCTTACCTTGGATAAGGATGAGCGCAAGATGTCACTTGGAATTAAGCAATTGAAGGCTGATCCTTGGGAAAACATAGATCAAAAGTACCCCGTAGGCTCACGCCACATGGCTAAGGTTCGCAACTTTACCAACTTCGGCGTATTTGTTGAAATCGAAGAAGGTGTTGACGGCTTGGTACACATCAGTGACTTGAGCTGGACCAAGAAGATTAAGCACCCTAACGAGTTTACCCAAATTGGTGCAGAACTCGAAGTAGTTGTACTGGAAATCGACATCAACAACCGTCGTTTGAGCCTTGGTCACAAGCAGCTCGAAGAAAATCCTTGGGATGTATTCGAAACCATTTTCACCATTGACAGCGTACACGAAGGTACCATTACCGAAATTATGGATAAGGGTGCTGTAGTTGCTCTGCAATACGGTGTTGAAGGCTTTGTAACTCCTAAGAACCTGGTGAAGGAAGACGGCACTACCGCTAAGGCAGACGAGAAGTTACCCTTCAAGGTTATTGAGTTCAACAAGGGTTCTAAGCGCATCATTCTTTCGCACACCCGCACCTTTGACGATACAAGGCGTGAGGCTGAGGAAACCGCTAAGAAGGATGAGGCTGAAACCACCAAGAAGACCGTAAAGAAGCTGAAGGACTCTTTGGAAAAGACAACCTTAGGTGACATTTCAGGTCTTGCTGCCTTGAAGAGCGAAATGGAAAACAACGAGAAGAAGTCTGAATAATTTCTCGCAAAGGCGCGAAGGCGCAGAGAAAAACTTCTATAAAGAAAATCCCCTGTCGTAATTGACAGGGGATTTTTATTTCTTCAACGTTTTAAAAGAAAGAATGTGGTAGGTAACTCCCGCGGCAATACAAAACAGCAGAATTTTCACCCAGAGCAAAGGAATGATGAAGAAAATGCAGTACAGCATGGTAACCCACAACAGACTTACTGAAATAATTTTGGCATGTAGAGGGACAGCTTTATGCTCACGAAAGTTACGAATATAAGGACCTAACCGTTTTTGGCTAAGCAGCCAATTATACAACCTTGGTGAACTTTTGCAATATAGCGCGGCGGTAAGTAGTAAAAAAGGCGTGGTTGGCAGCAGAGGCAAAAAAATGCCCGCTATTCCTAAACCCAATGACACCGAACCAAGCGCTATGTACACATATTTCATACAACAAATATACAAGATAAAAGGATAAATACGCTTCGCGCGATAAATGCTTCGCGATAAAATTTGTATTTCTTTTATCGTTTTATCTCTTTATCGTCCGGCTTTAGGCGGGACATTTATCTTTTTCGATACGAAGTATTACCTTTGCATATCCTTATGACTTTTTCCGTTACCATACTCGGCAGCAGCTCTGCCCTACCCACCACGAACCGATTTCCCTCGGCACAGCTGGTAAACATGCGTGAGCATCACTACCTGGTGGACTGTGGTGAGGGTACACAAATGCAGCTGCGTAAGTACGGAATTGGCTTTTCGCGCATCAACCACATACTTATAAGCCACCTGCACGGTGATCATCTGTTTGGTATCTTTGGGTTGCTATCTACCATGAGCATGCTGGGACGCAAAACACCGCTACATATTTTTGCTCCGGCAGGATTGCAGCAAATACTCAACGAGCATTTTTCGCACTTTGGCGATGGTATGACCTACACGCCTGTGGTACACGAACTCAATACCGAGCGCGATGAAGTGATTGTGGACTCGCGGTCACTCACCATTACCTCATTCCCGCTATACCATCGTATACCAACCTGCGGTTTCCTATTTCAGGAGAAAACTCCGCAACGCAATATACACAAGGAGTTAATTGCAAGATACAGTCTATCGCTACGCGATATTGTAACCATAAAAAATGGCGCAGATTACACGTTACAAAGTGGCAAGATAATTTCAAATACAGAGCTCACCTACCTACCCTACGCACCTCGTTCATACGCCTACTGTTCGGATACCATGTACAACGAGCAGGTAGCGCGGGTTGTACACGGCGTTGACCTGCTATACCACGAAGCAACTTTTGCCAACAGCATGCGCGAATTTGCGGTAGAGCGCGGTCATACCACCGCCCTACAAGCGGCTCAAATAGCCAAGCAGGCTGAAACAAAGGAGTTGGTAATAGGGCATTTCTCTTCGCGCTACAAAAATGTGGACATACTGCTGCATGAAGCTCAAAAAGTATTTCCAAATACACATTTGGCTGAAGAGGGACTAACATTCCATGTAGGCAATTTACAGTAGACATAAAAAACGGCACACATTACAAATGTGTGCCGTTTTTCAATGGGTAAAGAAACGGTTATCGCCAAGTCCTCGCCTTTTCCAATGCCTTCTGATACATGCTCCAACCAGGGCTCCAAACAAACAGAAACTCCCTAAACTGTAGCATTCCGTTATCAGCCATCATAAAGAAAACAGAGCCACTATCCTCCTGCCACATAGTTACCTTAGCTGGCAACAAGCGCTCGCTGGTAGTACGGGTGGCACCTGTAGAGGTTGATTCCCACGAATTTGAGGGAGAGCCAAACTCCTTGATTCTCAATTTTAACTCATCCCCATATATATCTTTCATGGCACCCGATTCCACACGGCACACACGATGCACCATAAAGAGACGAAATACGTTACTCTCGTCGCGCACGAAGTAAAAGTCTGCACGAAAAGTATTGGCAAAAATGCCGTAGCAACGCTCCACCGTATACTTTTTGATAAAGTAGTTATAGAACTGCGGACCATCGTCGCTAGCTTTCACCCCTCCCTCAAAAAAAGGCGCTATCGGCTTATAGCACATAATTTGGTTGATGACCACAGCGCGATCTTCATACACCACAACATTATCCTGCTCCTCCAACCATTCCACAATCTCCTTTTCCGTTTTACCAAAAGGAAGGTTCTTGTACACCAATGTAAACATTTGCTTAGGTGCAGCAAAAGCACCAACAACAACCATAGTGTGCACAACCAGCGTTAGAAAAAATATTTTTAGTCGCATAAAAATACAAGCTTAACTCTTTTCTTCATTCAACATTTTACTTGCCGCCTCTAAATAGCTAAACTTCCCCACATCTATCCATCGTTCGCCTTGAATATCGAAACTCTCAATGTGATGTGTTGCAGCCAATCCGAGGTAGGCGTCCACTATAGAAAATTTATCACCAAATCTATCCAAAAATCCAAAAATTTCAGGGCGTATTACATGAACTCCACCAAAAGCAAGCGGAATAAGCAATTCCGCTGTCCTCACTGGACGCTTTTCCTCACCGGTTTTTACGTTGCGCCACCCGCAAAGGCGATGCGCAGCGTTGAACAAAAAGTAGCGCGACGAGCCGCGATGGCTCACGGCAAGCGTTGCCAAAGCGCCGCTCTTCAAATTTTGTTCGTACATTCTGCGCACATCCAACGTAGTGAGTATATCCACGTTGTACACCACAAATGGCTCGCTACCATTAAGGAATTTTTCCGCATGGCGTAAACCTCCGCCTGTTTCCAACAGCAAGTTACGCTCGTCGGATATGGTAATTTTACAACCGAAGTTGTTGTTTACCCGTAAAAACTCCTCCACCTTATCGGCAAAGTGATGCACGTTCACCACAAATTCCGTAACACCCTGCGCAGCTAAACGCTTTATGTTATGCTCCAGCAGCGGCACCCCATTTACAGGCACCAACGCTTTGGGTATTTCATCGGTTAGCGGCTTCAGGCGCGTACCCAAGCCCGCTGCAAGTATGAAGGCTTTCATTATAGCGTTTGCTTAATTTTTTGTTCGCGGTGCGTAATCACCACCTCAGCCTCCGGAAATTTCTGATGCAAGTGTTCAGCCATGTGCTGCGCCGAGTACACCGAACGGTGTTGTCCGCCCGTGCACCCAAAGTTCACCATAAGGTGGCTAAAACCTCTTGCCAAATACCGTTCAACAGCGCCATCCGCTAAAGCGTAGGCATGCTGTAAAAAATTCTGCATTTGTTCGTTGCCGTCCAAGTAGCCGCTGACGGCTTCATCAAGTCCGGTAAGAAACTTAAACTGCTCTTCACGGCCGGGATTGTGTATAAAGCGGCAGTCAAAAACAAATCCACCACCGTTACCCGAAACATCCTCGGGGATTCCCACACGGTACGAGAAGCTCGTTACATCTATCCTCAATTTAGCCTGCGATGCAGGAGCATGTTCCTGCTTAACTTCAATTAAGCGATACAAAATATTGTTAAGATACGGCAGCTGCATATCGCTCAGCACGCCCTTGTCCAACATTTTTTTCAGGTTAGCCAACGCAAAAGGAACACTTTGTAAAAAATGTGCCTTGCGCTCAAAGTAACCACGATAGCCGTATGCGCCAAGCACCTGTAGGTTGCGTAGCAAGGCGTACAGCGGTAACTTCTTTCTAAAATCAGCCGCGTCAATTGTTGCATACTTAGCCGCGCTATCTAAATAAACCTGTAGCAATTCTTCGCGCAATTCTTCGGAAAAATTTGCCTTGGCTTGATATAAAAACGAGGCTACATCGTATGCCGGAACACCTTTGCGACCTCCCTGAAAATCTATAAAAAACGGACTATCGTTATGCCACATCACGTTACGCGACTGAAAATCACGAAACATGAAGCAGCTGTTTTTTTCAGCGGAAAGAAAAATACATAGCCTTGCAAAATCGCGCTCCAACTTCTCCTCGTTGAAATCCTCAATGGAAGGCTTTAAAAAGTAGTACTTAAAGTAGTTCAAGTCCCACATAATGGTATCGGCGCCAAACTCCGCCTGCGGATAGCAAACCGAGTAGTTGAGCCCCTTACCACCGTCGTACTGTAGCTGTGGTAGCGCGGCAATAGTCTTGCGTAACGCCATTTTTTCCACTTCCGAAAAAATGCCGCTTTCGCGTCCGGCCGCAATTAAATCAAAGAGCGATGTGCTGCCCAAATCCTGCTGTAGGTAGTATTGGCTGCACTCCGAGGTGGCAAGTACATGAGGGACGTTGAGCCCCAACTTTGCAAAGTGTTGCGACAAGGCAATAAAGCAGGCGTTCTCCTGCAAATTTTGTCCGTAGCACCCTACCACCGTTTTACCCGCTGAGTTCAGGCGAAAATACCTGCGGTTAGACCCCGCTTGCGTCAGCTCAACGGAATTTACGAGGCGTTCCCCACTCCAAAATTCGAATAATTTTACTAACCCGTATAGCATTAACCTTCTTTAATACAATCTACAAAGTTAGCAAGAATTACAATAAAAGCAAAAGAGGCTTAATTTGCACAAAATCTGTGCAAAAAGCCTCTTTTTAGAACCGTATTTTTTCGGCAAAAACTACTTTATGGCTGCCTCAATGTTTACGTCAAACGTAATTTCATCCTTAATGGCTTTATCAGCCAGCCCCTTAAAAAATGAGGTGGAGCCATATTTTACCTCCCACAGCGCGCGGTTAATGGTAAATTTTGCAGAGGCTTTCAGCACCTTCCCGTTCACGTCAAGCGTGGCATCAAACGTAACAGGGTTAGTTTTATCCTTAATGGTCAAATTTCCCGTCACAGCATAATTCTTTCCGCCCTTGGGCATAACTTTGGTTATAATAAACTTGGCAGTGGGGAAGGTATCCACATTGAAAAAATCGGGTGACTTAAGGTGCTTTTCAAGCATAGCCTTCATATCACCGCTTTGATCTTCGTTGTTAATGCTGCTCATATCCACCACAAAAATACCGTTGACGGGTACATTTTTCTCGAGCTGCAGTTCACCTTCCTGAAGCGCAATGGTACCGTGATGCATCTTACCTACCACGTTACCACCTTCCCATTTTAGCGTGCTTGCTTGCACGTTTACGCTGGCCGGCACAGGCGCGGCCGATGCTGTTGTTACCATAGCTGTAAGCATTAGAGCGATTAGTAAATAAGTTTGTTTCATAGGGCAAAAATTTAAATGTGGTAAATTCTACCTATCTTTGTAAAAGTAGCGATTTTTACAACTGAATAATGTTGCAGCTATCCCTTTTTCACCTTTTAAAAAGTTAATTATGAAACGTTTAATCTTTGCCGCACTTGCGCTTTGCGCAATGGTCACATTTTCAGCTGTTGCCGCCGAACGTCGCTTGGCAAATGCCGATGAACTAAACGCCTTTTTTAGCTCTACTACTTACGTGGTTACCACCAACGACAACATTATTCTCGACGCTTTTCTGAGTGATGCTGCCAAGCGCTTATGGACAATCACTCCTTATAAGGTAATAGACAAAGATGAATTTGATAACCTGAAGGCTGATGAAAAAAATTCATTTCTAATGGTAACAAAAGTGGTGGAGGCCAAGGATAAGCTAAAGCGTCCCTACCTATACCTGAGCCTGCTTATGGGCAGCAAGGATGCCGCCAAAGATTTGGACTTGATGCCTGAAATTGCCTTTATACCTATGGCTACGGAGTCAACCGATGGTGAAATTTCATCAACCGTAATGCTGGAGCCCATGATGCTTTTTGTACAAAAACATGCCACGAACTTGAAGGATAAAAATTTTGCAAGCCGCGTACTGTTTAGCTTTCAACAACGCCTGCAAGCCTACAACTACAACATGGGGCAGCTGAAGGGTAAAACTATTTACGTAAACAAAAGCGATGTGGATTCGCAGTCGGAAATGGCACAGGTGGAGGCTACCTGCGGTGAAAAATTCCGCTTTGTAGATGAGGATGAAATTGCCCGTGTGGTGAGCAACGAGGAGGCTGATGCCGCCATTGCTTTTTGCATTACCCCGCAAGGTACTGAAAAGGGTGCCTATGGCTACAAAATGGTAATGGGTACCGACGGTTCACTGTACTACTATTACTACGAAACAAAGCCAAAGAACTTCTTGTTTAAGAAGAATGACTTTGATATGATAATGCAGAACACGAAGTAAGACAAGTAGGCAATACGCAGTTGGCAATAGGCAATAGGCAACATCAAACAGCCAAAGCACAATCAGAACGTCATTGCGAGCGAAGCGAAGCAATCTCAAGTTGTGATTGGCTTCGAAAAATCGTGAGATTGCTTCGTCGTTCCTCCTCGCAATGACGTGGTTAATTCGTAATTTTTAATTCTTAACTCTTAATTATTTAAATGGCTGACGAGAAAATTATTTTTTCGATGAATGGTGTGGGAAAGATTCTCCCACAGAACAACAAGCAAATTCTGAAGAATATATACCTTTCGTTTTTCTACGGGGCAAAAATCGGTATTATTGGTCTTAACGGTAGCGGCAAGTCTACGTTGATGAAGATTATTGCCGGTATTGAAAAATCGTACCAAGGCGAAGTGGTGTGGGCTCCGGGTTATACTGTGGGTTACCTTGAACAGGAACCTCAGCTGGACGATAATGCTACCGTGCGTGAGATTGTTCAACAGGGTGTGCAGGAGGTAATAGATTTGCTGAAGGAGTACGAGGAGGTGAATAACAAGTTTGCCGAGCCCATGAGCGACGATGAGATGAATAAGCTCATTGAGCGACAAGGGGAACTCACCGAAAAAATAGAGCATGTGAATGGTTGGGAAATTGACAGCAAGCTGGAGCGTGCTATGGATGCGCTGCGCTGTCCCGATCCTGATGCTATTGTAAAAAATCTGTCGGGTGGTGAGAAAAGACGTGTGGCCTTGTGTCGTCTGCTGCTTCGCGAACCCGATGTGCTGCTGCTTGACGAACCAACGAACCACTTGGACGCGGAAAGCATCTTGTGGTTGGAGCAACACCTGCAACAGTACAAGGGTACGGTAATTGCGGTAACGCACGACCGCTACTTCTTAGACAACGTAGCGGGCTGGATTCTTGAGCTTGACCGTGGCGAGGGTATTCCTTGGAAGGGTAACTATTCGAGCTGGTTGGAGCAAAAGTCAAAGCGGTTAGAACAGGAGGAAAAGCAAGAAAGCAAGCGCCGCAAGACGCTGGAGCGCGAGCTGGAATGGGTGCGCATGAACCCCAAAGCACGTCAGGCAAAATCGAAGGCGCGCTTGGCTGCCTACGATAAGATGTTGAACGAGGATAGCAAGCAAAAGGAGGAGAAGCTCGAGATATTTATCCCGAACGGTCCACGCTTGGGCGATAAGGTTATTGAGGCACATGGTGTGAGCAAGGCCTTTGGTGACCGTGTGCTGTTTGAGAACCTTGAATTTAAACTTCCACCCGCAGGCATTGTAGGTATTATTGGCCCCAACGGTGCGGGTAAGACCACGCTGTTCCGTATGATTATGGGCTTGGAGAAGGTAGATAAGGGAACGTTTGAGGTGGGTGAAACCGTAAAGGTGGCCTACGTTGACCAGCAACACCGAACCATTGACCCCGATAAAACGGTGTTTCAAACTATAGCTGAGAATAGCGAAATTCTCACATTAGGCGGACGCAGCATCAATGCTCGCGCCTACATTTCACGCTTTAACTTCAGCGGTGGTGACCAAGAGAAGAAGTGCGGCGTACTCAGCGGTGGTGAACGCAACCGCCTGCACCTTGCGCTTACGCTAAAGGAGGAAGCGAACGTATTGCTTCTTGACGAACCTACCAATGACGTGGACGTAAATACGATTCGCGCGCTTGAGGAAGGCTTGGAAAACTTTGCGGGCTGTGCGGTTATTATTTCGCACGACCGCTGGTTCCTGGACCGTGTGGCTACGCACATTTTGGCCTTTGAGGGCGATTCGCAGGTTGTATTTTTCGAGGGCGGTTTTAGCGACTACGAGGAAAATAAGAAAAAGCGACTGGGCGATGTGACACCGCATCGGTTGAGATATAAGAAGTTGATGGAATAAAATAACGGACAATGGACAACTGATAATTGATAATGAATAGCGAAATTGTATTTTAATTGTTCATTCTCAATTGTCAGTTGTCCATTTTTTAGTACTACAGTGAATAATCCTAACACACAACCCCACCCCACCCACGCTCTACTTGTGATTTGCACCGCGGCTTTTTTAGTGCCGTTTATGGGGTCGTCGCTTAACCTTGCGCTTCCGCAAATTGGTGAGCAATTCGACATGAAGGCGGTTACGCTTACATGGATGGCTACGGCGTATCTCATCTCTAGCGCTATTTTTCAAATTCCTTTTGCCCGCATGGCGGATATTGTGGGACGCAAAAAGGTATTTGTTAGCGGGGTGTTGATTTTCGCCATTTGTACCGTACTATCAGGTTTTGCTCCCACGGGTAATGTTCTCATTGCGCTACGTTTTCTTTCAGGTATTGGCAGCGCTATGATGTTCGGCACAAGCATGGCTATTCTTACGGCTGTTTTTCCTCCTGAGAAGAGAGGAAAGGCTATGGGAATAAATACGGCTGTGGTATACTCTTCGTTAGCATTGGGGCCACTGTTAGGCGGATTACTCACGCACTATTTAGGTTGGCAAAGTATTTTCTTTGTTTGCGGAGGCGTGGGATTTTTGGTTGTGCTGCTTTCTCGCTTTTATCTCAAAACGGAATGGGTTGAATCAGAAGGTGAGAAATTTGACTTTTGGGGCAGCGCCATTTATGGTCTTGGCCTGTTCGGGCTGATATTCGGCTTTACTAAACTTCCGCACACTATGGGCTTTATTTGGCTTGCGGTGGGTATTATTTCTTTCGTTGCGTTTGTACTATACGAGAACAGGCAGGCATTTCCGGTATTCAACGTGAAGTTGTTTAGCGGCAACCGTGTGTTTTTGCTTTCGTCGTTAGCGGCGCTTATCAACTATGCTTCTACAGCAGCAGTGGCATTTATGTTGAGCTTGTATCTACAGTACGTAAAAGGCTTCGATGCTCGCCATGCCGGACTTATTCTTATTTCGCAGGCATGTATTCAATCGGTATTCTCACTTTTTTCGGGCAGGTTATCCGACAAGGTTTCGGCGTCACGACTGGCTACACTCGGCATGCTGCTTAGCGTATTAGGACTAGTGGGGCTTACGTTTATTACTGCCGATACGCATATTTATACTATCGTAGCCTTGCTCCTTTTACTCGGTATAGGCTTCGGTATTTTCTCTTCGCCGAACACCAACGTTATAATGAGTTCGGTGGAGAAGAAGCACTACAGCCAAGCCTCGGCCACTACAGGTACCATGCGACTTACAGGGCAAGCGTTCAGCATGGGTATAGCGGGCATGGCTATCGCGCTGCAGGTGGGCAATCAGAAAATTGTACCCGATGTTTACCCTGCGTTTATGCACAGCCTGCAAATTACATTTACTATATTTGCCGTGCTATCGGCAATAGGCGTTTACGCTTCATCAAGACGAAAAAAGTAGAATGCAAAACCATCCCTTAGATACCAACCCCATTTTCAAAAAATTGTCGGACGTAGCACAAAAGCAAGGCGTGCGCGCCTTTGTAATTGGCGGCTACGTGCGCGATTTCTTTCTGCAACGCCCCTCAAAGGACATTGATATTGTGGTGGAGGGAAGTGGCATTGCGCTAGCAGAAGAGTTGGGGCGAATGCTGCGCACCAACGTAAGCGTGTTCAAAAACTTTGGCACTGCCATGCTGCGCAACGGCGATATTGAGCTGGAGTTTGTGGGCGCGCGCAAGGAATCGTACCGTGCCAACTCACGCAAGCCTATTGTGGAGGATGGCACGCTTCAGGAAGACCAAGAGCGTCGTGATTTCACCATCAACGCCATGGCATTCAGCCTCAACCCCGAGGACTTTGGCGCGCTGGTAGATCCGTTCAACGGCACGCAGGATTTGCACGACAGGCTCATGCGCACGCCCCTCAACCCCGACATTACCTACAGCGACGACCCTTTGCGCATGATGCGTGCGGTGCGCTTTGCTACGCAGCTGGGCTTTGAAATTGTGCCCGAATCAAAGGATGCGATACGCCGCAACAAGCAACGCATAGTAGGCGGTGTGGTATCGGTGGAACGTATTACGGACGAGTTGAACAAGATAATGGCCACGCCAAAACCATCGGTTGGTTTCATGCTACTGGACGAATTGGAACTGCTGGAGCTGATACTCCCTTTTATATACAAGTTGAAAGGTGTAGATAGCGTGGGTAAGCAGCAGCATAAGGACAACTTTTTGCACACCATGCAGGTGCTGGATAACGTGGCAGCCAAAAGCGATAACCTTTGGCTACGATGGGCTGCGCTGCTGCACGATGTGGCTAAACCACAAACCAAAAAGTTTGAGGAAGGTCACGGTTGGACTTTTCACGGGCACGAGTTTTTGGGTGCGAAAATGGTGCCGAAGATTTTCGGGCAGCTGAAGCTTCCGCTAAACGAAAAGATGAAGTACGTGCAAAAATTGGTGGAGCTGCACCTGCGCCCCATTGTGCTATCGCAGGAGGAGGTAACCGACTCGGCTGTGCGCCGCCTGCTATTTGACGCGGGTGATGATATTGACGATTTAATGTTGCTATGTGAGGCCGATATCACCTCAAAAAACGAAACTACGGTAAAGCGACACCTGCAAAACTTTGCGCTTGTGCGCCAAAAGTTGAAGGATATTGAGGAGAAAGACCGCGTGCGTAACTTCCAACCACCCATTAGCGGCGAGCTGATAATGGAAACTTACAATCTTCCACCTTGCAAACAAGTGGGACAAATAAAGGACGCGATAAAGGATGCCATTCTTGATGGTATTATCCGTAACGACTACGACGAGGCATATGGGTTTATGCAGGAAAAGGCAAAGGAACTCGGGTTACCCCCAACTGATGAGCTTTGCCCTGCAAGGGCTAAATATGAATAACCGTAGGTGAGCGAAGCGTAACCTACGGTACCGGGTAGAATCTTTATTGCGCGCGGAGCAGCAACTTATTTCTAGGGAAACACTTGCTCCGCGCGCAATGCAGGGGTATCGCGCTAACCACGGGTTACGCTTCGCTTACCCGCGGTTATTAAAATTTACTCCCTGCGGGAGTTTATACTACGAATGAGTAATTCTAACGAAATATTCCCCCTTGTTGACCCTTCCGGAAACGTGATAGGCAAGGCCACCCGCACCGAATGCCATAGCGGAAGCAAACTGCTGCACCCGGTGGTACACCTGCACTACTTCAACACGCAGCGGCAGCTGTACCTGCAAATGCGCGCGGCACACAAGGATATTCAGCCTAATAAGTGGGATACCGCCGTTGGCGGCCATGTGGATTATGGTGAGGAGGTGGAAAAAGCCCTGCACCGTGAAGCCCGTGAGGAGTTGGGTCTGCAAAATATCAACCCCTTTTTTCTTTTCAAGTACGTTTTTGAATCAGAAATTGAGCGGGAACTGGTACATGTGTACTGTGCATTTTCGGACATAATGCCCACTCCCGATTTGGACGAGGTAAGCGAAGGACGATTTTGGGATACCAACGAAATACTTTCGCAGCTCGGCAAAGGAATTTTCACCCCAAACTTTGAGGGAGAAATTCAGCGGGTATTGGACGCTTTACGGCAGGCTTAAAACATTCCCAGCAACTCCACTCCTGTCAACGTTTTTTGTTCTCCAGTTTTCATATCCTTTAGCGAAACCTTTTGCTCTGCAATTTCGGTTTCACCTGCCACCACTACGTAAGGAATGCTGCGCTTATCGGCGTAGTCAAATTGCTTACCCAGCTTCTTTCTATCGGGATAAATTTCTACACCAACGCCTTTTTTGCGTAGCTGCGCGGCAAGCGGAATGCAGTATAGTTCCTCCGCTTCGCCAAGGTTGGCAAACATTACCTGCGTACCTATTTGCGTGCTTTCGGGAAAAAGATTCAGCTGCGTCATCACATCGTAAATGCGATCGGCACCAAAGGAAATACCCACACCTGAAACGTTAGGCAAACCAAATATGCCCGTAAGGTTATCGTAGCGGCCACCACCTGTAATGCTACCCATTTCTACACCTTTGGCCTTCACCTCAAATATGGCGCCCGTGTAGTAGCTCAATCCACGCGCAAGCGACAAATCCAGCTCTACCTCACACTTTAAGTTCAATTTCTTTAGGTAACCAAATATGGTTGTCAACTCCTGCACACCCAACATTCCAACCTCCGAGCTAGCCAACAGAGCGCTCAGTTTTTGCAACTTTTCATCCGAGGTACC
Source organism: Bacteroidales bacterium (assembly GCA_031553765.1). GTDB lineage: Bacteria > Bacteroidota > Bacteroidia > Bacteroidales > UBA932 > JAITMY01. The sequence goes on from JAVBKY010000006.1 coordinate 132,039, forward strand.
ACTAAGCAACAGTATAGGTTCCAGTTTGGCAATGGCTTCGACAGAAATACCACGATCGGTCAGCTCCGCCTTCACTTTTTCTAAGCCAATCTTCTCTATTTTATCAATCGCTACCGTTATATCGGTCAACTTATCGCTGGCATTCATCAACTCTGCAATACCACTCAACACCTTACGGTTATTAATTTTCAGCGTAACCGCAAAACCCAACCTTTGGTACACCTCATCCACAATTTGAATCAGCTCCACCTCGTTTAACAACGAAGTTGAGCCCACCACATCCACATCGCACTGGTAAAATTCGCGGTAACGCCCCCTTTGTGGCCTGTCAGCGCGCCATACAGGTTGAATTTGGAAACGACGGAAAGGGAATGAAATCTCGCTTTGGTGCTGCACCACGTAGCGGGCAAAGGGCACGGTGAGGTCATAGCGCAAGCCCTTCTCGCACACCTTTACCGAGGTCGCGTTTGAGTTAGCCAAATCATCAGTCGTAAGCTTTGAAAATGCATCGCCCGAGTTTAGAATTTTGAATAGCAACTTATCACCCTCATCACCATACTTACCCAACAAGGTTGAAAGGTTCTCCATAGCAGGAGTTTCAATTTGCTGGAAGCCGTAGGTTTTAAAAACACTCTTTATCGTATCAAAAATATAGGTACGCTTAGCGGTTTCAACGGGTGAAAAATCGCGAGTTCCGGCGGGTATAGAAGGTTTTTGAGCCATAAATCAGTTGACAATTTAACGAATTACAATTTACAAATTAATGCAAAAGAGGCGTAAAGGTACGATTTTTAAAGGAAATTATAAAGTTTAGTTTATAAATTAAGTATAAAACAAAAATATTAAAAACTTAGTTTATAAACTAAACTTTTGTATATTTGTATAAATATTTTGTTTGCGAACAAAACTTTTACAACATGAAAGACACCATAATTACACGACAAAAATATCAGGATAAGCTCACCCCCTTTATCGGCAAGCAAATTATTAAAGTGCTTACCGGACAACGGCGCGTGGGTAAAAGTTACATACTGAAGCAAACCATAAATCAGATACTGGCAAAGAACCCCAAGGCACATATTCTGTACATTAACAAGGAAGATTTTCGCTTTGACAGCATCAAAACCGCTGCCGATTTGCACAATTACGTGCTTAAAAATACCAAGAAGCGGGTAAAAAACTACGTATTTATTGACGAAATACAAGAAATAGCACAGTTTGAAAAAGCCTTGCGTAGCCTACTACTCAATCCGCAGTATGACCTGTACTGCACCGGCAGCAATGCCAATATACTGTCGGGCGAGCTATCCACCTACCTCAGCGGGCGCTACATTGAGGTGCCCGTATACAGCCTGTCATACCCCGAGTTTCTGCAATTTCACAAGTTGAAAAACACCAATGATTCGCTCGCTCTATTCCTTAAGTATGGCGGCCTACCCTACCTCAAGCACCTTGAGTTGAGTGATGAAATTGTGTACGACTACCTCAAAGGCATTTACAGCACTGTTATTTATCGCGACGTTATTCTGCGCAACGAAATTCGCAACAGCGCCTTCTTGGAAAATCTGGTAAAGTTCCTTTCCGATAACGTTGGACATCTCTTTTCAGCAAAAAAAATCAGTGATTACCTCAAATCGCAGCAGCTGAAAGTGGCGCCATCGCAAGTAATAGCCTACCTCGACCACCTCTGCAACGCCTACCTTATACACAAGGCCAAACGCATGGATATAGCGGGTAAAAAGATTTTTGAAATAGGTGAAAAATTCTACTTTGAGAACTTAGGATTGCGCAATACCGTATTTGAATACAAGCAAGCCGACATAGGTAAGCTCATGGAGAACGCCGTGTACAATCACCTATTGTACAACGAGTACGATATTAAGGTTGGGCAAGTGGGGGCGTACGAAATAGACTTTGTTGCCAAACGTAAGGGCGAAACTATTTACGTGCAGGTGTGCTACCTATTGCAGGAGCAAAAAACCATTGATCGTGAATTCGGAAATCTTGAGAAAATCAAAGACAACTACCCGAAAATAGTAGTTTCAATGGATGAGTTTAAAGGAAATACATACAAAGGCATACACCACGCACATTTACGAAATTTTCTTTCGAAAAGTATTTAATAATTTATTTATCAAACATTTAAATAAATAATTTTCTTAGTTTACAAACTAAGAAAAAAATAAAAACACAAAAAGTTTAGTTTATAAACTAAACTTTTCACATCATCGTTTGTACCAAAAAAAGTAGGAATTTTGCTTTTGCTTTTGCTCTCTAGTGCGCGCTACATATACCCTTTCTTTGGTGTATGGATTAATTCCTGTGTAGTACATTACGGAACTTAGCGTCATAGGGGTGGGAGTAAAATCCTGCACTTGTTCAAGGCGAAAGCCCTGTTGCTTGGTTATTTGCGCCAGCTGTCGCATGTCCTCATCGGTGCAAGCAGGGTGGCTGGAAATAAAGTACGGAATAAGCTGTAACCGCAAATCCTCCTTGCGATTTTGCGCGTCAAACAGCTGCTTCATTTTCTCAAACAACTTATACGAGGGCTTACGCATAGCCGCCAACACCTTATCTGAAGTATGTTCCGGCGCCACCTTCAAGCGTCCCGAGATATGGTAGCGTAGCGTGTCGGCAAAGTATTTTTCGGAATCCTTATCAAAAAAACCCTTTTCGTCAATAAACATATCATAGCGAATGCCACTGCCCACAAAGGCTTTCTTCACCCCTGCTACCCCACGCACCTTTTGCAGCAACGCCATTAGCGGCTTCACATCGTTATTCAGATTTTTGCATATGCGCGGGTAAATGCACGAGTAGCGCTTGCAAGCGTTGCATACGCCCATATCCTTTCCACGCATTTTGTACATATTAGCCGACGGGCCTCCCACATCCGACAGGTAGCCTTTGAAATCGGGCATTTGCACCGTTTGCTCCACCTCTTTCAATATAGATTTTTCGGAGCGGCTTGCCACATGCTTACCCTGATGCATGGATATGGTGCAAAAGCTGCACCCACCAAAGCATCCACGGTGAATATTGACCGAGTGGCGCACCATATCGTAAGCTGCAATGCGCTTATCCTTGTAGCGCGGGTGCGGCATGCGCGTGTATGGCAGGTCAAATGAGGCATCAATTTCCTTCTCCGTCATGGGCGGGTATGGTGGATTTACCACCACAGTTTGCTTACCCACGCTCTCGCACAGCACCTGTGCCTGTATTTTGTTCGATTCTTCTTCTATTTTGACAAAATTTTCCGCGTATTTTTCCTTGCTTTTGAGGCAATCTTCGAAGGAGTGTAAAATAACAGCCTCTCCCCCCTGCCCCCTCTCCCAAAGAGAGGGGGAGTGCGGCGTGCGTCGGCTAAGTTCCTCTCCTTGGGAGAGGGGTTGGGGAGAGGCTTCTATGTGCGCTGTTTGCGGCACATCCCTTATCTCCCCTATTTTTTCACCCGCGCTCAATCGGTTTGCAATTTCCACAATGCCCTTTTCGCCCATGCCGTACACCAGCATATCAGCGTTGGTTTCGCTCAAAATGCTTGGACGCAGCTTATCCTCCCAATAATCGTAGTGCGTTAGGCGGCGAAGCGAAGCCTCAATACCGCCAAGAATTACAGGCACATCGGGGAACAGCTGTTTTGCGATTTTCGCGTACTCGTAGCAGGCGTAGTCGGGACGCATATCGTTGCGCTCGTCGGGCGTGTAGGCATCGTTGCTGCGCAGGCGCTTATTGGCAGTATAGTGGTTCACCATGCTATCCATGCAACCCGAAGTAACGCCAAAGAAAAGTCGAGGTGTGCCCAACTTCTTAAAGTCGCGCAAATCGTCACGCCAGTTGGGTTGAGGAACTATGGCTACACGGTAACCATGAGCCTCCAGCACACGCCCTATCACCGCTGCCCCAAACGAGGGGTGGTCAACGTAGGCATCTCCCGAAAAAAGGATTACGTCGAGGTAATCCCAGCCACGGGCTTGCACCTCCTTTAGCGAAATGGGAAGGAATTTGGATATATGTGGTGTATCGTTCAAAGTGGTGCAAAGATAATATGCAAATGGACAAAAGAGAAAGGACTAAAAGAAATAATGACCACCCGCTGCAATAGAAAAGCCGAGGTAGGAACCTCGGCTTAACAAAGCCCACGTAGAAAAATGACCCTAACAGGATCTCAAAACCCTGTTAGGGTCAAGTGAAAAGATTACACCAAATGCTCCAACTGGCTCACATTTTCCTTAATCACCTCGTCGCTCAGCTCGTAGTTAGTCAAGTCGCCTGCAAGGAAAGCGTCGTATGCGGTCATGTCAATCAAACCGTGGCCTGAAAGGTTGAACAAAATAGTCTTTTGCTTGCCTTCCTCCTTGGCCTTCAACGCCTCCTGAATGGTAGCGGCAATGGCATGACACGATTCGGGTGCTGGAATAATACCCTCGGCTTGAGCAAAAAGCATTCCGGCATTGAATGAATCGAGCTGCTTGATATCAACCGCCTCAATCATTTTATCCTTTAGCAACTGGCTCACAATGGTACCCGCGCCATGGTAGCGCAAACCTCCCGCATGAATATGTGCAGGCGAGAAATTGTGACCCAAGGTAAACATGGGCAACAAGGGTGTATATCCGGCCTCATCACCAAAGTCGTATTCGAATACGCCACGGGTAAGCTTGGGGCATGAAGCAGGTTCGGCTGCCACAAAGCGGGTATTCTTTTCGCCCGTCAGGTTGTGGCGCAGGAACGGGAATGAAATACCCGCAAAGTTAGAACCACCGCCAAAGCAAGCTACCACCACATCGGGGTATTCGCCCGCCATAGCCATTTGCTTTTCGGCCTCAAGACCAATTATGGTTTGGTGCAGCGCAACGTGGTTGAGCACGCTACCCAACGTGTACTTACAGTTGGGCGTTTGCATAGCCAGCTCCACCGCCTCCGAGATTGCTGTACCCAAGCTACCCTGGTAGTTAGGGTGCTCCGTAAGTATTTTACGTCCCGCCTTGGTAGACATTGAGGGCGAAGCTATAACCTGCGCGCCAAAAGTCTGCATAATAGAACGGCGGTAAGGCTTTTGCTCGTAGCTTACCTTTACCATGTACACCGCCAACTCCAACCCAAAGGCTTTAGCGGCATATGACAGGGCCGCACCCCATTGTCCCGCGCCGGTTTCGGTGGTAATATTGGTAATACCCTCTTTCTTACAGTAGTAGGCTTGCGCCAAAGCGGAATTGAGCTTATGTGAACCAATGGGGCTTACACTCTCATTTTTGAAGTAAATGTGAGCAGGCGTACCCAACGCCTTTTCCAGCCCATAGGCACGAACCAACGGCGTAGAACGGTAGTTTTTGTACAGTTCTCGAACTTCCTCCGGAATATCAATAAAAGCATCCGTTTGGTTTAGCTCTTGATGCGAGAGCTCTTTTGCAAAAATAGGATACAAGTCCTCGGGCTTCATCGGCTGCTTGGTGCCGGGGTGAAGCATGGGTAGCGGCTTGTTTTTCATGTCCGCTACAATGTTATACCATTGTGTAGGTATTTCTGATTCGGGTAGAATAAATTTTTTAGTTTGTGTACTCATGATATTTTAGAATTTAGATTTTAGAATTTAGATATTAGAATTTAGGAATTAGAATTTAGGAATTAGAGGGAATACAGCACTTTCATACTGTCATTGTGGGCTTGACCCGCAATCTCCCAATTATGAGATTGCTTCGTCGTTCCTCCTCGCAATGACGCGCTACGCTATCCACGCCATCGCATATGTCTTGGTAGGTTTTTCATTCGTAATTCGCAATTGAAAATTCGTAATTAAAAAAGCCCGATGCTCTGTTGTGAACATCGGGCTTTTGCTTTTATTTATAGGGTATTACTACTCTACTTTGACTTTACACTAACAAGCATAGCGATTCACAACAGTATTACTGCTGCGCCACCACCATGATTGAATGTTTAAAGTCTTCATTTTTCAATTTTGATTTTGCAAAGTTATGGATGTTTTTCCCTTTTCCAAATTTTTGCACGAAAATTTTCTAAAATTTGTACTTGGGTGTATGCCAACGACAATACGTAGCTCCTTTTACCGCCTTACGTGTACAACGATTTCCCTTCTTGTCTACATGCACACAATGACAGCGAATTTCATCCACGTCTTTGTAGTTAACATCGTCCCTACTTAAATCATCAGCACCCAAAACTGCCCCATCGGCTTTCTTGTTCTCCTGACGCTGCACATTTTGCCTCGAGTACTTTTGGGTTTGCCGCATCTGCTTAGCATAAGAGCTGCACCCGGCTACGGCAGCTGGTATCACCACAAGGGAAAGGAATATGTACAGTATCGCACGCATTATTAGATATAACAAAAAAAGCACTTACAATACTGCAAGTGCTTTTTTTAATTTGTGGGAGCTGAGGGGCTCGAACCCCCGACCCTCTGCTTGTAAGGCAGATGCTCTAAACCAGCTGAGCTAAGCTCCCAAGACGTTATTGCTTTTCTGAAAAAGCGAATGCAAAGGTAGAAGATTTTTGCATTCACTCCAAACTTTTTGTACAAAAAAAATTACTTTTCTACACAAAATTTATTTATAATGTCACAATATATTGGTTTAAAGTAAGTTGCAAAACAATATTTTTATTCAGCAATGGGCAAAGAAAAAGCAGTAATTTCCTCAAATAAAAATATCCCAACAGAAGTGTTTCTGTTGGGATATAAATCCCACATATACCGCCCAGACAAGGACGGTAATACCTGCTCTTTTACACGCTACTACTTCAGATCGTCAAAGTTAACGTTGGAGTAGCCTGAACTTTCCGCCTCACCGCCACGAGATTTCATCTCCGGAGCATTCTTTTTTATGTAACCAATGACTTCCTGCAATCCTTCTGCAAACTTATCAAAATCCTCCTTGTACAGAAAAATCTTGTGTTTGTCATAGGTAAATTTACCGTCTTTGTCAACACGGCGTTTACTTTCGGTGATGGTGAGGTAGTAGTCATTTTCACGCGTTGCTTTCACATCAAAAAAGTAGGTGCGCTTACCTGCTTTTACCGGCCGCGAAAAAATTTCATTATCCACTCTCTCATCATCCCTTTTGTCAAAATCATCCTTCATACTTGTTTTGTTTTTAAGAGGTTACGGTACAAAAAACGAGATACCGATAGAAACAAAGATAAGCAATACTTCCATAAGTAAAACTCCCCTATTAGCGTTTTCTTGTATTTCTCTTAAAAAAATAGAACTTCCGCAGGGAAGCAATTTGGCGTTGTATTCTTACGCTCAATTATTTTATGTAGTTAGACTTTTTTAGCAATACAACGCTTTTTTTGACTTTTTTAGAGTTACACAGTAAAATAAATAAAAAATGCCTACGGAGTCTCACATTCCGCAGGCAAATTCATTTCCTATTTACGCAGATGGTATTACAACAACTTAAATCCCATTATTTTTTTCATCTCGGCAAGGGTTTTAGAGGCGCTTTCACGAGCTTGTTCGGCACCCTGCTTGCGCACGTTATAGAGGTATTCTTCATTCTTAAGAATATCCATAATACGATCGCGAATAGGCAATGTTACTTTGCAAATATCATCGGCCAGCTGGTTCTTCAAATCACCGTAACGAATGGAACCTTCAGCGTATGCATTCTTATAAAAATCAATAACTTCTGGCGTGGAAACTACGCTAAGAATGGTAAATAAATTCTTCACGGGCTCGCTCATTTCGTCCGATTTTTCGCCTGTGTCGGTTACCGCTTTTTTTACCTTCTTGCGAATGGTAGCCTCGTCGTCCATGAGGTAAAGGCCGTTGCCTTCGCTCTTACCCATTTTCCCCGTACCGTCCAAGCCTGGGATTTTAATGAGCTCGCTGCCAAAGTTGTAGGCATCGGGTTCGGGAAAAAAGTCGGTGTGATACATGCTGTTGAAGCGACGGGCAAATACGCGCGTCATTTCCAAATGCTGCTCCTGATCTTTTCCCACAGGTACTTTAGCGGCGCGATGAATAAGAATATCGGTAGCCATAAGCACGGGATAGGTCAGCAAGCCCGCGTTCACGTTATTGGGGTTTTTACGCGCCTTATCTTTAAAGGATGCCGTGCGCTCCAACTCGCCCAAGTAAGCCAACATATTGAGCAATACATACATTTCCGACACCTCGGGCACATCGCTTTGTACGAATAGCACGGACTTTTTGGGGTCAAGGCCGGCAGCTAAGTATTCGGCAAGTACCTGACGTACATTACCATGAAAGTTATCTACAGTGGGGTGCGTGGTGAGGGAGTGCAGGTCGGCAATGAAGAAAAGACAGCGAGCATCGTCCTGCATTTTGATGAAGTTGCGCAGCGCGCCGTAGTAGTTGCCAAGGTGAAGATTTCCGGTAGAACGTATGCCACTAACAACGGTTTCCATGTAAGTTCAGAATTGAAAATTAAAAATTGAGAATTATTTCTTTGCTGTGCAAAGATACGATTTTTAGCGCTCCAGGCTAATTTCCTACCCTCGTTGCCTTTTGTACACCTTTTAAATGCGATAGGCGGAAAAGCAGCATTTCGAGTTGCTTGGCATTTTTCACGTACACCTGCATTTGCCCGTCCACTATGCCGCGACTAGGAACGAGCTGCACGCTACGAATTACGCCGTGCGCTACGCTCACGGTGTCGGATATGCGCTGCTGCAAGCCAATTTCATCGTTAGCCACAATTTTTATTACAGCCTGAAACGAGTCTGCATCAGCCTGCTGACGCCACTTAGCGGGGAGTACACGGTAGCCGTAATGCTCCAGCAGGCGCTCGGCATTGGGGCAACTGGTGCGGTGTATGGTAATGCCGCTGCCCACGGTTACAAAACCAAATACATCGTCGCCGTAAATGGGACTACAGCACTTGGCTAGCTTGTAATCTACGTTTTTGAGCTGCTCGTCTATAACAATGTAGTCGCTCGAGCGTGACGATTTTACGCCTTTGCCCGATTCCTCCTTTTTGGGTTGCTCTCGCTCCGTTTGCTGCACTTCGCCGGCAGCGTACTTTTGCAGCACATCATGCACCTGTGCAAAATCCACCTCGTCCAGCGCCAGCTTCACAAAGAGTTCGGTGGCGGTTTTTATTTTGAAGTGCTTCACCAGCAGCGCCACAGGGTCGGTGCTGAGGTGTATCTTCCAGTTTTTAATTTTACGGTCAAAAGTCTCCTTACCCTGCTCCGCAATTTTGGCCTCGTCCTCGCGTAACTTTTGTCGTATTTTATTTTTAGCCTTTGAGGTAGTAACATAAGAAAGCCAATCGAGGTTGGGCGTTTGGTTTTTTCCGCTAATAATTTCTACCACATCACCCGTTTGCAGCACCTCGCGTATGGATACGTGCTTGCCGTTGCGGATGGCACCCGTGCAGCGGCAACCCAATCCGGTGTGAATATCGAAGGCAAAATCGAGCACGGTGGCTCCCGTCCGCAGCTGGCGCAGGTCGCCGTTAGGCGTAAACACAAATACCTCGTTGGGAACAAGGCGGGTTTTATAATCACCCGCGCTACCTGCCGTTTCGAGCTGGTGACGCACTCCCGCCATCCACTCCTCAATGCCCCCACCCTCTTGGCGTACACCTTTGTAGCGCCAGTGCGCGGCGGTGCCATGCTCGGCGTCATCATCCATGCGACGGGTACGTATTTGCACCTCTACATCCTGCTTACCTACCACTTTTACAGTGGCGTGCAGGCTCTCGTAGCCGTTCTCCTTGGGCTTGGTAACCCAATCGCGCATGCGCTTAAGGTCGGGTTCGTACTTTGAGGTTACTACCGAGTAGGCATCCCAGCAAGCCGCTACCTCGTCCTTACGGTTTTCAAAGGCATTGTTGAGTATAATGCGAATGGCAAACACGTCGAACACACCCTCAAAGGGTACGTTCTGCTTTTGCATTTTGCCCCAAATGGAGTACACGGATTTGGTACGGTACTTAAGGTCAAAGGTGTAGCCTTTCTGTGTAAGTTCCACCTTAATAGGCGCAATAAAATCCTCTACCAGCCGCGCACGCACCTTTTCGCTCAGCGCCAACTTAGTGTGAATATCACGATAAACTACAGGATCGGTATAGCGTAGCGAAAGGTCTTCGAGCTCGCTTTTGAGCTTATACAAACCCAACTTGTGCGCCAAGGGCGCGTATAGCAACAGCGTTTCGGCAGATTTCTTTGCATGCTTCGACTTAGGAAAAAACGACAACGAGCGCATTACCTCCAGGCGGTCGGAGAGCTTTATAATAATAACGCGGGGGTCGTTGGAGTAGCTTACCAGCAACTTCCGAAAGCCCTCCGCCTGTAGGGCTGTGGTTTTAATATCAAGCTGCGAAATTTTACGCAAGCTAGCTACAATACTCGCAACCTCCTTACCAAATACGCGCTGCAACTCCACCTCGGGAATAGCCACTATTCGGTCGGCCTCATGCAGTAGCGCAGCAGCAGCAGCTTGAGCGCCAATACCCACCTCTGCTGCTACAATTTTGGCTACATCAAGGGCATGAAAAATAAAGGGATCGCCATTTTCGCGCTCCAAACCATGCAGCGCCAGCGCCACTAAATCAAACGCCCGACGCAGCTGCGATTTTTCCAAATCTTCAAGCGAAAAAATTGAAGATAGTTCACTGTATTTCTGCTCTATATGTTGTGCAATCATGAATTAACAATGTATGACCCGCAAATTTACGAATAAAGAAAACAAAATAATGGGGAACAGATAATAATTGTCCTAAATATCAGCAAAGCCAAATGAAATATTGTTAAACAAAAAGCGTCGCCCTTTGCATAAGAAGAACGACGCTTTGAATATATTTATAGAGCCTTTAGAGCAGAGTATTACCGACTTTAATCTAAATGCCACCGCTTTACAGCTATCGCATCATAAACCTCACTCCATAGTAATGGTAAATTCTTAACTACTTCCGCTGCACGCGTTTGCAATGTTTTTGTTCTACTAATTGCTTTATACGATTTCCACTTTCCAAACATGAAGTAGCTCATCACAAGAAGGAGGCATATAATCCAGGCTATAACTTGCGCCCACCAAATACCATCGGTACCCCAGATATCGGATAGCAGCCAAGTAAGCGGAACGCGCACCAACCATAGCGACACCAGCGATGCCAACATCGGTATAAGCGTTCTACCTGCCCCCTGCAGCGCACCACCCAGTACCAACGTGGTAGAGTGTACAAAATAAAACAAGGCTACAACTGTAAGGTACTGCCGCATATTAACTAATATTTGTGCATCATCGGTAAATAGCCGACCAAACCACCCGTCAACTACAAATGCCAATATGGTAGCAAACAATGCGCATACTATTGCCATAATCACTCCCACACGAGTACCTTTAGCTACACGGTCGAACTTACCTGCGGCAATGTTTTGTCCAACAAATACCGATAGCGCTCCGGCAATGCTCATGCCTGCCACTATCACCATTTCGTCAAAATTTTGCGCAATGGAAACTCCTGCTATAACGCCTGCACCCGAGCGATTAATAAACCATGAAATGGCCAATATACTACCGGCTGCCAGCATCATTTCAAGACCTATGGGTAAAGCAATCTTTACTACCTTAAAGAAAATAAGTGGGTTAAACCTCCACTTCAAAAGACTCACAGGAAGCATTTTACGCCTATACATCAAAATAGCAACACTCAACAAAAAGGCAATACCTTGTGAAAAAACGGTGGCCAACGCCAGTGCGAATATACCTCCGTTAAAAAATACGACCAATACAATATTAAGCAGCACGTTGAGTGCAACGGCTAAAGCCACCATATACAGCGGAGTGCGCGAATCGCCCAAGCCTCGAAAAATGGAGTTAACCAATACATGACCCACCAAAAATACCAAGCCCAAAAGCATTACTTCTAAGTATATGGTAGCCAATGGTAGTACTTCGGCTGGCACTTGTAGAAGTCGCAGAGCATCTTCGGCAAAAAAACAAGAAACAAAACCAAATATTGCTGCTGCCACAAGGCTACTAAGTATAAGGGTGGAAGTAGTTTCAGCAAGCCTATGGTGCTTACTGGCTCCCACAAATTGCGCAATAACAATAGAGCCCCCCATGCTAAAACCAACAAGAAAAGAAAGTAACAGCATGATTATGTGCCACGTAGACCCAATTGCAGCAATGGACAAATCCCCCATTTCCCCCAAAAAATTACCTGCAACCAAGCTGTCTATGGTATAGTGCAACTCCTGCAGTATTTCGGCAATTAAAATAGGTAGTGCAAAAGAAATAAGAAGTTTAGGCACCTTGCCTGTAGTCATATCACGTATCATAGCACAGGCTGAAAATATGTAGAACTAATTATCATTCAATCCCCCTCAACAAAATTAATACGGAGGTGCAAAGATAATAAAAACATATTTTAACTATCAAGTGTAAAAATGTTAAAAATAATCTATTTTAGAACAGGGCTCTAAAACAATACGGGCTATCAATAATGCTACTGACAACCCGCATACAATCTCTATATAACTGAAAGTTAAACTATTATATCCTTATCGCCTTAGGTTGCACATCAATCAAATCGGCAATGCGTACTATTTTACCTGTATCAATGCTGGTGCGGGCTGCCACACCAGTCAGTATGGCCATGGCGCCATCACGTGAGCTGGCCGCCTGCTTGTACCTATCTTCTGCGTTGGGGTAGCGGAATATCTTATCCTTTAGGCGAACATCGCCTCCACCATGCCCTTCAGCTTGTGGAATGCGAAATTTTTCCGTGCCTCCAAAGTTGGTGTACAACGTCAGCTCATCGTAGCCCTGCTCTCGGTCAAGCACTGCCTTATCCTCTTTTATCCACGCTTCAAGGCGCCCCTTGGTGCCGTTAAAGGCAATACGATAGCCCTCATACGGCGAATAGGAAGTAAGCGAATACGCCACCTGTACACCATTGGCGTACTTAATGGTAGCCGCCATTTTATCAAAAATATTGATATCCTCCTTGAATACGCAGCCATCGCGCAAGTAGCCATCGTACTGCTCATTCCTGCAGTAAAGATTATACAGGTATTCGTTTTTGGTTATATCAAAGTAAAAGTTGCACTCCTTTTTATGCGGGCAAGCGCGACAGCTGGTTGAGCGCATGTTGCCATTTTTTCCGTAAAAGTCAAGCGCTCCGAGGGCATACACGCTTTCGGGCTCTGAGTTGAGCCACCAACCCAGCAAATCAAAATGGTGGCTGGCCTTATGCACCCATAGCGATCCGCTTTTTTCACGCAAACGATGCCAACGACGAAAGTAATCAGCTCCGTGACTGGTATTAAGGTACCAGTGAAAGTCAACAGAGGTAACCTCGCCAATACGCCCCTCGTTGAGTAGCTCATATATTTTCTGGCGATGTGGAGAATAGCGGTAGTTAAAGGTCACAATAACTTTTTTACCGCTCTTGCGCTCAGCATCCAGTATGGCCTGACACTTTTTTTCATCAGTAGTCATGGGCTTTTCGGTAATTATATTGCATCCCGCATTCAACCCCTTGATAATAAATTCATCATGAGTAGAATCCACAGTAGTTACAATAAGCATATCAGGCTTTACCTCCTTTAGCATTTTGTCAAAATCAGTATATAGCTTACAGTCCTTACCCACGCCAATGTATTTGGCAACGTGCTCCAAACGACCCGGATTAATATCGCACAACCCCACAAACTCCACAATATCACCATAGTCAGCCTGCACCGCACTACCCCACATGCGACCGCCTCGGTGACCGGTACCCACCATGGCTAACTTTAACTTTTTTGCACCAAACAGGGGACTTTGCGCCATTGAGTCCAACGAGCGCGAAGCCACAGCAGCTGCAGCCAACGCCACACCTGCATTACGCAAAAAATCTCTTCTGTCCATAAGTTTAAAAGCGGTTAGTGGTTAGTAATGATTAACAATATGGTTTTGCCAAAGGTAGATTTTTTTAAATAAAGTTCAAACTTATCAATTATGGCGTTCACTTTCTTCCCAGTTTTAGATTTTTTTACCAAATCACCAATATAATACATTTACTATGAGAATATTACAATCATTTATTTAATTTATTAAGGTAAAATCAAATTTTCTGATAAAAAATGAGTAATTTCGGGACCTTATAATAAAAGTATAATTAAAAACCTTTTTATATTATGAAAGTTACTCATATCGAACACATTGGCATTGCCGTAAAAAGTTTAGAGGAGGCTATTCCTTACTACGAAAATGTACTTGGACTTAAGTGCTACAACATTGAGGAAGTAGCTGATCAAAAGGTAAAAACCGCATTTTTTCAGGTAGGTCAGGTGAAGATTGAGCTGCTGGAGAGCACCTCACCCGAAGGCACCATTGCCAAATTTATTGAGAAGCGCGGCGAGGGCGTACATCACGTAGCTTACGCGGTAGAAGGCGGCCTTAATTCTGCACTTACCGAGGTGGAAGGCAAAGGTATACAGTTGCTCGACAAGCAAGGACGCAAGGGCGCTGAGGGTCTAAACATCGGCTTCCTACATCCAAAGTCAACCGGTGGCGTGCTAACGGAGTTGTGCGAAAAAGGAAACTAAAAGAGGTAAAGGGGTAAAAGATAAAGAAATAAAATTTTATCCCTTTAGTTTTTTATATCAAGCGAGGCGTATTTATCTAAAATATACTTTATAAACTTTTGAACTTTATACTTATATGAGTACCGAACAAGAACAAGTAAAGGAGCTAGTCAAGCGCCGCGAAAAAGCAAGGCTTGGCGGTGGACAGGCCCGCATCGAATCACAACACAAAAAGGGAAAGTTGACTGCCCGCGAACGCATTGCACTGCTGCTGGACGAAGGCAGCTTTGAGGAGTTTGACATGTTTGTAGAGCACCGTTGCACTAACTTCAGCATGGAAAAGGAAACTTATTCAGGCGATGGCGTAGTTACCGGTTGCGGTACCATCGACGGCCGACTAGTTTATGTGTACTCTCAAGACTTTACCGTGTTCGGCGGTTCACTCTCAGAAACCATGGCGCTCAAGATTTGCAAAATGCTTGATCAGGCCATGAAGATGGGAGCACCTGTTATCGGCATCAACGATTCGGGTGGTGCTCGCATTCAAGAAGGCGTGAACGCGTTGGCCGGTTACGCGGAAATTTTCCAGCGTAACATTTTAGCATCTGGTGTAATTCCTCAAATTTCAGCCATATTTGGTCCCTGCGCCGGCGGTGCTGTTTACTCCCCAGCCCTCACCGACTTTATTATAATGAAGAGAGATACGGGCTATATGTTTCTCACCGGCCCAAAGGTGGTAAAAACCGTTACCGGCGAAGATGTTACCCAAGAGCAGCTGGGCGGTGCTTCGGTACACAGCACCAAGAGCGGTGTTTCGCACTTTGCAGTGCAAACTGAGGAGGAGGGTATTTCGCTTATCCGCAAGCTCATCAGCTATATTCCGCAGAACAATATGGAGGAGGCTCCTTTGGTTGCCTGCTCTGACCCCATAGAGCGTCAAGAAGAAGCCCTCGACACCATTATTCCCGAAAGTCCCAACAAGCCTTACGACATGCACGAGGTGATTAAGATGATTGTGGACAACGGTGAATACCTTGATATTCAAGGCGCATTTGCTCCTAACATCATCACCGCATTTGCAAGATTCAACGGCATGTCCGTAGGTATTGTAGCAAACCAGCCTAAGTATTTGGCTGGGGTGCTGGATATTAACGCCTCACGCAAGGCTGCTCGCTTTGTGCGCTTCTGCGATGCGTTCAATATCCCTCTCGTTACGCTGGTGGACGTTCCCGGCTTTTTACCAGGTACGGCTCAGGAGTATGGCGGCGTAATCTTACATGGCGCAAAGTTGTTGTACGCCTACGGAGAAGCCACAGTACCCAAAGTAACTGTAACCCTTCGCAAATCATACGGTGGCGCCTACTGCGTAATGAGCAGCAAGCACTTGCGTGGCGACCTTAACTACGCTTGGCCAAGCGCTGAAATTGCGGTAATGGGTGCTCAAGGCGCGATTGAAGTGCTGTATAGCAAGGAAATAGCCGCCGCTGAAAACCCTCAGGAGGTAGCCAATGCCAAAGCTACAGAGTACGTTGAAAAGTTTGCCAACCCCTTCAACGCAGCCAAGTACGGCTACATTGACGATATTATCTTGCCTAAGAATACTCGCTTCCGCATTATCCGCGCATTGCAGCAGCTAAGCACTAAGAAGCTAACAAATCCGGCAAAGAAACACGACAATTTACCTCTTTAGGATACTGTTCACAAAATGTTGATAACAATTACAATCATCTTATTGTTAACAATTTCGAGAAGAAAACGATAAGACTTCAAGGAGCATATGAGCAAAAAAATAAAACATTGCCTACTCACGTTGCTGCTACTCGGCTCACTCGGTGTTTCAGCACAAAAAGCGAGCGACTTGCGCATCAACGAGTTTATGGCTATTAACCAAACCAACTACGAGGATGATTTTGGTGAGCGTAGCGCATGGATTGAAATTTTCAACTCCTCCTATGGCACAGTGGACATTGGGGGATGCTATCTGAGTGACGATCGTGACAACCTCAAAAAATACCAAATACCAAAGGGTGATGTACTTACCTCCATAAAACCTCGCCAACATGTGGTATTTTGGGCTGATAACAAGCCCACTCACGGTACTTTTCACCTTAACTTCAGGATTGATGACACCCGCTTTTTGGCGCTCACCAGCAGCGATGGGCGCACCGTTATCGACAGCGTAAGCTACCCCGAACAGCATCCCGACGTGAGCTACGCGCGCACTGAAGACGGCATCGGAGTATGGGAATTTGCCGAACGCACAACCCCAAACACCAACAACGAGTTGGTACAACTCGAAGCTGCCAGCCTACGCTTTGCCTCACAAGACCCAAGCGGTATAGTTATGGCATTGACTGCCATGTCGGTAGTATTTTTAGCGCTGGCTGTCCTTTACCTGATTTTTAAGCAAATTGGCAGGTTTATGTCTGCTCCCAAAAAGGAGGAGGAAAAGCACGTTACTGAGAAAGTTAGCCAGTCAACAGTGGCACCAGAAGCCAAAAAAGTACATCCCGCCGCGGGTGAGGTTTACGCTGCCATTGCCATTGCCCTGCATGAGTATGAAAAGGAGATGATTGAAAAAGAATCTAATATTCTCACCATCAATCGAGTTACAAAGGCATACTCGCCTTGGAGTTCAAAAATTTATGGTTTGAGGCAAACGCCAACTCTAAAAAAGTAAAACAGAAAAATCTTCACAATAATGAAAGACTACAAGATTAAAATCAACGGCAACGAGTACAAAGTTGCCATTAAGGAAACCGATGGTGACGTGGCCGAAGTAGAGGTAAACGGCACGCACTACCATGTGGAGATTGAGCGTCCGGTGGCACAGGTGAAAACACCTCGCTTGGTACAGGTAGCCGCAGTTCCTTCGGCCGACTCACATCAAGCTGTGGTTAAGACTGCTGCTCCAGGTTCTGCTTTTGCTGTTAAGTCGCCCCTACCCGGCGTTATTTTAGATGTACATGTAAAAGAAGGTGATATCGTTACTGTTGGGCAAAAGTTGATCATGCTGGAGGCCATGAAGATGGAAAACAGCATTGAAGCTGACCGTGCCGGAAAAATAACCGCCATAAAAGTAAAGAAAGGTGACTCGGTACTTGAGGGCGCCGAACTTGTAACTATTTCATAATATGGAAGTAGGATTATTCACCTTTTTAGGAGAGAATCTGCAGCAGTTTCTATCCTACACAGCCTTTTCGCATATGACTATCGGGCACATTGTAATGATGCTGGTTGGTCTAGTTTTCATTTATCTGGCTATCAGGTATGAATTTGAACCTATGCTCCTTATACCCATTGGGTTTGGTATTCTTATAGGTAACATTCCCTTTATGGCCGGCCTGAAAATCGGCATATATGAAGAGGGCTCCGTCCTAAATATATTGTATTATGGTGTAATTCAAGGAGTATATCCTCCACTAATATTTTTGGGACTTGGCGCCATGACGGATTTTTCTTCGCTTATATCCAACCCAAAGCTACTTCTAATTGGCGCAGCTGCGCAGCTGGGTATTTTTGGCGCTTACATAATTTCGCTACAGCTAGGTTTTATGCCCAATGAGGCTGGCGCAATTGGTATCATCGGTGGTGCCGACGGTCCTACTGCTATATTCTTGTCGTCGCGCTTAGCCCCCCACCTTATGGGTGCTGTAGCCATATCTGCTTACTCATACATGGCATTAGTTCCTGTAATACAGCCTCCTATAATGAAGTTGCTTACTACTCGCAAGGAGCGCCTCATTCGTATGAAACCTCCGCGTGTGGTATCTCATCTTGAAAAGGTATTATTCCCCATTATAGGCATGCTGCTCACCTGCCTTATAGTCCCGTCTGGCTTGCCGCTATTGGGTATGCTATTTTTTGGTAACCTATTAAAAGAAAGCGGTGTAACCCGGCGTTTGGCAGAAACTGCCCGCGGTCCACTGATTGATATTGTAACCATACTGATTGGGTTAACTGTAGGTGCTTCAACTCAAGCAACAACATTTTTGACCACCGACTCGATTAAAATCTTCCTATTAGGTGCCGGTTCGTTCATTATTGCCACTTTTGGCGGCGTTATGTTTGTTAAAATCTTCAACCTGTTTCTTAGAGAGGGTAACAAGATTAATCCACTTATTGGTAACGCGGGAGTTTCGGCTGTTCCTGACTCAGCCCGTGTTTCTCAGATAGTTGGATTACAATACGACAAAACAAACCACCTGCTTATGCACGCCATGGGACCCAACGTAGCCGGTGTAATTGGTAGTGCTGTCGCTGCTGGTATTCTTTTGGGATTTTTATCTTAAATGCCTTTATATCTTTATAATTACGAGTTTTTCAGCGAATCATGCTAAAAACTCGTAATTTTTTTATACTATTGCAATCTAAACATGAATAAATTACAGGTGAAATGAGCCAGATTGATAACAGAAACCAAGATTCGGAAGTTGATATCCTTGACATTATGCGCTTTTGTGGCCGTTGGATAATAAAAATCGCACTTGCCATATGGAACGCCTTTATCGACTGTATCATCTACCTTATTCGCAAATCGCCATGGCTGACAGCCTTTGTAATCATCGGCGTAGCTATATCCGTTACACTATACAAAACTACGCCACGCACCTACGAGTCGTCAGCCATAGTAAGCTCCAACAACCCAGGCGTAAGCTTAGTTATTAATAGGTTGGAAAATCTCAACTATCTTTTTGCTCAGCAACGCTATGCTGATGTTGCCGCTCTGTTGAGCATGGACGAATCGAATGTAAAAAAGATAAAATCTTTAACAGGTTACTATGGTATAGTACATGGCAGCGATGTGGGAACTAACAACCTTCCGGCATACTATGTAAAGCAATACGACGTGAAGGATACCAGCCTACGAATTTCGCAAAACTACTTTAGGGTAAAAGTTTTAGTGTACAATGAGGATGTATACCCGATTTTAGCCGAGGGGCTGCTTACCTACATTGCCAACAATTCCTTTGCGCTGCAAGCTAATATATTACGCAACGAACAAGTAAAGGATGAGCTGGCGAATGTTGATTGTGATATCGCCAATATGCAACAGGTAATGGCCTCATATAAGGGTGATCGCGTTGTTATGCCATCAGCAGGTGGCAGCTCACAAAAGAGCGAGATAATGCAAATGCAGGAAACACTCTCTCGACTATACGCACATAAAAACACGCTAGAGCGACAAAATATTTTATTTACTACCCCTGCCACTATTATCACCGATTTCAGCCAAACATACCGTGCGGTAAATACGCTACTAAGTTACGCTATTCCTGCAGCAATAGCATCATTTACAATAGGATTACTACTACTCGTTGTATGGGATAACCGCAAGAAATTGGTACAAGTCGTGCGTGAGCATAAATAGTGATATGATAAGATGAGCGCAAGGCGGAAGTATAATCTCCGCCTTTTTTTATTTGGCAAAGGTTGAATTTTGCTTATACATTATTACTTTTGCATAGTTTTATGCAAATTCAGTTTTGAATCTCGCGCAAATACCCCATACTATTTTGAAACGCCTTACCTTTTTTCTTACATTCTGCTTTTTCTTTATTTCGTCGCCAGCGCAAAAAGCCAACTTTATAGAAGCCATTAATGCTCCCAATCCATGGGCTGACTCAATTTTGGCAAGTATGAATACACGAGAGAAAATAGGTCAACTGTTTATGCCCGCCGCCTACTCTAACAAAAATGGAGCACACATAGCTGAAATTGCCAACTTGGTGGCAATGCACAAGATTGGCGGTATATGTTTCTTTCAGGGAGCAGCACAAAAGCAGGCAGAGCTGACCAACTACTATCAAACGCTGGCCTCAGTTCCCCTACTCATAAGTATGGATGCCGAATGGGGAGTGGGTATGCGCCTGGATAGCGTTAACAACTTTCCGTTTCAAATAACTTTGGGTGCCACCGCTGACGACTCACTGGCATATCGTATGGGCGCAGAAGTGGCACGACAGTTTAAGCTGCTAGGCATGCACGTAAACTTTGCTCCCGTGGCCGACGTGAACAGCAACCCGCTAAACCCCGTAATCAACGCTCGTGCTTTTGGCGAGGATAAGGAAATGGTGGCGCGCAAGTGTATTGCCTACGCGCGCGGTATGCAGGACAACGGCATACTGGCCTGCGCCAAGCACTTTCCGGGGCACGGCAACACAAGCACAGATACACATCACGAAGCAGCTGCGCTGCACATGGACCGCGACACGTTTTATAACGTTGATCTGTATCCATTCCGTAAACTTATTGACAATAATATAGCCGGTGTAATGGTTAGCCACCTGAGCGTTCCAGCAGTGGACACCACCGGCGAAATTGCCAGTTTGTCGCCAAGACTAGCTGATAGTCTTCTTCACAAGGAGTTAAAATTTAAAGGGCTTACATTCACCGATGGCATGCAAATGAAGGCCGTTACCGAGCACTACAAAAATGCTCAGGCGAACATGCACGCGTTGCTGGCCGGTAACGACATGCTGGTGTTTCCACTGGATATTGTTGCCAGCATTGACACCATAGAGCAGGCGGTAAAAAACGGTATTTTCCCCATAGAGAAGCTTAACCAGAAATGCCTGCGCATACTCAAAGCAAAATACTACATGGGGTTGAACAAAAAGAAAAACGTAGAACCATGCAGCTGGAGTGAAGAGTTGAACCCACGCAGCGCTCAGATTTTGCGTACGCAAATTATTGAAGACGCGGCTACATTGGTAAAAAACAATAACAACTTTTTGCCACTAAAAGATTTGGATACCCTACGCATAGCCTATGTGGAGGTAAGTAAAAACAACCAGAATAACGTCTTTTACAATACTGCGCGGCTATACGCCAACGTTGATATGTTTAAGGTTGATCAAACCCGTCCTTCCACCTACGACTCGTTGGCAATACGCCTGAAAGATTACAATGCACTCATCGTAGGATATTTGGATATCAGCCAGCGTCGCCCCGAGCGCAATTTTAACATGGACACTACCTTTTGTGCCCACTTACAGCAGTTGGCAGCCCAAAAGCGTACAGTACTGGTACAGTTTGCCAACCCCTATACACTTCAGGCGATACGCACACTTCAATCTTTTGAGAGCGTACTTATTACCTACAACGGCAGCAATGATTACCAAAAAATTGCTGCAGAAGCCATATTCGGTGGCCTACCCCTCAAAGGAAAAAGTCCGGTAATGGTACCCGAATTGGTAGAATTTGGACAAGGTATTACCACCAAGCAGACACGTCTAAAATACGGTACGCCGGAGGAGTTGGGTATTAACCCCAAGTGCTTGAACAAAGTGGATACGCTGGTAAAACGCGCCATAGCCATACAAACATTTCCCGGTTGCCAAGTACTGGCAGCATATAAGGGCGTAGTTTTTTATCAAAAGTCGTTTGGCTACCACACCTACCAAAACGAAACGCCCGTGCGCGATAGTGATTTGTACGACATAGCCTCTATTACCAAAGTTACCGCCACCCTACCCGTGGTAATGAAAATGGTAGATAGCAAAGAAATTAACCTCAACGACCAGTTGGGAAAGTATATTACACTTGACTCCGGAAGCAACAAAAATGCGCTGGTACTACGTGACATACTGCTGCATCAGTCAGGGTTAAAGGCTTGGATACCGGTGCATGTTCATTTTATGCAACCCGTATTTTCCAACCAGCCACTGCTGAGCGTAACACAAAGTGAAACACACCCGTTTAAGCTGTTTGCCAACACCTACCTTAACAAGTATCACACGTTAGATACCTCCCTTTTTAAAACAGAGGCCACGTTTGGTTACCCCTACACTGTTGCCGATGGCATCTACGCTCACACATCAGTTAAGGAAAAAGCCTACCAGCTGATAGATGAAACGGAGCTGCAGAACAAGAATTATCGCTACAGCGATTTAGGGTTTTACTACATGCAGCGCGTGGTAGAAAGCAAGTCGGGCGTGCAACTCGACACACTGGTAGATAGCCTTTTTTACAGGAAATTAGGTATGACTAACACCACTTTTTTACCATTGCAAAAATTCAGCAAGGAAAAAATTGTGCCAACCGAGTGGGAGTATCCCTTCCGCCACCAGCTGATACATGGCTATGTACATGATCATGGGGCAGCCACCATAGGTGGTGTGGCAGGACATGCGGGCGTTTTTTCCACCACTAACGACATGGCGAAGATAATGCAAATGTACCTCTGGCGCGGCGCGTACGGTGGCACTCAACTGCTCAACTCCGAAACAGTGGATGAGTTTACACGCTGTCAGGGCAAAGCCAATGGCAACCGTCGTGGCTATGGCTTCGACAAGCCTGAGACCAATCCCCAAAAAGCAAATCCCATGTGCAGCGAAGCCTCACCGGAGAGTTTCGGGCATACGGGTTTTACGGGAACGCTGGTATGGGTAGACCCTCAACGCGACTTGGTTTTTGTGTTCTTATCCAACCGTGTACACCCCGACAACAATAATAACCTAATTACCTCTACCAACATCCGCACCAACGTGCTACGAGAGTTTATTAATGCAGTGGATGAAGCAAAGAAAAAGAAAAACTGATAAAATATTCCGATATCGCCATGCGGAATGATAAAGAATAAATGCGCCCACCCGTTCTGCAAAGTAAACAAGCTACCTGCAATAAAAAAGAATGTCCCAACAAAATTTGTTGGGACATTCTTTTTTATACAATTTGTATAATATCTTTGCTGAGAACAAAAACTAACCTATGGCAGATTTGAGCGTTACCTATTGTGGGGTACACTACCCCAACCCGCTGGTTTTGGCATCAGCCACGCCAAGCAACAACGGAAGAGAAATAGTAAAGGCTTGCATGGCAGGCATTGGCGGCATTATACCAAAAACCATTGGCAACGTACCCTCATGGGGTAAGCAACCTACCAATGGGCGCATGCACATAGTGAAGCACAACGGACATGCCATGGGCATGGTTAACATTGAAATGTTTTCAAACAAAAAGTTGGAGGATTGGCTCACCCGCGATTTGGTTGAAGTGCGTAAAACCGGTGCCACCATGCACCTGAGCGTGCTTGCCATGCCTGAACCTGAGGATACCGCTAAGCTGATAGAAAAAATTCAAAGCACGGGATTAGCCGATTTGTTCGAACTCAACGTATCGTGTCCCATGCCCAAAGACCGCGTGGGTATCAACATCGGTCGTGACTTAGAGTTAACCTGCGCACAAATTCGCGCGGCAAAATCAGTAGCCAAGCATCCTGTAACGATAAAAGTAACACCCAACACAGGGCACATGGTGGAATTTGCCAAAGCCTGCAAAGAGGCTGGCGTGGACGGCCTAACGGTGAGCAATACGGTAAGCTCTTTTACCGGTGTGGATATTGAAACAGGCATACCCTACCTCAAAGGTTATGGCGGCTACTCCGGTCCCGCTATTAAACCTATTGTAATGAAGCACTTGTCGGAAGTGGCGCGCCACACCACCTTACCCATATCCGCCTCGGGTGGTGCCATGAACTACCGCGACGTGGTTGAGTATATCATGTTGGGCGCCTCAACAGTACAGCTGTGCACCTCGGTAATGTGGTATGGATTTGAAAGCATAAGCAAGATACTTACCGACCTTAACGCATGGATGGATGCCAAAGGTTATAAATCGTTTGACGAAATACGCGGTATTGCCCTTGATAAAATCAAAACTGTGGAAGAAATCTCGGATGAACCCTCAACATACTCCGTAGTGGATGAAAGCAAATGTACCAGCTGTGGCAAATGCGAAAAAGTATGCTTTTACGAGGCTATAAGCAGCAACACAACCAACACCGCTCGCCAAGTCAACCGTAACCACTGCGACTCATGCGGTTTATGCGTACAAGTGTGCCCAGCTAAGGCTATCAGCATGATGTCGTAAGATGGAAAAAACATATGACTATCCCGAAATCTACCCCTAAATAGCAAATCTCTTGCCTTTAATCTAAAGCATCAATTTAATTCCCCACAATTTTAATTTCAATACGACGATTAAGAGCACGACCTTCAGGTGTTCGTTTGATAGTCAGCGGGCGATAGAACGCCCAGCCAATAGATGTCAACCTATTGGGGTCAATTCCTTTTTTTACAAGATAACTTACTACGGATTTGGCGCGAGCATCAGACAAAGCCTTGTTTGACGCCTCTGATCCAACGTCATCAGTATGCCCTGACACCTCAAGGCGCATAGTAGGATTTTGCTTAAGCATAGCGACCACATTTTGCAACTCCATAGCCGACTCTTCGGTCAAATCCGACTTTCCCGATTCAAAGGATGTATTGCGTAAGGCTATTTTAGCACCCAACTTTATTTTTTTAATTTTCACATTACGTATAATAGGCGTAGGAACCTTCTTCTTATTTTCCAGATTAATGTTCTCCGAATGGAAAAGATAATTATCAGCCTTTACGGCCAAGCCGTAGTTGGAACCTAATGGGAGCTGTACAGCGTATTCTCCTGTAGTAGGATTGCTGGATTGACGCACCTCCAGCTGTCTTATATCATTATTGGTAACCTCCACTACAGCCGCCAACGGTACTCCGGTTTCGCTGTCCGTTATCACACCGCTCACTTTCGCTATAGGCACACGCGCTGCCTCTTCGGCTGCCTTAGCCTGCACCATGGAATCTCGCTGCGCTTGCGCAATAGAGTCTTGCAACGCCTTTGCAACAGAATCGCGACGGGCTTTTTCATGTTGAGCTTTCAAGCGCATTGCCTCTAACTCCTGTGCCTGCTCAACGGAGTCTTGCATTGCCTTCCGGCGAACCTCTTCGAGCTGCCGAGCCAACTCCTCCTTATTCACACGCGAAGCGCCCTGCCCTCCACCAAAATCTATGGCAAGGCGAAGCATTACCCCCGCAGCCAAAACGCCCATCTTATCGGAAGCAGTGGTAATGGAGGCAAGTTGGGGAGTGGGCACATCTGCGGGATTGTAGTTTACCACATATCCACCATTTTCCGACGAAATATCATTAACTCCATAATCAAAATATACCCCTGAGTACAAGTTCATGTTTTCACGCAGCGGCCACTCGTAGCCTGCTTCAAGCGAGAGTGCTACGCTGAACTTAAGATTCAAGTCGCCACTCAAATTGCAGCTCCGGTAAGTATCAAATCCATTCTCCGGCTCGTTGTTATGCGGCTGATGCGTATGGTAACTATAGCCTGATGTGGTCAATTGGTCAATGCTGCCGCTGTACGAGCCGCTGAGTGGAATACCCAACTTCACACCCGCCATACCGTAGAATGCATGCCCTTTTTTGAGCAGATACTTATATCGTGCCATTAGCGGAATGTTAACGTATATAGCTTTTTGTTTTTCAGAAAATCCCTGCACATCAGCGGTGTAATCAAGTTGTCCATTGCCAAGAGCAACGTAAGCGGGTACCAAAATGCCATAAGTATTGGTAAAGTTGTTTAGGCTCGATTTCGCATTGTAAAAATCCAACTCGAGACCGGAGAAAATAGCCCAACGCTTGTTGAAGTTGTAGGCATAACCAAAATTCACGTTACCACCCAATCCAATAGTGCTGCGGTTATCGTAGTTCAAAGTGGAAATGCCACCACCTCCACCCAGCAAAAGTTCGTGATGTTTTACTTGCTGCGCGAAGCTGTACGCGCTGAAAAGGAGAATTGTTGCTAAGGAAAATATCTTCTGCATAATCTTAATTCTTAACTACTATTGCGCTTTCACCATTTGTGCGTACAATATAATTACCGCTGGGTAAGTGCGAAATATTAATATTGGTGTCCTCGCCCGAAGAGGGGAAAGTACATAAAAGTGAACCACTGAGAGAGAAAACCTCAACACGATTGGTAAGTTGTGAGGAGGTTCCCCCCCCACCAGCGGGGAGTACGGCCTGAGCGCTTGCGCGCGCGCCATGCGTAAGGGTCAATAATCCATTCGTGGGATTAGGATAAACTTGCAGTGCATTAGGCGTGGATACAGCTGTAGGTGTAATTGGACAAATGGAACTTTGCGTGCCATCAATATGGGTTACCCGTACGCTGTAGTTGGCAGTATTGAAGTAGGTACCTTGAGGAAGATGCAGCACACCGTTAACAGGTCCTGATATTGCTTGTTCATCACAAAACCACTGGTAGGTACCGTTACCCTTAAACTCCTGCCCATCGCCATACAGCGCAGGGTTATTTACCACCTCCAGCATGTTGGGATAAGGCTGTACTATGCGCTCATTACCATAAGGCATGCATAAGCTTATCATATACTCGCGTGAACCGTATGGTGTGGTTACCAGTACAGGCATTGCCGTAGTAGTTCCCTCTGCACCTGATGGTTGCATAATGGCGCTATCAAGGTAAAAGTTACCATTCACCCAAATGGTATCACCCTCGTTGACTGTAAAACGGAGCGTGGAAGGCGTACATGCCACTTGTACAGTGTAGGAGGTATTATCTGAGTCAAAGGGTTCAACCAAGGTAGAACCGCCAGTAAGCGTAAATGTCTCTAGGTAGTTATTTATAGCAAATACTGCGTGAATACTGCTATCGCCCTGCACATTGGCAAAGGTGTAAGAGGCCATGCGCTTGCGGTAAATGCTGTTCACCCACACGCTATCCGCGTGGTAGCCCACGTCAGCGGTTATGGTGTAGGTTATGCTGCCACCGTGTGGCACCAAACTTTCACCCAAGGGTGAAATGCTGCCATTGGCTCCGGTAAAGGCCGTTACTTTATACTTGTTAATATCAAATACAACGCGAATATTAGCATCACACTTCACATTGGTAAAGGTATACGAGGTAACCACCCCTTGCTCAACACCGTCCACCAACACGCTATCTATATGGTAGCCATAGTTAGGAGTAATGGTATATGATACGCTGCTGCCATACACCATAGTGCTATCACCTAACGGGGAAATGCTACCACCCATATTAGCCGATGCTGTTATTTTGCAGATATCCGCCGCAAATACGGCACGAATACCGGTATCGCTCTGAATATTGGCAATTGTAAACGATGACATACTCCCTCGGTAAATACCGCCCACCAGCACGCTATCTATATGAAATCCTTCATCGTGGGTAAGGGCATAGGTTACGCTACTACCGTGCACTACTAAGCTATCACCTACAGGCGAGATACTACCACCCACACCGGACGATGCTGTCACCGTATAGATATTAATGGCAAATACCGCACGAATGCTGCTATCAGCCTGTACATTATTAAGAGTGTACGAGTTCAAGGCACCACGGCAATCGCCATTCACCAGTACGCTATCTATATGGTAGCCGTAGTTGGGGGTAATGGTATAGGTTATAGCGTCACCGTGCGTCACAAGGCTACTACCCGCAGGTGAAATACTGCCATTAGCGCCTGCCGATGCCATTACGTTATACTTGTTAAGGGCAAATACCACACGAATGCTGCTATCGGCCTGTACATTGGTAATGGTGTACAACGTTGGCGCTCCACGGTCAACTCCGTTTACCAGCACGCTATCTACGTGGTAACCATAATCGGGGATAAAGGTGTAGGCTATGTCACTACCGTGCGCCACAAGGCTGTCGCCCACAGGAGAAATGCTGCCATTGGCGCCTGCAGATGCCGTTATGTTATACGTATTAATAGCAAATACCACACGAATGCTGCTATCAGCCTGCACATTGGAAAAGGTGTACAAACTTAAAGCATCACGATAGTTGCCATTCACCAGCACGCTATCTATGTGGTAGCCGTAGTCAGGGGTAATGGTATAGGTAATAGCGCCACCGTGTGGCACCAAGTTTTCACCCTCAGGTGAAATACTGCCATTAGCGCCTGCCGATGCTGTTACGTTATACTTGTTAAGGGCAAATACCACACGAATGCTGCTATCGGCCCGCACGTTGACAATGGTGTATAGGGTTGAGTCCCCACAATAAATCTCATTTACCAGCACGCTATCCACATGGTAGCCGTAGTTAGGGATAAAGGTGTAGGATATGTCGCTACCATGCGCTACAAGACTGTCACCCACAGGTGAAATACTTCCATTAGCGCTTGCCAATGCTGTTACGTTATACTTGTTAATGGCAAATACCACACGAATACTACTATCAGCCTGCACGTTGGCTATGGTGTAAGAGCTTAAAGCACCACGGTAGCAGCCATTCACCAGCACGCTATCTATATGGTAACCGTAGTCAGAGGTAATGGTGTAGGCTATATCGCTACCGTGCGCCACAAGGCTGTCACCCATAGGAGAAATGCTGCCATTAACGCCTGCCGATGCTGCTACGTTATACGTGTTAATAGCAAACACCACGCGAATGCCGCTATCGGCCCGCACGTTGGTAAAGGTGTATAGGGTCGAATCCCCGCAATAAATATCGTTTACCAGTACGCTATCTATATGGTAGCCGTAGTTGGAGGTAATGGTATAGGCTATGCTGCTTCCGTGTACCACAAGGCTATCACCCACGGGTGCAATGCTGCCACCGGTACCTGCCGATGCTGTTACGATATACTTATTAATGGCAAATACGACACGTATACTACTATCGGACTGAATATTAGCAATGGTGTACATGGCTGAATCTCCGCGGTATATTTCGTTTATCAGCACGCTGTCCACATGGTAGCCGTATTCGGGAGTAAAGGTATAGGATATGCTGTCACCATGCGCCACAAGGCTATCGCCTTCAGGCGAAATGCAGCCATGTACACCTGCCGATGCCGCTACGTTATACTTGTTAATAGCGAATACAACACGAATGCTGCTATCGGCCTGTACAGAGTCAAAGGCATAAGAAGCCATTCTCCCGAGATAAACATCATTTACTAGTACGCTATCCACATGGTAGCCATAGTCAGGAGTAATGGTATAGGCTATGCTGTCACCGTGCACCACAAGGCTATCGCCCATAGGAGAAATGCAGCCATTGGCATTAGCTAAGGCTGTTACCTTGTACTTGTTTATGTCAAACACCACACGAATACTGCTATCACTCTGTACGTTCTTAAAAGTATACGAGGTCATGGCACCACGGTAAGTACCGTTTACCAGTACGCTATCGACGTGATAACCGTAATTGAGGCTGATGGTGTAGGCTATGCTGTCGCCCGGCATAACAAGGCTATCACCCACAGGAGAGATGCTACCTCCCGTATTGGCTGTCGCCCTTACCATAGGGTGTACATCAAACGCGAATTGCACCCTAATCGGATGATAAGGAGAGGTGATTATGGAATCGTTACTTGCTCCAACGTGTAAAGACCGGTTCTCAAAAGAGTAATGCGATTTTCTACAAGCACATAATCTACATTGGGACTAGCAGCACTACCGTTACGCATTACATTGGCATACTTGGTAGGTGCTGCAATCATATCCAAGGCCGTATCGGTTGTACCAAAAACAGTATCAGGAGTAATAAGCAGCCTGGTTCCTATGTACGTAACGGTAGTATCTACGGCAGATTGAAATCCCAAAGCCTTGGATCTCACATCGGTGACCCTGCATGAAGCGGTATATAAATCCGTTAGCGGTAATTGGTTATTGTAGCAGTATATATTTCCCATTGCGCCATTCCGGCTAAGATCAAGTGAAGTGAGCTGGTTGCCGAAACAATCCAAAGAAAAGAGCACGTCATTAAGCGCCAGCGAGTTGAGTCGATTTGTGTTGCAAACCAAGGTTGTCAACTTGCTATTTTGGCTAACATCAAGCGAGGTAAGCTGGTTATTGTTACACAGCAGCGAAGTGAGACCAGTGCTAAGCTCTAGTGAAGTAAGCTGGTTAGTTTGACATTTCAAATCACTCAGCACCGTATTTTTGCTGATATCAAGTGACGAGAGTCGGTTGTTTTCACAATGAAAGGTGACCAGCTTTGCATTTTTGCTTACGTCAAGTGATTCAATTTGATTATTCAGGCAAGAGAGGGTGACCAACGAAGTTGCTTGGCTTACATCAAGCGAGGAAAGCTTATTATCATAAGCATATAAGGTTTGCAGCGAGGTGCATGGGCCAATAGTAAGTGAGGTAAGTTGGTTATTATGACCCCAGAGGGTGACTAACGAAGTCGCCTGACTAACATCAAGCGAAGTGAGCTGATTATTTTCACAATATAAGGTAATCAGCTTGGCACATGGACCAACTGTAAGCGAGGTAAGCTGGTTATCTTGGCACCGCAAATCAACCAAGTTATCATTTTGGCTAACATCAAACGAGGAGAGCTGGTTATCCTGACAATACAAAGTAACCAGCTTGGTATTGGAACTCACGTCAAGCGTAGGAAGCTTATTGCCACCACAGGTTAGCGTAACCAAACTGGTGTTGGCGCTGACATCAAGCGTAGGCAGCTTACAGCTATAGCAGTTCAGCATAGTAAGCACAGCGGCATTGGCAAGGGTAAGCGAGGTAAGGTTCGTGTTGGAGTAGCAGTCTAAAGTAACCAGTTTGTTATTGTGACTCACGTCAAGTGACTCCAACTTATTTCTATCGCATCTCAAATCCACCAGCTCCGGGTTTTGGCTCACATCAAGTGAGGGTATCTTATTAACAGAGCAATGCAACGTAGCCAACTTCGTATTGTGTCTCACATCAAGCGAGGTGAGCGCATTATCGTAGCATAGCAATGTAGCTAGCGCGGTGTCCTGGTTCAAATGAATAGTAGTGAGTTTATTCCCGTAACAGGTTAAAGTAACCAGAGCGGTAGCACCAGTCATTTTAAGTTCGGTAAGTTTGTTTGTCCCGCATTCAAGAGCAACCATCTTGGGATTACTATTAATATCAAGAGCTGCAAGCAAATTCGCTCGACAGTCCACATGCGTAAGCAAGGGGTTGGCGCTCATATCAAGCGTTTCCAACTTATTGAAGCTAGCGCTAGCGGCACCGGCATTACCACAATTCAAGGCAACAAGCATGGGCTGATTGCTTATATCAAGCGTGGTGAGCGTACAGTTGCCGCAACTCAAATCTACCAGTGAAATGTTGTCGGTAATGTCAAGCCCTATGAGCGGATTATTTGAACAATTTAGCGTCTTCAACACGCTGCAACCTGTCAAATTCAGCTGCGTAATTTTACCACTCCCATTGCAATACAACTCCGTTAGCAAGGGGTTATTACTCACATCAAGTGAAGTGAATTGGTTGATGCTGGTGCTAACAGTAGAACCACAACTTAAATATGTAAGTTGATGGCTACCACTAACATCAAGTGCAGCAAGCTTATTATTGGAGCAATCCAAACCTCTCAACTCGTTGCAACCACTGAGGTTAAGCGAGGTGAGAATATTGGCCGAGCAGTTTAAGTTAGTAAGCAAGGGGCTTTTGCTCATATCAAGCGTGGAAACAAGATTGTTCTGGCAATTCAACTCCTTAAGTTCTGGGCAATCAATGTTAAGCGAATAAAGGTACGTATAGCCCGCACTAAGAACGGTGAAGTGGCAATCAACATCATCTGCGGTTATTTTAATGTTATAGTAAGTTCTGCCATAGTAGGGTGATGCGTAGTATTGTGTGGCACCTGTACCCGTATACGAGGCGGGAGGAGTGCCATTACCCCAATCCACGGTAAATGTCTTACCCGCAGAGGCGGCTATATAAAACGTTTTTGTTTTATTTTCACCATATACAGTCATAGCAATCTCATCATTACCCGAAGCCGTGAGGACAAGGGCAAAGAGTGCAGAAAAAAACAAGGATACAAATTTCATATAACAGTAATAAATAAAATGCTTACAAGTGGAGGAAAAGAGCTAGCGGGTTGGAGAGGTTATTCATTTCTTGCACCGTTGAAATCATTTTCTATCTACGGAAGGTAGCTGTAGCCTCAACACAGATAAATATTGCGGGCACAAAATTACGTGGCATGATGCACAAATTCCAAATAGGCACCAGGAGTGCAGGGTTCTAATACGTAAAAATTTACGTATAAATTATTCCATCAAAATGGCATTTACGCACACAAGCTAAAATTGACGTACAAGTATTTTTAAATACAAACACAGGCGTAAACAAATAACGATATTGGTTAAAATTTGAACAAACAAGCAATCCTACGTTAAGATTTGCTACCTTTCGCATGTTAACTAATCACATAGTTAAGTGAACTAATACTTTAACAAGAAAATAAGGGTTATGAAGATATGGTGAACCATTTTTATACTTTTATAGCACACAATAGATTCTGTAACCCAATCACCATAAAATAGCAAGCATTTTTTGGTAAAACTCTAAAATCTTACTATTTTTGCTAAACTGATTTGCAAAAAATGTGCTTACATCAACATCATACTAATAAGAGTGCCGGAGTAGTCCGGCATTTTTTTTGCCATAAGCAAAGATTTTTTTCACTTATTACTTTTTTCTTGATAAGGAAGTAATCAGAAAAATAGATGAACGACATATACTTTACCATAGCATCCCCTGCCGAAGGCACTTACAAAGAAAAGGGCAGTAAATTTACCGCCTACGCCTATCCGGTTCAAAGTGAGGAAGAGGTAAAGGAACATGTGGCACGCATTAAAAAGGAGTTTTACGACGCGCGCCACCACTGCTACGCCTACCGCATAGGTAAAGAGGGTGTTCGCTTTAGAGTCAACGATGATGGCGAGCCAAGCGGAACAGCAGGAAAACCCATACTGGGCCAGCTGCTATCTGCCAACCTTACCAACGTGTTGGTAGTGGTAGTTCGCTATTTTGGCGGAACACTGCTAGGCACATCGGGACTTATAACTGCCTACAAAACCGCTACGGCAGATGCCGT
This sequence comes from Bacteroidales bacterium, assembly GCA_031553765.1. GTDB lineage: Bacteria > Bacteroidota > Bacteroidia > Bacteroidales > UBA932 > JAITMY01. The sequence goes on from JAVBKY010000006.1 coordinate 165,240, forward strand.
AGCAAATGCTCAAATAGATGAGCGTACATGGAGTGAGGAGTTGACGGCCTCCTTCCCTTACGAGGTCATGAACAGCGTAATGAAGGTGGTAAAAGATGAGGGGCTGCAAGTACTACTGCAAGACTTTGACCATACCACCTGCCGTATTACCCTCAGCGTAAGGGAAAGCAAGATTTCAGCGGTAAGGAAGAAGTTGGAAGAGGTAGAAGGTTTAAGCCTTAAGGACTGATAAAATATCCCGCTAAAGCAGGATGATAAAAAGATAAATTGCCCTACGGGCGATAAATTTTATCGCGAAGCGTTTATCGTGCGAAGCACATTTATCCTTTTATCAAATTATTCGTAATTTGTCATTCGTAATTATATGAAAAGTTTAGTTTCCATCACCGATTTTACCAAGCAGGATATACTTACCGTGCTTGACCGCGCGGCCGATTTTGAAAAAAATATCGACCAGCCGCTGTTGCGCGATAAGGTGGTAGCTACGCTCTTTTTTGAGCCGTCCACCCGTACGCGCCTTAGCTTCGAAACCGCCATAGGGCGCTTAGGTGCTCACGTTATCGGGTTTTCCGACACCAGCAACACCAGCATTACCAAGGGAGAAACACTTAAGGATACCATTATGATGGTGGCCAACTATGCCGATCTCATTGTAATGCGCCACCCACTGGAGGGAGCCGCACGATACGCTGCCGAAATTTCAAGCGTTCCTATTATCAACGCCGGCGATGGCGCCAACCAGCACCCTACGCAAACGCTGCTCGATATGTACTCCATACAAAAAACGCAAGGTAAGCTGGATGACCTGAGTATCGCCATGGTAGGCGACCTTAAATACGGGCGCACGGTACACTCACTGCTGCAAGCCATGAGCCTCTTCCGAACTCACTTTACTTTTATTGCGCCACAAGAGTTGGCTATGCCTGAAGAGTATAAGGATTTACTAAAGGAGCGTAATACCGCCTTTGACGAATACACAGATTTAGGCGGTAACTTCAACAACTCCGACATTATTTATATGACGCGCGTTCAGCGCGAACGTTTTCTTGATCCTATGGAATATGAAAAGGTGAAAAACGTGTATGTGCTGCACAATAAAATGCTGGAGAACACCAAACCAAACGTAAAAATTTTGCACCCGCTACCCCGTGTAAACGAAATAGCCACCGATGTAGATAACAATCCTAAGGCCTACTACTTTACACAAGCGGGTAATGGAGTATACGCAAGAATGGCGGCGATATGTCACCTACTAAATAAATAATGGATAATTGACAATGAGTAACGAACGATGAATTTTGTAGTTCGTAAACTTGTTAACTCGTAACCTTGTAAACTTATGAATAAGGATAATAAACACCTCGTTGTTAGCGCTATTAAAGATGGTACTGCCATAGACCATATTCCTTCTGCAAGCCTATTTAAAGTAGTGGAGATATTGGCACTCAATCGCTGTCAAAACCAACTTACTATAGGCAACAATCTTGAAAGCAAGCAGCTAGGGACAAAGGCGATTATCAAAATAGCCGACCGTTTTTTTGAGGATGCGGAGATTAACCGTATTGCGCTGGTTGCGCCTAAGGCAAAACTCAATATTATTCGTAACTACGAAGTGGTGGAGAAGCGCATGGTGGAGCTTCCTGACCATATAGTAGGCATAGCCCGCTGCATGAACCCCAAGTGCGTAACTAACCACGAGGCCGTACCCACAAAGTTTACCGTGGTGTCGAAAAATGATATACTGCTAAAATGTGATTACTGCGATAAAATCACCGATCGCGACAACCTAGTTATAATCAAAAACTAACACTGCCATGAAAACCATCAAAATTCTAACTATTATGTTCTTTGGTTTATTTTGCGGAAAAAAGGCTACCGCACAACCCACCGAGGCTCTGCAACCTCAATCGTTTTACGCCCTACAAGCTGAAACATTGAATGGAAAGCCCTTTGACTTTGCCTCACTCAAAGGTAAAAAGGTGCTGGTGGTGAACACTGCTTCAAAGTGTGGATTTACTAAGCAGTATGGCGATTTACAAAAGTTGTACGAGGAATATGGTGGCAACAACTTCACCATTATTGGCTTCCCTGCCAACGATTTTATGCGTCAGGAGCCGGGTAGCAATGATGAAATTGCCAACTTTTGCCAAATCAACTTTGGGGTAACCTTCCAAATGATGGCCAAGATACACGTAAAGGGCGACAGCATTAGCCCTGTGTACCAATGGCTCACCGCCAAGGCGCTCAATAGCGCTATGGATAGCGAGGTGAAGTGGAACTTTCAAAAGTACATGATTGACGAAAACGGCAAGCTGGTGGGCATAGCCTACTCAAAGGAAAAACCCAACAGCAACCGTATTGTGGAGTGGATTAAGACGGGGAAATTAGAGGAGAAGTAATGCAGTAGTACCAGATATTGCGCGCGGAATACAAACCTATTTCTGGGGAAAAAGTTGCTCCGCGCGCAATGTACACTTATCCGTATTTTTCTACCAACATTATATCCTTACAGGATATAAAAACAAAAATGGTTGAACTTTTGTTCAACCATTTTCCGTTAAAACAACTTTGGGTGATCCTCCTCCATTTGCCTCAGTATGGTACCCATAATGGCTTCGCGAAACATTTTCGTGCGGTTTTTTACGCTATATCGCTTACAGAATGCCTCTATCATTTTGTACTCGTCGTTGTTAAACATAATAGTTTTACGATGTACGCGCTTCAAACGCTCACGCCTTTCTTTGTCTTCCTCCGCACGCTTTGCTCCGGTCGCTTTCTTCGCCATTTTCTTTTATCCTAAAATGTTATCGCCAACTTTGCATTAAGCCTAAATGGTATTAAGTAGTTGGGAATTGCCACTAGCCCTCCGCTTTGATTGCCGTAGGGTACCGTACTCACCCACAAGTACGACGAGGTATTTTGTACATCAAACAGGTTAAGCGCCTCTAACGTAATTGCACAACTTTGTAACGTATTCCCCATAGCTTTTACCCAACTTTTGTGCACTTTTTCATCAAATAACACGTAGGTCAGTCCCACATCGGTACGAAAGTATGAAGGCATACGAAATGTCATATCGTACCTACCCTCCACCGGTGCATATGACGGTAAGCTGGTACCATAATTCAGCACAAGATAGGCACGCCACTCAGGGTTGTTGAATATGTAATCCTGTAGCATTACCGACACATTAAATCGCTGATCGTTAGGCATGGGGAAGTAACCCGGATATACTGTTTCGCCATTGCTGTTGATGTACGAATCGTTCTTTACATCTTGCGAGGCTTTCATGAACGACATGCTAATCCACGACTCCGCCCCATGAATAAGTTCCGCGCTCAACTTAGCATCAATACCGGTTACATACCCCTTGGCGCGGTGCGTCCAATCGTACATCAGCGTTACATTATCCTGCTTGTAGGCCACAAGATTGTTGAGCAGCTTAAAGTACACCTCTGTAGTAAACTTGCACGGCATTTTATCGTACTTAAACAGCGTACTTGCCCCCAAGGTAAAGTGTAGCGAGCGCTGTGCAGATATTGAGGTGTTGACCTGCATCTTGGGATTCTTCATCTCCTTATAGAAGGCGGGCTGATAGTATGCCCCCGCGGCTGCATAAAACTGCAAATCACGGCGTGGACTGGGGTAGTAAATAACCTGTAACCGCGGTGAAATAAGAATCTCCTTGCTTAGGCTCGAGTAGTTGAAACGTACGCCAGGCACCACCCTTATAAGCTTATCATCATTCAGTTCAAAGTTATACGACTCCTGAACAAATCCGCTAAACTCCATTGCATTAATGCTGGTGTCAAGAAACTGGCTGCCGGTAGTGTACAACATACCATCGGTAGGACGCGGTGTAGGTTGTACCATGTAACCTGCCGAGTCAACACGCTGCCACTGGCTCACCCTATCGTCCACATGGTGGTATTGCGTCTTGAGTCCCCACTTCAGCGAACCACCCTTGTGATGCCAACTACCACGATACTCACCTGTATATACAGTTGTTCCTGTGTAGTTACGCGCGTGGTCACGTGAGGCACCCACCCCCACATCCGAAATATCGTTACGTATTGCAGCTTCACCGACGCTCTGATTGAGCCAGTATTCACCCAAAATATCGTAGCGCTCCAATTCCGCCATTGATACAGCCGACCCTGTAAGGCTCATAGTGACCTTTTCATGCGGACGAAACGTTAGCGTAAGCGCTCCCAACAAATTTTCAGTGCGATCAGCCTCCTGTCCTTCGTAGTACATGTAAAACTTTTGAGGGTTATCCAACGTGCCAAAGGTTGTTTCGCGATCAGTAGGTACAAAGTTATACTTGTTAACGCTCAAACTTCCCAAAAAGTTAAGGCTCCAGCGCGGAGAAAAATCATACGTCATTACCGCTTGAATATCAGAATACGAGGGATCGTATTCACCCTTGGTATCAAGCGTTCCCAGCAGATATGTAGCGCGCTTGTAGCGTAAACCCACAGCCCCGCTAAATTTACCATCGAATCCGACAAAGTCGCATGCTGCCGAAGCTCCCATAAAGCTAGCTTCTACACTTCCGCCAAATGAGGCAGGACGTTTATAACCTACGTTCAATACGCTCGACATTTTATCACCAAACTCAGCGCCAAATCCTCCGGTAGAAAACTCCACTGAGGATACCAGCTGCGGGTTAATAAAACTCAAGCCTTCCTGCTGTCCTGTACGTGTGAGCATGGGTTTATATATTTCCACGCCGTTAACGTACACCAAGTTTTCATCGTAGCTACCGCCACGCACCGAATACTGCGAACTAAGTTCGTTGCTGGAGTGCACGCCAGGCAACACCTTTAGAATATTTTCAAACGAGTTGGATGCTCCTGACAACTTACTCGCCGGACGAAAATCAATACGCTCCACCACTCCTCGACGCTGATCCACACCTATAACCTGTACCTCTTCAATTTCATCAACTTGCTCCACCATGGTAAAATCCAAGCGCTTACGCTGACCGTTATCCACAAAGCCAATGGATGAAACACGCGCATACCCCATATGAGAAACAATAAGCCCCAGCACTTCGTCGCTGGGAACCTTTAGCACATAGGCACCCCTATCATCTGTGAGCGTGTAGAGGTTTGTCCCCCCCACACTTAACTCCACGCCGCTCATAGGCTCACCGTTGGTGTTGGTTACCACACCGTATAGTTCTCCTTGAAACTGCGACTGCGCCCAAATCGGCATAGTACAGCACAAGGCAAAACAAAGCAGTAGATATTTCATTTTTTCGCCCAACCTGTGTAATCTTATTTTAAAATTAATTCTTGCACCAACTCCGTTTGCGCCTTCTCATTAATGCGCCGTATAATATCACTACGTAGCATAAATAGTTCACTTCTTGCTACGGAAGAGTTTAGCTCCACAAACAACTTTTTATCCTTCAAAAAAATTTGCTGCGTACGCTGTGCCATAGTTTTACCAACAACCTCCTCCCACAAACCCAGCACGTAGGCTCGCCGCAGCATAGAATTTTCACGGTTAGTACCACGTATAGCCTCCATAACTAAAGCCCCTAGGCTCATGGTAGAAGCGTGACGTTGAGGTTGCTTTTTCATGCCTCGCTAAATTCTCCGGCCTTTACTTCCAACACTTTGTACTCCCAATCCACCTCATGCAGTAACGTATCAAGGCGCACTTTGTTACTATCTGTCAAAAATATTTGTCCAAAGGCACCGTGCGTTACCACCTCTATCAGGTTTCTTACGCGCTGTAAATCCAGCTTATCAAAGATATCGTCGAGTAGCAACATAGGTGCCACACCAATACGTAGCTGCAGCAACTCTGCTTGCGCCAACTTCAGCGCCAGCAGCATAGTTTTTTGCTGTCCCTGCGAACCTAACTTCTTTATAGGGTAACCATCAAGGCGCATATCCAAATCGTCGCGGTGTACCCCTTCGGTAGTAAACTGCAAAACTTTATCACGCGCAAAACTCTGCTTCAGCAAGTTACTCAGGCTATCTTCCTGCAAGTCGGATTTGTAGCGCAACTCCACCTTTTCCTTGTCCTCTGAAATTTTCTCGTAGTATTTTTGAAAAAGCGGCAGCAGCTCTTCTAAAAACTGAGCCCGTTTTTGATACACTAGCTGCGCATTTTCATCCAACTGAATATCCAACACCTCCAGCACATCGTAGTCCAACATTGTATTTTTGAGCAACTTATTACGCTGCTGCAGTACCATGTTGTAACGAGTTACAGCATCAAGGTAGGTTTTATCATGTTGCGAAATGACGCTGTTAAGATAGCGACGACGCTCATCGCTGGCATCACTTATGAGACTTATGTCCGACGGAGAAACCATCACCACCGGTAGCAAACCTATATGATCGGCCAAGCGCTCATAAGTCTTGCCGTTACGCTTCATTACCTTACCGTCTTGTCGTGTGCAACCACAAGTTATAATCTCATCGCTACCACGTACCTCGTAGGTACCTTTTACCAAGAAATAGTCTTCGCCATGGCAAATACATTGTCTGTCAGTTAAACCCACGCTGCTTTTACACATGCTCATTAGGTATAGCGCATCCAGCAGGTTGGTTTTTCCCTCACCGTTGCTACCCACCAAGCAGGTGAGCTTGGCAGCGGGCGCTAACTCCAAACCACGAATGTTTTTAAAATTTACTATCGACAGGTATTTTAAGTACATGTTGTTGCTACCAAAGCCTAACTTACAAAAGTAGTAAAAATAGGTATACCAACCACTGTCAAAGCGAATAAATATGAGCCTTTGTTGCACTTTTCACAATACACACTAACATTTTTATCAATTTTTACCATTCTGTAGCAACAAATTAATGGGCAGCAAGCTGCATTTTTCGTAACTTGGCATGTTTTTCCGGTACGTGTCATTAAACCACAGCACACTTTGACAGTCAAAAAATAATCACACCATAAGTAGCACCATAATTTTTACATGAAAAAGTCAGTTCGTTGGATAGCATTAGCTCTTGCGGCAGTAGCCGCCGGAGTATTTATTTACTTTCAGTTTTTTAGTAAAAATGAGTTAGAAAAGACCGCAACTGAAGCTACCGCAACCAAGCAGCAAAAGCGTGATCCGCTAAGCATACGCGGATTGGTCCTCAGCACTAAACCAATTGTACAAAAAATAAATAGTTCGGGTACGCTCATTGCTTCGGAACAGGTCGATTTATCGTTCGAATCATCGGGACGCATTACGCTTCTCAACATCAACGAGGGGCAAAAAGTGACCAAGGGTACGCTGCTGGCAAAAATCAGCGACAGCGAACTACAGGCGCAGCGAGACAAGATTAAAGTACAGCTGAAATTGGCCGAAGACCGTGAACAACGTCAGCGCACGCTGCTAGAGCGTGAGGCCATTAGCCGCGAAAGTTACGAGCAAGCATTGGCTGAAATGATGGTGCTAAAAGCCGACCTGGCACAAATCGAATCAAAAATTGACAAGGCAAGCATCGAGGCCCCTTTTGATGGCATTGTGGGGCTACGATACACTAGTGAAGGAGCCTACGTATCACCAGGCACTATAGTAACACAGCTGGTAAGCGTTAAGCCGCTTAAGGTCGATTTTTCTATACCCGAGCGCTACGCCAGCATTGTACGCACAGGCATGCCTGTAGCCTTTCATGTAGATGGATATACCAAAGCATTTTCGGCCAAAGTATATGCCATTGAACCACATGTGGATAGCAAAACCCGCACGCTTACCATACGCGCCATGTACGACAATGCCCGCGAGGATTTAATGCCGGGCAGGTACATTTCTGTAGAGCTTCAAATCAAACTATTTAACGATGCTATTGCCATACCCAACGAGGCTTTGATACCTACCATGGAAGGTAACATGGTGTACGTATACCGTTCAGGGAAAGCGCAACCGGTGAATGTGCAAACAGGTATTCGTACCGAAAGCGAAATACAAATTACCTCGGGACTTGCTGTGGGCGATACGCTCATTACCTCCGGCATACTGCAAATGCGCAAGGGCATGGCGGTGAAGTTGAGTTTGAATGGCTACGAGTAGCCGATAAAATATTTGCTTCGCAAACGATAAACGCTTCGCGATAAAAAGATAAAGAGAGATAAATTTTATCGCGCGATGGAATGTGGGAAAGGTTTTATCTTTTTATCCTTTTATCTGAATTTTTAAAATATGTCTTTATCATCTACCAGCATAGTTCGCCCCGTACTTACCTCGGTACTCATGATCGTAATTCTGATCTTCGGGTTTATGGGGTACACGTTTTTGGGCGTGCGCGAATATCCCAGCGTTGACCCACCTGTAATCAGCGTAAGCACCAGCTACATTGGCGCTAATGCCGATATTATTGAGAAGCAAATTACCGAGCCGCTGGAGCAAAGTATCAACGGTATTGAGGGCATACGCTCGCTTACCAGCACCAGCAGCACAGGTAGCAGCCGTATTACCGTGGAGTTTGAGCTAGGGCGCGATATGGAATCCGCTGCCAACGACGTGCGCGATAAGGTTTCAAAATCGCTGTACAAGCTACCTAAGGACTGCGACCCTCCCACCGTATCAAAGGCCGATGCCGACTCCGACCCCATTATGATGATTGGGATTAAGAGCAACTCGCGCTCGCTGCTGGAACTGTCGGAAATTGGCGACCTCACCTACAAGGAGCAGCTGCAAACCATTACCGGCGTGAGCGAGGTTACTATTTGGGGAGAAAAACGCTACGCCATGCGCCTGTGGATGGACCCTGCGAAGTTGGCGGGCTACGGTCTTACTCCGCTTGACGTGCGCACTGCGCTGCTACGTGAAAACGTGGAGCTACCGTCGGGACGTATTGAGGGCAAAAATGTGGAGCTGAGTATTCGTGCTCAAGGCTTGATGACCACGCCCAACGACTTTAACCGCCTTATTATTGCCCAGCAGGGCGACAAGGTGGTGCGCTTTAGCGATGTGGGTTACGCCGAGTTAGGCGCTGAAGATTTGCGCAGCATAATGAAGCAGAACAGCGTGCCGGGTGTTGGCGTGGGCGTTATTCCGCAGCCGGGCTCCAACCACATTGAAATTGCCGACGAGGTATACAAGCGCATGGAGCAAATTGCCAAGGACCTCCCCGAAGATGTGGAGGTGGGCATCATTTACGACAACACCAAGTTCATTCGCTCATCCATAAAAGAGGTGCAAAGCACCATTATTGATGCGTTTGTGCTGGTGGTGCTCGTTATATTCTTATTCCTACGCGATTGGCGCACTACGCTTATTCCCACGGTAGCAATTCCTATTTCGCTCATTGGCTCGTTCTTCATTATGTACATAGCGGGGTTCAGCCTCAATACGCTGTCGCTGCTTGCCATAGTGCTTGCCATTGGCTTGGTGGTAGACGATGCCATTGTGATGATGGAAAATATTTACGTAAAGGTAGAGGCGGGAATGAAGCCGCTTGAGGCTGCCATAAAAGGAGCCAACGAAATATTTTTTGCCGTAGTATCTACTACTATTACGCTGGTAGCCGTATTCCTTCCCATTGTGTTTTTAGAAGGTACCACAGGGCGACTTTTCCGCGAATTCAGCTTTGTAATCTCGGGCTCCGTACTCATTTCTGCCTTTGTGGCGCTCACGTTTACGCCAATGATGTGCTCCAAAATTTTGAAGCACCGCACAAAGCAACCTTGGTTTTACCGAGTAACAGAACCTTTCTTCAACTGGCTTACCAACTTCTACAAAAATTCGTTGGCAGGGTTTATGCGCTACCGCTGGATAGCCATTGCCGTTATAGCCGCGCTATTTGGCGTTATAGTTGTACTGTGGACAAGCATACCATCGGAGATGGCGCCGCTGGAGGACCGTTCGGCGCTTATTATCCGCACCACAGGGGCGGAAGGAACCACCTACGAATACATGAACCGCTACATTGACGATGTGTGCCAAGTGGTAGAAGAAAACGTGCCGGAACGCCAGATGCTCATGTCGAGAGCTTCCACAGGAAGCGGCTTTGTACGCGTAATGCTCACTTCACCCGACGAGCGTGAGCGCACGCAACAGCAGATTTACGATGCCATGGTACCCAAGTTGTACCCGCTTACCGATGCCCGTGCTGTTATTATGCAGCAAAGTACCTTTGGCGGACGCGGTGCGCGCCAGCCAGTGCAGTACGTGCTACAAGCCACCAGCCTGGATAAGCTGAAGGAGTTTGTACCTAAGTTTATGTCTAAGGTAAACGAAAGTCCCATACTGCAAATGCCCGACGTAAACCTTAAGTTTACCAAGCCGGAAGTGTACGTGGACATCAACCGCGACAAGGCTAACCTCATGGGTGTTTCTACCGAAAATATAGGACAGACATTGCAGCTGGGCTTGAGCGGACAACGCTTCGGCTACTTCTTTATCAACTCCAAGCAGTATCAGGTTATAGGACAAATGGAGCGCCAATATAGCAGCAAAACCCTCGACCTGCGCTCTATTTATGTACGTAGCAATACGGGCAATATGATACAGCTAGATAACCTTGTTTCGCTACGTGAGGTGAGTACGCCTCCCAGCCTGTATCGCTACAACCGCTTTGTATCGGCCACCGTATCGGCAGGTGTAAACAAGGGCTATACTATAGGCGATGGTCTTGACGAAATGGATAGAATAGCCAAAGAAACGCTGGACGATAGCTTCCGCACGGCACTTGCGGGTGAGTCGAAGGAGTTCCGCGAGAGCTCGTCGAGTTTGATGTTTGCCTTCCTGCTTGCCATTGTGCTTATTTACCTGGTACTGGCAGCACAGTTCGAGAGCTTCCGTGACCCGCTTATTATTATGTTCACCGTGCCGTTGGCGGTGTTTGGCGCGCTACTCTTTTTGTGGGCAAACAGCAAAACCATGAACATCTTCTCGCAAATTGGTATCATTATGCTGGTGGGCTTGGTATCCAAAAACGGAATTTTGATTGTGGAATTTGCCAACCAGCGAAAAGCAGATGGACTTAAGGTACTTGATGCGGTGCTTGAAGCCGCGGCATCACGCTTCCGCCCCATTCTTATGACTAGCTTTGCCACCGTGTTGGGCGCACTGCCACTGGCCTTAGCCACGGGCGAAGGTGCCAACAGTCGTATTATGATGGGTATTGCCGTTGCCGGCGGCTTGGTGGTATCCACTTTCCTCACGCTTTACTTAGTACCTGCTATGTACACTTTCTTGACAAGCAAAAAGGTGAAGATAGTGAATGTGGATAGTGTGGAGGAAAAATAGTTCGCCCCCTTCGGGGACGAGATAGGATGCACCCTGTCTACCGTGGGTTTCACCCACGGTTATTCATCTTGAGGTCTTTCAGACCTCCAAAAACAAGTTTGGAGCATAGGAGGTGGAGACTAAGGAGCAGGATCAGTACAGACAACAAAATTGTTGCCGCATAAGTTGAACAAGCATCGTACCAAGATGCATGTCCCGAAAGGATAAAGTATAAATAACCGTGGATAAAACGGTTATTCACTTAGAGGTCTTTTAGGCCTCTAAAAGTAGCGTAAATATAATGCATCTGAAGGAATACAAGATGCATGTCCCGAAGGGACAAAATATGAATAACCGTGGGTGAAACCCACGGCAAAGGAACAGCAAACCATAAAATCGTCCCCAAAGGGGGCGAACAAAGACAAGAAATGTCTAGCTATCGTCAAATATTATACCACATTATCTTTCGCACTAAAGATAGCGAGCGAACATTATCGTTAAGTCACTGCGAGGAGTTGTACAAATATATTTGGGGATTCATCAAACAGAAGAATTGTGTACTCTACCGAATCAATGGGATGGAGGATCACCTCCACATACTATCTGATTTACATCCGAGTATTGCCTTATCCGATTTTATTCGTGACTTAAAAGTATCAACCTCTGTTTGGCTAAAGGAAAATTCTTCATTTCCTAATTTTAAAGGATGGGCTGATGGATATGCTGCATTAACTTACGCGTACCGAGACAGGGATACAATACTAAACTATATTAAAAATCAGCAAGAGCATCATAAAACGACAACTTTTATTGAAGAGTACAGAAAACTCTTGGAAGAGGAAGGTGTAGTAATAGATGATCGTTACTTCCCGTAGTTCGCCCCCTTCGGGGACAAGATAGGATAGCACCATACCTACCGTGGGCTTCACCCACGGTTATTCACATTAAGGCCTTTCAGGCCTACAGTAAAACAAGAACACAAGAACAACGATTTTTACATGAAATTACGTATTACAGTACTACTGCTTTTTATTGCCACCGTAGCCCACGCGCAAAACAGCACTAATTCCTATACGCTACCTACGTACTTGGAAATGGTGTTGGAAAACGCTTACTCCATTAAGTTTGCGCATAACAACGAGGAAATCTTGAACAATAACGCCACGCGCGGTAACGCAGGTATGCTGCCCAAGGTTAACGCTACCGCAGGATTTGGCGGCAGCCTTAATCAGCTGCAAAGTTCAGGCGGAAATGACTATACCAACACGCACAACGAAAACTACAACATAGGCGTAAACGGTTCATGGACGCTATTTGACGGCTGGGGCATGCAGGCATCGTACGACCGATTGCAGGAAATAAAAAAGAACGGGGAGCTAGCTACCAAGCTACAAGTAGAGACCTCTATTGCCGAAGCCACTACCATGTACTACGAGCTTATTCAGCGTCAGCAAAAACTCAAAAACCTTGAAACTACGCTATCGCTATCGCGTGAAAGGTTAAGGTTGGCACGCGAAAAATACTTGGTAGGCTCACGCTCTCAGCTGGAGCTGCTGCAAGCACAGGTGGACTTCAACGCCGACAGTTCGGCATACGTAACCTATATGCAAGGTGTGCGTGATTTACAAATTAACTTTAAGAAGCTACTTGTGCTACCCTTCGATGACAACGATATTATTGTAACTGACACCTCATTCAGGCTCAACGAGCAGCTGAAGTTGGAGGAGTTGATGCAGCTTGCCACGGAAAAAAACACCTCGCTCAAAATTTACTCTACCAACCGCACCATTACCGATTTTGAGCGTAAGCAAATTGCAGCTGCGCGCTACCCCTACATTAACCTCAATGCCTCATATGGTTACAGCGGCAACCAATACAGCTACAATAGTTCACAAAGCAACTCGCTTGGTTTAGGCTACGGTATCAACTTAGGTTGGAAAATATACGATGGAGCCAACCAGCGTCGTCAGGAAGCCAACATAAAGATAACGCAGATGAACAGCGAGCTGCAGTATGAACAGCAGCTGCAGCAGGTAATGGCCGACCTGCATCTGCTATATTCATCGTACGACACATACGTGCACCTGTTGGAGCTGGAGCGCGGCAACCGGGCCATAGCCGACAAAAAAATCGGTCTCGCCATGGAGCTGTATAGCCTCGGTCAAATTACCAGCCTTGAGTTGCGCGAACACCAAAAAACCAGCCTCGACGCGCAGGACCGTTTGGTGAATGCCATATACCAAGCCAAGTTGTCCGAAATATACCTCATGCAGCTGTGCGGTGTAGTGTTGGACTACCTCAATATTAAGCCTATTGATTAAATTGTTTCGCAAAGCAAAAAGTGATCTACCCTACTTCCTTCGAAATAAAACTCGGATTTGACAAAATACGCGCGCTGGTAGAAGCCAAGTGCGTAACGGCTCGCGCCCGCGAAATACTGGCGGAAACCACCTTCTGCAACGACTTTGAAACCGTACAGGAACTGCTGGAGCAAACCGCCGAAATGCACACCATCTGCATGTTCGACAACTCCTTTCCGCAAAGCGGATACGTGGACGTGCTGCACTTTATAGGCAAGGCCAAAATTATAGGCGCCTACTTAGATGAGCCGGAGCTGGTATCGCTGTCGCAAATGCTAGCTACCGTAGTGAGCATAGCCAACTTTTTCTCGAAATCACAACAAAATACCGCGCATGACGCGCGCCGCTACCCTCGCCTATCGGCCATGGTGCAACCAGCGCAATCGTTGGAAAGTGTGAGTGCGCGCATAGCTGCCATTATTGATAAATTCGGTAAAGTAAAGGATAACGCCTCGCCAGAACTTCAGCAGCTGCGCCGCATGATGACGGACACGCAGCAGCAAATTTCACGCCGCATGCAAGCCATACTCAAGCACGCGCAGGCCGAAGGATACGTAGAAGAAGGCGCCGAGGTGAGCCTACGCGACGGACGCACCGTAATACCTGTAAATGCAAGCAACAAACGTAAGGTAGCGGGCATGGTGTTGGACGAATCGGCCACAGGAAAAACAGCGTTTATTGAACCCGCCGAAGTAGTTGAACTCAACAACCAGCTAAAGGAGTTGGGCTTTGCCGAACGGCGTGAAGTAATCAAAATTCTCACCACATTTACCGACTTTCTCCGCCCCTACCTGCCCGAAGTAGTAGAGGCCGCGGAAGTGGTAAGCCGCATGGATTTCATTCGTGCCAAAGCGCTGTTTGCAGGTAACATCAATGCAGTAAAACCAATACTACTCAACGAGCAAGTTATCAGCTGGCGCACGGCACGGCATCCGCTGCTTGAAAACGTGCTTAAGAAAGAGCATAAAAGCATCGTGCCGCTTGATGTTCGTCTTACGCCGCAAAAGCACATGCTGCTTATTTCGGGGCCTAACGCGGGTGGGAAATCGGTGGTGATAAAAACCATAGGGCTACTACAGTACATGCTGCAATGCGGCTTTCTTGTATCGCTGTCCGAAGCCTCCGAAGCGGGAATATTCGACTCCATTTTCATTGATATAGGCGACGAGCAATCGCTCGAAAACGACCTCAGCACCTACAGCTCGCACCTGCAAAATATGAAATACTTTTTGCGCAATGCGAACGAAAAAACGTTGGTGCTAATTGACGAATTCGGTACAGGAACGGAACCACAGCTGGGTGGCGCTATTGCCGAATCGGTGCTGGCATCGCTGGTAAGCAAAAAATCATTCGGCGTAATCACCACGCACTACGCCAACCTTAAGCACTTTGCAAGCAACACGGCAGGCGTTGAAAACGGTGCTATGCTTTTCGATTTGCAAAAAATTGAACCGCTGTTTAAGCTAGAGGTAGGCGCTCCCGGCAGCTCATTTGCCTTTGAAATAGCCAAAAAGATAGGGCTACCCGACGAGGTGCTTACCCGCGCCCGTGAAACGCTTGGCGACAAAACCGTGAACTTCGACAAAAGTTTGCGCGACATTGCCCGCGACCGCCGCTACTGGGAGGAAAAGCGCACCCGCATTAAGCATGTGGACAAGTCGCTGGATGAGCTCATGGCAAAGTACGAAAGCGAGCTGGCGCAGCTGCATGCCGAGCGCAAAAATATTATTCAAGAAGCCAAAAGCGAGGCCAAAAAGTTGCTGGCTGCCGCCAACAAGCAAATAGAAAATACCATTCGCGGCATAAAAGAGGCGCAAGCAGAGAAGGATAAAACCCGTGAAATACGTGGCAATCTCAACGCCTTTACCGAAAGCATTGAGAATGGCGAAAACGATAAAAGTGCTGCCAAGCTGCAACATAAAATGGATCGACTAAAAGAGCAGCAGCAACGTCGTGAAGAAAAGAAAATCAAGCGCAACAAGGAGCAGGACAACGCTCCCGAAGTTGTAGAAGCACTCAAGAAAAAAGAAATTACCATAGGTTCTACCGTTCGCGTTAGCGGACAGGAAATGATGGGCGAGGTGGTAAAAATAAATGATAACGGCACGGCAGTGCTGGCTGTGGGCAACATCTACACCACCATTGCCACCGACAAGTTGGAGTCTGTAAGTCGCAACGCCTACCGTAGTGCGCAACCAAAATCAAGCGATAACATTGGCGGCAGCAGCCTCAGCGTAAAGCGCCTTAACTTTAAGCCAAGCATTGACGTGCGCGGCATGCGTGCCGACGAAGCACTGATGGAGGTGGAGGAATTTATTGACCAAGCCATGATGTTTGGTGCGGGCGAAGTGCGCATACTGCACGGCAAAGGCACCGGCATTTTAAAGGAGCAAATTCGCCGATACCTGCGCGGACTACGCGGTGTAACCAGCGTAGAAGACGAGCATGTGGATCAAGGGGGAGCAGGAATTACAGTGGTGAGGATGCGCTAATTTCAGATTTCAGATAGCCAATACCACATCCTAACAGGGTTTAAAATCCCTGTTAGGGTTTCTTTTTCATTGCAACACACTTGTTGCTTTCATGTTTTGCTACCAGCATTCCATACCTAACGGCATGGATTAGAAAAATGCCTGCACCGCTGCCTAACTACTGCTTCAAAGGAGTAAAAAACTCAATCAAATTCTCTTCCGGATCTCGCAGGTGAACAACGCGCATTCCCCAATCGGGCATATCTATCGGTTGGTTCACAAATTGAATGTTTTTCTGTAGAAATGTCTTATACGTCTCATCCACATTTTCTACCTCAAAGGAAATCATTGATTTTTCACGGCAACCTGTGGGTTGAACTTTGTCCGCATTGCCAACCACAGGAGCCATAAAATCAGATACAAATATAGCCAAGCCTTCGATACCCTCCGCAACCTTGAACGCGGCGTAGCAGCCATTTTCGTCTCCCCACATCGGCTCCAAGCCCAGCTCTTCTGTATAAAATTTGAAACACTTTTTGTAGTCTTTGACCAATAATCTTACATTACTGAATTTCATCGCTAACATTTTTAAGAGATTAATAACTGTCCAAATTTACAAAAATAAAACGACCGAGGCAGGAGCCTCGGCCGAACATTTGAATTTTAGAATTATTAATTCCCGTGCTCCGACAAGAACTTAATTCTCACCAAACGAATTTCTTCTTCTGTATAGTTGTCCTCGCCAAGTACCGACACAGCCTCCTTAATGGAATCGGTTTCGGCTTCGTTGCGGAAGTAGTCAATAATTTCGTCGTGCTTATCCTCGTCCACCTGTTGGCAAATGTAGTAGTCAATGTTGAGTTTAGTGCCGGAGCAAACAATGGTTTCAATCTCCGATAGCAAGTCGCAATATGCCAGATTTTTTGCCGCAGCAATATCCTCCAAATCCATTTTTCGGTCAATGCTCTGAATAATGAACACCTTGTTGGCAGACTTGTTCACCACCGATTTCACCACCATATCCTGCGGGCGCTCAATATCCTTTTCCTCTACATATTTTGCAATAAGCTCAACAAAGGGTTTTCCAAATTTTTGTGCCTTACCTGTACCCACGCCCTGGCAGTTCTGCAACTCTTCCTGCGTAATAGGATACTGTATTGCCATATCCTGCAGCGAGGTTTCTGGGAAAATAACGAACGGTGGCAGGTTATGGAGGCGCGATTCGCTTTGCAGCAAATCCTTCAACAGCGCGAATAGTTCCTCATCGCTACCGCCTGAAGCCGACTTGCTTGCCATACCTATAATAGGCTCATCATCATCATCGCCTTCATCGTACTCATGGCTCTCCGCCAGCATTATCGATTGTGGATTCGCAATAAACTCACGTCCCTTATCCGTCAGTATCAGCACGCCGTACTGCTCAATATCTTTGGTAATAAACTTATGAATGAGGCATTGGCGCACCACGGCTTGCCAAAAGCGTTCTTCCTTTTCTTCACCCTCACCGAACATTTCCAGCTCGTGGTGGTTGTATGATTTGATAACGGAAGTCAGCTCGCCACGTAGCACATCTATTACGTAATCGGCCTTAAACTTTTCGCGTAGCGCCTGAACTGCTTCAAGCAGCATTTGCACATACTCCTGCCCTTCAAACTGCACCTTGGGGTTAACGCAGTTGTCACAGCAGCCGCAGTTCTCCGTTTCGTACTCCTCACCAAAATAGTGCAGCAGCAGCTTACGGCGGCACAATGCCGACTCGGCGTAAGCCACAGTTTCCATCAGCAGCTGGCGGCCAATTTCCTGTTCTGCCAAAGGCTTGCCCTGCATAAACTTTTCAAGTTTCTGCACGTCCTTATAGCTGTAAAAAGCAATGCACTGCCCCTCGCCGTGGTCACGTCCTGCGCGCCCCGTTTCCTGGTAGTAGCCTTCAAGACTTTTGGGAATATCGTAGTGAATTACAAAGCGCACATCGGGCTTATCAATACCCATACCAAAGGCAATGGTGGCAACAATTACGTCCACCTCCTCCATGAGAAATTTATCTTGATTGGCTGAGCGTACCGACGAGTCCATACCCGCGTGGTAAGGCAAGGCGCGAATACCGTTAATACACAATGTTTCGGCCAACTCCTCCACACGCTTACGGCTAAGGCAATATATAATACCACTTTTGCCCGCCTGCGATTTTATGTACTTGATTATTTCCTTTACAGCATTGGTTTTGCTGCGCACCTCGTAGTAAAGGTTGGCACGGTTGAACGACGATTTAAAAACCGTAGCCTCCAACATGCCTAAGTTCTTTTGAATATCGTGCTGCACCTTGGGCGTAGCCGTAGCCGTAAGCGCTATAATAGGCGCGCCGCCCAGCTCATTTACAATGGGGCGAATGCGACGGTATTCAGGCCTAAAATCGTGCCCCCACTCCGATATACAGTGCGCTTCGTCAATGGCGTAGAACGAGATTTTTACATTTTTCAAAAACTCCACGTTCTCCTCCTTAGTCAGTGACTCGGGCGCCACGTACAGCATTTTGGTTTTGCCACTCATCACATCATCCTTCACCTGCTGAATAGCAGCGCGGTTAAGCGACGAATTCAAAAAGTGCGCTATTCCCTCCTCCAACACAAAGCTGCGCATGCTATCCACCTGATTCTTCATAAGCGCAATGAGGGGCGAAATAACAATAGCCGTACCCTCCATTATAAGCGCGGGCAGCTGGTAGCAAAGTGACTTGCCGCCGCCCGTGGGCATGAGTACAAATGTATCATTGCCATTGAGCACGTTATTAATTATGGCCTCTTGGTCACCTATAAATTTATCGAACCCAAAAAACTTTTTCAGGTACTCGTGTAAAGAGGTATTGTCGGTGTAGCCCATATTATAGGAGCAAACGCAATATTAAGAGCAAAAAAATAGGCGTTAATGCCTATAACAAAGATAGAAATTTTTTTGTCATACGCAAGCTAAGAGCAAAAATATTTCTTAAATGTTGTTTTAAGAAAATGCTCTCCGCGAAGCGTCATTGCGAGGAGGTACGACGAAGCAATCTCTGGTTTGTAATAGATTGCCTCGTCCTCGTTCCTCGTCCTCGCAATGACGTACCGATCAAGTCTCTTCTCCTTTATCCTTTTATCCTTTTATCTTTTTATCTATATTTCTTCTATCTTTGTAATTCAAAAAGTAAAAAACATGCGCTTATACGGCGAAGGATTAGTAAAAAAGTACGGCAGCCGCACGGTAGTGCGCGGCGTGTCGGTTGAAGTATTTCAAGGTGAAATTGTGGGTTTGCTGGGCCCCAACGGTGCCGGAAAAACCACCACTTTTTATATGATTGCAGGCTTGATTAAGCCCAATGCCGGACGCATTTTTATTGACGATGTGGAGCTGACAAAACTCCCAGTGTACAAGCGCGCCCAACTTGGAGTTGGATACTTGGCGCAAGAGGCATCAGTTTTTCGCACGCTAAGCGTGGAAAACAATATCAAGGCGGTGCTTGAAATGACCAAACTCACCAAGACCGAGCAACACCATAAGCTGGAGGAGTTGATTGATGAGTTTAGCTTAGGTAAGGTGCGCAAAAATTTGGGTATTCAGCTATCAGGCGGTGAGCGCCGACGCACGGAAATTGCCCGCGCGCTGGCCGTTAGCCCCAAGTTTGTACTACTCGACGAGCCTTTTGCCGGCGTTGACCCCATTGCCGTAGCCGATATTCAAAGTATTGTAGCTAAGCTAAAGCAGAAAAATATCGGTATAATTATTACCGACCACAACGTACACGAAACCCTCACCATTACCGACCGCGCTTACTTGCTGTACGATGGCGACATTCTTAAGCATGGCACCTCCGAGGAGCTGGCCTCCGACCCCGATGTGCGTAAAAAGTATCTGGGTGAAAATTTCGAATTGAGAAAAACCTAAAGCACATTCTGTCATTGCGGACTTGACCCGCAATCTCCATGCCAGAGTTAACACACTCCACCAAGAGATCCCGTATCAAGCACGGGATGACGACAAGGTTTTCTCTTGCATTTCCTCTTTTTTTCTTTATCTTTGTGTCCATTTTTGAAAAAGAATACCCAAAGTTCCTTCACAGTTGACTACTCGTTTTTTCCATATTTGCACGCTGCTATGCGTTACGTGGTTAACTGCCTTTACCTCCTGATATTAAAAAAATAAAAGATACGACAAAATGATTAGCCGTAGACTACTACGTATTAAGGTTTTAAAGGAGGTATTCAGCTACCTCAATGCCAACCAATGCACACCCGAGGTAACAGAAAAGGCGCTATCAAATAGCGTTTTCAAAACGTACGAGTTGTACCACCACCTTATGCAGCTGGCTGAGGAATTGCGCGACTACGCACAACAGCAGCTGGAGTTAGGTAAGCAAAAGAAGTTGGCCACAGCTAAAGAGTTGAACCCTAATACCAAGTTCGTGGATAACGAATTTGTAAAAGTAGTGGAGGCTAACACCGCCCTAAAGAAGTTTTGCGAAAAGCAAAAGTTGAACTGGCGCGCTTCCGACAGCACGGTACGCAACTTATATCAAGCCATGGTTGAAAGCGACCTGTACCAGGAGTACATGGCCTCACCTACCCGCTCTTTTACCGATGATAAAAACTTCATCATAAAATACTACGAGCAGCAGTTGGAGGACTCGGAGCCGCTACTTTCGGCCTTGGAGGAGCAAAGCATACTGTGGATTGACGACATAGAATTCACACTGAGTCAAGTAATTAAAACTTTCAAGTCGTTTAAGCAAGGGCAAATTCCCGAAACACCGCTACAACCGCTGTTTAAGGATAAGGACGATGAGGTATTTGCCTCACAGCTGCTGGGCCGTGCCATAACCTGCAGCGACGAATATCGCGAGCTGATAGACAAGCACACCAAAAATTGGGATGTGGAGCGCATTGCGTTTATGGATATTGTAATAATGGTAACCGCCATAGCCGAATTGGTAGAGTTTCCGGATATTCCCATAAAGGTATCACTCAACGAGTACATTGAAATAGCCAAATACTACAGCACACCCAATAGCAGCACTTTTATTAACGGCGTACTGGACAAGATAGTAGATGAACTGCAAAGAAAAAAGTTACTGCAAAAAAATGGTAAAGGCACAGAGTAAAATATCGTTTTTTGTCTTGTGCAAAAAAATTACTACTTTTACAAGGAATTATTCTAAATAAAACAATAACACAATGAAATTCGTTTTACTACAAGATGCAGCGCCAGCAGCAGGCGTAATGGGTGGAAGTGGTGCCATGACTTGGCTTATGCTAATTGCCATATTCGTGGTAATGTACTTTTTTATGATTCGCCCACAGCAAAAGCGCCAAAAGGAGTTACGTAAGTTCCGCGAAGGCCTGCAAAAAGGTGACAAGGTGGTAACCGTAGGTGGTATTTACGGTACTGTTGTAGAAGTTAAGGATAACTACATCCTCATTGAGGTAGATAACAACGTACGCATGCGCTTTGATAAGTCAAGCGTGCTGAAAGATTCCTCAGACCTTGCCCAGGCTAAGTAAGTTACGCTCCTACGCATAACAGCACAACTTGCCCCCACAGCAAACCAAAATTTGGTTGTGGGGGTATTTGTATTTTTTGAGAACACATGGCAAAAAAAAAGGCTCCATTGCCCACCTCGCTGTTAAGCGCACGACGCTTTCTGCGACGAGATAAGCGATTGCTTAGCTTTAGCTTCTTTTTGCTTATTTCCATTGCGCTGTGGACACTCAATAAGCTCTCCCACTCCTACATTTACGACCTCCCTGCGCAAATAGAGCTGGTTACGCCCACTCCTGTGAACTACATGATTACCACCAGTACCGTCACGCCTACACAGCTACGCGTGCGCGCGCTCGGCTACGACATCATGCGTTATAAATTCTTTGACAACAAAACATTTAAGGTTCCTATCACGCCTGCTATCAACTCATCAAAGTCCGATATTACCTCGTCGGTAGCCACAGCGCAACTACGTAATACGGTAGCACAGCAGCTGGGTACAGGGTATGAATTACAGGTAATACTACCTGATAGTATTAGTATTCAACTATCGCGCATGGCCGCTAAAAAAGTTCCGGTGCGCAGCAACTTTCGCATAACATACGCACCACAATACATGCAGCGTGGCGATGTTGAATTTAAACCGGACAGCGTAGTGGTAAGCGGCGCCGAAAGTGCCTTAGCATTGATAACCGAGATATACACAGAGCGAACACAAAAGGATAGGGTGTCGGCAGACCTTTCAGGAAAAGCAGACCTCATAGTCCCTTCCGGCACTATAGTATCACACAGAAAAGTTATGTACAATGTTGACGTACAAAGATTCATAGAAATATCGTATAACCTTCCTATACTGGTAGCTGGAGCGCCCGATTCGCTCAACGTGGAGCTGCTGCCCAACACTGCCAAGGTTACCTTTTCTGTTACCATGGAGGAATATCCGCAGCTGAAGCGTGAGGAGTTATACCTTATAGCGAGCTATCGCGAATTACGCAAAAGCATGTCGGGACAAGTGCGTGTAAGCCTTAATAAACCGCCAAAATATACTCTTTCTACCACTATAAGCCCTGCTTTTGTAAGCGTGGTTTCAAAACATAAGTAGCCATGTTACGCGTAGGCATCACCGGAGGTATAGGTAGCGGAAAATCGCTTGTTTGCAAATCATTCGAATTGCTCGGCATACCTGTATTCTACGCCGACGATGAGGTGAAGAAGATGTACGACGATACGCCCTCGATACATGAACAGCTGATTGCAACTTTTGGTGAAGATGTTTATAGCAACGGCATATTAAACAAAAAGCAGCTCGCACAAAAAGTTTTTGGAAATAAGGAGGCAGTACAGCAGCTCAATGCTATTGCTCACCCTGCGGTAGCCAAGCGTTTTTTAGTTTGGACTGAAAAACAAAAAAATGTTCCTTACGTTATTGAAGAAGCCGCGCTTATTTTTGAAAGTCATGCCGACCAATTTCTTAACAAGGTTATCAACGTATCGGCTTCGGAAGTTTTGCGTGTAAAGCGCGTAGTACTGCGCGATGGCGCTACGCCCGACGAGGTACGCCAGCGCATGGCGCATCAGCTGAGCGACGAAGAACGCAACACCCGCGCTGACTACACTATTATTAACGATGAGAACACTCCCCTACTGTCACAAATATTGAGGATACATGAGGAGTTATGCAAGTAGCACTATGAAATTTTTTCGTTGGATAGGACTTTTTATTGGCTGGATAACCTCCGGCTTTTTTGGTGGCGTAATAGGCTTTTTTCTGGGTTCGTTTATCGACTCCTTAATATCAGGCGGTAAGACACAAGCCTACAATGCACCGCAAGGAGCACCACACCTCAACCCCTTTACCACCAACCTCACGTTGCTGGTTTCGGCCGTACTTAAAGCCGATGGTAAGGTTATGCAGTCGGAGCTGGAGTTTGTAAAAAGCTTCTACCTGCGTAATTTTGGTGCGGACATTACCCGCGAGGCCATGCTCTTTTTGCGCGACGCGCTGCAAAAGGAAATTCCGCTGTACAGCGTGTGCATGAATGTTCGTACACAGTTTAATCCCGCCGCTAACCTTGAGCTGCTGCACCTGCTGTTTGGCATTGCTGCCGCCGACGGTAACATTAGTGCTTCAGAACTTAGCATAATTGAGCAAATAGCGGGCTACCTCAATATTTCGGCAGGCGACTTCAACTCGGTAAAGGCTATGTTCTCGGTAAAAACCGACAGGGAGTGGGCCTACAAAGTGCTGGAAATTGACCGTACTGCTACCAACGAGGAGGTGAAAAAGGCGCACCGAAAAATGGCGCTGAAGCACCACCCCGACAAGGTTGCGCAAATGGGCGAGGATGTGCAGCGCGCCGCCAACGAAAAATTCCGCAAAGTGCAGGAGGCATACGAGGCAATCAAGAAGGAAAGAAAAATGCCATAGCAAATTTGCTATGGCATTTTCATTTGGCACTACTCCTAATTTAGTCAAGTATTTTATTGCGCGCCTCGGTAATAGCCGGCTTTATATCATTCAAAAATACCACCAGCTGTTTTTGACTAATGGCTTCACCCAAGGGTGTTACTAAATCCAATACATTCTTTAGCGGTTGCATCTCCGGAAATTGTGCAACCATTTGGTTAACCATATCCGACGTCATCAACAAATTGTAGGTTAATTCCTCGACCTCTGCATTGGTTAGATTTCCGGTAAACAAATCAGGGTTTTGAGCGTAAACGTACAATGCCTCAACAAGTAATGCTGCCACACGTTCAACTACGGCATGCTGATTACCCTTTGTTTTCTCCGATTCGGCTAACGCTTTTGCCCGTTTTGAAAACTCCTCGTCTACGTTAGGTGATTTCCAATCCATGTTATCATCAACGGGCATGATGTTTACGTTTACATCCACCATTAGCTGAGCAATAATGGCATCGTACTCCTCCGTTGGCATAGCGTAAAGTTCGGCTACCGCCTTGTCAACGGTGTACACGCCCAATGCAATATTTTTCTGCGCTAAAGTTTGCAACTCGCTCGCCTTGGATAGCGGCATTAAATAATTAGGTTTTACTTTTCTAGCTTTCTCAGCAAGAGTTAACTTTCCGGTTTTAACATCTACTATAAATAGTGGTGGTAATTTTTTTGATATCACAGATAAAAACGAATCGATATTCACATTAACCGAAATATTCATGGTAACAAATACCGAATCCTCTGCGGGAATAGGTGCTATTTTTTTTGCCTGCTTACGACCACATGAGGCAAATAGTACAAGCGTTGCCACTCCTGCAATATAAAACCATTTTTTCATTTTTATTTTTTTATAATTGATATTGATAGTTAATCCAGCAAACCATTACGTGCTTTTTCTATTTGTGGTGTCAAACTTTTCAGCTGCGCTGTGAATTCGTTTTTATCCGTGGCATTCAACGCATTCAGTATATCAAGCGACGACTGTATGGGCTTCATTTCGGGATAGTAAGCCGCCAATTTATCCACCATTTTGGTTAGCAATACTACACGATAGGTAATATCGGCTATATCCTCATTACTAAAGTGCGAGGTGAACACGGTAGGATTTTTCGAGAACAGGTATATGGATTCTATGCAAGCAGCAGCGGCACGCTCCACCAAAAAGCGCTCGGCGCCCCTATCCTTTTCCTGCTTGGCTATTTCGCGAGAGCGATTTACAAAATCCTCCTGCGCTGTGGGAGAGGTCCAATCCATATCCAGCGCAAAGGGAAAGTTATATATACTCAAATAGGCCATTAACTTGGTTATTACGGCATCGTAGCCATCGGTGGGCATTCCATACATTTCAGCTATGGGTCTATCCATGACGTAAATCATAAGCGCACGACTTTGCTGTGATATAGTTTGCAGTCCATCAGCTTTTGAAAGCGGCATCAGGTAATCTGGCTTTACCTTTTTCTCCTGATCCGTGATTTTCAACCTACCGGTTTTGAAATCCACCAGCGTGGTCACCGGCATTTTTTCGCGCATGAGGCTAAATAGCGAGTCCACTTCAGCCAATACGCCTACCATAAGTATAGAGTCCTGCAACGACATAACCGGCACTTCGGTTTTCTTGGTTTGTTTTTTACTTCCGCATGAGGCGACTACCATGACGAATGTTACGCAGGCTGCCACCAATAAAATCTTTCTCATCTCTTTTGTCTAAAATGTATTTGTATTTTTAATCAAGTATCGTGTTACGGGCAACCTTAAGCGCAGGGGTAATGCCCTTCAGCTGCTGCAAAAATTCCTGCTTGCCGCTTACGCTATGCAATGGCTTCAACACATTCAGCGTAGCCCGTATGGGAATAAGGTTGGGATAGCGTATAGACATTTTGTCTACAATATCGGTCATTATAGCCAGCTCGTAGCTCAAGTCGGCCAAATCCTGATCGGTAAGTACCTCCGAGTACACCTCGGGGGCTTGCGACAGCAGGAATGAACATTCGATGAGCGAAGCTGCCACGCGCTCCACAAAGTAGTTGAGCTGGCCCTTCTCCTTTTGCTCCCTTATTACAGCGTTAGTACGCTCCAAGAATACTTTAGGGGCTTCAGGCGACTGCCAATCAATACCAGCACGGAACGGAAACTCCTGTATATTTACATCGGCTATAAGTTCGGCAATCACCGCATCGTACCCTTCGGTGGACATGCCGTACATTTCGGCTACAGCACGGTCAATTACGTATAGCTTAAGCGCAATGTTTTTTTGCGAAAATGTTTGCAAATTATCCGCTTTATCCAATGGCAACAGGTAGGTAGGCCTTACCTTCTTTTGTTGCTCCGTAAGGGTAAACTTGCCGTTTTTAATATCAATGAAAGGGTGCGTAGGCAGCTTCGCACTAATGAGCGAGAACAGGGAATCAACCTGCTTTTCCAAATCCGCCTGCAGCGTAGAATCCTGAACGTAGTTGGAAAGTTGTGGCATTTTAGGGCGTTTGTTGCCGCAAGAGGTTGAAATCAGTGCCAAAGCCACGGTTGCTGATAAGAGTAGTATTCTTTTCATGAAAAAAAATTTAATAATTATCCCTTTACCCCCCTAAAGGGGGCTATAACATTCTGCGCTTGCCAGTAGCATCATTGCGAGCGAAGCGAAGCAACCTCAAGTTATGATTGGCTTCGCCAAAATAGAAGATTGCTTCGTCGTTCCTCCTCGCAATGACGCTTCGAGGGAGAAAGTTACATAACCCACTTCGGTTATAGCCCCCTTTAGGGGGTTGGGGGTAGTTTTACACAACTACAAAAGTAGCGATTTCTACTGATTTACAAGTCATTTCCCCGCACAAATCTGCTTGGTATTTCAAAAAACAGAAGTAGCATGGTACACAACATCATAAGGGCAAGCACTGCCAAATTAAAGTAGAATGTTGGCACATAAATATTTCCTAATATTTTCACATGACTGTAGAAGGCTGCCCGCCCGTAATGGTTTTCGGGGTCAAGGTACACTACGCCTACGCGGGGAACTATTTTGTTGCCGCGCGCCACACTTAACTGGGTGGTAGTGGTATTGAGCAGCAACTTTTCCAGCTCTAAGTTGAAGTTCTCCTTTTTCAGCTCGCTCAAATTATCTGCTCCATAGGCATTGCGGTAGGCGGTAACGCTTCTATCCAAGGCAAATGTGGCCTTATCGGATAGTATTCGCAGCACCGAGTCGGCCTGCTCAAAGTAGCGACTAAGCGAAGCATATAAGTGCTCGGAGTAGTGGTTGGCTGAAATAGAATCAATAGCTGAAAAGGGTTGAAGCCCCGCAACAGCAGCCACACGCGGCAGATTATACTTTATTAACGTAAAATCCTTATCGAAATCTGACTCACTTTTCGAATACTTGTCATGCGCGGTTTCCCAACGACTATCGAGCTCGTATACAAAGCCTACACGCTCGTACTGCGCTACAAATTTCTCGCGCTCCTGTTCAAAAAACAGGGCATTATAAGCATTGTTGGTATACTGCTCCACCGCCAACGCTTCAAATGCCCAGCGCGAGGGAATGAAATCCCCAATAATAGGAACAAGGTTATTGTCGAATTTGGTATTGAGGTCGTCGAACTTTACTACCAAACCGCACAGCAATATTTGCGGAATAAGCAGCAGCGGAATGGATATGTAAATGGCCACAATGGAGCTAAGCGTTTGCGACAAGAATAATCCTGTGAGATTTGCCAAAAACGCGGCTGCAAAAAGGATAGCCCACCATGAGGTAAATAGGTGGTGTATACCCAAAATGCTGTTACCTACAAGTATAAATAGGGCGGTTTGCACCAGTGAAAGAGCAAACAGAAAAACAATTTTTGACCACAGGTAGCTGGCACGACTTAACCTTAAAAATCGCTCGCGCTTAAGCAGCGCTTTGTCCCTGATAATTTCTTCAGCGCTCACGCTCATGCCCAAAAATGTGGCTACAATTACCGCCATAAAAATGTACGACACCAAGTTTTTGTTGTACATAAGGCTGTAGCCATCATCACCCACGTAGTGGGTAAGAAAGGCCACAATGAGCGCCAGCAGCGGCGGCTCAAGCAGCGCAATAAGTAGGTACTGGCGGTTGGCCAGCTTGGTTTTTATGTTTCTTTGTAAAAAAATAGAAAACTGACTTAGCAGCGAAGGCTTGTGCTGCTTATTTTCGGGTAACGATAGCACTTTGGGCGCCGAGAAATCACCTCGTGATTCTTCGTAGGCATGGTTCCACTCCTGTGGCGACACGCGGCGCTTATCGGTAAGCGCGCCCTTATCGTCCACCACCTTTTCTTCAATAATGTTGAGCACTATTTCAGGGTTCACGTTGCCGCACGTTTCGCAGGTGCTGCGCTCGGCATCGGCATAAAAGGCTGCCGACTTGAAGTAGGTAATGGCCTCAATGGGGTTACCATCGTACACAGGGTAGCCGCCCTTGTCGAGCAGCCACAGGCGATCGAACAGCTTATAAATATCGGACGAGGGTTGGTGAATGTTGACGACAATCAAACGCCCACGGAAGGTTTGCTCCTTCAGAAGATTGACTACCTTTTCGGAGTCGGACGACGAAAGCCCCGAAGTGGGCTCGTCGAGAAAAAGCACAGCGGGCTCGCGAATGAGCTCCAGCGCTATGTTGAGCCGCTTGCGCTGTCCTCCGCTAATGGTCTTTTTGAGTGGCGAACCTACCATGAGATTTTTCACCGCCAGCAATCCCAAGTCGGATAGCACGCTGTCGATACGGCGCTCTATTTCCTCGTCGCTCATATCGGAAAAGCATAGGCGTGAGGTGTACCACAGGTTTTGGTACACGGTGAGCTCCTCTATCAGCAGGTCGTCCTGCGGCACAAATCCTATCAAATCCTTTACGGCAGTGTGATTGATGGAATAGCCGTTAATTTCTACCGTTCCGCTTTGCGGCGTAAGATTACCGTTGAGCAAACCCAACAAGGTGGACTTCCCCACCCCGCTACCGCCCATAATGGCTACCAGCTGCCCGCTACGCAGGTCGAACGAGAAATTGTGCATCCCGTTGTCGCTATTCTTAAATCGGAAATCGATGTTGCGTCCCGTGAGCTCAATGTAGGTTTGCGGCAAATCCTTATCAAGTACGGCGCGAATGTTGGAAAAATAAATGGGAGGCGTATGCGAACCTTTGAGCACGCCGCTTTTTTCCCACGTCATAAAAATACCCGGCACCACGGGAATATCATTCATGAACAGCTCCGCGCTGCCCCTATAGGTAAAAAGAACTTTATTGAATTCCTTAATTTGCAAAATGCTAAGGCTACCCGACAGACCTGCAAGGGAGTTGCACTCTTCCGAAAAAACAACTACGTTGGGCGATGGCTTATTGGTAACATAGGCGCTAAAATCGTTGTACTGCACTTCGGGAATATTGAATGCCGAGGCAATATCCTTGAGCACCCCTTCCATGGCCTCGTAGCCGCTACGATTGGATGCAACAAATTCCATTAGGCGAAGCAGCATCAGCGCTTGGTCTTCGTACAGCACCTTCTTTTGCAGGTTACGGCAAATGTTGCCCACCACCTCCTGTCGGTTAATGTCGAGCGACGATTCGTACAGGTCGCGCAGGTCGTTATACAGCGCCATGTAGTTATCCACGGAGCGAATGCCGAAGAAGCGCGTGAGGTACGTTTTGAGCAGCTGCTCCGACTCCTCGCGATTGATATTTGCCAGCGCTCCACACAAGGCAAAGAGGTTAATTAGGGCGGTTAAAATTATATCGCTCATATAGAGTTATTAGACAGTATTTACAAGTTTTTTCTACCTCTCCCCCAACCCCTCTCCACTGGAGAGGGGCGTGTGCCCAGAATATTTATCCGTGGACACAAAGGGCTTGTGGGCTGAAAAGTCCTTCTCTTGTGGAGAGGGATTTAGGGAGAGGTATCACTTCCACTTCAGCATGCCGTTCTCCTCCTCAATCTTACCGTTATCCAGCAACCAACGAACTACCTTTAGCATTTTCTCTGTTTTTTGCGGAAGCGTATCTATCAATGCCTCTAAGCCCATGGATTGTGCATTCAGGTACTTTTTAATGTGCTCCAACATTTCGTCCATTTCATACTTGCTGATGTCGAGTTCATTTCGTTCAAGGCACACATCGCACTGTCCGCAGCGGTAGCTGTCGGTTTCTCCAAAGTAGGCCAGCAGCTGCTGGCTACGACACTTGGTGGTGCTTGATGCGTACGCCAGCATGTGCTCCGTGCGCTTTACGTAGCGCTCCTTTCGGTCGGCATAATTTTCCTTGGTTATACGAAGATTTTTATCGTCCAACCTATCCTCGGTGAGAATAAGCAGGGGCGTTTTTTTACGTGGGATATACGATATAGCCTTCAGCTGCGATAGCTTTTTCAGCGCCTGATACACATCGCTTGGCGTAAGACGAATGGCGTTGGCAACAAAAGCTTCGTCAATAGGCGCGTACTGCGAAAACAGGCCGCTGTAGGCGCGCAGCAGGGCTTTTATGACCAAATCCAGCTCAGGGTTGAGTATCTGGATTTTGTACAATTCCTCGCGGTCAATAATAAACATCAGGCGTGAGGGGTTGTCCAACTCGTCGGTGAGCTCAAGGTAACCGTCACGCTGAAGGAATTGCAAGGCGCTGTACACCGTGAGCGAGTGCATTTTGTAGGCGGTGCAAAAATCGCGCATATTGAAATCGTGTACCGTATCCATACCCACACCCACGGGTATTTGCAAGTAGGTACACACGGATTGGTACACACGCTTAATTTCCTCTATGGGCGGAAAGGCTGTGGCGTAGCGCTTATCCATCGACAGCCTGTCCATTTCGTTGTATAGTAGCACAGCGAAAGCCTTTTTCTCGTCACGTCCGCCACGTCCCGCTTCCTGATAGTAGGCTTCCAGTGAATCGGGCAGCTCCATGTGTGCCACCCAGCGTACATCGGCTTTGTCAATACCCATGCCAAAGGCGTTGGTGGCAACCACTATACGGGTAGCGCCGTTTTTCCATTCGTCCTGCTTACGGCTGCGCTCTTCGTTGCTCATACCGCCATGGTAAGAGTCGGCTGAAAAGCCATTTTGGCGTAAAAAATCGGCAACCTCCATCGTAGCACCACGCGTGCGCACATACACCACCGCTGTACCCGGTACGCCTTGCGCTATTTTAAGCAGTTCCTTACGCTTATCCTCAGTTTGGCGAACAACGTACACCAAGTTTTTGCGCTCAAAACTTTTCTTCAAAAGATTTTTTTCGCGAAAGCGTAGCCTCTCCATAATGTCCTGCGCCACCTCAGGCGTAGCCGTGGCGGTGAGCGCAAGAATGGGCACATCGGGTAGCAGGTCGCGCAGCTCGGCAATTTTCATGTACGAGGGGCGAAAGTCATACCCCCACTGCGATATGCAGTGCGCCTCGTCAATGGCTATAAGGTTGACGTTCATATCCAGCACACGCGCTTTGAACATGTCGGTTCCCAGGCGTTCGGGCGAAAGATACAGGAATTTGTAATCGCCATACAGACAATTGTTCAGCGCTACATCAATCTCGCGATTAGTCATGCCCGAATACACCGCCAGCGCCTTGATGCCCCTCTTTTGCAGGTTCTCCACCTGATCTTTCATGAGCGCAATAAGCGGCGTAACCACCAAACAAATACCCTCCTTAGCAAGCGCTGGCACTTGAAAGCACACCGACTTCCCACCACCCGTAGGCATCAACGCCAGCGTGTCGCGCCCCTCGTAGGCCGAGGCCACCACCTCCTCCTGCAAAGGTCGGAAAGCGCGGTGTCCCCAGTATTGGAAAAGTATTTTGGTGAAATCGGTCATAAGTAGACAAAGGTAGGAAAAATTCTACGGCATTACGAGGGAATCAACGTCCAAACACATGGCTGCATACCGTTTAATGCTACAAAAAAAATATTTCACTACCTTTATCAATCAATTCTTTTTCAATGCCATGAAAAAACTCTGCCTATACCTCACCACCCTGCTACTCCTAATCGGCTGCGGACGACAAGAACAAACCTACCGCATTGCTACCTACAACATCCGCTTGGATATTCCGCATATTGATACGGGCAACAAGTGGGTAGATCGCTGTCCGCATGTAGCGAACCTGATGAGTCACTACGATTTTGATGTAATGGGAACACAGGAGGGTTTTTACAACCAGCTGAACGATTTAAAAATGGGGCTACCACAGTACAGCTACTACGGTCGTGGACGTGATGATGGCGAGCAAAAGGGTGAAACCTCGGCTATCTTTTACAAGAATGAAAAGTTTGCGCTGCTCGATTCGGGCGACTTCTGGTTTTCGGAAACACCCGAAAAGCCGGGGTTGGGTTGGGATGCGCACTACCCGCGCATTTGCTCTTGGGTGAAATTACAAGACAAGAGCAAGGGGAATAGCTTCTACGTTTTTTGCCTCCACCTCGACCATATGGGCAAGATAGCGCGCGAAGAAGGCTGTAGGCTGATACAGGAAAAAATCAATGCTATAGCGGGCAGCGAACCAACTATGCTTATGGGTGATTTCAACTTTGAAAGGGAATCGTCGCTGTACCAAATATTGGCGGCATCGCCTACGCTAACCGACTGCTACACGCAAGTGGACGCACCATATACACATGGCAACGGCAGCTACAACGGGTTTGGGGATGCGTTGCAGGACACTTCCATTATTGACCATATCTTTGTTACACGCCACTTCTCACCCACAAGCTACACGCTTATAACCGACTCGTACAAAGGAAAATTTCCATCTGATCATTTCCCCGTAATGGTAGCGTTAAGTGTTCAATAATCAAAAGGTTGACTAATCCTTGCCATCACGTAAAAATTCGCATAATTTCCCTCTAAATTCTTAATTTTTAATTCTTAATTTTTAATTATCAATTATTTCACTACCTTTGCGCCCTCATTACCGTAGGGTGATAGCTCATCTGTATCTTAAAATTCCGTCGTTTTAGTCGTATTTGTGAGAGATGTCGCCCAATATTTAATCCGATTTGGGCGCTTGTTCAGCACACTGAATTTTCAGACAGGATTAACAAGATTAACAGGCAAACTCTGCTCTTAGCAAAGATTCCTGTAAATTCTGTAAATCTTGTCCATGTAGAATATGTGTGCCATCCACAAGTTTTCATTTCACAAAACGTAAACAAAAAACATGGAAAAGAATTTCAATCCCGCAGAGGAAATTATGGATTTTAACGACTTCGGTTTTTCCGAAGCAACCCTTGAAGCCCTAAAAGCAAAAGGCTTCGAAACCCCCTCACCTATTCAACGCTTGTCTATTCCTGCGCTCATGCGTGGCGACAAGGACATTATTGCGCAAGCACAAACCGGAACGGGTAAAACCGCTGCGTTCGGCTTGCCCATTATGGAGCAGCTGGAGCCAAACGGCAAAGTTCAAGCGCTTATTCTTGCGCCCACCCGTGAGCTGGCGTTGCAAGTGAGCGACGAAATTATTTCGTTTAAAGGCACACGCAACATAAGCATTGCCACCATTTACGGTGGCGCGTCTATCAGCGAGCAATTGCGCCGCTTGAAAAAGGGCGTGGATATTGTGGTGGGTACACCCGGCCGCGTAATTGACCACATCAACCGTGGCAGCCTCGACTTGAGCAACATTCGCTGGTTCATTTTGGACGAGGCCGATGAGATGCTCAACATGGGCTTTATTGACGATATTGAGGAGATTTTCAAGAGTACGCCCGATGAGCGCCGCGTAATGCTGTTCTCGGCTACTATGCCCGACCGCATTGCCAAGATGGCCAAAAAGTACATGCGCGACATTGAGCACCTGAAGGTAGAGGCCAAGCAGCTCACCACCGATCTTACCGACCAAATTTACTTTGAGGTTAGCCAAGCCGACCGCTTCGACGCGTTGACCCGTATTATTGACGTGGAGCCGGAATTTTACGGCCTGGTATTTTGCCGTACCAAGGTTACCACCGACGAAGTGGTTAGTAAGCTGATTACGCGCGGCTACGAGGCCGATGGCCTGCACGGTGATTTGACGCAGATGGCGCGTGAAAAGATTTTGGGACGCTTCCGCAAAAAGCAAATCAACATACTGGTGGCTACGGACGTTGCTGCTCGTGGTATTGACATTAACGACCTGACGCACGTAATCAACTACTCGCTGCCGCAGGATTTTGATGCCTACGTGCACCGCATTGGCCGTACAGGTCGCGCGGGTAAGGAAGGTACTGCTATTACCTTTATTTCATCAAGCGAGTACCGCCTGCTGATGCAAATGCAGAAGGTAATTAAAACGCAAATTCGCAAGGAAACGCTGCCAAAGGCATCGGATGTAATTGCCGTAAAGCGCAACCGTATTAAGGACGACTTGTCGGAAATTATTGAGTTGGGTACATACAGCGACTACACTGCGCTGGCTGAAGAAATTATTGAGGAACACGGCGCGGAAACAGCGTTGGCTGCTATTATTCGCCTGGCGTTTAAGAACGAGCTAGATATAAAGCACTACTCCGAAATTCGCACCTTCTCGGTAGATAAGCGCGGTACTGCCCGTTTGTTTATCTCACTGGGTAAGCTGGACGACATGAGTCCTCGCGACTTGGTTGACTTCCTAAAGAAGCACACTAAACTTACCGATAGCAAGATTGACGATGTGAAGGTAATGGATGCCTTCTCATTCGCCACCGTACCTTACGAAGATGCCGAGGATGCCCTACGCATGCTTAACGCGCTACGCGGTAAGGACGAAAAGCCTTTGGCTGAAATTTCAAAAAATGACCGTAGCGGTGGCGGTGGTGACTTCGCTCAACAACGCGGTGGTGGTCGCGGAGGTTTCCGTGGTGATCGCGATCGTGGAGATCGTGGCGGTGACAGAGGTGGTGATCGCGGTGGTCGTCGCAGCGGCGGTTACAGCAAAGGTGGCGGAGAGAAAAAAAGCTACAGGAAGTAGAATAATACAGGACTCTCTGAGCAAAGCATGCAAATGACTGCATTTGCGAGGAGATTCCTCGACTCACTCGTACCTCGTTCGCTCGGAATGACGGGCTACGAGCGAGAAATAAAAAGAAGAAAGGGATGCGGCTACGCCGCATCCCTTTCTTCTTTCCTTTTTACTTTCAGGACATCGTCATTCCGAATGCAGCGAAGCGTAATGAGGAATCTCCTCGCAAACGCAATCTATAAAAGATTTCATTTTTTTAAAACTTCACCAAGCAAGCACCGGCGGAGTAGCCACCACCGAATACTGATAGGCAAACCAAGTCTTCTTTTTTAAAGCGCTCGTAATTTTGTGCAAGCAGCAGCATGGAGCTCACCGAGCCTGTGTTGCCCAACTCCTCAATGTTATTCAGCGCTTTTTCCTCGGGTATGCC
The DNA here is from genome assembly GCA_031553765.1 of Bacteroidales bacterium. GTDB lineage: Bacteria > Bacteroidota > Bacteroidia > Bacteroidales > UBA932 > JAITMY01. The sequence goes on from JAVBKY010000006.1 coordinate 200,564, forward strand.
CAACTCTTTTACCACGTGTTTTACTATACGGGCATTGGCTTGGTGACCTATGAAGTACGACAGGTCATTGAGCGTGTAGCCATTCTTTTCTACAATATCTTTGGCGTTTTTTGCAATATAGGTGCAGGCTTGCGTAAACACATCCTTACCGTTGTTCATTACAATGCCCTCGTTTTTGGGGTTAAGGTAAACGCCCTCGCGCCCCTTGCCTATATGCCCTAAACCTTGCGTAAGAATATCTACCATTTCGGCTTCGCCATCCTTCATTTTATCTTTTGAGAAGAAAAACGCGGTGGCAGCATCACCCCACAGGTGACCTGCCTTGGGGTCACGCACGTTGAAGTAGCTAGTATTGCGATCGGCTGAAAGTAGCAATGCCTTTGATGCTTTACCTCCGTCAAAAAACAGCTGAATAATTTCGAGCGCGTTAATAGCCGATGAGCATGCCGACGACACGTAAAACGCCTTCGCGTTTTCAATCTTAAACTCACGCTGTACAATGTGCGCCGTGGTAGCTACGGTATCGGTGGGCGAGTACGATGCAAATACTATAAGGTCAACATCGGTAATATCGTAAGGCAGCTGGGGAATAGCCCTTTTCACTGATTCGATACACATGTAATCTATGGTCTCCGTTTCGTTAGCCCACGCGCGGGTCTTAATGCCGGTGCGGTGTGTTATCCATTCATCGGTAAGACCATTCATTTCCAAAAAATAAGCGTTGGGTGTTCTGTGTGCCGGAACGTAGTAGCCAAGTGCGTTTACGACCATATTTCGTATAATAGTTATTTTGAAAAATCGGGGCAAAGATACAAAAGCATGGATAACAAACAAGTTTTCTGAGTCTTTTAAATTATTATATATTTGTATAGTTAAATTTAAAAAAATGAGGGGGCTAGCACTTACTCTACTGCTACTATTAGGCTGTCAGCTATTGCTTGCGCAAAGCGATAGAAAAATGCCGTTGGGACGGGGTGCTGAATTATACCCCTACCCCTTTGCCAACATGTACTACGTGAGCCCGCGATACGACCGCGTGGTGTACAGCGACAACGGATTTTTCGACACCTACTATATACGCAATGTCGCTACATTTAACGGCAATGCTCACCTGCGCTTTGACGTGCCCGTGGTCTCTACCAACCTTACCGACAACGGCAGTACCCTGTGGGGCTTAGGCGACCTAAACCTACGCTATACAAGGGTATTCGGTAATATAAAGGAGGTTTTTTACGGCGCGCACTGCAACATGGTGATGCCCACGGCAACCAACAGCGCGTTGGGTGGCGGCAAGTGGCAAATGCAGGTTGGCGCCGGTGCCATGTACTTTATTAAGGAATCAAAGGGAACGGTATCGTTTACGGCTGAATACCGCTTTTCGTTTGCCGGAAAGCAAGACCGTGCGGATGTGAGGCAGGTAGCCATATCACCCAACGTTGACTATTGGGGAAAAAATTGGTACGCGGGTTACTACGCCACGTGGGTATACGATTTCGAAAGCAGCGTATTTGACCTTCCGCTTGACGTGGAGGTAGGCTACAACATTATTCCATCGCTTATAGTTGCTGCCGAGTTTAAGCTGCCGCTGGTAAACGACGTGAGCTATCGCTACGAATTTGCGGTAAAACTACGGTACAATATTCTTTCCTACTAAAACAGAAAGCTGTAGCCCAACATTACGTTAATACCGTAGGTAGGATAGTTGTTGTACACCTGATAGCGGCTTACGGTAACGTTGTTGAGCTGTAGGAATACCGACGAACGGTTTTCGAATTGGTAGTCGGCACCAAGGCTAAGGTCGAAGCCCAAACCTCGCTTTACCTCATTGCCTTCAAAGTCGCGCGCCTTGTAGCTGCCCAGCAAGCTGGGGCGAGCGTACATGTATAACTTCTTCCACAGGTTATAGTTCACCTTCATCTGCACACTTGTCGATGGGCGGTTGTAGGCCACAGGCAACTTATCCATGGTGTATTTGTTGTACTCTAACCATAACCTCAACTCCAACGCACTCGAGGGCAGCACACGAACTCCGCCCTTAAAGGTGAATAACTTCACGTCGTCGTACAATATGTCGAGTTGATTACCGAGGTTGTACTGGTCGTGTACGGTGTCTGTAGCGTAAAAATACATATCGTTCACAAAAGCGTATGCCAACTCCAAGTCATAGCTGAACATAGAGCCTATGTGTCCCTTTATACCACCCTTAAACGATATGGCCTTTTGCGTGTTGCGTAACTTTTGCTGTATATCGGGCGTTATGTACGGGTTCTCTGTAGTAATAGTTTTAAAATTGTTGATTTGGTGATCGCCACTCACCTCTACGTAGGGTAAAAACAGTCCATCGTTGAGCAAAGCGGTAAAGTTAAGCACCGGGTAAAAGTAAGTTTTCACATCCCCGCTAAAGTTATCAAACGTAAGATTGAGTTTGGCTGACGCCTCCCAATTTTCACGTCTTTCAATAGCTTGAGGCAAAAGCGAAACCACCGTATTATTGCTGGGCGCCAGCTCACTGTTGCGCATATAAATATTGGTATTCAACTCCATACCCACCATGGTGGTAGGCGTTATGCTTCTTCCGGCATGCAGGTTAAATTCCAACGCATCCTCAGCTTGGGGGTAGCGATTACGACAATCGTAGAAGTTAAACTTACCACCGAACTTCCATGCCGAATCAAGCTGTCCGTAGCCATCGTACTTTACACTTGCAAAGGTAGTGTTGTAGTACTGACGTTTTTCATCATTGGGTAAAGCCTTATAGTCATTCAGCGTAAAAGATTTTGTATCATAACCATACATACGCACATCGTGCCTATGAAAACCAGCATTGGCATACAGAACACCCTTAGCAAAGTTATACTGCCCCGAGGCGCCAAATTCGTTCCGCATATCCAGCGTAGGCACCTTCTCTTTCGCCTCGTTTTTCACATCACCATAGTTGCCGTAGTGGTTAGCGTACACATCCCACAAAAAGTCTTTACCACGTTGGCTACCGTAATAGGCATCAAGCAAGGTAGTGGTTTTTACACCCAAGCCCACACGTACATAGCCACTATTGCGCTCCTCCGACTTGTTGTAACGCTCATGCTGTATGCGTGCAGGAGGAATAGGATTAGTAAGATAGCTATCGGTAATGGGTTTAGTTTGACGCAGCGGGTAAGTAAACGTTGTGGCTACCTTGGTTGTATCGTCAATGCGCGGAATGGGATTTATTTTGTACGCGTTGGGGATGGTAGGCTCGTAAGCACGCGACACCTCCACCGTTTTTGTTAACCCTTCGTCCTGCGCCGTAAGGTTGGTTGCGGCAGCTAACATCATTAACAAGGGAAAGAAAACTCTTTTCATATATCTTTTTTTGCAAAAATTCTTTTACCATTTTAAACCGATGGTCCATAGGGACATAGCAAGATAGCAGTGCACAATGCTATAGTACAACATTTAGAGACTCCGGCTGGGGAACCTTCTCCTCCTTCGCCTTTTCTTCATTCATCAGCTGCTGCATTTTACCGGTAACCTCATCCACAATACCATCATTTGGTACCGTGTAGCCATCGAGAATACTTTCATAGGTTGCCTTAGCTTGAAAAGCGTCATTACGCTTTACGTATATATCACCCAGTATAATGAAGCTCTTTGCAAGCCAATACTGGTGTGGTGTTCCACTTTGAGCAAATGCAAGTATCGCTTTTTCGGTTTCATCCAACTTGTTTTTATTGAACAAGTATCCAATCGCCCTATACTGCGATTCGGCACCCTCCTTTGTTGCCACGCTATTGGCCACCAACAGGTAATCTTCCTGGGCCTTATCAGCATTCCCCAATGCGTCCTGCGCTTTAGCTCGCTTAAAGTGCGCCTCCCGACTCAGTTCGGGTGCGAGGTTATCTACGGCCAGTACAGCATCGGCATCAACAGGTACATGCATATAGTTTCTACTTAAATAATTGGCACGTAACTTACCCACGCGCGCCTCTACAAGCGTTGCTTTAGTACTGGCTATCTGTTCCAACTGCTCATAGTAATTGGCAGCTTTAGCATTATCGCCCATTTCAAAAGATGCACGCGCCGCACCCAACAGCGAGGGCTCTGTATAGCTGCTTTTGGGCATTTTTAGTACATAAGCAAAGTGCTGCACTGCTTCATCTAACTTGCCCGCGCGGTAGTCGCAGTCGGCAAGATAAAAATGCGCATCGACCACAAATGCTCCCAACGGAAACTCCTTCAGGTACTTTTGCAGGGAAAGGTTAGCTTTATCACAGTCGTTATTCACGTAAAAGCGTTCAGCTACGTCAAAGGTCATGGAATCACGCTCCGAAGCGTTTACCTGCCCCACATTTTTAATGCCCGACACATACTTCACATAAGCATCCACATCACCCATTTCTACGTAAATATTTTTTACGCCCAATAGCGCACTGCGAGATTCGGATGTCCCCGAGAAGTCCTTCACCACACGTTTGTAGTAGTCAAGCGCCTCCTTATTATCACCTTTATTCACGTATATCAGCCCCAACTCTATCAACGTTTTTGCGTAAAACAGACTTTGCGGAAATTTGCTCAGCAGCTGCGTGTAGGCATTAATTGCCTGCCCATACTGCTGCATTTGCACATAGCAGCGTCCCTTCTCATACAGCGCATTATCCAAGTATGTCGAGGCCGGACGAAAATTTATCACCGTGTTCATCAGGTCTATTTTTCTATCTTGCTCGTTCACCAATCCGTAGCAAATACCGCTTTGGAAGGCTGCGTAATCAGCATCGACAATATTAAGCGCTATTACTTTTTTGTAGTTTTCGATAGCCTCGCTGTAACCATGCAGCATAAAGTTGCAATCGCCTACCCTATTGTACGCATCACACAGCATAGCATTGGGCTTATCGGAGGCAAAGGCAATATATTTACGGAACCAACCCGTAGCATTGGCGTACTGCTTTTGCTGAAACAAGCTATACCCAAGGCTGTAGTGCGCCACCTTATATTCGGGTGTTTGCGATATGCCTGCCGACAGCACAAAGTCGTTAAACAAATTTTGCGCAAGCGAGTAGTCGCCTTCACGATAAGCTGCCTCACCCTTCCAATACTTTGCCAGCGCAGCTGTAGTGGAATTGTAAGAGGAGTACTGGAGAGACAAGTCAAACATCTTCATCGCCTCTGCATAACTCTGGTTTTGAAATAGCTCTACCGCGCGGAGGTATGCTACCTTTTGCAGCGCAGCATACACATCGGCATCGGGGGTATTGATAGCCTGTAGTGCAGACAACGCAGCCTTATAGTTTTTGGAGTGAATGTAGGCTTGCATAAGACACTTGTTCACCTCATCGGTGCGACGCGAATTAGGATATGCAACAAGATATTGGTTAAGAGCATCAATGGCATCATTGAAGGGATCGCTATTGAGTTCAAACATCAGCTTAGCGTAGCTAAACATAGCATCTTCCTTAATTTCGGGAAAGAAGTCCATTTTAGAAGCCTGTAAAAATGCACGACCGGCATTTTGCTTATCGCCCTGCTGCATGAAAGCGTCTGCAAGGTAGTAGTAGGCGCTTTGCGCAATCGAGTCCTGCCCTACGGTAATTTGCCCAAAAATATCCGCCGCCTTGGAATAATTTTTATTTTGGTAGTAAATATAACCCAGCAGGTACTTATCGGCACGGGTAAGGTCGGGAGCTGTAGCAGCAAACCTTTCAATGTAGTGCAACGCTTCGGCATACTGCTTTTTACAGTAGTAAGCCTCACCAATCAAGCGGGCAACCTCCGGCTGCCGCTTCTCCGATGCCTTATCCATAAAGGCTACACCCTCCTCAATTACCTTATCATAATTTTTTTGGTAGTGGTAAATGTGCAAAATGTAGTACGGCACCAATCTTGAAAACGTTTCATCGCTACGCAATGCCTCAAACCCTTTTAAGGCAACTGCGAAGCGCTTTTCCTCATAAGCGATATGGGCGTAGTAGTAGGTGGCTGCGGACGCATACTTGCTACCCTCATCCTTGAGCAGCGAGAAAAGAGGCGATGCTTTATCATACTTGTTCAGCACAAACAAGCTGTACGCTTTTTGAAATGTGTATTCCTGAAAGTCGGCCTCTGAGAGTGAGCGCGGTTCAAAATTATCGAACATTTCAAGAGCCTTGTCGTATTGTCCACCACGATAGTACAACTTACCCAGCAGGTAACGTGCGCTATTCTGCCATACGCTCTCGTGGTATTTTTGTATGTACGCCTCAATGAGCACCTCAGTATTGGGAGCCCACTGCTCGTAGGCACACTCCAGAATATGAAATTCGGTGTTTGCCACAAACATTGGCGACCATGATTCAGCCTTTGCCAGCACACGCTCGTACTCCATTTGAGCCAAACCGTATAACTTCTTTCGCTGAAGCTCCTGCGCATAGCGAAAGGTCTCGTTGACCTCACTCATATCGCGCACCGTTTGCGCTGTCAATGGAATAGAAAGAATTAGCGTAAGCGCTACTAAGACAAATTTCGAGCGGTAAAATGATAGCTGCATAGCGATAATTAACTTGCTTTATTTAAACTTGTAAAGGTAATCGCTATTCCCCTTTATACCTACAAAAAACAAGACTTTCATAGGTTAAAAATTCATAAGGAAAGTATGGTTAGGCTGGTATTGGATAAATACGTACTTTTGTAGTTCTAAAATTCAGCGCCATGTCCTCACTCGATACCATCATTGAAGTCAAAAAAGCCAATATTTTTCAGGGTCCGCACCTCATTTTATCCGACGTTACGTTCAACGTTGAGCGTGGTGAATTTATTTACCTTGTGGGAAAAGTAGGAAGCGGAAAATCAAGCTTAATAAAAACGCTAAATGCCGAGCTGAAGTTGAGGCATGGTGAAGCTTGGATAGCTGGCTACAAGTTGCACAACATTAAGGATTCGCACATACCCTACTTGCGCCGCAAAATCGGCGTGGTATTTCAGGATTTTCAGCTACTCACCGACCGCAACGTGCACGACAACCTGCTTTTTGTACTCAAAGCCACAGGCTGGACAGACAACATGGAGATAAAAAAGCGTGTATTGGGCGTACTGGAAAAGGTAAATTTGATAAACAAAAGCCAAAAAATGCCGCATCAGCTGTCGGGTGGAGAACAGCAGCGCGTGGTGATTGCTCGTGCCCTGCTCAACGACCCAGAGGTCATTTTAGCCGACGAGCCCACAGGAAACCTTGACCCCGAAACATCGGAAGATATTATGGCCGTGCTCAACGAAATTAGCAGCAGCGGTCGCTCAGTGATAATGGCCACGCACAACTACAACCTATTACACCAATTTCCTCATCGCACCATTAAGTGCGAAAACGGACACATCAAGGAAATTGACTCTGCAAGCATAGATTTAGCGCAGATGGAATAAGTCTACCGCATTGCCTTCCTGTCATTCTGAGCGAAGCGAAGAACCGTCAGTTCGGCAAAGCCAATCTCATGTTGGCAAAATCGTATTATCTTGATATTCTTCGCCTCGCACAGAATGACAAACTCCCCTATTTTTACCACCTTTCCCATTTTTAATCGCTACCACAGCGAAGTGTTACACTTTTCGTCCACACGTCACGGTGGTGTAAGTACAAAGAGCAACACCTCGCTCAACCTTGGTTTTCACGATAACGACACGGTTGAGAATGTGGTAAAAAATCGTGCATTATTGGCACAGTCCGCGGGCTTCACTCCACTTGCCCTCACCGTAGCCGACCAAGTACACGGTTGCAATATTACTGTGGTAACACAGGAAATGAAAGGTCGTGGCGCGACTGAAAAACCGAGTTCTATACCAAATTCTGACGCGCTTATTTGCGCTGTACCCAACGTGTGCGTTGCGGTAAAAACAGCCGACTGCACCCCTATCCTACTCTACGCTCCCGATAAAAAAGTGGTAGCCGCCATTCACGCAGGCTGGCGCGGCACGGTGCAACAAATTGTTCGTCTTACAGCAGAAAAAATGCAGCGCGAATTCGGTTGTCAGCCGCAATACATGGTTGCTGCTATAGGTTGTAACATTGGAAAATGCTGCTATGAGGTGGGAGAAGAGGTGGTGAGCAACGTGCAGCAAAACTTCGGCTCTACCAACGGATTTATTCACTACTCACCCACCACGGGCAGGCCACACTTCGACATGCAGCAAGCCAACCGCCACCAGCTGCTCGCCATTGGTCTAAATCCCGCAAACATTGGCTTGGTAAACACCTGCACCCACTGCAACAACAAGGATTATTTTTCGCACAGAAGAGGTGATAGCGGGAGGTTGATGACGGGAATCATGATAAAGGGATAAAAAGATAAAATGTCACGCTTACAGCGTGACGATAAAACCTCACACACATGCTTTCGCTCGATAAAGGCTTCGCGATAAATTTTATCGCCCGCAGGGCATTTATCTTTTTATCGTGCGAAGCACATTTATCCTTTCTTTCTTTAGAATCTTAGTGCAAACATAGCTCCCGTACATTGCCCATCATAGTATGGAAAAAGGGAAATCTTGTCGGATTTTTTTGAGAAGGGTTGCCAGTTTTTCAACGGCTCGAAGTAGTAAACAAGGTTAGCCGATAGCATGCCTATACCCGCACCGGCAAGCACGTCCGAGAGCCAGTGTCGCTCGTTGGTCATACGCAGCACGCCAACTACCGTAGCCACAGCAAAGCCGCTGTAGGCAATCAGCTTATTGCTATCCTTAAATTCATGGTAAAGCACCGTAGCGCCGGTGAAAGCCACGCTGGTGTGCCCCGAAGGAAAAGAGTTATACGCACCATTGTTAGGACGCTGCTCCTGCACGGTATACTTGAGCGTTTGTACCACTATAGCCGTAGCTAGCTGCGAAATTGCCAAATACTTGGTTTGATCCCATACGCTATTTTTTGCCTTTACTCCTGCTATATCGGCAATGTACATACCTGCCATGGGAAGGTACTGTATGTAATCATCAACCTCGGTATGGGCATTAGGCAACCAGTCGTTAAATGCCTTATTTACATGCTGATTTACAAGAAGTACCGAACCCGTGGCAATAAGGGCTACGGGTATAATTTGCTGGGTATATGGGACGGGTTTACAAGTTTGTCGCACGCTATCCTGCGCGTAAAGTGGCAGAACAAATAGAAATAACATAAGCGCTGCAAGCGCTCCACACGTGCAACTTTTGATCATTACTTGTGTCGTTGTTCCAAAACTTTCACTACATCATCAAGAGCGTAGCCCTTTTGCGTAAGCAAGACCAAGTAGTGGAACATCAAGTCGGCAGCTTCTCCTAAAAACAGTTCTTCGTTATTATCCTTTGCTTCAATCACCAGCTCTACGGCTTCTTCGCCCACCTTTTGCGCAACTTTATTTACACCCTTTTGAAAAAGTTTGGTAGTGTAGGAGCCTTCTGGCATCTCCTTCTTACGAGTCTGAATAAGGTTTTGCAAGTAGTCAAGGAAAAGGATACCGCTGGTGTTTTTTTCACCAAAGCAGGTATCAGCACCCGTATGGCACACCACACCGCGCGGCTTAGCTTTCACCAAAAACGTATCATGATCGCAATCCTCGATAATGCTTACCAAATCGAGAAAATTACCACTTTCCTCACCCTTAGTCCACAAGCGCTGCTTGGTGCGGCTGTAAAAAGTAACCAACTTTGTTTCGAGCGTTTTCTTGTACGCTTCCTCATTCATAAACGCCACCATAAGCACCTTGCTCGTAGCGCTATCCTGCACCACTGTGGGAACAAGACCGTTCATTTTTGCAAAATCAACCATATCCAAATCAATTACGAATTACGAATCAATTCACAATGCGGCTTAACTCCTCCATTGTAATCCTTCCTTCATAAATGGCCTTGCCCACAATTACCGAGCGAAGACCGTTTTTATCCAACTCCTCAATATCCTTCATTTCCGAAACACCGCCGCTTGCTATCAAATGCAACGCGGGGAATGCTTCCAGTATTTTTTTGTAGAGCGCTACGTTGGGACCTTGCAGCATACCGTCCTTGCTTATATCGGTGCAAATGGCCTGTGTAACGCCCTTATTCATGTACGATTTTATGAACGGCAGCAGCTCCACATCAGTATCTTCCTGCCAACCGCTAACCGCAATTTTTTCATTACTCACATCTGCACCAAGAATAATTTTCTCACCACCGTATTTTTCAATCCAGCGCGTAAATTCTTCCGCATTTTTCACAGCAATGCTGCCACCTGTAACCATTTTTGCACCGCATTCAAAAGCTATGCGCAAATCGTCCGAGGTTTTAAGTCCGCCGCCAAAATCAACTACTAAGTTTGTCTTGCCTGCAATTTTTTCAAGCACCTTGTGGTTGACAATATGCTTCGCCTTTGCCCCATCCAAATCCACCACGTGTAGGCGATGTATTCCAATACCTTCAAAGGATTTTGCTACCTCCAGCGGGTCTTCGTTATACACCTTCTTCTGCGCATAATCACCCTTGGTAAGGCGCACGCACTTTCCGTCGATGATATCTATGGCGGGAATTATTTCAATCATAAAAATTTCAAATTTCAAATTTCAAATTTCAAACCCCAGTCCGGCAACACCAATCTGAAATTTGAAACTTGGAATCTGAAATTCATTAGCTGAATATTATAGTTTTATTCTTATACACCAACACCTTGCGTTGCAGGTGAGCATACACGGCACGCGAAAGTACAATTTTTTCCAAGTCACGCCCCTTATGCACCAAGTCATTTATGGTATCCTTGTGCGTTACACGCACCACATCTTGCTCAATAATAGGCCCTGCATCAAGGTCGGCAGTAACGTAGTGGCTGGTGGCGCCTATAATTTTCACCCCACGCTCAAATGAAGCGTGGTAAGGTTTTGCTCCTGCAAATGCAGGCAAAAACGAGTGGTGAATATTGATAATTTTGTTAGGATATTGCTTGATAAAATTATCTGACAGCACCTGCATGTAGCGCGCCAGCACCATAAAGTTCACTTTATGCTCCTTAAGCAATTGCAGCTGCTTAGCCTCCTGCTCTGCCTTATTGTCGGCGGTTACGGGTATTACGTGGTAAGGTATGCCAAACTGTTTTGCCACGGGCTCCATATCGGTATGATTGCTGATAATGAGGGGCACCTCCACGTTCCACTCTCCTGCGCTGTAGCGCGCCAGCATATCGTAGAGGCAGTGCGACATTTTCGACACAAAAATGGCCATGCGCGGACGCTGCTCCGTGAAGAAAATGCTGAACTTAGCCGAATATTTTTTGGCAATAAGCGTCTCGAAATAGTCAGGTATTTTTTCCTGTGGGATAGAGAAGTTTTCTAAATCCCACTCTACACGCATAAAAAATTGCTGTTCTTCTCGGTCAACGTGCTGGTCGAGGTATAAAATATTGCCGTTATTTTCGGTAAGAAACTTGGTTACTACAGATATAATCCCCGATTGGTCGGGGCAGTACATGAGAAGAATTGCGGTGTTAGACATCAAAAAACAATGAACAATTAATAATGGACAATTGATAATGACAATACAATGCGGGCTGTCATACTGAGCCTGTCAAAGTATGCAGGGAGGGCACTTCCCTCTTTGCCGCGCCGCACCCCTTCGACAGGCTCTGGGTGACAACGCACAGCTACGATTGCCTACTTTTTAAATACCCTAACCTCTACTCCATCGGCAGCCAACTCTTTTGTAATGGCTGCAATGTTATCCAGCTCAAAGTAGTGGTAAACGTATACCACTTTTGGTTTGAACGACTTTACGGCTGACACAAACATTTCGTCAGTCATGGTGTAAGGCAAATTCTTGGGTAGGAAGGCAACATCAATATTTTTGAGGTCGCTCATTTCGGGAATATTTTCGGTATCGGCTGCGATGTACAACTTAAAGTCACCAAAGGTCAATACAAAACCGTTACCTACACCTTTGGGATGAAACGGCTCTCCGGTGGGATTCATGTGCACCATATTGTAGGCGGGTACGGCTTCAATCTTTATGCCGTTCCACTCGGTGCTTTCGCCGTTAACCATCACCTTTGCACCTTTGAGCGTTTGCTCTACGGTGGAGGTGGTGATAATTTCCGTATCAGCCTTCTTAGTCTTTTCCAACGCTGTGTTATCAAAGTGATCGGAGTGCTCATGGGTAATGAGTATCAAATCGGCCTTGGCAAGCGAGTCGTAGTTGCCCTGCTGTGCAACGGGGTCAACTTGGATAACCTTATCGCCCAACGTGAGCATAACCGAAGCATGCCCCACGTGGTACACGTACAAGTCACCCATGGATGTTTTGAAAACATCACCTTTTGGTGTATTTTTTTGTGCGCACGATGACATAAAACCTACGATTAAAACTAAGGCAAGAGAAATCTTTTTCATTTCTTTCTAAGTTAGATAAAATGTTCCGCTAAGACGGAACGATAAATGTGCTGCGCACGATAAAAAGATAAAATAATTACGGGCGACAAATTTTATCGCGAAGCGTTTATCGCCCGTAGGGCATTTATCGTCCCGCTTTGGCGGGACATTTATCGAAAATTCGTCAGAATTTACTACCAAGCAAACAAAGGCAAATCCTTCATCATCTTGTTCACCTCACCGCGAACTTCCTTTATCACGCTTTCCTTATCGGTGTTGCAAAGTACCTTATCGATAAGCGAAGCGATAACGGGCATGTCTGCCTCCTTCAAGCCACGGGTAGTGATAGCTGCCGAACCTACACGGAAACCTGATGTTTGGAATGGTGAACGGGTGTCGAACGGCACCATGTTTTTGTTTACAGTGATATCGGCTTGCACCAAAATATTTTCGGCTTGCTTTCCGTTCAACTCGGCAAACTTCGAGCGAAGGTCAATCAGCATAAGGTGGTTATCGGTACCGCCTGAGAATATTTTATAGCCCATATCCACAAATGCCTTTGACATGGCAGCAGCATTGCTTTTCACCTGCTGTTGGTAGGTTTTAAACTCGGGTTGCAATGCCTCGTGGAATGCTACTGCTTTTGCAGCAATAACGTGCTCCAAAGGTCCACCTTGTACACCGGGGAATACAGCCGAGTTAAGCAACTGTGACATCTTTTTTGTTTCACCCTTAGGTGTTTTCAGTCCCCACGTATTTTCAAAATCCTTACCTACCAAAATCACGCCGCCACGAGGGCCACGCAGCGTTTTGTGCGTAGTAGAGGTTACAATGTGAGCATACTTGCAAGGGTTATCAAGCAAGCCTGCGGCAATCAAACCTGCGGGGTGCGCCATATCTATCCAAAGGGTAGCGCCTACCTTATCGGCAATTTCGCGCATGCGCTTGTAGTCCCACTCGCGTGAGTATGCCGATGCTCCGCCCACAATCATTTTGGGCTTGTGCTCCATGGCGCGCTGCTCCATTTGGTCGTAGTCCACCAATCCTGTATCCTGCTTTACCTCGTACGATACGGCGTGGAACCACATGCCCGAAATATTAACGGGCGAACCGTGCGTAAGGTGTCCGCCATGCGCCAAATCCAAGCCCATGAATGTATCACCGGGCTTCATTACGGCAAGAAATACAGCAGTGTTAGCCTGCGCGCCTGAGTGCGGCTGCACGTTGGCATATTCGGCATTAAAGAGTTGACAAAGACGGTCGATAGCTAGCTGCTCCGACTGGTCTACAATTTGGCAACCGCCGTAGTAACGTGCATTGGGGTAACCCTCGGCATACTTGTTGGTCATAACCGAGCCCATGGCTTCAAGCACCTGGTCGCTCACAAAGTTCTCCGAAGCTATAAGCTCAATGCCGTGCATTTGGCGTGCGCGCTCCTGATTAATCAGGTCAAAAATTTTGTCGTCCCTCTTCATTTTGGATTTTGCTATTTACGTTGGTTATTATGAACAAAAGAAGCAACAAATATACGATTTTTGCGGGATATGAGGAAATAAAATGCTAATTTTGGGGCACACAATATTTCCAAGGAAAAGGCGCAGAGTTTCACTGAAAAATATACAAATTGTAACCTTGGATATACTGAGAGCACAAAAAATGTAAGCGTTTTATTTCCTTTTTGAATTTCAACTCAAAATCTAATAACCCACATTTATGGAAATCAACCTAAAGAAGGGACTTCAATACACTTCTACCAAAGTAGTAGCTAAAGACGATACGGCATCAAAGTATGGCTCGGGCTTGGTGGAGGTTTTTGCTACGCCTGCGCTGGTAGGACTGATGGAAAACGCCGCATTGAACGCAGTACTACCCTTTCTGCCGCAAGGCTGTGGAACAGTAGGCACACAAATATGCACCACGCACAGTAAGGCCACACCAGTAGGTATGAAAGTGGAGGCAAGCGCTACGCTGGTCAACGTAGATGGCAAGCGACTAAATTTTGAAATTGTGGCACACGACGAGCAAGGCGAGATAGGGCGTGGCACACATGAGCGTTACATAATTGATGTAGAGAAGTTCACTAATAAGGTTTACAGTAAGTAAACCGATAAATGTGCTTCGCACTATAAAAGGATAAATACCGCTACGCGGTGATAAAAATTTTATCGCGAAGCATTTATCGCCCGTCAGGGCATTTATCGTCCCGCTTCGGCGGGATATTTATCTAATTTTCAAAGGGGATGAAACGACTCATAGAGCTATACCAACAAGGCTTTCAATTTATCACGGTCGATATTTGGAATTTGAAGCAAACGCGCGTCAGCTCACGCGACTTGTGGCTGATTAAGCTGCTCAAAATTATTTTCATTTCCATTCGCGGCTTCTTTGTCGACAAGGTTTCTATGCGCGCCTCGGCACTCACCTACTACACGCTTATAGCCGTAGTACCGGTCATAGCCATGGCCGTGGGCATAGCCAAAGGGTTTGGGTTGCACGATTATTTGGTAAATGTACTACACGATAATTTTGCCGACCAAGAACAAATACTGGAGTTTCTGCTTCAGTTTGCCGATTCCATGCTCAACCGCGCCAGCGGCGGCGTGGTAACAGGCATCAGCGCGGCATTCCTGCTATGGGCTATTTTGAGCCTGCTCAATAATATTGAAATTTCGTTCAACCATATTTGGCAGGTAAAGCGCAACCGTCCGTGGTCGCGCAAGTTCACCGATTACCTTTCGGTGATGCTCGTCGCGCCACTATTTCTCGTTATATCCAGCTCAATTACGGTAGCGCTGCATGCCCGTATAATATCTGCATTTACCGATATGGGCTTGTACTCATACGTGGCACCGTTGGTGCGTATAGGCTTCAAGTCACTCAGCTACGTATTGCTATGGTTAGGATTTACATTTGTTTACGTGGCTATGCCCTACACCAAGGTAAAGTTTTGGCCTGCGCTTATTGCCGGCATCATAGCAGGAACGCTGTTTCACCTTACGCAAAACTTTTACATTTACTCACAAGTAATGGTAAGCAAGTATAACGCCATATACGGCAGTTTCGCTGCCATTCCTATGTTTCTGCTGTGGGCACAAATCAGCTGGCTCATACTATTGTTTGGTGCTGAACTTTCGTTTGCCGCACAAAATGTAGAACACTACGAGTTGGGTGTTGACTCAAAGAACCTCAGCATGCGCAACCGCAAGCTGCTGGCGCTACTCACGGTGCATTTGGTAGTAAAAAACTTTTCTCAAGGCAAACCTGCTATGAGCTCTGCCGAGTTGGCCGAAATGCTTGGCGCTCCAGTGCGATTAGTTCGCGAAATAGTGTACGACCTTACCGAATGTGGCATAACCTGTGAGGCCGCTACCACCGACCCCAAGGTGAACGCCTACATGCCCGCCATTGATATACATGTTATCACCGTAGATTTTGTACTTGACAAGCTTGAAATGCACGGATCGCTGGACCTTGAAGCAAGTGAGGGTGCCGCAAATGAACGTTTTGCCAATGTATTGCAGCAAATGGGGCTATGCGCAAAGCAAGGCGGCGGACAAACGAAGCTGATGGACGTATAACGCTTCGCGTTTGAAATTGTTTGATGCGATCCGCGCGTTTGACAGCTCCGCCGTTTGATGCTGCGCGTTGAATTCAAACAATCGTCAAACTATTTTAAACTATTTTCAAACCATTTTAAACTACCGTACAACCATGTCCTTTCCTGCACCACATTTCCACACCGACGAATACAAGGTTTACTCGTACCATACCGATTGGAAGCAACGCCTATTGCTCACTTCGCTTATGCATTTTTTGCAGGAAACAGCAGGAAATCACGCAGGGGGTAATGGCTTTGGTTTTGACACGCTAAGTGCAGGAGGATGTTTCTGGGTACTATCGCGCATGGAGATACAAATGCTCAAATACCCCATGTGGGAGGAAAAGTTGCAGCTGCGTACGTGGTCAAAAAAGCCGAATGCCATAACAGGTAATCGCGATTTTGAATTGCTAAATGAGGAGGGCAACATAGTGGCGCTGGCCTCTAGCGTATGGCTTATGATTGACATCAACTCACGCCGTCCGCAGCGGCTTGAAAAGTTCAGCTCCGATTTTCCGCACGTACTCGACCGTCAGGCCATAACCGAAGCGCCTGCCAAGCTGCCCGCAGTAACAGATGCAACTCCTACCCCACCAAAAGCAATTGTAACCAGCGATATTGATATGAACGGCCATGTAAACAATGCCTGCTACGCGCGCTGGTTTATGGATAGTCTACCCTTTGAATTGCTCAATAAGCAAGAAGTAAAGAAGTTGGAGATAAACTTCATTCACGAATCGCGCCTAGGTGAGCAATATTCCATTTGCACGCAAAGCGAGGGGAATGCGCACTTGGGAAGCATTAAAAACGGAGATGGGAAGGAGTTGGTGAGGGTAAGGATTTCTTTTTAAAAAATCTACTTTTTAAAGGTTTAAGATTGCTTCGTCGTACC
Organism: Bacteroidales bacterium; assembly: GCA_031553765.1. Classification (GTDB taxonomy): domain Bacteria; phylum Bacteroidota; class Bacteroidia; order Bacteroidales; family UBA932; genus JAITMY01. The sequence continues at coordinate 217,359 of JAVBKY010000006.1, forward strand.
TCCTCGCAATGACGTGGTTCAAGGTGTCATTGCGAGCAAAGCGAAGCAATCTCAAATTCCAACAATTATAAATATCAAAACTCCGGATTGCATGAAAATGACTCGTCGCCGATGGCTGCAAACGACCTCCTTGATAGCCTTGGCTTCAATGATACCATCGTCGCTACACGCGGCGCTTGCTATTGTTGACAAGCCATTGCTCCGTGATTTTGAGAAACCAATGTTCGACATACCTTCTCAAATTTCCGTGCCGGTAATCATTGAGTCAATCGAACTGCTACAGCGCGACAATCAGTATTTCGTCCGCACACGTTCAAAAGATGGCGCCGAAGGTCTTGTGGGCACCAAGCAAGTCAGCGATTACATTTCCATATTTACCAACCTTGTAGCACCCTGCTTCATTGGTTGTGATGCACGCGATATTGAAACGCTGATAGATGATGTTTACCGCGCTAACTACAAACTTGCGGGAATACCGTTTTGGTCTCCTGTGGCATTCATTGAGTTGAGCTTACTGGACTTGCTGGGTAAAATAGCAGGCAAAAGCGTAGCCCAAATGTGCGGCGGCGTGGTACGTAAGCAGATTCCGGTTTATTTATCCGGCTCGGGACGCAATACCACGGCCGAAGAAGAAGTGGATGCCTACGTGCGCAACGTAGAACAAACGAATGCAAAGGCAGTGAAGTTTAAAATAGGCGGCCGCATGAGCCGCAACATGGACGCTTACCCCGGTCGCACCGAAACACTTGTGCGTTTGGCACGCAAGGAGTTGGGCGATAAAATAATACTAATGGCTGATGCTAACGGTTCTTATGATACAGAGCACGCCATTGAGGTAGGGCACCTGCTGGAAGAACTCAACTATGCTTTCTTTGAGGAGCCTTGTCCTTGGGAAAATTTGAGCGAAACACAGGCTGTAGCCAAGTCGCTGAGCATACCTATCGCTTTTGGGGAACAAAATTCGAGCCTGTGGCAATTTCAGTGGATGCTACAAAATAATGTAATGCGTATTGCGCAACCCGACATTAACTACAACGGCGGTTTTATTCGCGCTAAGCGTGTTGCGCGCATGGCCGAGGCGTTTGGCAAAACCATTCAACCTCACAACACGCAAACGGGAGTTACATCAGTCAATATTCTACAGTTTGCCGCTTGTACTCCCAACGCTCAACCCTACATGGAGTACCCATGTCACGAGGTGCGCCAAGCACCCGGCTGGTACAGCCCCGACTTCAAGATTATGAATGGTATGATTGACCTTCCCAAAGGTGCGGGAATGGGCATACAGATTGATCCGTCCTATATCAAGGAGGCGAAGGTGGTGGCTAAAATTGATAAGGCAAAGGGTTAGAATTTTTCCAGCTCCACATACAACTTTTGCATAGGCAAACCCATTACGTTGTAGTATGAGCCTTCAATGCGCTCAATGGCGGCATAACCTATCCACTCCTGAATACCATACGCGCCTGCCTTATCCATAGGTTTATACTTGCCTATGTAGTAGCACATTTCCTCCTGCGTCAGCTCACGAAAATGTACTAACGTAGAGGCTAAAAATGTGGTGGTTTTGCTTGCGCTGCGCAAGCATACGCCTGTAAGCACCTCATGCACGCTGCCAGACATTAGCCACAGCATACGGCAGGCATCCTCATTGTTTTTTGGTTTACCCAAAAACTCATTTTTGCACCACACCAATGTATCGGCTGTAATGAGAATTTCGTCGTCGGCCAGTGGTTGCGGATAGTGCTCGGACTTCAACTTGGCAAGGTACACAGGCACCTCGTCCTTGGGCATATCGGGTGGATACACCTCGTCCACATGGTAGCGGGGAGCAAGGGTAAAGTCAACATCAACTCCTTTCAACAACTCCTGCCTGCGCGGAGATTGCGAGGCAAGAATCAGCTTCTTATTTTTGAGTTTTTCGTGCAGCATAGGAAAGAATTAAACAGAGGCAACACCGTTGCGAAGGTTCCACTTATTTTGCAGGCGTAGGGTTTGCTCTATCACATCACGCACGCAGCCCATGCCGCCATCCTTATCGGAAATGTAATCGCAAATTTCCTTTACCTCATGCGCCGCATCAGCGGGACAGGCAGAGAGACCGCACTTTTCAAGCACCTCCATATCGGGAATATCATCGCCCATGAAAAGCACCTCTTCGGGCTTAAGATCGTACTTAAAGTAAAAGTCGCGAAAATCGTCAAGTTTGCAGTTGGATGAAAGGTACACATCGGTTACACCCAGCATTTTGAAGCGTTCGCGGATGCTCTCGCTGGCACCACCTGTAATAATGCCAATGGGGTACCCCTGTTTGGTAGCATAGCTCACAGCGTAGCCATCTTTGGTATTGTGCATGCGCAAAAAATCACCACCGGGCATGGCCAGTACCCAGCTGTTGGTAAACACGCCATCAACGTCAAATACAAAGGCTTTTATTTGGTGAAGTTTGGTCTTGTAATTCATTGTTGAGCTGTTGAATCGTTGGAATGTTTAATGCGCTTTGCGCGTTTGAATTAGTTTGAAGTTGTTTAATTCCTCCCCCGCATACTTCGACAGGCTCAGTATGACAACGCGCGTTAGCGCTTCAAACTATTTTAAATTTTTTAACGCGCGAAGCGCATTAAACAAAATATTAATTCTTCACAATATAATCTGATAGCTGCTTATAAATTTGTTGTAGCTGAGGTTGTGAGGCTAATGCGTTGATATGTTTTTGCACAATATTCATATCACCACGCACGGCAGGACCGGTTTGTACTTGATAGGGATTTTCGGCAGCAAGCGCCTTCTCCACGGTTTCCTGAATAAGCGGCTTGAGAGAGTTGAAATTCAATCCCGCCTCCTTAGTTAACTGTGAGGCAATGGCCAACATCTGATTGGTAAAATTGCAAGCAAAAACCGCGGCGATGTGCAGCAGCATACGCTTCTCTGAATCCACCAACGACACATCTACTGAGAGTTTTCGTGCTATGAACGTAATCTCTATTTCTTCAGTCTTAGTGCGTCCTTCAACGTATAGCGGCACGCGCGCAAAGTTAACACCACGTTGACGGCTGAACGTCTGCAATGGATACAGCACGCCACAACGCTCTATATTATATTTTTCAAAAACGCTAATAGGCGTTGAGCCGGAGGTATGCATCACTATTCCGGCACCAAAAGTTGCATCGTGCAATACATTCTCTATTTCACTATCGGGTACTGTAATAATATATACATCGGCAGTGGGGTCAAGTTCGGTAAGATTGCCGGTAGCTGATGCACCTACTACTTTAGCTAACGCCTGCGCTGTGACAAGGTTACGAGAGCATACCTGCGCTATTTTGTACCCTGCGCCATACAACGCAGGCAATAATGACGAGGCGACTCCGCCACTACCAATACAAGCTATTCGTTTTACTGATTCAACACTATCCATCAACTACTTCAAGGGAATTAAAAATTTCTGTGATATATTTTTATTACCAAAGCGATATTGCACATCTACGTAGTTTTCTACATCATCGTAGCAACCATCATAACGGTAGGTAATGGTACAGGTAACGCCAATATTAACTTGTGCAATAGTAGCACATGCTGATTTTACCTGAGGCTTGCGCGTACTTTGTATCGTGCGATCGCCGAGCATCAGCTTATAGGTAATTTTCCCTAAAGCATTCTCTACTTCAACAATCAAAATGCTTTCGTATAAAGCACGATAGCGCGTTTGCAGCAATGTAGCCTTATCCTTTCGGCTGTCCTCCAAGGTTGCTAGCAGTCCTCCTAACTCCTCAATGGAGGCATCTATCTGTTCCACGCTTTCTACCTGCGTTAATGCTGTTTCTAAATCATTAATACGCTGTGTAATTTTGTTGTCTTCCTCTTTAAATTCGGCAACTAACTTACTCATTTGCGCCTTGCTGAACGGGTACTTAATGTAGTAGCGATAGTAAATATTTTTACTCTTTTTATCCTGAATCTTCTCCCAGTAGGATTCCTCTATCTGGTTAACCGAAATGCCTTGTAGGTATGGCACCTTACTTGCTTTTGAGGTAATATTTTGAGTGTATGCCTCAGCTATCTGTGCATTTTGCTCCTGCAAGCTACGCGTGCTGGTGGCAATAATTTGCTCAGCAACGCTACGTACGATTTCCTGCTTCACCATAAGCAGGGCTTCCTGCTGGGCGGCATTGAGCGTAGCGCCATCACCTTGCGTGATAACATAGTTTGGGGCCATCAGGTCCTTAGCCCAAGCAGGTTGCCTACCACTGGTCTCCTTAATTTTATCTTGCGCAACTAATGTTGCCACAGCAAGTAAGCACACATTCAGCGTAAATAATATTTTTTTCATAATAAAAATTCTTTAGCAACCATTAAGAATAATCAAGCCAGCAAAGCATGTGCGCTTGCTGGCTTGATGTATAACAAAAACGAAATTAGTTGTTGTATTGCTTTGCAAAATCAGCCATTTCTGCGTCAAAGTTTTGGCGAAACTTTTCGCGATTAAAAAGTGTCTCCAATTTTTTATTTGCTTCTGCGCTTTTTTCCAAAGCCTTGTATACTTCCTCCTTGTTTGACTCCACTGCCATGTATACCTTGTACATACCATCTTGAGTTTGCATGGTTTTGTTACATGCCACGCTAACATTGTTGATTTGTTGGCTCACAACTTGTTTTGTCATAGCTTCGAAGGTTTCCGAATAATCTGAAGGCTTCTGACCGGCATCATTAACATAACGTTCAGCCACTTGCTTAATAAGCGTTGACATACTTCCTGCCAACTCTGCATTAGCAGCCATACGAGCTTTATCACGAGCAGTATTCAAATCTTTGCTTTGGCCAATACCCATACCTCTAAAATAATCTTTATCCGAGCGCTTATCATCGCAAGGAATACTCACCTCTTTTTCTCCGGCAGCAGCAGCAACCGATTTAGGTCCGCAGGACGAAAGTGTGGCACCAGCCATAACCAGTGCTGCAGCAACTAAAACAAATGATTTTTTCATAATTTTTTGTTTTTTTGTAAGTTAAAAATACTAAGGTAAGATAGGAACGTTACGCAATGTAATAAAATTGCTTGTCAGGTTAACAGAAGATGAATAACAACTGAGCTTGATTTGTACAAATTCGGCTGCTTGATCATCAACATTTTTTACTTGTAGTTCACCCTTTATTTTCAGCCCTTTGGGTAAAGAGGTGGCATTACTAAACTCAATATAGTCTAAACGATAGGCATTTCCCTCATCATCATATGCTTGAGAGTCGGAACGTAAGAATAAAAAGTTATTAATATCCTTTGTTCCCTGATTAAGCACCGTAAACTTCATAAGAAATGAATTTCCCATTTTTGAGCACTGGGTTACCGCAAAAATAATGTCGGGATGACAACTTTCTATTGAAATACGGCTGGGTTTTTCGCTTTCTACAGATGGCGTAGCTGGTGGAACCGGCGTGACGTCCTCTGAAAATTCGGCAGCAGGCAGTGCAGCCAACTTGCTCTTTGCTGACTCCATGAAACGCTTTAGCACTGCGCTACGTACATTTATCTGCTGCAAAGCATCGAGTATTGCCGCACTTTCACTTGTGCCTACTCCTTTACTTGACAACTCGGTCTGTGCTACTACATTCTTCGTATTGGCGTTATCACTTACCATCAATACTATGCCCAACTTCACAAGCTGCTTGGGCGGCGTAGAGGGTGCCAATTCGGACTGTGCAATAGTCACCTGCGGTACCAATACAAAGCGAGAGTTAACTTCCTTAGTCCCCACATTATTGAGCGTAGTAAGCTGCTGTAATTTATGAACAAGCACTTGCTGCGCCTGTTCATTAAGGACTGAGTTAGCCGGCATTTTTACGCCTATAACCACAGGCTCCTGTGCCACAAGTGCAATACTTACTAAGGCACAGGTTAAGGAGAGTAGTAATTTTTTCATATTGGCCAACGTTTAAGCTAAGCAAATATACATCTTTTTGCTGCTATATGCTATTTTTCACCTACAATTATCCAAGCCTCGCCCAATCCGCGCTGATACACTTTACAATCGGCACTAAACGGCGCCTTGCGCAGGAATGAACGCAAGTCACTGGCAAATGCACGAGCATCAATAGCGGTTTGACGGCCGCTACTGCTTTCTTTAAACAGTGGAATGCGCACCTGCTCATACTTAAGTATATTATCGCTACCGTCAACACGGCTGAAGCGTCCTTGTACACAATGTTGGTCAAGCCACATGTCAACACAATCTCCAAATTCGCGCTCTTCGCCATCAAATTCAAATTCGGTGGTAAAATCAAAAGTGGCGCTATTGAAACGTTTCAATACCAACTTAATTTCACGACCATTTGTAAACATATCATCAAAGTAGGTCATGAGCCTACCGTTGAACTCGTCAATGTAGCTGATAACGGCCTCCTCCAATAGCAACTCGGGCGCAGCAGCACTGCTTGGCTTACCCGACCCTGCGGCACCAGCAATCTGCTTGGCGGTATAGGCATCCAATCCGCGCAGGTTAAAGTTCACGTAGTTTTGAGGTCCTTTCTTTGCAATGTTGAAGTCCAGGTCGAGAATAATGTCGGCCTTGGCCGTGCGCTTCAACTTGTCAATGGGCGACTCTACAATTTCACCACCGTCTTTGCCCTGCATAGCTGCAGTTTCGGCTGTCTCCTGCTCAAGATTTTTCATTTCCTGCTCCAAATCCTTCAGCGGGAAACCACGATCGGCCATAATGGCCGCTAACTTGGTAATGGCAAGGCGCATCTTGCGGTCATTCTGCAACATTTTTCTGTAATCGGGCAGCGTTTGCTCTACCCCATTGGCAGTAAAGGTTTGCGTATAGCCCTGATCAATGCAGTACACATCGCTGGGTACGACCATTATTATAGGCTTTTTGGCCTGCGCAAAAACCGATAGGCTAAGCGCTACAGCAGCTATGGAGAGAAGTATATTTTTCATATTTTTCTATTTAATAAAGACTTGCGACACTCGAATTGCGACTTGCGAAAAATATCGCACATCGCTTGTCGGAAATCGCACATCAAACCTTTAGAATCCTGAGTTGAGACGACGAGCAATGCCCTCGGCCTCCAAATCCTTTCGAAGATTATCGTACATTACCTGCACCGTAATTCCTACTTTATATCCACCCTTTACCTTGAGGCGATCTTGCCCGCTGGGAGTAGCATCTGTGGTAAGATTTATATACTTGAGGTACTGATTTCCGGTTTCGAAGAATTTCTCAAAAAACTCAGCATTGTTTTCTTCTGTTTTTGAATCGGGGCAAATGGCGGGGGTGGGAGCAGCACCGTTACCACCGGGAATACCACGGAAAATACAGGCTGCCACAGCATTCTTCTTGGCTTGAACAATGGCCTGATCTACTTTTTTGGCATAGCCCCATACTTTGAACACTTTTGTTCCATCCTGGCCTACACCCATTACGGCAATCTCGTAGTTGTAGCTACTACCGAACAGTACTTTGCGCTCTTTACGCGTTTGCGCATTTACGCCTACCACCATTAAAAGCGATAGCAAGGTTAGGATAATTTTATTCATACGTAGGATTTTTTGTAAAGTTATAAAATTTCTACATTTACCAACAGAAAATCAAAATTTTAACCTACTCTGAATAGAGGAAAGAATATCCTAAAACAAGCGTACACTACTCTACCACTACAAATGGATACTTTTTGTATAAATTATTGGGTTGAAATTTCTGCTCCAGCAGCTGCGACCAATCGCTTTTATCAGGTAGAAATGTGTAAACTACACCCAAGTTTAACACTGAGTCCATGTTCACAGAGGCATTATCCTTTAGCCAATACACTCCATCCATAAGGCCCTTCACAGGTGCAACATCTCTATACGCAATATAAAAGTTTCCCGACTTTCGCAGCGGATAGCCTACCCTATAGCGACAGGTATCATTGCTGCATTCAATGGTTTGATATCGCCAATGAAATGAATCGCCCTGTTCGAGATGAGTAAAAAACGGCTCGTAAGTTGTTTTTCCATACTCAATTACGCCAAAGCGGGCATCTATACTTGCCTTAGCCAGCTGAATATCTTGCTTTCGCAACAAGGTTACCACCTTGCTACAGAATTTAGTACTTAACCACAGTGTATCACCCACATGCAGAGTATCAGCGGTGGGAGTTACCTCTACAATAACAGGCACTGAATCCAAAACTTCGGACTTGTGCTTACAGCTGCTAAGAATCGGCAAAACAATAATTAGCATTGTAAAAAATATATTTATTTTCATAGCATTGGATTTTTAATTAAGAAACTAAAAGCCAATTCGGCGACGGGACTTGTCCTCTAACTGCTTCTTTTGCTCTGTGATACTGCTAATAATTTCGTATACCCGTCCAAACTCTTCATACACAAAAGAGTCCATTTGATCTTGTCGTTGGAACATTTCGTTTTTTTCATTGGCAAGATCCTGAATTTCATCTTTGATACCGTTAAGTTTTTCTATATTTACAGGTTGTTTAATGGTATAACCTTGCAATAAATGGTCTCGCAATATCGTTGTTGCCCACATACGGAATTGCGTTGCCCTTATGCTATTTACTCTATAACCAACGGCAATAATTGCATCCAGATTATAACATTCAATTTGTCGTATTATCGTTCGCCTACCTTCTTTTCGAACATGTTCCATTTTGGAACATGTTGACTTTTCTTGTAGTTCCCCCGAATTATAGATATTACCTAAGTGTTTGGTTATCGCGGGCCTTTTAGTTCCAAACAGTTCCGCCATTTGTGCCTGTGTTAACCAAATGGTTTCTTGATTTATGAGCACAGGGAGGTTTTCCATTCCCTCTGCATTATACGTTACTACTTCATTTTCACTCATGGCAACGAGGGCTTTAAAATGCAAAGTAAATGCCGGTAAGCATTGCAAAGAAAGTAGACACACTATTTTAACCAAGAGATAGACAAAAGAAAAAGCACTATTTATTCTGAAAATAAGAGGAGTACGCAAAAAGAAAATGCTTTCGGAACATTATCCGAAAGCATTAATTAACCTACGTTTTACAAGGAATTTTTAAGAGAAAATTGCTGTTAAAAATTTATCCGGACACCAAGAAAACCTCCAAAGCCGGCACTGCTGCGCCCTTGAAATATTTCGCTGTACTTGCTGAACGAGGCGTCATAAGTACCACTGTAACTTTTGCTAATGTGTGGTGAGAGATAGGTGAACGCGCTGAGCCCTCCCACCAGCTGCAGCGGGTAGTATATGTTAATGGCAGCATTCATACCTGCTTTAAGGTAAAATGTTTCGAAGGGAATATCATTAGCAGAGGCATATTCCCAACCTACACCTAGGTATGGCGATAGCGAGAAATTTCTCCAAAAGTAGAAGCCTTTTCCTAATCCTAAGCCTACGCGAGAAAAGGTATAGGATTTCTTCTTAACCTCTGTAGACATCATAGATTCAGCGGGCTGAACAATAGGAAAGGCCAATGCGTAATCAGTAAACTCCACCTCACCTTCACCATAAAGGTAAAGCGAGGGTATGCCAAGGCTAATCACTTTATTGATAAGCATTTCTAAACGCAACTTTCCTCCCGACTGTGAAGGCTGCCCCTCTTTGGATTGTAATCCGGGACCATAGCCCAGCATGAGGCTCAGTCCCGCATCGTTGCGCTGCTCCAGCGTCATGCCCTCCTCCACTCGTCCACCTGCTATTTGGTAAAAGTTACTTTCTGCGGTTTTTCCCTTGGTTACCGTGCGGTTATCTACCACATGGCTACCCGCACGCACTACGGCCTTGCGCTTGGCTTTCACCTGCCCCTTGTCATCCATTTCGTACTCGACAATGAAGTATCTCTGGTCGGTTTTCAGCCCCTCCTTTTTACCTATTTTAGCACGAATGGGGCTAAGGGCGCTAACGCCTGTTTGCACCTTAAAAGCTGCCACCTTTTTTTCGAGCTCACCCATTACATTATTGTATCCTTTCTGATACATTTGTTGCAGCAAATCCTCGCGCGATGTAACGCTCATAGCCATGCGCATTACGCTTTCAAGCCCGCTTTCGTTCTTCATTGGTTTGCCCGTCATGAGCGAGTTGGTGCTGGCGGAAGCGCTCACCTGAGTAAGGTATTCCATCTCAAAGGGGATTTGCTCAAAGCGTTTTTGCTTCTCAGTAATCACCTCCTCCGAATCGCCCTCATCAATCCATGTGTCGTAAAGTTGGCTTTCAATATCATCATTGTAGCGGAGCTTATACACGTAGGCGCGCACGGTGGTACTCCACGAGTGCATATCAGTACCATTGTTGGCTGAGTAGGTAATGCTGCCAAAATCAACTACCACCACATACGTTTTGCTGATGAGCTTGCTGCCAAGATCCCTCAACTCCTCGGTACCGCGCTTGGTGGTGGTGGCAAGGTTATAGGCGTCGTCGGTGGCATTGAACTCACCGCGCGAGTGAATGAGCGACATGCTCATAAAGCCGTCGGGCTTGCGTTGGTACCACGCTGTAACCTCTTTGCGCGCCACGTTTTGCCGCGCGAGTTCCGTCAAAACAGGTTGCCACTGGGTGCTGGAAACATCGCTACGCTTGAGCTGAGGTAGTGAGAGGTCGGTTACACTTAACTTGTTGTAGTAAAACTTATCGTGCTGTGGTACTTTTGCAAAAGCCTTAGCCGACGAAGCATCGTACACATCACCATGCTTCAGCAACATGAAGTTAACGGTAGGTCTGTCGTAAGCAGCACTTTGCGCATAAGCACTTGGGGTAATGATAAAAACGAAAAATACGAGCAGCGCAAAACGCAGGATTGATTTCATTGGTTAGATAGCATGGTGTTGAGAAGCGAAGTTAGCTATTTTGCTTAACCCAACAAAAACTCCTCAATACCTTTGGCAGCCTTTTGCCCCGACTCAATAGCACGTACCACAAGACTTGCGCCCAAAGCAGCATCGCCCGCAGCGAAAACTTTAGCGGACGAGGTGCGATTGCCATCTGCTGTGCCAATATTTTTACGCTCGTTGAGCAAAAGGTTTAGGTCGGTAACCAAGCCCTCGTGCATGGGGTGAACAAAACCCATGGCAAGTAATACCAAATCGGCTTCAATAGACTCGGTGCGACCTGTATGTTGAAGCTGCGGGCGACCGTTGGTATCGGGGATCCACTCCACTTCTTCCACCTCAGCGGAGGCTACCACACCATCCTTACCTATAAATTTACGGGTATCGAGCAGCCAGCGGCGAGTGCAACCTTCCTCATGAGAGGAAGTAATTTTTAGCACCTGCGGATAGGCTGGCCACGGCGTAGCGGGATTTTCGCCTATAGGCGGCTTGGGCATTATTTCAATTTGGGTAACGCTTGCTGCCCCTTGACGCACGGCAGTACCCACGCAATCGCTGCCCGTGTCGCCACCACCAATAACCAACACGCGCTTGCCTTGCGCATTGATACGCTCATCGGGTGAAAAGTTTTGACCTGCTACCACGCGGTTTTGCTGACGCAGATAATCAAGTGCAAAGTGTATGCCTTTGAAGTCACGCCCTTCAACCTTGAGGTCGCGTGGGACACCAGCACCAATGCACAGGCACACGGCATCGTAGTCAGCGGTTATACCCTGCCCTACTGTAACGCCCGTAACAAACTTAATGCCCTCCTGCTCCATTACGTGCAGGCGGCGGTCAATGATTTTTTTATTGAGCTTAAAATCGGGGATACCCAAGCGAAGAAGTCCGCCTATGGTTTCATCCTTTTCGTAAACGGTTACGTTGAAGCCACGCCTATTGAGTCGGTTGGCGGCTGCCAAACCTGCAGGTCCCGAGCCAACCACAGCAACTTTTTGCAATAGCCTTTGCTTAGGTGGTTGCGCTACTACGTAGCCTTCATCGAATGCTTTTTCGGCCACAGCAACTTCGTTTTCACGAATGGTTACGGGCTCGTGCGAAAGCGACAGCACACAGGATTTTTCACATAGCGCGGGACATACACGTCCTGTGAATTCGGGAAAGTCGTTGGTACGTGAAAGGATTTGGTAGGCTTCACGCCAATTACCTTTGTATAATGCGTCCTGCCACTCGGGTTGGCAGTTACCCACGGGACAAGCCCACAGGCAAAAAGGTACACCACAATCCATGCAGCGCGAGGCCTGCAAAAGTCGGTCGGCGGTGTTGAGCGTTTGCTCTACTTCAGCGTAGTCGTTTATGCGGTCGTTAAGAGCGCGGTAGCCCGCTTCCTTACGGTCGATGGTTAAAAATGCTTTTGGATTTCCCATTTTATTTATCTCTTTTTACCCCCAACCCCCTAAAGGGGGCTATAACTTTTGTGGGTTAACATGTATATTTTGCACTAAGGCTTTGCGGGTGTCTATCCCCCGCACGTTGCCACATGACCCTAACAGGGTTTTGAGACCCTGTTAGGGTTTTGCGTAATTTAGTAGTCCCTTTCTACATTCTCTATTTTTGCTTTGAGGGCGGCGGATTTTCGGTCGTGCAAAATCTTTTTATACTCAATAGGTGTTACTTTGATGAACTGCTCTACCGATTCGCTCCACGTGTCGAGCAAGCGTTGCGCCAACGGGCTACCTGTGTACTGAACATGTTTACGCAGTAAATCCTTTAACTCCTTGCGGTCGGCAGTGTCGTCCACAAGCGAAAGTTCTACCATTTCCATGTTGCAGAAAAAGTCGAAGGTTTGGCTTACATCCCACACGTAGGCAACGCCGCCGCTCATGCCTGCGGCAAAGTTGCGCCCTACGGAACCGAGTATAACGGCGCATCCGCCCGTCATGTACTCGCAGCAATGGTCACCTGCGCCTTCAGCTACGGCTGTGGCTCCGCTATTGCGCACGCAAAAGCGCTCACCCACTCTACCATTAATAAATACTTCACCTGAGGTAGCACCATATAGCAAGGTGTTACCTGCTATTACGTTTTCTTCGGGTGCAAAGGTTGAACCTACCGATGGGCATACTATGATTTGACCACCTGACAAGCCTTTGCCAAGGTAGTCGTTGCTATCACCTTCGAGTTGGAAGGTTACACCTGCGGAAAGAAACGCGCCAAAACTTTGTCCGGCGGAGCCTGTGAAGGTGCAATTAATAGTATTAGCGGGTAACCCTGCGTTACCGTAGCGTTTGGCTATTTCGCCCGAAAGCATAGCGCCTACAGACCTGTCGGTATTGGTAATTACGCGCGTCGACTCCACGGGCGTGAGGCTTTCTATCGCCTCGGCACTATCTGCTATCAACTCCTTATCCATGACGTTCAACAATCTTTCGTCCTCGCGCCTTGCGCCGCTACGTATGGCGTACTTACTCGCTTCGGTGGGGAAGTAGGTTAAGCGGGCAAGGTCAATTTTCGCAACTTTTGCGTTATTGGTATTTGCTGTTTTACGAGTAAGTAAATCGGCTCTTCCTACTATTTCGTCAAGCGAGCGAAAGCCCATTTGCGCTAAGTATTCGCGAACTTCCTGCGCCAAAAAGTGGAAAAAGTTAAGCAAATACTCTTCTTTTCCTGTGAAGCGTGCGCGTAGGCGCTCGTCCTGCGTGGCTACGCCTACGGGGCAGGTATTAAGGTGGCACTTACGCATCATTACGCAGCCCAGCACTATGAGCGCGCTGGTGGAAAAGCCATATTCTTCGGCACCCATTAGGGCGGCAATAATGATGTCGCGCCCTGTTTTGAGTTGCCCGTCGGCTTGCAGCACTATGCGGTCACGCAGCCCATTCATCACCAATGTTTGTTGTGTTTCGGCAAGGCCAATTTCGGTAGGTAAACCCGCGTACTTAATAGAGCTGAGCGGGCTGGCTCCTGTGCCGCCTTCGCCTCCGCTGATTACAATCACATCGGCTTTGGCTTTTGCAACACCTGCGGCAATAGTACCCACACCGCTTTCCGAAACAAGTTTTACGGAGATACGAGCATGCGGGTTTACATTTTTAAGGTCAAAAATAAGCTGCGCCAAATCCTCAATGGAGTAAATGTCGTGGTGTGGCGGCGGCGAAATGAGCGATATGCCGGGTATGGAGTGGCGCGTGCGTGCAATGACTTCGTCCACCTTAAAACCGGGCAGCTGACCGCCCTCACCGGGCTTAGCGCCCTGCGCAACTTTGATTTGTATTTCATCGGCATTGACAAGGTATTCGGCGGTAACGCCAAAACGACCTGATGCTACCTGCTTAATGGCGCTGCGTGCCAGCGAACCATCGGGGCGCGGGTGAAAGCGCTCGGGGTCTTCACCACCTTCACCTGTATTGCTTTTTCCGCCCAACTTATTCATGGTTACGGCTAACGCTTCATGCGCTTCTCGGCTTATGGAACCGTAGGACATGGCTCCTGTAACAAAGCGGCGGGCAATACTTTCAACGGATTCTACTTCGTCAACGGGTATGGTATTTTTTTCTTCAAAAGAAAGTAAATCGCGCAGGAAGAACGGATCGCTTTTGCCATCAACGGCGGCGGTGTACTCCTTAAATTTTTGATACGAACCAAGCCTTGTTGCCAACTGCAACTTCGATATGGTTTCGGGATTCCACGCGTGCTGTTCACCATTGCGACGATAAGCGTAAAAGCCTTCGCTGGCAGGTTGTTCATCGGCATCCATATCAAAAGCCTCATACAAGAGTTGCTCCTGCTGTCGGGCAATATCATCAAGGTCAATGCCGCCTACTTTGGTGGTTATGCCTCCGAAATATTTTCTTGATAATTCTTCGGAAATTCCTACGGCCTCAAAAATCTTTGCACCACGATAGCTGCGCATGGTGGAAATTCCCATTTTGGAAATGACCTTTAGCAAGCCTTTATTTACCGACTTGATGTAGTGTTTTTCGGCGGTATCGTAGTCAAGGTGCAGCTCGCCGCTTTTGATTTGCTTTTCAATAACGGCATAGGCCATGTAGGGATTCACGGCGCTGGCACCAAAGCCCATCAGCAAGGCAAAATGCATTACCTCGCGCGGTTCGGCACTTTCCACAATAAGCCCTACCTGCACACGCTTACGCACCTCAATGAGGTGGTGGTGTACAGCCGACAGGGCCAAGAGCGATGGCACGGGAGCAAGGTCAACTGTAGCATTTCTGTCGCTCAGTATAATGTAATTATAACCGTCGTCCACCGCCTTGGCGGCCTTGTCGCACATATCTTCTATTGCGCTCTCCAAGCCCTTTGCGCCCGATTTCACATCGTACAACATGGGTATGGTAATGGAGCGAAATCCCTTGTACTCCAAGTGGCAGAGTATATCAAACTCGCGGTTGGTAAGCACAGGGCTTTTTACTTTTATCATTTTTCCCAACTCGGGGTCGGGTGAAAGTAGGTTGTGGTTAAACGTGCCAATGTAGCCCGTAAGCGTCATTACGAGCTCCTCGCGAATGGGGTCAATGGGCGGGTTGGTAACCTGCGCAAACTGCTGGCGAAAGTAGCGGAACAGGTTTTGCGGCAAGCGCGACAGCACGGCCAACGGCACATCGTTACCCATAGAACCCACAGGCTCCTTGCCTTCGTCGCACATGGGGACGATAATTTTTTCGATATCCTCCTTGGTGTAGTTAAACATGCGCAAGTGCTGCGGATAATCTTTTACCTGCTGTGCTACGCTGCGCCCTGAGGTGATTTTCTCCAGCTCGAGCCTATGCGCTTTGAGCCATTCCCCGTAAGGGTATTCCTGCGCCAACGCCTCTTTCAACTCGCTGTCGCGATAGATTTTTCCTTCTTCGGTATCAACCATTAGAATTTTGCCTGGCTGCAACTTTCCTTTTTCGCGCACATCGGCGGGGTCAAAGGTGATTACGCCCGTTTCGGAAGCCAGCACCAGCGTATCGTTGTTGGTAATGACGTAGCGCGCGGGACGTAGCCCGTTGCGGTCGAGCATACCACCCGCATAGCGTCCGTCGAAAAACAGCAAGGTGGCAGGGCCGTCCCACGGTTCGAAGGCAAGCGAGTGAAACTCGTAAAATTCCTTCACCGCCCGTGGTATGGGATTCTTATCGTTGAAGCTTTCGGGCACCAGCATGGCCAGCGCATGCGGCAGCGACAAACCTGACTTCACAAAAAATTCAAGTGCATTGTCAAGCGAGGCACTATCGCTCATGCCTTCTTCAATAATAGGCTGCACTTCTTTAATATCGGCAAAGTGTGGCGAGGAGAAAAATTCTTCGCGCGCCTTCATCCACTCGCGGTTGCCGCGTATGGTGTTGATTTCGCCGTTGTGCCCCAAATAGCGGAACGGTTGCGCCAACTCCCACTTTGGGAAAGTATTGGTGCTAAAGCGTGAGTGCACCAAGGCTACGGCGCTGGTATAATAAGGGCTGCTGAGGTCGGGGAAGTATTCGCGCAGCTGATTTGAGGTAAGCATTCCCTTGTACACAATGCTCTTGGTGGAAAGGCTCACTACGTAGCACTCCTCCTTGGACAGCTCGCGCTCAACTGCTTTTCGCAATATGTACAATCGCAACTCAAGGTTATTTTCTCCTTTTGTGTCAACTATAAAAATTTGCTTTACGTCAGGCTCGGTGGCCGATGAACCTTGCCCCAGCACGCTGCTGTTTACGGGTACATCGCGCAGGGCAAGCACGGAAAGTCCACGTCGTTCCGCCTCGTTCCTGATAACTTCCAACGCTTTTTGTTGCTTGGCAGCATCTTTGGACAGAAAAAGTAAACCTGTACCGTAGGCGCCTTTTTCGGGCACGGCAATTCCGTTGAGCAAAATAAATTCGTGCGGAATTTGCGTCATAATTCCTGCGCCATCGCCCGTGAGCGGGTCCACACCTTCGGCTCCGCGGTGCACCATATTTTCGAGTAGCTGCAGCCCTTTGTCCACCGTGTCGTGGCTCTTTGTAGCATGCAGGTTGACAATTAACCCCACGCCACAAGCGTCGTGCTCGTAGGTGGGGTCGTAAAGCCCGGGTTGGTTATTTTGTTGTTGTAGCATGATTGTATTTTTTCTATTTACCCCAAATCCCCTAAAGGGGACTATAACATTGTGCGTTTGCCTGAAGCGTCATTGCGAGCGAAGCGAAGCAATCTCAAGTTGTGATTGGCTTCGCCAAAAGAGGAGATTGCTTCGTCGTTCCTCCTCGCAATGACGCCTCGAGGATAAACCTGCTATAACCCACTGCGGTTATAGCCCCCTTTAGGGGGTTGGGGGTGCACTATCGAATAAACAATAATTCTCTATATTTTGGCAACGGCCACATTTCGTTATCTACTATCAACTCAAGCTTATCAATATGGTAGCGGATGGTGTCCATGAGCGGAAACACGTTATCGTGGTAGGCAAGGGCTTTTTCGCGTTCTGCCTCAATTTTATTGGCTTTCTTGCGCTCGTCAATCATGCTCATTACACCCATGGTAATTTCGTTGGTATGATTGGCTATGCGCTCAATAATCAACTTGTTTTGTGCAGACATGCCTTCGCTTAAATCTTCGGGAAAATGACCTGCTACTTTTGACACGTTATCCAGCAACTTCGACTGATATTCGGTAGCGACGGGGATAATATGGTTCATGGCGAGGTCGCCCAGCACGCGCGATTCTATCTGAATTTTCTTGGTGTAGGTTTCCCATTTTACTTCGCAACGCGAATGTAACTCCCTTTCGGTAAATACCGAGGTGTTGGCAAACATTTTCACGCTTTCGTCCTTAAGGTAGGTATCGAAAATAACGGGGACGCTGGTTTCGCAGTCCAGTCCGCGGGCGGCGGCTTCAGCCTTCCATTCATCGCTGTAGCCGTTGCCATCAAAGCGAATGGCAATGCTATCCTTAATGTACTTTTTCACTACTTCAAAAATCGCTTTCTCCTTATCTTTACCTTTTGCGATAAGCGTTTCAACTTCTGCTGCAAATTCGGTGAGCTGGTCAGCTACGGCAGCGTGCAGCGCAATCATAGCGGCTCCGCAGTTTTCGGACGAGCCTACGGCGCGGAACTCAAAACGATTGCCCGTAAAGGCAAAGGGTGATGTGCGGTTGCGGTCGGTGTTATCCCTAAAAATTTCGGGTATATGACCCACGCCGAGCTGCAATCCTGCCTTTTTATCTATTACAATAGCCTCGTCGGCTGATGATTTCACCACCTTATCAAGTACCGCCGAAATTTGGCTTCCCAAGAACACGGATATGATAGCGGGCGGAGCTTCGTTGGCACCCAAGCGGTGCGCATTGGTGGCCGAGCTGATGGAGGCTTTGAGCAAACCGTTGTGCTTATGCACTGCCTTGAGTATATTGGCAACAAAAGTTACAAACTGCAGATTGCTCATGGCATCCTTGCCGGGCGAAAGCAGGTTTACACCCGTATCGGTACCCAGCGACCAGTTGCAGTGCTTACCCGAACCGTTTACACCCTTGAAAGGTTTTTCGTGCAGCACCACGCGGAATCCGTGCCGACGTGCAACTTGGCGCATGGTGGACATGAGCAACAAGTTGTGGTCAACTGCCAAGTTGGTTTCTTCATATATAGGAGCCAACTCAAACTGGTTTGGCGCAACTTCGTTGTGGCGTGTTTTTACAGGAATACCCAAGGTAAGCGATTCAAACTCCAACTCGGTCATGAATGCCAATACACGCGAAGGTATGTGACCAAAGTAGTGATCTTCGAGCTGCTGATTTTTGGCGCTCTCGTGCCCCATAAGGGTACGACCTGTAAGCGCTAAGTCGGGGCGACCTGCCCACAGCGCTTCGTCCACCAAAAAGTACTCCTGCTCCCAACCCAAGTAGGAGTAAACCTTTTCTACGCTTGGGTCAAACATTTTGCATACACGGGTGGCGCTACGGTTAATGGCTGCAAGCGATTTTAGCAAGGGTGCTTTGTAGTCCAACGCCTCGCCGGTGTACGAAATAAATATGGTGGGAATGCACAGCGTATCGCCTACCATAAAGGCGGGTGAAGCGGGATCCCAAGCGGTGTAGCCGCGCGCCTCGAAGGTGTTGCGAATGCCGCCGCTGGGGAAGCTCGACGCATCGGGCTCCTGCTGCACGAGCAGCTTGCCCGAAAATTCTTCGACCATATTACTCGCGCTGTCAAACTCGGCAAAGGAATCGTGCTTTTCGGCTGTGCCGCCTGTGAGTGGTTGGAACCAGTGCGTGTAGTGCGTAGCACCCATGCTGATAGCCCAACGCTTCATACCCTGCGCCACTTCTTCGGCAATATCGTGCGTAAGAGGGGAGCCTATGTCGATGGCGGCGCAAAGGGTTTTGAAGCTGTTTTTTGAAAGATATTCTTTCATTTTCTCAAGCGAGAAAACGTTTTTTGCGAAGTATTCGTGAACCCTTTCTGTAGGGCTTTCTACCTTCACGGCCTTCTTGCTAAAGGCTTCGTCAAGGAGCTTGAATCGTAGTGTTTTCATTTGTTCATATATTTTAATTTATCTATTTTTCTTCATCACCAACCTCTCCCCTAACCCCTCTCCACAAGAGAGGGGCATGTGCCCGGAGATACGGGAGCGCCCACGGCTTGGGGAGTCCCTCTCTTGTGGAGAGGGATTTAGGGAGAGGTATCATTTCAAAAAGATGTTATTTTCCTTGCAGGCATCCACCATTTCGTCGCTCCAAATGGAGGACTGGACTTCGCCAATGTGGGCGCAGCGCAGGAGGTACATGCACAGGCGGCTTTGGCCTATGCCACCGCCAATGGAGAGTGGTATTCTATCCTCAAGCAACATGCGGTGAAAGAGCAAATCTTTACGCTCGGGGCAACCTTCCAAATCCAGCTGTCGCTCAAGTGCCGTTTTATCTACACGAATGCCCATGGAGGAAATTTCGAATGCCGAATTAAGTATTTTATTCCACAAAATAATGTCGCCGTTGAGCCCGCAATAGCCCGAAGCGGTCGGCGTGCTCCAATCGTCATAGTCAGGCGCGCGGCCATCGTGCTTTTCGCCGTTGGGAAGTTTGTTACCAATACCTATTACGAAAACGGCGCCGTACTTTTTCGCAGCTTCGCTTTCGCGCTCGCGCGGAGATAACTTCGGATACTGCGCCAGCAAATCTTCGGAGTGAATAAAGGTAATTTGTTCGGGCAGCGAGGGCGTAATGTGCGAGTAACGATCGTAAATATGCTGCTCCATGCCACGCATCACACCGTATATTTTCTCCACCATGCACTTCAAAAAATCAAGGTTACGATCTTCGGCGGTAATGGTGCGCTCCCAGTCCCACTGGTCGACGTACAGCGAGTGGATATTGTCGAGCTCCTCGTCGGCGCGAATGGCGTTCATATCGGTGTAAAGTCCGTAGCCCGGCGCAATTTTGTAGCCGCCCAACTTCATGCGTTTCCACTTAGCCAACGAGTGTACTACCTCGGCCTTGGCATCGCCCAAATCCTTTACAGCAAATGACACGGCGCGCTCCGTTCCGTTTAGGTCGTCGTTAATACCCGTGCCTGCTAACACAAACAGCGGGGCGGTTACACGGCGCAGGTTGAGCGACTTTGCCAACTCGTCCTGAAAGGTTGATTTGAGCATTTTAATGGCTTGCTCCATAGTTTCGGGTGCCAGCTGCGCCCGATAGTGTGATGGGATGTAAAGTTTCATGATGTGGTATGCTTAGTGTTTTATTTAGTTTAATTTAAAACCTCTCCCCCGTCCCCTCTCCACAGGAGAGGGGCGTGTGCTAACAGGTGTGAGCTATAAGTACGGGGCGCTTGTGTGCTGCAAGTCCCTCTACTGCGGAGAGGGATTTAGGGAGAGGTCTATAGTATCCTCTCTATAATTTCCAATTAGCAATTCTTTCCATTGCCTCCTTTACCTTCTCGTAATTACCGAACGCCGACAAGCGCAGGTAACCTTCGCCGCTGGGGCCAAAACCCACTCCCGGCGTACCAACTACATTACATTCATTCAATAGTCGATCGAAAAAATTCCATGACGAAATGCCCTTCGGTGTTTGCAACCAGATGTAAGGTGCGTTAACTCCACCGTAAGCATTCAGCCCTAATTGTTTTAATCCGTTGAGAATGGTATTGGCATTTTGCATGTAGTAGGCTACGCTTTCACGTACCTCCATTTTGCCTTTCGGCGAATAAACAGCCTCGGCTGCACGTTGTACAATGTAAGCCGTACCGTTGAACTTGGTGCTTTGTCGTCGGTTCCACAGCTTGTTTAGCATTACATTCTTTCCCTCTGCATTTTTACATTGCAGTTCCTTAGGTACAACCGTATAGCCACAACGCAAGCCTGTGAATCCCGCCGTTTTTGAGAAGCTGCGAAACTCCACAGCCACCTCTTTTGCACCCTCTATTTCATATATGGAATGCGGCACATCGGGCTCGGAAATGAACGCCTCGTATGCAGCATCGAACAGGATAAGCGCTCCACTCCACTTGGCATAATCTACCCACACCTTCAGCTGTGATTTAGTAAGCGTAGTGCCGGTGGGATTATTGGGGAGGCACAGGTAAATCACATCGGGACTTTTGGCGGGTAGTTCGGGTACAAAACCATTTTGCGCCGTGCATGGCAGGTATTGTATTCGGTTCCACAAGCCGTTCACCAGCTCGCCACCACGACCACCCATTACGTTGGTATCAACGTACACGGGGTACACGGGGTCGGTAAGCGCAACAATATTGTTGGTGGAAAGTATATCGCCAAAGTTGCCGATGTCGCTCTTGGCTCCATCGCCTATAAATATTTCATCGGCAGAAAGCGATACGCCGCGCGGTGTAAAATCATTTTCTACAATAGCTTGTCGTAGGAACTCGTAACCTTGCTCGGGACCGTAACCACGAAAAGTGGTTGCCGCTGCCTGCTCATCTACCGCACGGTGCAACGCTTCTATCACCGATGGTGAAAGCGGACGCGTAACATCGCCTATGCCTAAGCGAATGATATCGGCCTTGGGATTGGCGACTTTGTACGCCTCCACCTTTTTAGCAATTTCCGAAAACAGGTAGCTCTCGGGCAGTTTTGGGAAGTTATCGTTGATGTATGCCATAGTTATTTATTTTTCTTTTACCCCCAACCCCCTAAAGGGGGCTACAACATTCTGCGTTTGCTCAGAGCGTCATTGCGAGCGAAGCGCGGCAATCTCATGATTAGATCAAGGATTTAAGGAACAAGGACTGGTTTGTCTTTTATCTTTTCGTCTTTATTCTTTCATCCAATTTTGAGATTGCTTCGTCGTTCCTCCTCGCAATGACGCCACGAGGATGAACCTGCTATAATCCACTGCGATTATAGCCCCCCTTTAGGGGGTTGGGGGTACATTATACTTGTATCTCTCCTTCAAAAACCGTTTCGGCTTCGCCTGTCATATGCACGTGCGAGGTGTTGATATCCCACTCTACCTCAAGGTCGCCGCCTAAAAGGTGCAGCACCACTTTGCTACTTGTCCACCCGTTGAGCACTGAGGCCACCAGCGAGGCGCATGCTCCTGTACCACAAGCTTGGGTTTCACCCGAACCTCGCTCCCACACCCTCATGCACAACTCGCTTTTGCTCACCACCTCTACAAACTCTACGTTTACCCTTTCGGGAAAAAAAGGGTGACATTCCAACAGCGGCCCCCAGTGGCGCACGTCAAACTTTTTTACATCATCCACAAAAATTACAACGTGCGGATTTCCCATCGAGACACAGGTTATGCGAAACACCTTGCCATTCACCTCCAGCGGCATATTTACTACCCTTTCTTTTTCGCTCAGCACAGGTATTTTTGCAGCGTTGAGTTCGGGTATTCCCATATCCACACGCACCATTTTCACATTGCCTTTTTCCTCATACAACTTTAGCGATTTCAGTCCAGCCCTTGTTTCCAGCGTAAGTAAAATTTTATCCGTCAAACCCTTTTCGTACACATATTTTCCTACGCAGCGCGAGGCATTGCCGCACATCTGCGCTTCGGAGCCATCGGCGTTGAACATGCGCATTTTGAAGTCGGCTACCTGCGAAGGGCATATCATTACCAACCCATCGGCACCCACGCCCATGTGGCGGTCGCTCAGCTTTATCGCCAAGTCGGCGGGATTTTTTATTTCTACTTTAGTGCAATCAACGTACACGTAGTCGTTGCCTGCGCCATGCATTTTTGTGAATTTCATTCTTAGTTCTTTTCCCCCCTTTAAGGGGTTGGGGGTAAACCCTCAGTTTAGGTAAGAGCTCCGCTTGACCTATGCAGGTCATGTTTTGTAAAGTCCTAAATATTAAGTGATTTTTAAATCACCAGATCGGCTATGCGCGAACTTGCCATGATTACCTGATTTTGGTTGGCAAATGCGCTCAGCCTCACATACCCCTCGCCGCTGGGGCCAAACCTTTCGCCTGGCGATGAGAGAATGTGACAATCGTTGAACAACTTATCGAACAACTTCCACGATGAACCCCACGGCGACTGTACCCATAAGTATGGTGCGTTTATGCCACCACTGTATTGCAGCCCCGCCTTTTCCAGCGCTGACCGCAGCATGGCAGCATTCGTCATATAGTAGTCCACGTTTTGTTTCATTTCCTTTTGACCTTGCTCGCTGTAAAGCGCTTCGGCCGCTTTTTGTACGATGTACGAAGGCGGATTATTTTTAATTGTTTGTCGGCGCAACCACAGGTCGTTCAACAAAATATTTTTTCCACTGTACATGGAGTAACCCTGCACCTCTTTCGGTATTACCGTGTAACCACAGTGCAAACCCGTAAATCCCGCCGACTTGGAGTAGCTCCTAAACTCAATGGCTACCTTGCGCGCATCCTTTATTTCGTATATGCTGTGCGGTACGTTTTCGTCGGCAATAAATGATTCATAGGTAGCGTCAAACAGTATGATTACCTTATTTTTCACCGCGTAATTTACCCACTGCGTCAGCTCTTCCTTTGTGAGTGCAATGCCCGTAGGATCGTTGGGATAGCTTAGAAAAATAATATCGGGACGCTCATCGGGCAGTTCGGGAACAAACCCGTTTTCACGCGTTGCCGTAAGGTAAACAATGTTGCTCCAGTGTCTGTTTTTCTCCAAAATTCCCGCGCGATAACCCACCACATTCGACTCCACGTAGGTTTGAAATATGGGGTCGAGCACGCCTATACGGTTATCCTTACACAGTATATCGCCTATGCCCGCTACATCCTGCTTAGTGCCATCGCTGATAAAAATTTCATCGGTCGTAATTTTTAGACCACGACTTTTAAAATCATTTTTCACAATAGCGTCTACCAAAAAAGGGTAACCTTTAACCGGGCCTCGCCCCTTAAATGTAGCATCAACGCCCATTTCGTTCACGCTGTCCAACATAGCTTTCACTACGCCGGGAATTAGCGGAAGAACCACATCGCCGCTATCTAATTTTATGAAGTCAACCTTAGGGTTAATAGTTTGAAAAATATTTACCCGCTTGTTGATTTCTTGCTCCACGGCATCCAGCGATACCATGAGGAATTGCGAATTTATAAGTGCCATAGCATTTCCTCCTTTTTCATCATCTCATCAGGTACAAAGGTAGATTGTCAATGCCCCGAAATGTGATTAATTTATGTTGTTTTTTTGAAATAAAATTTCGCTTTGTTACATATTAAAGCTTGATAAAAGTCCACATGTTACAATCTGCATATTTACGTACGCACACAAATTACGATTTGCAGTTTGCGCACAATTTAACCTATTCAACATCGTGTAAAAATCACCCTTTTCCAAGCGGGCGTGTACTTTTGTGGTATGAAATTTACCCCCAACCCCCTAAAGGGGGCTATAACCGCGGTGGGTTAAATAAGTTTTTCCCTCGAAGCGTCATTGCGAGGAGGTACGACGAAGCAATCTCCAGTTGTAATTGACTTCGCCAAAATATGAGATTGCCGCGCTTCGCTCGCAATGACGCTGCAGGCAAGCGCACAATGTTATAGCCCCCTTTAGGGGGTTGGGGGTAAACAAAACACCTTAATATATGTCCGAAAAAAAACAAGCCCACCTAATACTCGAAGACGGCACCCGATTTACAGGTTACAACTTTGGAGCTGAGACGCCTACTGTGGGCGAGGTAGTTTTCAACACCGCTATGACGGGTTACCCCGAAAGCCTCACCGACCCATCATACGCAGGGCAAATACTGGTGGTAACTTACCCACTGGTTGGCAACTACGGAGTTCCGGGAAATGAAATAAAAGACGGAATACCCGTTTTTTTTGAGTCGGATCGCATACATGTAAAAGCAGTGGTGGTTTCGGACTACTCCTTTAAGTACAGCCACTGGAACGCGGTAAAGAGCCTCGACCAATGGCTGCGCGAGCAAAACATTCCGGGGATTTATGGGGTTGATACGCGGCAAATTACCAAGGTGATTCGCGAGCATGGCGTAATGCTGGGCAAGGTGGCAATAGAAGGGCAACCCGAGCCTGCCGAGTTTTTTGACCCTAACAGGGAAAATTTGGTGGCGCAGGTTAGCACAAAAGAGGTAAAAAATTATGGTAACGGGAAGCACAACATTGTGCTGGTGGACTGCGGCTGCAAGTACAATATTATCCGCTGCCTGCTGCGTCGCGACACTACTGTTACGCTGGTACCGTGGGACTATGATTTCACCACGCTCGACTACGACGGGGTAATGATTTCAAATGGTCCCGGTGACCCGCAAATGTGCGATGTAACTATAGCGAACATACGCAAGGCAATGCAGGTAGGCAAACCCATTTTCGGCATCTGCATGGGCAATCACCTGCTGTCGATAGCAGCGGGCGCTACCACCTACAAGCTGAAGTACGGGCACCGCAGCCACAACCAACCTGCGCTGAAGGTAGGTACCAACACGGCCTACATCACCTCGCAAAATCACGGCTATGCGGTTGACCCTGCGCAGCTAAGCGCGGACTGGGAACCCTACTTTGTGAATTTGAATGATGGAACTAACGAGGGCATTCGTCATAAGTCAAAGCCATTTTTCTCGGTGCAGTTTCACCCTGAGGCCAGTAGCGGCCCGGTGGATACGGAGTTTTTGTTTGATGATTTTATTGGGGAGATAAAGAGGATGCTACCCCCAACCCCCTAAAGAGGGCTATAACCGTAGTGAATTATGGAAGGTTCCTCCTCGTAGCGTCATTGCGAGGAGGAACGACGAAGCAATCTTTTAATTGCGCCAATGGCGCAAACTGTGAGATTGCCACGCTTCGCTCGCAATGACGCTGCTGACAAGCGCAGCATGTTATAACCCCCTTTAGGGGGTTGAGGGTAAAAAAAAGTAAATACATACACCATGAAACCAAAAAAAGTAATTCTCCTCGGCTCAGGAGCGCTGAAGATAGGCGAAGCAGGAGAGTTTGACTACTCGGGCTCGCAGGCGCTTAAGGCATTGAAGGAAGAAGGAATTGAAGCCGTTCTTATCAACCCCAACATAGCAACGATACAAACATCGGAAAACATTGCCGATAAGGTTTACTTTTTGCCTGTAACTCCAGAATCAGTAGAGAATGTTATTATAAAGGAAAAGCCGCAGGGCATACTGCTGGCTTTTGGCGGGCAAACGGCGCTGAACTGCGGTGTGAAGCTATACCAGAGCGGTGTGCTTGAAAAGTATAATGTGCAGGTACTTGGTACTCCTGTGCAGGCTATTATTGACACCGAGGATCGTGAGAAGTTTGTAAAGAAGCTGGACGAGATTGATGTAAAAACTATCAATAGTCAGGCGGTAACCACGGTGGAGGATGCTAAGCGCGTGGCAAAGGAGTTGGGCTACCCTATTATTATTCGTGCGGCTTACACACTGGGCGGACTTGGTTCGGGTTTTTGCGATAACGAGGAGGAGCTGGATGTGCTTGCGCAAAAAGCGTTTACCTACTCACCGCAAATACTGGTGGAGAAATCGCTTCGCGGATGGAAGGAGGTGGAGTACGAGGTGGTGCGCGACCGATTTGACAACTGCATTACGGTGTGTAACATGGAGAACTTCGACCCGCTGGGTATACACACGGGCGAAAGCATTGTGGTGGCGCCATCGCAAACGCTCACTAACGCGGAGTACCATAAGCTAAGGCAGCTAGCTATCAAAATTATTCGACATATAGGTATTGTGGGAGAGTGCAACGTGCAGTATGCGCTTGACCCCAACTCGGAGGATTACCGCGTGATTGAAGTCAACGCCCGACTATCGCGCTCGTCAGCGCTAGCATCAAAGGCAACGGGCTACCCGCTGGCATTTGTAGCGGCAAAGTTGGGATTGGGCTACGGGCTGCACGAGCTGAAAAACGCCGTGACTAAAAGTACTACGGCTTGCTTTGAGCCCGCGCTTGACTACGTGGTGTGCAAAATTCCACGTTGGGATTTGGGAAAATTCAAAGGTGTTTCGCGACAGCTGGGCTCAAGCATGAAATCCGTGGGCGAGGTAATGGCCATAGGGCGCACTTTTGAAGAGGCTATACAAAAGGGGCTACGCATGATTGGGCAGGGTATGCACGGCTTTGTGGCGAATAAAGACCTTGACGGAAAAAAGATTGACGAGGAGCTGAGCCACCCTACCGACAAGCGTATATTCACCATTGCCCATGCGCTGCACAACGGTTACAGCGTGGAGAAAATTCACGAGCTGACAAAAATCGACAATTGGTTTTTGGAAAAATTGCACGGCATAGTGGAGTTGGAAAAGGAGCTGGGCAGGCACAACGATATTGCAAAAGTGCCTGATGCGCTGCTGCGCGAAGCAAAGCAAAAAGGTTTTTCGGATTTTCAGCTGGCGCGCGTGATATGCAAGGCTTCAAGCAATGTCATTGAGGAAAAGATGCTGGAGGTGCGCGCCTCACGCAAAGCACGCGGCATTACACCTGTAGTAAAACAAATTGATACGCTGGCTGCAGAGTATCCCGCCATGACAAATTACCTTTACTTGACGTATAACGGATGTGCGCATGATGTGGAATTCAATAACGCCAACGCACCACTTCGACAGGCCTGCCCGACTACGTCAGTCAGGCGGGCTCAGTGTGACAACGCACAAGAACCTGCTGCGGTTATAGCCCCCTTTAGGAGGTTGGGGGCAAACGACCAATCATCACCTTCGGTAATCGTTCTCGGCTCGGGTGCCTATCGCATAGGCAGTTCTGTGGAGTTTGACTGGTGCAGCGTAAATGCAGGGAAAACCATACGTCGCCGCGGGTATCGCTCTATCATGATTAACTTCAACCCCGAAACGGTTTCAACCGACTACGATGAGTGCGACCGCCTGTACTTTGACGAGCTAAGCCTTGAACGCGTGCTTGACATTGTGGAGTTGGAGCAGCCCATGGGCGTAGTGGTTTCGGTAGGCGGACAAATACCCAACAACCTTGCCATGCGCCTGCATAAGGAACATGTCCCCATTTTGGGAACGTCAGCCGAGGATATTGACCGCGCGGAAGACCGCCATAAGTTTTCGTCGTTGCTTGACCAAATAGGCGTTGACCAGCCACGCTGGAAGGAGCTCAGTACCATTGATGCCATTTATAAGTTTGTGGACGAGGTGGGATTTCCCGTGCTCATTCGCCCATCGTACGTGCTGTCTGGCGCAGCCATGAACGTGGTATCGAACAAGGAAGAGTTGGAACATTTTCTTACCCTCGCCACCAACGTATCAAAGCAATACCCTGTGGTGGTAACCGAATTTATTGAAAATGCCAAAGAGATAGAAATTGACGCTGTGGCACAAAACGGCGAGGTGGTGGCCTACGCCATATCGGAGCACGTGGAGTTTGCAGGGGTGCACTCGGGCGACGCCACGCTGGTTTTCCCCGCGCAAAAAATGTACATAGAAACCATGCGCCGCGTGAAGCGTATAGCGCACCAAGTAGCAAAGGGACTCAACATTTCGGGTCCGTTCAACATGCAGCTGCTTGCCAAAAACAACGATGTGAAGGTGATTGAGTGCAACCTTCGCGCCTCACGCAGCTTCCCCTTCGTTTCAAAGGTGCTAAAAGTGAATTTTATTGACCTCGCCACGCGCGTTATGCTGGGCGAGCAGGTGGAGAAGCTGAACAAGCCTGTGTTTGATTTGGACTACGTGGGCGTAAAAGCACCGCAGTTTTCCTTCTCGCGTTTACAAAAAGCCGACCCCGTACTTGGCGTGGAAATGGCCTCAACGGGTGAGGTGGGCTGCTTGGGTGATAATTTTTCGGAGGCATTACTCAAGGCTATGCTTTCGGTTGGTTACAGCATTCCCCAAAAGAACATTCTGCTATCAACAGGCGATAGTCGCGCAAAAGTTGATATGCTACCCGCCGCACAGCTGCTCCAAGAGCACGGTTACAACATCTTCGCAACCAAAGGTACCGCCGTTTTTTTAATCAACAACGGCATACAAGCAACAGTACTGCATTGGCCCGACCGCCCCGAACAACCCAATACGCTCAGCTACATCAAGGAAAAGAAAATCGATTTGGTGGTAAATATTCCCAAGAACTTAACGAAGGATGAATTGAACAACGACTACCTCATTCGCCGCAGCACCATTGATTTCAACATACCACTGCTTACAAACGCACGACTGGCAAGCGCGTTTATTGAGGCGTTTTGTAAGTTGGGGAGGGAGGATGTGAAGATAAAGAGTTGGGATGAATATTAGTTTTAGGGATTATAAATTAGGAGTTGGGGATTAGGGAAAAGAGGCACGCGTTTGGGATGCATGCCTCTTTCTTTATTTCTTTGTCACTTTGGCTTGACCCAAAGTGACAAAGGAGAAAGAGAAAAAAATAACAATCGCCCCCAACACCTCCCCTCTCAATAAAACTTTCTCCATTCTCAACCCCCTTTTCTTTCAAATTGAAAGTTGAAGATATTTTCTTCAAAATTGCCTCTCTTGCATAAAAACAATGGCGCGGCATACAGCGTAAATTTGCAGTAGAAATAGCAGGTGTAATGCATGCCTACATTAAGATCAAAGCACATGAAAACCTTCCGCTACTACCTTTTATATCCTCGCGTTCAGAACCCCCAAAAGGGGGAATAATTCAATTTTCGAGCAGCGCAAAACAGCCATAAGTATTGGCGGTGATTGCGTGATAAAAACAGCATTGGAGAAAGACTCTTTTTCTCCAACATGACAAACTTTGCCCTAACTCAAGTAAAATTATCACTAAACACAAGGAATAAAAACCATGAAAAAGATATTCATATTAGCTGCCATTACAATAAGTAGCATTACCTGTATGGCGCAAACATCAAAGGATTTAAAAACAGATACTGTTACCAAAAAGGTTAATACAAACTTCTCGGTTGGAGGAGATTTTGCAAGCAGCTACGTATGGAGGGGAACCTACCAAACAGGTGCCAGCATTCAGCCCGGCATGGTATTCTCGGTTTCGAATTTTGCACTTTCGGCATGGGGCAATGTTGATATTGCCAGCATTGGGTTTAAGGAGTTTGATCTTGCAGCCGCGTACACCTTTAAGGGTATTAAAGTGGGTATAACTGACTACTGGTGGGCAGGCGAAGGCGCGTACAAATATTTTCAGTACAGGGAAAATGAAACGGCGCACCACTTCGAGGCCAACTTAGGCTACACCCTACCCTTCGAAAAATTTCCGCTCTCGCTATCATGGAGCACCATGTTTGCAGGCAGTGATGATATTGATGGCGATGGCTCATTTGACTACTCCACCTTTATTGAGGCCTCGTACCCATTCGCTATTAAGAGCGTGGCGTTAGCTGCATCGCTTGGCGTAACACCGTGGAAAGGGTTATACAACGATGGCTTCGGCGTGGTTACCGTTGCGCTCAAGGCAAGCAAGGAAGTTGCCATCAGCCAACGCTTCTCGCTACCCGTGTACGCACAAGTTATAGCCAACCCTGCGTCAGAAGATATCTTTTTAGTATTAGGAATTACTATTTAACCCGTTAATTTTTTTATAATTATGAAAACAAGATGGATTGTTCTATTCTGCGTGCTGGCAGCAATCAGCATACTGGGGTTACTCACCCCCGAGGTACAAGACTTGTTTACCAAAGTCGACCCGAACCTCAACCCCTCCGATGTGGCGTGGATGATTACCGCTACCATACTAGTACTACTCATGACGCCTGGTGTATCATTTTTTTATGGCGGAATGGTGCGCAACAAAAACATTATCTCCACCATGCTGCAAAGCTTCATTGCCATGGGCATAGTAAGCGTGGTGTGGGTGCTATTTGGCTTCAGCCTTACCTTTGGCGATGACATTGGCGGTGTGATTGGTAACCCCGCCACCTTTTTTATGTTCAAAAATGTAGGTGTAAGCACGCACGAGCTGCTGGCGCCCACTATTCCGCTGGCGCTGTTTGCCCTTTTTCAAATGAAGTTCGCCATTCTCACTCCGGCGCTCATCACAGGGTCATTTGCCGAGCGTGTTCGCTTCTCATCTTACGTTATCTTCATGCTGCTATTCACCATTTTTGTGTACGCGCCGTTGGCACACTGCACATGGCATCCCGAAGGCTTGTTCAAACAAATGGGCGTGGTGGACTTTGCAGGAGGTATTGTGGTACACGCCTCATCGGGTGTGGCGGCATTGGCCGGAGCCTTATTTTTGGGAAGACGTAAGCAAGCGGGCGAACATCGCCCTGCGCACATTCCCTTTGTGCTACTGGGAACAGCGCTGCTGTGGGTAGGCTGGTTTGGCTTCAACTCAGGTTCAGCGTTAGCTGCCAACGGCATGGCGGTAAAAGCATTCCTCAACACCAACACCGCCTCGGCTATGGCCATGCTCACATGGCTATTTTTTGACGGCGTGCGCGGTCATAAAATGTCGGCTATGGGTGCCGCTGTAGGAGCAGTAGCGGGGTTGGTAGGCATTACGCCCTCAGCTGGATACGTTACGGTGGGCGAAAGCGTTTTTATTGGCTTCATCACCGCCGTAATTTGCAACATTGCCGTGTACTGGAAAAGCAAGTCATCTATTGACGATGCGCTGGATGTATTCCCCACGCACGGTGTAGGCGGTATTATGGGCACGGTGCTCACAGGCGTGTTTGTGGATGGATTGTTGGATGGTAACACTGGCATATTTTTCAACCACATTCTGGCGGTACTCATCGTAATAGTTTACACCTTTGGCGTAACCTACGCGCTGTACTGGATTACCAATAAGATTGTTCCCATGCGCGTATCAGCAGCCAGCGAACGAATTGGGCTAGACAGAAGCCAGCATAACGAGTGGTTTGGCGATGTGGAGGAGTAAAAAATCATCATTCCCGCAATTACTTCCAGTAAAACTTTATGCCTCTCCCCCACCCCCTCTCCATAGGAGGGGGGCGCCGTAGTGCGTGGGAAAGTTCCTCTCTTGCGGAGAGGGATTTAGGGGGAGGTTAATGTATGATGGGAATCATATAGGAACGCATTTTTTCTTACCTTTACACTTCGTAAAAAGTAAATATGCGCCTTATTACCCCTACCAACACCCTTGCCGATGTGCTACTCCTCAACAACGGTTTAATAGCCGTAGTGGAGCGTTTGGGCATGGAACTGGGCATGGGTGACATGAGTATACGCGACGTATGCGTCAAGCACAAGGTAGATGTGGATTTTTGCTGCGCGTTGCTCAACACACTGGGTACGGAGCATTACTATCCCGAGCAACCGCTATCAACACAGGGAGCGCTGCACTTGGTGGAGTACCTGCGCAAAACG
Source organism: Bacteroidales bacterium (assembly GCA_031553765.1). Classification (GTDB taxonomy): domain Bacteria; phylum Bacteroidota; class Bacteroidia; order Bacteroidales; family UBA932; genus JAITMY01. Next base: position 249,845 of record JAVBKY010000006.1, read on the forward strand.
CACGAGCATTACCGCCGCACACAGCTGCGCATAATACAGGCACACGTAGCACGGCTCGTGGCATCAAGCACCAATCCCAATAAGCAGCTACAAGTGGTTGAGCAAACATTCGGCGAGCTACACCAAGAATTGTTGCAATATTTCACAAAAATAGAGGAGCAGCTATTTACGCACGTACAATCTTTGTACGACAGCTGCGTACGTCAAGCAGCAGGACAAGTCCAACCCGATGAGCAATCCACCGCCATCAACTTTTTCGACCTACAGCAACGCTATCATACCATAATGCTCAAGGCGAAAGAAATTCGCACGCTTTTAATAAAATACCTTTCGGGAGAATTTGACAGAACGCTACGCAACGCCGTAATATTTCACATTTCAGGCCTGGAAAATGACTTGCGCAACCTGCTCAACTCACAAGAACAACTACTGCTACCCGCCATGCTGAGCATGCGCAATTCGCTTACCAATAAAAAATTGGAAGAGATATACCGCTACACCAGCCAAACCGTGGATATAGCCGACGGAAAAGAACTTTCAGAACGTGAACGTGAAGTGCTAACGCTAGTAGCACAAGGGTTGAGCAGTAGCGAAATTGCAAACCGCCTACACATCAGCTTGCATACGGTGCAGGCGCACCGCAAAAATATTACCGCCAAGTTGGGTATTAAAACCGTACCGGGGCTAACTACCTACGCCATTATGCACGGCATTATCAGCCCCAAATAGCGCGGCTATTTACACATTTTCTCCAGTTCCTTTTTATCGCCTACCACCCATACCAAGTCACCGAACTCGAACACGGTTGAGTGATGCGGATTCATCATAGAACCTGACTCACGCTCAATTCCGATAACCAAACAGTTGTGCCTTTTGCCAATCTCCGAATCGCTTATGCTAAGCCCCATATACGGGAAGTGCTCATCAATAGTAAACGACTGTAAACTGATTTTAATATTACCCTTCTGAGGCAAATCCGCAACACTATTTTCAGCCTCAACACGCTGCGCAAACAGCTCTATTTGCTCATCCGTACCCACCACCGCTATCTTATCCTGAGGGTAAATATACTCCGAATGATCGGGTATATAAATACGTCTTGCACCACGCGTAATCTTCACCACATTTACCCCATAAACATTTCTAAAATTCAACTCACCCAACGTCTTTCCCACCGCAACCGACTCCGGAGCCACTATCATAGTAGACATGTGCATATTCCTGTGCCGCAGCCGACTTTCAAACTCAGCCTTTAGCGGATGCTTCTCGCGCTCCGCAATTTCACGCTGATTTAGGTTAGTTAGAAAACGACTCTCCAAGCGGCTATACCTATTCAAATCGCGGCGGAAAAAGAAAATAATGGAAAGTACCGCAATAGCAATTGCAATCCCCAGCAGGTAGCCCGAATCTGCAAGTGGAAGTAGCACAAACACCACAGCAGCCACAGCGATAGAAATACGCAGAATAACCAAAAAAATCAATCGTGCCTTACTATACCTCTCATCCTGCCACAGCTGCATAAACAGCTCCGGCGAATTAGTTTTACTCGAAATCAACGCCACCAAAAAAGGTGACATCAGCATCAGCGTAAGCACCGTCGACAAAATAGCGCTCCACTCACCCCCAATCTTACCCTCAATAAACGGAGTTAGAAAATGCTGCGAAAACAAAATAATAGCCACTAGCAGCACCACATAAATAAGCACACGGGTAATATACGTTTTAAGCAGCCTGCGCCACTCGCTTTCGTGGTTAATGGTACGCGATCCCGAGGAGTAGCGGTTGAGAAAGACAACCGTTTTCTCGGGAAGAATTCTAGTCATCCATCCCGCAAACGGCTCCGACAGGCGAATAAAGTACGGTGTAGTAAAAGTGGTAATAACCGACACCGCGACAATGATGGGGTAAATCACCTCATTCATTACACCAAGAGCTACACCCAGCGACGCAATGATAAACGCAAACTCCCCTATTTGCGCCAAACTGAAGCCCGACTGAATGGAAGTTTTCAGCGTTTGTCCCGAAATTAAAACGCCAAGCGATGAAAAAATAGCCTTACCAATAATAGTCGCCAGCGTAATAATAATCACAGGCCAAGCGTACTCCACCAAAATAGCAGGGTCAACCAGCATACCCACCGATACAAAAAAAATAGCACCAAAAAGATCCTTTACAGGCTTAATAATATGCTCAATATGCTCCGCCTCAATGGTCTCCGCCAAAATAGAACCCATTATAAACGCACCCAATGCAGCAGAAAATCCTATGGTAGTGGACAGCACCACCATACCTAAACACAAGCCAAGCGAAATAATGAGCAACGTTTCATCATTCATCAGCTTACGCATCTTACGGAAAAAAGCAGGCAGCACGTAAATACCCACCAGGAACCAAAGGATAAGGAAAAACGCCACCTTAAGAATACTACCCAGCATAGCCTCGCCCGCAAAATCACGCGTAACCGCCATGGTCGACAGCAGCACCATCATCAGTATCGCCACCAAATCCTCTACCACCAACGTGCCAAAAACAATGCCCGTAAACTTTTGGTTACGCATGCCTAAATCGCTAAATGCCTTAATGATAATAGTGGTGGACGACATGGAAAGCATGCCGCCAAGGAATATACTATCCATGGATGACCAGCCCAGCAAAGTACCTATCAAATAGCCCACTACCAACATAGAAACCACCTCGGTAGTCGCCGTAATTAACGCCGTAGGGCCAACGTTTATCAACTTCTTAAAGCTGAACTCCAAGCCTAAGGCAAACAGCAAGAACACAACCCCGATTTCCGCCCACGTGCTGATGCTGGCTGTATCGGCTACCGTTGGAAAAATTTGAATATACGGCCCCGCCAACACCCCAGCCACAATGTAACCCAACACCAACGGCTGTTTCAACCATTTAAAAATAAGCGTAATAATACCGGCCGAAATCAAAATCAAGGCCAAGTCCTTCATTAATAGAGGTAGATGCTGCATCTTTGTAACGTTGAGTTTAGGGTACAAAAATACGATAAATTTAAAAAATGGTTCCCTGTAATTACATCTCAAATTTGAATTCAAACCTCTCCCCCAACCCCTCTCCGCTAGAGAGGGGCGTGTGCCCACGGCCAAAAGTTGCAACTACGAGAGCGCTTGTGTGTTGTAAGTCCCTCTCTTGTGGAGAGGGATTTAGGGAGAGGTCTGTAAGCATAACCTACCCATAATTAACTACTGAAAAACGGCGTTTTTCAGCCTCATTTTTCAATAAAATCAGCATAGCTACCAAAAGTAGGTATTGTTCATTTTTTTCAGCAAGCGTACCTTTGCACTCGAAAAAATGCCGTAGGGACGAAATTTAAAACACATGAAAAAATCACTTCTTCTCCTCACCTTCTTATCATACGCTTTTATTGCCTCAACACAAGTAGTTGACTCGGCTCAAAATATCAACGAGGTTTTTATTACCGCTGCCAGCAAGGAGCAAGCCTCCCTCGAAAAATTACCCATTGCCTACACTACCCTTTCGGCAAAAAAAATCGAGCGCAACAGCATTGCCTCACCCAACGACCTATCGGCAGTGGTACCCAACTTTTACATGCCCGACTACGGCAGCAAGCTCACCTCAGCCATCTACATTCGCGGCATTGGCTCGCGCATGAACGAGTCTGCCGTTGGTCTGTACGTAGATAACACGCCCTACTTGGATAAAAGTTCTTTCGACTTTGATTTTTTCGACCTCGCTGGAATTGAAGTGCTACGCGGTCCGCAGGGAACGCTGTACGGTCGCAACGCTATGGGCGGCATCATCAACATTTACACCGCATCGCCGCTAAGCAAGCAGAGCAAGCAGAGCACTAAGGTACAAGCCTCCTACGGCAACGCCAATACGGTTAGCGCTATGGCATCACACGCCCATAAGTTCGGAGAAAACGTTGGCCTATCTATAGGCGGCAGCTACAACCAAACCGACGGTTTTTTCACCAACGACTACAACGGGCAACCTGCCGATGCCCTGAAATCGGGTGCCGCACGCCTGCGCTTGGACTGGAATATAAACAACCGCCTACGCCTGAGCTATACTCTCAGCGGTGAATACAGCGAGCAGGACGGCTACGCCTATGGCATGGTGGACAGCACAGGTAAAGTGCACAACCCCAACTACAACGCCCCCATGGGGTACAACCGCACGTTGATTAACAACGGTTTGCTTTTACAGTACGCAGGTAACGGCTACTCCATTAGCAGCAGCACCTCGTACCAGTACTTCCACGACCACATGCAGCTCGATCAGGATTTCACGCCTGACGACATGTTCACCATCGAGCAAAAACAAAAGCAGAATGCCGTAACCGAAGAAATAGTAATTAAATCGCAAAGCGAAAAAAACTACCAGTGGCTGTTCGGTGCATTTGGATTTTACAAAGGACTAACCACTGAGGCGCCCGTTAACTTCAAATCGGGCGGCGTATCCATGATACAGTCCGCGCTGGATGAAGCCAAGGTGCAAAATCCCAACATGCCGGCCATCACCATTGTTGACACCCTAGGCAGCAGCACCCCACCCTCCAGCTTATTCATCCCATCTGAGTTTGAATCCACCTCATTTGGATTTGCAGCCTACCACCAATCCACCTACAACAATCTTTTTATAAAAGGACTATCAATCACAGCGGGCTTACGTCTTGACTACGAACAACTACGACTCAAATACCAATCATCAGCCCTGATGTACTCCAAAATAGTAATATCGCGAGGTCCGGTGATGCCCCCCATTACAACATGGGCAATGTCAAATCCTACATACAACGACAAGTTGAATAGCGACTTTTTTGAGCTACTGCCAAAAGTTGCGTTGCAGTACGAATTCTTACAACACAAATACAAAGTTTACGCCACCGCAGCTAAAGGCTATACCGCGGGAGGCTACAACCTGCAAATGTTTTCCGACATTGTACGTGACAACCTGCAAAACAATAGCGAGACAGGAAATGCGGACGCTGTAAAAAATTCCGTTTACTACAAGCCCGAATACAGCTGGAATTATGAGATGGGCGGCTCCGCCTCACTCTTCGATAAAAAGTTGAACCTAGCCGCATCAGCCTTTTTCATTGACACGCGCGATCAACAAATTGCGCAGTTTGTTCCCAGCGGCTACGGTCGCATAATGAAGAACGCAGGGCATAGCCAAAGTTACGGTACCGAAATTTTGCTCAGCGGACACGTTGGCAACCTTATAGGGCATGTGGCATACGGCTATACCCACGCGACCTTTAAGCAGTACTCCGACTCCATTAAAGTAGGCTACAAAACTTACGAAGCGGTAGATTACAAAGGCAACTACGTGCCCTTTGCACCGCAGCACACGCTATCGGTTGGAGCCGCATACGACTTTTACTTCAATAGCAAAATTCTGGATATGCTCACCATTGGCGCCACCTATACCGGAGCAGGTAAAATTTACTTCACCGCCGCCAACGACGACATCGCATCTCAAGATTTTTACAGTTTGCTCAACGCAAAAGTTTCAGTTGAAAAAAGTATTTTCCGACTTGGATTTTGGGCAAAGAACCTGCTTAACACCGACTACAAAACCTTCTACTTCGAAAGCATGGGCAACAGTTTCGCTCAACGCGGGAAGCCCGTACAATTTGGAGTTGATTTAAGCATAAAGTTTTAGCACTATATTTGCGGCATGAAAACCGCTATCCTACTAGTCAATATAGGTACCCCTAAAAATGCCTCGCCCCATGAGGTCGGTAAATTTCTATTCCGATTTCTGAACGACAAGCGCGTTATCACTCTACCCTTTTTGGCACGCGCGCTACTTGTCAACCTTATTATTATTCCTTTTTGCTTGCGCAAATCCGTCAAGCGCTACAAGGCATTTTTTGACAGCAAGAGTTCGTCGTTAACTGACATATCAACGGATGTTGTAGAAAAACTAAATAGCCAGCTCCCCAAGAATTATAAGGCATTTGCTGCCATGCAATACAGCGTGCCATTGCTACAAGATGTGGTAAAGCAAGTAATACATGAAAACTTTGAAAAGATAATTCTGCTCCCACTCTACCCGCAGTACGCCGAAGCCACAAGCGGATCAGCCATTGCAAGAGCAAAGCAAATTATTTCACGCCTTAAGGTTCAACCCAAACTACAAATCATAGAGGGTTTTCACAATCACCCTGCATACATCAATGCTTTAGCAAAAACACTAAGCCAATACCAAACCGAGACATACGATCACATTCTATTCTCCTACCATTCACTCCCGTTAAGCCAAACTGCACAAGTAAAAAACACACAATACTGCTACAAAACAGCCTGCTACACCACCAGTGATTCACTTGCACAAAAATTAGGACTAAGCACAAGCCAATACAGCACTAGCTTTCAGTCCAGCATTTCCCCCCGCTGGCTTGGGCCCCTTACCAACAACGAGTTAATTCGCTTGGCGCATGAAGGCAAAAGCGTGCTGCTCCTCTCCCCCGGTCTTGTCGCCGATTGTCTCGAAACCTCACACGAATTAGCAATTGAAAGTGCTGAGCTATTTTGTAAGCACGGTGGTAAAAAACTACAGGTTGTCCCCAGCCTCAACAGCACCCCCGCATGGATAGAAGCCATCCGAACCTTAACAGGGTCTCAAAGCCCTGTTAGGGTCTAGAGCAATTGTACTTCAGTAAAAATTAGCACAATGTTATAGCCCCCTTTAGGGGGTTGGGGGTAAATTCGTTACCTTTGCCGAAAATTTCCGCGACCTTGAAACTCATTATCGACGATAAGATTCCCTTTATTCACGGCATTTTCGAACCCTTTGCCGAAGTAGAATACGTAAACGGCGCCGCCATATCACCCGCGCATGTGCGCAATGCCACTGCACTCATAGTTCGCACACGCACGCAGTGCAACGCCGCACTGCTGGAAGGCTCCACCGTAAAATTCATAGCCTCCGCCACCATTGGCTACGACCATATTGACGCTGATTACTGCAAAGCACACAATATTGCTTGGACTAACGCTGCAGGATGCAACTCGGGTGCCGTAGAACAGTATATTACTGCAGCATTGCTGGAGTTGGCAAGCAAGCACAACATTGACCTAAACGGAAAAACGTTGGGTATTGTGGGCGTGGGCAACGTAGGTAAACGGGTACTGCGCGTGGCACAAGCCATGGGTATGCACGTATTGCAAAACGACCCACCACGTGAACGCACCGAAGGTGCAAGCAACTTCATTTCGCTTAAAGAACTAGCCTCGCAATCTGATTTTATAACCGTACACGTACCTCTTTCGCAAAGCGGAACAGACAAAACCTTTCACCTTATCAACGCTGATTTTTTTGCGAAGTTAAAGCATGGAGCATTTTTTATCAACTCATCACGTGGCGAGGTGGTGGATGAAATTGCGCTTAAGCAGACCATACAGCAAGGCAAGTTGGGCGGTGTTGCCCTCGACGTATGGGAGCACGAACCCGATATTGATACCGAGGTGCTAAACATGGTAGAAATAGGCACTCCACACATAGCCGGCTACTCTACCGAGGGCAAGACTATGGCCACGCAAATGGCGGTACAAGCCGTTGGTGCATTCTTCAACCTGCCCGTAAAAAGTTGGGAATCGGCACCACTCGGCGTGCCCGAAAACGGTACTGTGGAGGTAGATTGCAAAAATAAAAATGTGCAAGAAATTTTACATTTTCTTGCACATTACACTTATCCCATCATGGCCGATGATGCCGCCCTTCGCAGCACGCCATTACAAGGCGAAGTTTTACGCAGTAGCTACCATTTTCGCCGTGAATTTTCAGCCTACCACATCATTCTACACAACGCAACCGAAGCACAAAGAGTCGCTATTGCAAAGGTTTTTCCAGCGATTGGTTAAGCAACCACAGTAGCGTAGAATCTAACTCCTCTGGCTTAAAATCAGGTTGCGCTGCCATGCGCTGCAGCTCCTTTATGGGAATGTAGCTATCTACATACGTGTAGTAGAACTTGCGGCGATTACTCACTTCCAAGCAGTTAACACCTGAATATAGCTGTTCCACCAGCACGCGCTGTCCGGCAAAAATATCATCCAAATTCCATAGGTTGTATTGGCTCTTGCGCCCGTAAAACGCTTTCTGCGTATCAGCCGGCTGGCGCGTGTAAAACATGTAAACCGATGGCACCTTGTACGATGGGTTAAACAGCACAGGAATTCCATTAGCCACCTCCGCTATCTTCTCATTTTGCTTTTTATTATTTACAAAAACAAGGTTAGTAGAATCCAATAGTCCCACCGCAATCACCACTCTTGCCACCAGCAGTAGCCCCACCGTGATATACCCAACACGCATAAGATACCTGCGCGCACGCTCATTTCCCTGAGCATAGATATACATCACAAACACTATGCCGTAGGCCGCCACCAACGTCCACTGCGGCTGCACATATCCACGCAACGTAGAAAACAGGAAGAAAAAAAAGAAACCTGCCACAATGTAGTACAGCGCGCGTTCCACTGCCTGTTGCGGCTTACGCTTAAACAGCGTGTATACAAAAAGTGGTACTATGAACGGGTTATAGCATGCCCAAGCGTTGAGCAAGTACTCCAAGATGTAGCCAAAACGAAACGTTTTATTTCTATCCAGCAAGTGATACCTAAAGCTGGCCCAATCGTTATTATACTGCCATAGCAGGTGTGGCGTCAATACCAGCAACGCAATCAAAGCGGCCGCGTACACGCGTGGATTTTTCAGCAGCTTCAGGTTCGACAGCAAAATACATATCACCACTAGCGCACCATGATACTTGCTGTAAGCCAGAAGCCCCATGGTTACGCCAAGTAAAATAGTCCACCCCCAGCTATCGGATTTCAAAAAGTTATGGTACGCCACCAGTAGCAACACCGTAAAAAACATCAACGGAGCATCGGGAGTTGCCACAAAACCATACACCTGCAACATAGGAATAGAGGCGCATAGCAGCACGTACAGCAGCACGTCCTTGCTAGTAGAAGAGGGCGTGCGTAGCAGCGTCCAGAATAGGTATAAATAAATAGGCTGAAGAATGGTGATGAATAACCGTACCCCTAACTCATTCTCGTTGAAAAATGCTCCCAACTTAATGAGCAGCGCCGTCATGGGCGGATGGTCAAAGTAGCCCCAGGCCAAGTGGCGCGAAAACATCCAGTAGTACGCCTCATCGTAGTGCAACTCCATAAAGGCCGACTGAAACAAGTTGGCCACCCACCACACAGCAAGAAGCAAAATTAAAAATCGTTCGGGCTTTGCCCAAAAGTAGTTTCTTAATGAAGTAAAAATACTCATTGATTTCTTCGTTGCTAAGTAATTGTTTGTAAATACTACTTTTAGTAATCTTTACAAAACATTTTTTAATTCTTCAAAAAAACATTAAGCTACAAATCTACGCTCAAAAATTATGAATTCATAATTAATAATTCATAATTAATCTTGTACCTTTGCTTATAATTAAGAAGTAAAATGGAAGATTGGCTGGTACGCACGCAGCTTTTGTTGGGCGATGAGAAGGTGAATAAGCTACGCAAAGCACACGTTTTGGTAGTAGGCTTGGGCGGCGTAGGTGCTTATGCCGCCGAAATGCTATGCCGCGCGGGAGTTGGCACGCTCACCATTGTAGATGGCGATGTGGTAAATCACAGCAACCGCAACCGCCAGCTGCTGGCGCTCACCTCCACCGTGGGTAAGTCCAAAACCGAGGTTATGACCGCACGCCTGCTCGACATTAACCCCGAAATACAGCTGCACAGCGTACAGCAGTACCTGCGCGATGAAGAATTTGATACGCTGCTTGCGCAAAAATACGATTACGTAGTTGATGCCATTGACACGCTGCTACCCAAGGTCAACTTTATAGAAAAATGCCTTAAGCAAAAGCACCGCACAGTAAGCAGCATGGGTGCCGGGGGTCGGTTTGACCCTACGCAGGTAGAGGTAGCCGACATTGACAAATCGCACCACTGCCCGCTGGCATACATACTGCGAAAACGCCTGCATCAGCGAGGTATTCGTACCGGAGTAAAGGTGGTATTTTCGCCCGAGCCCATTGACCCGCAAGCTATGGAAGAAAGCCATGGCGAGCAAAATAAAAAAACTACCGTAGGCACCATATCATACATGCCTGCCGTATTTGGCTGCACCTGCGCCAGCGTGGTGGTGCAAGATTTAATTAAAAGTTAGGAATTAAGAATTGAAAAATGCGGGCTATCAAAGCATGAGTCATGGAGAGTTGATAGTTGGTAACTGACACTTGGTAACTGAAAAATTATGAACTACTACGAACTAAATATTCCCTTTCCCTTCTCTTACGACGAAGAGAAAAAAGACATTGCCATAGCCACCCTGGCCGACATTGGATTTGAAAGTTTTACCGAGGGCGCGCACAATAGCATCAACGCATACATTCCCGAAAAAATGTACAACGAACGAGCCATACGCATCACCATGGCTGACCTTGAAATTACGCGCTACGATGCAAAACTCATTCCCGACCAAAACTGGAATGCACTATGGGAGAGCAACTTTGAACCAATAGTGGTGGACAACAAACTCACCATTCGCGCCCCTTTCCATACCAAACTTCCCGTCACCGAAATGGAGATAGTGATGGAGCCGAAAATGGCTTTCGGCACAGGGCACCACGAAACCACCTACCTCTGCACCCAATACCTGCTCAACACCGATGTGAGGGGTTTTGAAATGCTTGATATGGGTTGCGGCACAGGCGTACTGGCCATAGTTGCCACCATGCGCGGCGCAGCACACGCCGATGCTATTGACATTGACAACTGGTCGTACCAAAGTACGCTGGAAAACGCGGAGCGCAACGGTGTAGCCGACAAAATCACCGCCATGTGCGGTGACGCCTCGCTTATTCCGCAAGGCAAATATGATCTTGTTGTAGCCAACATCAACCGCAACATACTACTACAGGATATGCCTCACTACTCGGCAGCCCTAAAACCCAACGGCAAACTTGTAGTCAGCGGCATTTACACCACCGATATACCCACCGTAACCGAATGCGCCGAGCAAAACGGATTCAAATTCCTTCACCAAATGGAGCGCAACGGCTGGGCAGCCATAGAATTCAAAATTGAGAATTAATCCTCTCCTCCCCCATGGGGTTGTCGCACTGAGCCCGCCTGAATGATGTAATCGGGCAGGCCTGTCGAAGTGGTGTGACGAGAAATTCCCGCAAAGAAAACTTTTCAACATTCATAGCATTTAGCTATGCCCCCCCTTTTAAACAAGCAACATTTTGTTACCTTAGCTTACTAGGATTCATCAGCACATAAAACAAGCAATTAATTAGTTAGAAGTATTTTGAATTCGGTTCTTTAGAAAAATAAAAAAACTCTCTGATTGATGACTTTTTGACTTTCTAACTAGCAACTTTCAAACTTTAGAACATTACAAACTTTATAAACTATAACACAAAATGGCAAAGAAAGAGGATTTGAAGCTGGACAACGAGAAGTTAAAAGCGCTGAAAGCCACGCTAGATAAGCTAGATAAGGATTTTGGCAAGGGCACCATTATGATGCTGGGTGATAAGCAGGTAGAGCAAGTACCCGTGATATCATCCGGCTCCATTGGACTTGATGCGGCGTTGGGCATTGGCGGCTACCCCCGCGGTCGCGTAATTGAAATTTACGGTCCCGAGTCAAGCGGTAAAACCACGCTTGCCATTCACGCCATTGCCGAAGCGCAAAAGCAAGGCGGCATTGCTGCCATTATTGATGCCGAACACGCCTTCGACCGCACTTATGCCGAACAGCTAGGAGTAGATGTAAACCACCTGCTTATTTCGCAGCCCGATAGCGGTGAAGATGCCCTCGAAATTGCCGACCAGCTCATTCGCTCAAGCGCCGTGGACATCGTAGTAATTGACTCCGTTGCAGCACTTACTCCTAAGGCCGAAATTGAAGGCGACATGGGCGAAAATAAGGTAGGCTTGCAGGCACGCTTGATGTCGCAAGCGTTACGTAAGCTCACAGGTACTATCAGCAAAACACAAACCACCTGTATTTTCATTAACCAGCTGCGCGAAAAAATCGGCGTAATGTTTGGTAACCCCGAAACCACCACTGGCGGTAATGCGCTCAAATTTTACTCTTCTATCCGTCTGGATATCCGCAAGGTAACAACAAACAAAGATGGTGATGAGGCTGTAAGTAACCACGTTCGCGTAAAGGTGGTGAAGAATAAAATGGCACCTCCCTTCCGCAAGGCAGAATTTGACCTTGTATTCGGTGAGGGTATTTCTAAAGTTGGCGAAATTATTGACCTTGGCGTTGAAATGGGCATCATTAAAAAGAGTGGCTCATGGTTCAGCTACGGCGACACTAAACTGGGACAAGGTCGCGATGGCGTTACCAAGTTGTTTGCCGACAACGAGGAGCTATCTGCCGAAGTAGAAACCAAAGTACGCGAAGCCCTAAAGAAGAAGGACGAAGAATAACTACAACGGTTAATGATTAGTGATTAGCCACTAATCATTAACCATTAATCACTAACAACTAGTAATGCGACATTGTATAAAACCATTAGCAGTTATGGCACTTGCAGTCATGGCAGCCTGCGGCGGTAAGGATAGCGAGCACACGTTCCACATCAACAACCAGCTTACGCAGGAAGAAAAAAACCGCGGCGTACTCACCCCCGAAATCATGTGGAAGTTCGGACAGGTAACCGAACCGCAGGTTTCCCCTGATGGCAAGCATGTAGCCTACTGCGTTAAACATTTTAATCTTGAGGAAAACAAGGGAGTAAGCAACATTTACCTCGTTGCCGTAAGCGGAGAGACTGAACCCAAAAAGTTAACCGACGAGAACGGATCAGAAAGCAACCCGCGATGGAGCAGTGATGGACAGCTGCTTTACTTCATTTCCGACCGCAGTGGCAACAACCAAATTTGGGAGTTGGCTCCCTTTGAAGAAGAGCATCGCCTACGCCAGGTGAGCGACGTAAAGGATGGTTTAGATGCCTTTGAGTTTTCACCCAATGGCAATATGTTGCTTTATGCCAAAAGTGTAAAAGTGGGTAAAACCACCACCGACCTATATCCTCAGTACCCCAAAGCCAACGCACGTATAATAACCGATCTCATGTATCGCCACTGGGACACATGGGATAATGGTGAGTACAGCCACATCTTTGTATCCGGCTATGCCTTTGGTCGCCTTACCGGCGAAAAGGATATCAACGAAGGCGAAGCGTGGGATACACCCATGGCTATTGACTTCGCCATTAGCGATGTATGTTGGGATGCAGCGGGTAAAAACATTTACTACGCCAGCAAGAAACTAGTAGGTAAGGAGTACGCCACCAGCACCAACTCCGACATTTACCGCTACAACATAGAAAGTGGCACTACCGAAAATATCACTACCGATAACAAAGGCTATGACCGTCATCCGCTGGTATCACCCAACGGGCTTAAGTTGGCATGGTTGAGCATGGAGACTCCCGGCTATGAGAGCGATAAAAATCGCCTGATGGTGATGGAGGTTGAGACCGGACGCATGGAGGAGGTTACCAAAGACTTAGACCAAAGTGCCGATCAGCTATGCTGGAGCGATGATAGCAACACGCTATATTTCGTTAGCGGTGTTAAAGGCACCTACCAGATTTACGCTGCCAATCTTGAAGAGCAATCGCTGCGTCAGCTTACTCAGGGTGCGCACGACTTCACCCACGTAGTTGCTAAAGCTGGCGCCGTGGTGGGTCGTAAAATGAGCATGAGCATGGCACCTGAACTATTTCGCATTAACCCTTTCGATAGCGTTAAGCCCTGCACACAAATTACTGCCACTAATAAACACTTGTACGACAATCTACGCTTTGGCAAAGTTGAAGAACGCTGGATCCACACCACTGACGGCAAGCAAATGCTCACGTGGGTTATTCTACCTCCAAACTTCGACCCGGAAAAGAAGTATCCCGCCCTACTGTACTGCCAAGGCGGACCACAGCAAGCCGTGAGTCAGTTCTGGAGTTCGCGTTGGAACATGCAGCTCATGGCTGCGCAAGGTTACATAGTGGTTGCTCCTAACCGTCGTGGCACGCCTACCTTCGGCTCAGCATGGCTGAAGCAAATTTCAGGTGATTACGGTGGGCAAAACATACAGGATTACTATTCTGCTATTGACGCACTAAAGAGTGAAAAGTATGTTGATGCTAACCGCCTGGGTGCGCTGGGTGCCAGCTACGGTGGCTACTCGGTGTACTACCTTGCCGGCACACACAATAGGCGCTTCAAGGCTTTTGCTGCACATAACGGCATGTTCAACTTCGAAAGCATGTACGGCACTACCGAGGAAACCTTCTTTCCCAACTACGACATGAATGGACCATACTGGGATAGCAAGCAAAAAACGCAGGCCGTGTACGATAAGTCGCCCCACAAGCTGGTAGCGAAGTGGAACACTCCCATACTTATAAGCGTGGGCGAGCACGATTACCGCGTACCTTTCAGCGAAGGCATGCAAGCCTTTTCCGCCGCACAACTACAGGGTATACCCAGCAAGCTGCTCTTCTTCCCCGACGAAACACACTTTATTGCCAAGCCGCAAAATGCCGCGCTATGGCATACAGAGCTGTTTGACTGGTTTAAAACCTACCTGCTGAATTAGAAAAAAACGGTTATCAGAATCTGATAACCGTTTTTTTATTTGCATTTTTCGGAAAATATACTACCTTTGTAGTCCCAATTTTGCGGATATGGCGTAATTGGTAGCCGCGCCAGACTTAGGATCTGGTGCCGAAAGGCGTGGGGGTTCGAGTCCCTTTATCCGCACAAGCCTGTAAATGTAATATTTACAGGCTTTTTTTATGGCAAAAAAACGTGACTAATTGTCAGTATAGGTGAGCTAACACTAAAGGTGGCACGAGATTTGAGTAAAACACTAAATATTGACGCAAGCATTGTGCTGGGAGTTTTAGCGTTTTCGTAGCGAAAATAGCCTTTTGAAGCTACCTTAAAATGTGTTACCTTTGCATTCTTGCACCAACTTGTAATTAAGTACTAAAAAATTCTATAACAAAAATGAACATTGTAAGAGAAAACGTAGACGCGCTGAACGCCGTGTTAACTGTAAAAATTGAAAAAGCCGACTACGAGGAAAAAGTAGCAAATACGCTGAAGGACTATCGCCGTAAGGCTCAAGTACCGGGTTTTCGTCCGGGCATGGTGCCTATGGGCATGGTACAGAAGATGTACGGAAAGTCTATTTTGGTAGACGAAGTGTTCAAGCAAATGTCTGATTCTATCAACAAGTACATTCAAGAAAACCAAATACGCACGCTGGGCGAACCGCTACCAAGCGAAAAGACCAAGACCATTGACTTTGACACGCAAACCGAGTTCGAGTTTTCGTACGACCTGGCTATGGCTCCCGAAGTGAATCTTACCGTTGACAAAAGCATTAAGATTCCCTACTACACCATCAGCGTAACCGAAGAAGAAAAGCAAAAACGCATTGACGGTTACCTACGCTACTATGGAAAAATGGTTAGCTCAGATAAGGTTGGCATTGACGACCTGGTAACTGTTGACGCTGTACAAAACAAAGAAGGCGGTCACGCTGTAGAAAGCGCTACCCTTTCGCTTAAAGTTATGTCAGAGGCCAAGCAAAAGAAGCTATTAGGCCTAGGCGTTGGTAGCACCATTGAGCTTGATGTGCGCAAAATGCTCACTAACGATGCCGATTGCGCTGCATTCCTAAAGGTTACCAAGGAACAACTCTTTACGCTTGCTCCCATGTTTACTATTACGGTAAAGGAAATCAAGCGTATGGAATCTGCCGAAATCAATCAGGAACTCTTTGACAAGGTATACGGCGAAGGCACCGTTACCTCAGAAACCGAATTCCGCGCTAAGGTTGAGGCCGAAATCCGCACACAGCTGGCCGATGAGAGCGATTACCGCTTCCTTATCGATACCCGCTCCAAATTGGTTGACAAAACCAAGTTGGAGCTGCCCGAAGCATTCCTTAAGCGCTGGTTACTGGTTACCTCAGATGGCAAAATGACCGAAGAGCAAGTTGAAAAAGAATTTCCCCGTTTTGCTGAAGACTTACGTTGGCAGCTGGTAGAAGGTCACATTCTGAAACAGCAAAACCTAGAGATTAAGGAAGAAGACATGCTCGATTTTGCGAAGAAAATGGCATTGCAACAATTTGCTATGTATGGTTTGAGCAACATGCCCGACGAGCACTTGATGAACTTCGCGCGCAACATCTTAGAGCGTCCCGAAGAGCGTAAGCGCATAGCCGACCGCGCTGCCGAAGCTAAAGTTCTCGACTATATTAAGGGCGTTGCTACGCTGGATCAAAAGGAAGTTACCGGCGAGGCATTCCAAAAGTTGTTCGAAAAAGAAGCCGAATAATAACGAACAACTGACAATGAACAACGGATAATTTATTGTCCATTGTCAGTTATCAATTGTCCATTAATTATGATGAACGAATTTCAAAAATACGCCGTAAAGCATCGCGGTATCAACAGCCTTACGTTGCACCGCTACGGCAGCATTTACAACGGGTACATCAACCCTACCATCATTGAAGAGCGCCAGCTCAACGTGGCCAGCATGGACGTGTTCTCACGCCTCATGATGGAGCGCATTGTATTCCTCGGCGTTCCCATTGACGATGATGTGGCTAACATCATTCAAGCGCAGCTGCTATTCCTCGACTCCAACAACGATTCGGGTAAGGACATCAGTATGTACGTAAACTCACCCGGAGGCTCGGTTTCTTCGGGCTTGGGTATTTACGATACCATGCAGCTGCTCGCCTCCGACGTTGGCACTATTTGCACAGGCATGGCCGCATCAATGGCTGCCGTACTGTTGTGCGCCGGAGCCGCAGGCAAGCGTACTGCCCTACCCCACTCACGCGTAATGATTCACCAACCCATGGGTGGTGCCGAAGGTCAGGCAACTGACATTGAAATCACCGCGCGTGAAATTGTAAAATTGAAAAAAGAGTTGTACGACATCATTGCTCACCACACAGGTAAATCAACCGAGCAAATTGAAAAAGATGGCGATCGCGACTTTTGGATGAACGCTATTGAGGCTAAGGAGTACGGCATGATTGATGCCATACTGACTAAGCGCGATAAGAAAAACTAAATTTTTGATTGAGAGAATGGCTGCAAAAACATCACAAGCACACTGTTCATTTTGTGGACGACCTATACAGCAGGTAGGCCAGCTGCTGTATGGCGAAAAAGCAGCTATTTGCGATCAGTGTATTGAACGCGGACACGAGGTGTTAGAGGCGGAGAAACAGGAGAGAGCAAAGCCTAAATTTAACATTGAGGGCACAGCGCTACCTAAGCCACACGAAATAAAATCGCTGCTCGACCAGTACGTAATTGGTCAAGATGATGCCAAGAAATACCTATCCGTAGCCGTATACAACCACTATAAGCGCGTAAAGCAAAAGCACGTAGGTGAGGACGATGTGGAGTTGGAAAAATCAAACATCATCTTAGTGGGCGAAACCGGAACGGGAAAAACGTTGTTAGCGCGCACCATTGCGCGCATGCTGCAGGTTCCCTTTGCCATAGTGGATGCTACAGTACTTACCGAGGCCGGTTACGTAGGCGAAGATGTGGAAAACATACTTACCCGTCTGCTGCAAGCAGCGGACTACAACGTACCCGCCACCGAAAAAGGTATTGTATTTATTGATGAGATAGATAAAATTGCACGTAAGGGCGATAACCCCTCCATTACGCGCGATGTATCGGGCGAGGGTGTACAGCAAGCCATGCTGAAGTTGCTCGAGGGCTCTATTGTGAATGTTCCACCGCAAGGCGGACGCAAGCATCCCGAACAAAAAATGATAGCTGTAAATACTCGCGACATTTTATTCATTGCCGGAGGTGCTTTCGAAGGTATTCAAAAGATTATTGCTCGTCGTGTCAACACCAACGCTATTGGCTACACCGCACAAGAAAAGCGCGACAAAATTGACCGCAGCAACCTATTGCAGTACATATCACCTGCCGACTTGCGCCAGTTTGGATTAATCCCCGAAATCGTCGGTCGTTTACCTGTGCTTACCCACTTGCAACCGCTGGACAGAGAGGCGCTACGAAGGATTCTCACTGAACCCAAAAACGCCATCATCAAACAGTACAAAAAACTCTTCGCCATGGATGGCGTAGCACTTACCATTAACGATGATGTACTGGACTACATTGTGGACAAAGCCGTAGAGCATAAGCTCGGCGCCCGTGGCTTGCGCTCCATTTGTGAGGAGCTGATGATGGATGCCATGTACGAGCTACCCGAAGAAGGAAAAACCAAGGCATTGATAATTACCAAAGACTACGCCGCGGAGAAGTTGCAGAAAAGTTTTGAAGGCAAAATTAAAGCTGCATAGGATTTCAGATTGTTTATTTCAAATTTCAGAAAAGCTAAAGCCGAGGTGAATAATCTCGGCTTTTTGTATGCGCATACCTTTCGATAATCTGAAACTTGAAATCTGAAATCAGATGAGTCCTCCCGCCTTGAAAAGAAATATACCAAACGTAAGGGTAAAGATGGAGAGCAGCGAGGTAAGTAACAAAATATTTGTAGCGAGATCTGCATCGGCATCCATTTTGCTAGCCATAATGTAGCTGGCTACAGCTGTAGGTACGCCATATAGCACAAATAACACCAACAAATCTTCGCCGCTAAAACCCAACCTATCACGTAGCAAATAAGCTATACCTACAAATACCGCAGGACTTATCACTAATTTAATAGTAGCAGCAACAAGCGCCTTTTTCATTCCCTTCACCACCTTGCCAAAGCTAATGGACGCACCTATGGCAAGCATAGCAAGCGGATTGGCCAAGTCTCCTAAATATTTAATGGCTGTAGCCAAAAATTTAGTGCTTTCATTGGTAAATAGCGGAATATGAAACAACGAAAACGGCAACCCCAACAGGATACCTATAATAAGCGGGTTGCGCGCTATGCTATACACCGCCTTGCCTATACTTCCTCCCTGCGGATTTCTACTACGAAATGTAAGCACTACCACTGATAAAATATTGAACGTGGGAACTGCAAACGCTGTAAGCAAAATACCTTTTCCCGTATGTCCAAGAATATTGAAAATAAGTAGCAACCCCATTATAGCATAATTACCCCTAAAGGAGCCCTGCACAAACGAGCCTATGGAAGCCTTGTCCTTAATAAAGATTTCTGCCAGTAACCACGCTCCCACAAACGTTAGCACAACGCCACCTACGCCGTAAAGTACAAATGTGGGTTGAAAAATTCGTGTAATATCGGCCTGCGCCATTTCACGCATGAGCAGCGCGGGAAAAGCAACGTTGAATGCAATACTATTGACGTATCCCACCACATTGTGCGGTAGCATACCCTGCCTTTTAACTACCCAGCCAACGAAAATAAGGATGAAAATGGGAAGCGAACTATTGATGCTAAATAGAAGAGCGTCCATTCAGTGATTAGTGATTAGTAATTAGGAGATAGTGATTAGAGAAAATGCAATGGTGTGCTTTGTCATGCCGAGCATCGCGAAGCATCTCAAGTTCTCAGTTCCAACATGAGATCCCTTACTTCGTTCAGGATGACATATAGATTACGCAAGTAACTTCATATCTAACAACACCATAGCAGTAACCGCTTCAAGTATCACAGGGACACGCAGGGCTATGCAAGCATCGTGGCGACCTTTTATCACCAGCTCATCCATGCCATTTTTTTCAAAGTTGAACGTATGTTGCTGCTTACTTATACTTGCGGTGGGCTTCACTGCTATGCGAAAAACAAGATCATTGCCATTACTTATACCACCGTTTACACCACCAGAATTATTAGTTGCAGTCCTACCTACCTCATCCGTTATCAGATCGTTGTGCTCGCTACCCTTTTGTGATGCGGCTGCAAAACCACTTCCAAATTCAATGCCGCGTACAGCAGGAATAGCAAACACAGCATGGCTGATAAGCGATTCCACCGAATCGAAAAATGGCTCGCCTAAAGCTACGGGCATGTTACTTGCGCGACACTCCAACAAACCACCAATGGAGTCACCCGCGGCTATAGCCGCTTCGAGTAGCGCCTCATGCTCGCCATATCTTACTCCGCCAATCTCCAATATCGTTGACTCTATTTTTATATCGCTCATCACCTTTTTGGCAATCACTCCTGCAGCAACCAAGCCCAGAGTAATGCGTCCAGAGAAATGTCCGCCACCACGATAGTCAGCAAATCCACCGTACTTTTGGGCTGCCACAAAATCTGCATGGCCCGGACGGGGTGTTGACAAAAGATTAGAGTAGTCACCCGAACGTGTATTCTCATTACGGAAAATAATGGTGATGGGAGCGCCCGTTGTTTTTCCTTCAAAAACGCCCGAAAGAATTTCAGGAGCATCACTCTCTATGCGTGGCGTGGTGCCTTTAGCACCACTCTTGCGACGCAGCAAGTCTGCTGTAAAATCATCCTGTTGTAGCGCAATGCCTGTAGGACATCCGTCAATACAAACACCAACCGCTATACCATGCGATTCACCAAATATGCTTACGCGAAATTTTCGTCCGAAAGAATTCATACTACTTAATTCTATATTGACATTGCTTCGTCACACCGCTGCCCATCCGGTCAAGCGAACTCCTCGCAATGACAAGCAAAGGTACAATAAAAAAGCCCAAGCGTAATGCTTGAGCTTTTGATTTATTAGCATCCGAGAAGTTACATTCCCACAACCCAAGCACTTTCTCCGGAGGGAACTTCCTCAATATCCTCGTCAAAGATTGCATCACCCGTAACTATAACTTCGTCCTCCTCCGAATTTTCAATAATTTTATCCTCTACATTGTATAGCGTATGAGATGCTGCACGAAATGTTTTAAACTTACCGCCCACACACACCATGTTCCACTTACCCTTACGAACTATTTGAGCTTCTTCAAAAACATCCTGCATTTCTTTCAGATAAGCCTTTGCATTCTCTTCCTTCAAAAAACTACCCACTACAACATAGTATGTAGAGGCCTCTTCCTTGCGTAGAGATGGCTTCGATGCCGGAGACTTCGGAAGGCGACTCGTAGCCATTGCCATAGCAATAGAGTCTTGACGAGCCTTCATTTGCAACAACATCACACGCTCTTCGTCAGCACGACGAATGCTATCTTGCCTCATGCTAACCACTTCAGCTTCTTCTGCTTGCGTTGCTGTGCTCCTTTTTTCAATAAGACCACAAGCACTTGAAATCAAACCAACTCCAAGTAGAATAATCAGAATTTTTTTCATGATAAAAAACAATTTTATATTTAAACTCAATCGTCCCAATGTAAGGACTCAGTCGTAAAAATACATGATATTTTGTAAACGAGCAAAAAAACGTATAGAATTCACTCTTTTTTACAAAACACAGTCTATTTTCCTCTACGCATCAATACGCGCGTAACGTGCGTTAGCCTCAATGAAATCACGACGCGGAGCTACATCATCTCCCATAAGCATGGAGAAAATACGATCAGCCTCGGCTGCGCTTTCAATGGTCACCTGACGTAGGGTACGGTGCTGAGGATCCATGGTGGTTTCCCACAGCTGCTCGGGGTTCATTTCTCCAAGACCTTTGTAACGCTGTACGTGCACGCTGCTATCCTTACCTTTACCCAGCTCCTCTATGGCGGCCTGACGCTGCTCCTCGGTCCAGCAGTACTGCTCCTGCTTACCCTTCTTTACCTGATAAAGCGGCGGAGTAGCAATGTAAAGGTATCCGCTTTGAATAAGTTCGTTCATGTAGCGGAAGAAGAACGTCATAATGAGCGTGGCAATGTGGCTTCCGTCTACGTCGGCATCGGTCATGATAACCACCTTGTGGTAGCGTAACCTTGTCAAGTTAAGCGCCTTGCTATCCTCCTCTGTACCTATGGTTACGCCAAGCGCGGTGTAAATATTCTTGATTTCGTCGCTTTCAAAAATTTTGTGATCCATGGCCTTCTCCACGTTCAGGATTTTACCCCGCAGCGGAAGAATAGCTTGGAACATACGATCGCGACCTTGCTTTGCCGAACCACCTGCGGAGTCACCTTCCACAAGGTATAGCTCACATTTTTTCGGGTCACGGTCAGAACAGTCAGCCAGCTTACCGGGCAAGCCTGCACCCGAAAGTACGGTTTTGCGCTGCACCATTTCGCGCGCCTTGCGGGCCGCGTGACGGGCAGTTGCAGCCAAAATCACCTTATCTACTATCAACTTAGCCTCTTTGGGGTTCTCCTCAAGGTAGTTGTCCAAAGCGGTGCTCACAGCTTGCGACACGGCTGCCGTAACCTCGCTGTTGCCCAACTTCGTTTTTGTTTGTCCCTCAAACTGAGGCTCCTGCACCTTTACTGACACCACTGCGGTAAGACCTTCGCGAAAATCGGCAGGGTCAATTTCAAACTTCACCTTGGCGAGCAAGCCCATCTTTTCGGCGTAGTTCTTCAGCGTGGTGGTTAATCCACGACGAAAGCCCGATAGGTGGGTACCACCCTCAATGGTGTTGATGTTGTTCACGTACGAGTGTACGTTTTCGCTGTAGCCAGTATTGTATTGCAGCGCCACCTCAACAGGTACGCCGTTCTTTTCTGTTTCAAGGTAAATGGGGGTCTCAATCAGCTTTTCGCGGCTAGCGTCAAGGTAGGTAACAAATTCCTTAAGACCTTCCTGCGAGTAAAATTTTTCACTCTTCACCTTGGGTGTTTCGCCTTCGGCCACTCCCTCATTACTCACACGCTTATCGGTAATGCTGAGGTAAATACCCTTGTTCAGGTAGGCCAACTCACGTAGGCGACTTGCAAGAATGTCGTAGCTGTATTCGGTGGTTTGAGTAAAAATCTCCGTGTCGGGCTTGAAGGTAATCGTGGTACCGCGCTTGTCGCTATCACCCAACTCCATTAGCTCCGTTTGGCGAATACCACGGCTAAATTCCATGGCATAATGCTTACCATTTTGAAACACCTCCGCACGCAACAGGGTTGACAGGGCGTTCACACACGACACACCCACTCCGTGCAAACCACCGGAAACCTTGTAGTTATCCTTACTGAACTTACCTCCGGCATGCAACTTAGTTAGCACGAGCTCCAGCGCCGACATTTGCTCCTTTTCGTGAAAACCAACGGGAATACCACGTCCGTCGTCAACTACGGTTATAGAATTATCTTCGTTAATGAATACGTCAATGTTCTTACAGTAACCGGCAAGCGCCTCATCTATAGAGTTATCTACTACTTCATAAACCAGGTGGTGCAAACCTCTGGAACCCACGTCACCAATGTACATGGACGGACGTTTACGTACAGCTTCCAATCCCTCAAGCACTTGGATATTCTCCGCCGTGTAATTACCTGTTTGTTTGTTTTCCTCTGCTGACATGCTAAAATATTTTTTGTTGTAAAAATCAAAAATGCTTACAAAGTTAGCAAAAATACCCACATAGAAGGGCTAAAAACAGCCAAACTTATTAACATTTTCAATGTGCAATATTATATTGATATACAATTTATTGCAAATAATTTTCGACATCAATTTTATTATAAAAAACTTGAAGAAATTACACGGAATAACCCCTATTGCAAAGGAGGGAACCGCAGCCCATGGGGCTGCCAGCACGTAGCCAGGGGTGAAGCCCCTGGAAATAATGGCAATAGCTGTATTTTGCGCGCGGAGCACGGGTGTTTTTTCAAGGAAAAATTGTGCTCCGCGCGCCACCCACAACGCCACATCCTGCAACCCGGGCTACACTCTTACCGCGCTTACAGCGCTCAATACAAAGCCATAAGAAACTAAAGAAAAATGCTAACTTTGTCAACATGAAAAAATGCCTAATCTTTGACTTTGACGGGGTGGTAGCGGATACCGAGGCGGGACGCTACACCATGCTTTCCGAGATACTGGCGCGCCGCTTCAACATTACTATGAGCGAGGGCTGCCGCATTGAGGATTTAGTGGGATTACACACATCGGTGGTGCTGAAAAAATTCTTTCCACAGCTGAATGAGGAGCACCGCCATGAAATTTACCGTGAGCGCAACACCGAATACCAGCGCAACCTCGATAAGTACTGCCTTGTGTACCCGCAGGCGGTGGAGAGCATTATTGCGCTATCAAAAAAATTCGATGTAAAAATGGCTACGGCCAACGACCGTACCAACATTGAACTACTGCTTCGCCACATTGGCTTGGAAAAGACTTTCACCCACGTTTTTTCACGAGAGGAGTTGGAGGATAACGGCAAAAAGAGCTACGCCCGTATTTTACCCATACTCCCCTATTCACCTCACGAATGCTACGTTATGGAAGATTCGCCCGTGGGTATTCAATCAGCTAAGGCGGCAGGCTTTGAGTGCGTGCTGTTCAACCGCTACAATAATCCCGATGCTTTGAGCCACGCGGATCATGTGGTGACATCGTATGAAGAGTTGATGACGTTGTTGAATTGTTGAATTGCTTAACTGTTGAACTGCTTGTGTGGGCTGTCATGCTGAGCCCGTCGAAGCGTACTGCGAGGGCTATTGAATCTGAAACTTAAAATCTGAAATTTGAAATTATATCATGAAACACTTTCTCTCCCTAATCTTCTCCCTGCTCACATTGAGCGCATTTGCCGCCAAGGTAGATACCGTTACCACCTTTAGCCCAAGCATGAATAAAAACATTAAGGCGACAGTTATAACTCCCGATGGCTACGATAAGGGCAAGGAATACCCCACGCTGTACCTGTTGCACGGCTATAGCGGCAACTACGCCAGCTTTGTAAAGGATCAGCCCGTATGCGTACCTCTTGCCGACGCCTACCAAATGATAGTGGTAGGTGTTGACGGCGGCTTCAGCAGCTGGTACTGGGATAGTCCTGTTGACCCCGCGTACAAGTACGAAACCTATGTAGCCACCGAACTGACAAAGTGGATTGACGAGCATTACAAAACAATTAAAAGCCCTGCAGGACGTGGAGTTTGCGGTAATAGCATGGGCGGACACGGCGCGCTGTACCTTGCCCTGCGCCACCAAGATGTATTTGGCGCAGCGGGCAGCATGAGCGGTGGCGTGGATATTCGCCCCTTTCCCAACAACTGGGATATGGCTAAGCGTCTTGGCAAATTGAGCGAGCAACCTGAGCGCTGGAACCAATACACCGTAATGGGACAGCTACATCTGTACACCCCCGGTTCACTTGCCATAATGATTGACTGCGGCACAGGTGACTTCTTTTACACTGTAAACGAAAATCTGCACAATAAGATGCGAGAGCTCAACATTCCACACGATTACATATCACGCCCCGGCAAGCACAACGGTGAGTACTGGAACACGGCATTGCCATATCAGATGTTGTTTATGAGTAGATTTTTTGAGAAGGGGAAGAATTAAATATTATCTGCAAACCAAATATTACAACTATGAAAAAACAACTTGGCGCCATTTTGCTTATTTTCATGACTTTTTCTCTTTATGCTAGCTCAATTGACGAGGCATTTGAAAATGTACCTAAAATTGAACAACAGATCAAAAAAACGTCATTCTCAAAAAAAACCTATTCAATTACTGATTTTGGAGCAAAGCCAAATGACAAAACAAACCTCTGCCACGATGCAATTAATCAAGCAATCACCACCTGCTGTTTAAATGGCGGTGGTACGGTAGTTGTTCCTAAGGACACGTTTTACACTGGCCCCATTACGCTAAAGAGTAATGTAAACCTACGTATTGAGGAAGGAGCAATATTAAAGTTTAGCACCGATCAAAGTTTGTACTTTCCTGCCGTTCTTACCCGTTGGGAAGGTGTTGACTGCTATAATGCACATCCTTTGATTTATGCTTATGGTGAAACAAATATTGCTATTACCGGCAAAGGAACTATTGATGGTCAAGGCTCCAACGCAACATGGTGGTCCATGTGTGGTGCACCACACTACGGCTGGAAGGAAGGAATGGTTGCTCAACGAAACGGTGGACGCGAAAAGTTGCTGCAGTACGGAGAAACATCAACACCTGTTTACAAGCGCAAAATGACGCCCGAGGACGGGTTGCGTCCACAAATGATCAACCTCCATTCATGCAGCACCATTTTAATTGAGGGTGTAACACTACTGAATTCTCCTTTTTGGGTAATTCATCCATTATTTTGTGAGAGTCTAACCGTAAAAGGTGTGAAGATTTTCAATCGCGGACCTAATGGTGACGGCTGTGATCCTGAATCATGCAAAGATGTACTAATTGAGAATTGCATGTTCGATACGGGCGATGACTGCATTGCTATAAAATCGGGACGCAACGAGGATGGCCGCAAATGGAATATCCCAAGCGAAAATATCATTGTACGCAATTGCCAAATGAAAAATGGACATGGAGGCGTGGTTGTAGGGAGTGAAATATCAGGAGGATACCGCAATTTGTACGTTGAGAACTGCCAAATGGACAGCCCTCTGCTCGACCGTGTAATCCGCATCAAAACAAGCACCTGTCGCGGCGGAATAATTGAAAATATCTTTGCCCGCAATATTACCGTAGGACAATGTAAGGAGGCGGTTTTACATATCGAGCTACAGTATGAAAACCGCGAAAATTGCAAGCGTGGATTCATCCCCACCGTTCGCAATGTCCACCTTAAGAATGTCACTTGTGAAAAAAGCGAATTAGGGGTTTACATCCGGGGATTGGATAATTCGGAAGATGTATACGATATCAGCGTGGAGGATTGTCATTTCAACAATATATCTAAAGGAGTTAGCAAAATTTCGGGAGCAAAAGATGTCACATTCAAAAATGTGTACGTTAATGGGAAGTTGGTGAAGTAGTACGGGGAATTTGCCTCCAGTTAAGCGGAATTTGTAATTCAATGAAAACCTAAAGTAAATTTATTTAACTAGTAAATACTAACCTATGCTAAAGAAACTACTACCACTTTTATTTTGCTTGCCTCTGTTTGCAAATGCTCAGGATAAAAGCAACTTGCCCATACGCATACACCTTACAGGTGGCTATGCTGACAATGTCAGCAGTTCGGGTACCATTCGCATTAACTCTATTGCCACACAAACTTCCAATTGGAATATTGGTCTATCGGCAGGTATTGCCTCCGGAGCAAAATGGGAGGTTGGACTTGGTATAGAGTATCAGAAAGAAAATACTACGAGTTTAGCTAAGTTGTTTGAGGGTGTTTCCACTTCTAGCATGGAGTATGCTTTTTTATTTGCAGAGCGTACAGAAACAGCTTCCTCTTTATGGATGGGACACATATACACCACATACTATTGTCACCTGTTCAACCGCCTCTACTTTACACCATCTATACAACTCGGTTACGGTATGGCAGAAATCAAGACTGAAGCGGAAGTAGTCAACGCTGCCCATTCCTATGCAGGTAACACAAACTTAACGAGTCTTCAAGATGTTCCCTTAACCACTTTTTCCAGAGTTAACAGCAGCAATTCTTACGATGCTTTTGCGGCACTACTATCTCCCGGATTAACTTACTTCTTCGGCAAGCATATTGCTGCCACTCTTAATCTCGGTGGAGTACAATATAGCACACTGGATTTTAAGTGGAAAAATGGCACATGGATAGCCAGTCTTAGTCCCAACTATTGGCAATACGGCATGATTGTTGCTTTTTAGAGGGAGCAGAACCAAAAAAAAAAAGCGGAATTTGTAATTCCGCTTTTTTTATTACCATAACTTATCTCACCACCCTACTTCGCATACAACTCTCTCATCTTTCCCAAATCCACACCGAGATTGTTAGTCAAATAATTTTCCATGCCGCCGTACTCCTTATCAATGGTATTCAGCGCCGCTTCAATGTACTCCCTCTTAACTGTAAGCAATGGCTCCAACTCGGGATGCGCCTGAATCTCTTTATCATATTTTCCTTTGAGGTATTGCGCTGATAGCATGTAATCGCCAATCACCGTTTCGCGGTCTACACCCAGCGACGAAAGAAAAAGGGCGGCAGCAAAGCCCGCCCTGTCCTTACCTGCCGAGCAATGGGATAGCAACGGAGCATTGTTACCACCCTGCAAAATTTTAAAAAATTCCGTGTACTGAGGTTGGCAATGCCTCATAAAAAAGATGTTACATCCACCAACAGTTGAGGAGAATTATCCGCCGTAACATCCGTTAAATCTATGATGCTGCCTGCCAATATGGGCAAAGCATATTCATGAACAACAGTAGAGGCTTTGCGATCGGGTGCTACCGCTACCTCGGTCGAATCTCTAAAATCAATGTAGGTCTTCATGCCAAGGCCCGCTAAATAGCTTAAATCCGCATCGGTTAGCTTGTTTAAATCTCCCGAGCGAAATACCTTACCCCAAAGCACATGCTTTCCACCAGCCGCCTGATAGTCGCCCATATCGCGAACGTTATACGCTCCTTGTAAGGGCAAAATACGCTCTCGGCTACTCTTGCAAGAGGTTGTTATTGTAGTAGCGCAGGTAAAGGCGGCGAGGGCAAAAAGAAAGATATTTTTGCAGGATAGTTTTTGTTGCTTCATTTAAAAGAGAGGATTTAATTAGTAAACACATGCAAAACTCCTTGGCAAAAGAGGAGTCATTACAAAAATAGCAAGAAATATCTTTTCTACGTTACTTTGACTTGCCCCAAAGTAACCAAAGGTCAAGAACGGCGAAACTTCCACGCGCCACCGTGAATCGCTAACTCGGACGGTAACGTCCGCTCCTTCGTCGCGCTTCTACGGCTCTTGCCATCGCCGGCTCGTCGCCGTTCAGCCCCACGCACTTTACGCCCTATGGCGTTTTGGCTATCGCACATGCGCGCTTGTGTTGATGGAGAAATTTGTATCGCCACCTAGCGGTACAAGAGTGCGCTGGCCGAGAACGGCGGTGGCGGGCCGGCGTAGGCAAGAGCGTAGCAAAACTATAAGCGTCGTATGAGACGCGAAATACAGTTTTGCACGCGGACGGGCTGAAGTTTTCGCCGTTCTTGATTTTTTGGTTACTTTTTTATCAAGAAAAAAGTAACATAAAAAAAACAAAAAAAGGTTCCCGAGGAGATCTCCTCGGGAACCTTTCTAGTACGATTGACCACGTTGCGTCTAAGGCAAGAAACTTCTCCCCGCCATGTATCCACTGGCAAAAGCCCAATGAATATTGTAGCCACCTAACTTCCCTGCAATATCAAGCACCTCTCCTGCAAAAAACAATTTGGGAGTCAGCAAGCTTTCCATCGTTGTAGAATTAACTTGCGCAGTAGCCACTCCACCTTTTGTGGTCTCGGCTTTCAAAAAATTTTCCGTACCGGCAGGCTGTACGGTAAATGAATGGACTTGGCGGGCTATCTCCATTCTATCTTTCTTACTCAATGTTGCAATTTTTCTGGAAGTTAATTCATCCGAAATTATCGCTTGCTGAAGTCGGTTGGGTAGAAAATGGGAGAACAAAGTCTTCACCTGCAACTTTCCATTATCTACCACCCCCATTAAGGCTATTGAGTTTTCGGAAGGTAAAAAATCAAGAGTAATATGCTCGCCGACTTCCCAACAGCAAGAAAGTTGAAACATGGCAGGACCGCTTAAGCCTTTGTGCGTAAATAGTAGCGGTTCTGTTACCTCCATTTTTTCTTCAATAGAAGCTTTTACCATAAGGCTAATGCCCTGTAAATCGCGCAAAGCGGAATCGGGCTTCAATAGCAATCCGACAAGAGCCGGTTTTGCCGGAATAATTTTATGACCAAACTGCTTGGCTATTTTGTGTCCAATGTCCGTTGCACCTATTTGCGGACAGGCAGGTCCACCGGTAGCAACAAGCAAGTTGTGGGCAGAGTAGTTGCCCTTCGACGTTTTTACGGTAAAAGTATTTTCCGTCTTTGCCACTTCTGTAATAGCTGCCTCCAACAAAAAATTCACGCCTGCGTTGTTCGCCGTTTTGGCTAAATAATTCACCAGCTGTTTTGCTCCCTGCTTGCAAAAAACACGGCCGTACTCCCGTTCTTCAATTTCTATATTTGCTTTTTGCAAAATATCCAGCACGTTTTCTATTCGATATTTTTGCAAAGCGTTTTTACAAAATTCAGGATTTTCGCCAAAATAATCTTGCCACGAAATTTTTCGATTAGTTACGTTGCATTTTCCTCCGCCCGAAATCAGCAGCTTTCGCCCTACCTCTTTGGCATGGTCAACAACCAACACCTTGCAGCCCTTTCCTGCGGCTTCAATGGCCGCTATCAACCCCGAGGCCCCTGCTCCCAGTATAATGCTATCGAAATGTGTTATCATAATTAATCAAAGGTATGTATAAAAAACTCCCCGAGAAAAATCTTTCTCGGGGAGTTTTCGCTAGTATCATTGGCTTGTTAGTGCAACATTGAGATTCTTCGCTTCGCTCAGAATGACAAAGACAATATTCGCACAATGTCATAGCCCCCTTTAGGGGGTTGGGGGCAAACTACTTGTTTTCCTTAATAGCCGCGTGTGCCGCTGCCAGCTGTGCGATGGGCACGCGGAAAGGTGAACAGCTTACGTAGTTAAGGCCAATGTGGTGACAGAACTCAACTGAGCTGGGTTCGCCGCCGTGCTCACCGCAAATACCCACCTTAAGGTTGGGGCGTACTGAGCGACCTTTTACCGTAGCTTGACCTACCAATTGTCCTACGCCCGTTTGGTCGAGGATTTGGAAGGGGTCATTCTTCAGCAACCCTTTCTCCAGGTAAACGGGAAGGAACTTACCCACGTCGTCGCGTGAGAAACCAAAGGTCATTTGCGTAAGGTCGTTAGTACCGAATGAGAAGAACTCGGCGTAGTTGGCTACCTTTTCGGCGGTCAGTGCTGCACGAGGAACCTCAATCATGGTGCCCACCTTGAACTCAATCTTATCGTTACGCTCGGCAAATATTTTGTTGGCTACTTCGTGAATAATGTCGGACTGCATCTTCATTTCGTTTTGCGTGCAGGTCAGCGGAACCATTATTTCGGGAATAGCATTCACGCCCTTCTTCTTGAGGTTCATTGCTGCCTCAATGATAGCGCGAGCTTGCATTTCGGTGATTTCAGGGTAGGTGTTACCCAAGCGGCAACCGCGGTGTCCCAGCATGGGGTTAACCTCGCTGAGTGATTCCACACGCTGCTGTACTTCTTGCAACGAAATACCCATAATCTTTGCCATTTCCTCTTGACCCTTCAAATCGTGAGGAACAAACTCGTGCAAGGGGGGATCAAGCAGACGAACAGTAACGGGCAGGTCGTGCATGGCTTCAAAAATTCCTTCGAAGTCCTTACGTTGCAAAGGCAACAACTTTGCCAAGGCAGCGCGGCGTCCGGCCTCGTCCTTCGACAAAATCATTTCGCGCATAGGCCAAATCTTATCGCCTTCAAAGAACATGTGCTCCGTGCGGCACAGTCCAATACCTTGAGCACCGAACTTACGGGCAACTGAGGCATCATGCGGAGTATCAGCGTTGGTGCGCACTTGCAGGCGAGCGTACTTGTCGGCCAAGCCCATCAGCGAAGCAAAGTCGCCGCTGAGTTCAGCTGCTGTGGTTTCAATTTGACCCACATATACGTTACCTACTGAGCCATCAAGCGAAATCCAGTCGCCCTCCTTAATCAGCACATCACCCACCTTAATGGTGCGAGCCTTATAATCAATTACCAGAGTTCCGGCAGCCGATACGCAGCACTTACCCATGCCGCGCGCCACCACAGCAGCGTGCGAGGTCATGCCACCGCGCGAGGTAAGAATACCTTCTGCAACGTGCATACCCTTAAGGTCTTCGGGTGAAGTTTCAATACGTACCAATATGGTCTTTTTACCATCGGCATGCCACTTTTCAGCATCATCGGCAAAGAATACTACCTGGCCGGTAGCCGCGCCGGGTGACGCGGGCAAGCCCTTGGCAATAGCCTTAGCCTTAGCCAACGCTTCCTTCTTAAATACGGGGTGCAGCAGCTCGTCCAACTTTTCAGCCTCACAGCGCAAAACCGCTTCCTGCTCGTTAATCATGCCTTCGCGAAGCATGTCAATAGCAATTTTTATCATGGCACCGCCAGTACGCTTACCGTTGCGGGTTTGTAGCATCCACAGCTTACCATCTTGAATGGTGAACTCAATATCCTGCATATCGCGGCTATGCTGCTCAAGGTCTTTTTGAATATTGAACAGCTCCTTGTATACGATAGGCATAGTTTCCTGCAATGAGGGGAATTTCGCGGCACGGTCAACCTCCGACACGCCCTGCGCTACAGCCCAACGCTTTGAACCTTCAATGGTAATTTGCTGTGGCGTACGAATACCTGCTACCACGTCCTCGCCCTGAGCGTTGATAAGATATTCACCGTTGAAAATAGCTTCACCTGTACCTGCATCGCGCGTAAAGGCTACGCCCGTGGCCGAGTTGTTGCCCATGTTACCGAATACCATGGCCTGCACGTTTACGGCAGTTCCCCACTCTTCGGGAATCTTATTTAAGCGACGGTACAGAATAGCGCGATCGTTCATCCAGCTGTTGAACACAGCCATTACCGCACCCCACAGCTGCTCCCATGGGCTTACGGGGAAATCCTTTCCTGTGCTCTTTTTAACGGCTTCCTTAAACTTCTTCACCAGCTCCTTCAAGTCATCGGTGGTAAGGTCGGTATCGAGCTTCACACCACGGGCTTCCTTCATGTGGTCTATAATTTCCTCAAAAGGATCTTCATCCTCCTTATTTACAGGCTTCATGCCCAACACCACGTCGCCGTACATTTGCACAAAGCGGCGGTATGAGTCCCACGCAAAACGAGGGTTGCCGCTATTCTTTGCCAGCGTTTCCACTGCCTCATCGTTCAAACCAAGGTTCAAGATGGTATCCATCATACCCGGCATGGAAGCGCGTGAACCCGAGCGCACCGACATCAATAGCGGATTGGAGTTATCACCGAACTTAGGGCCGGCAACAGCCTCCTCTATCTTCTTCATTGCGGCTTCTACCTCAGGTTTAACCATGAGTACCGTAGCCTCTTGGCCCACCTTGAAGTAGGCGGTGCAAACCTCGGTAGTAATAGTAAATCCGGGAGGCACAGGCATGCCTATCAAGTTCATCTCCGCCAGGTTGGCTCCTTTACCACCCAGCAAGTCTCTCATTTTACCATTACCCTCGGCTGTTTTATTACCGAAAAAGTAAACGTGTTTTGGTGCTGCCATAGAAAACAATTAATTAAGTTATGTTGTAAAAAATATGTTTTGACTTTTTTCAGAAAAGCAAAGTTAAAAAAAATCCACAAATACACAAATAGGTAAAAGGTAAAAGGCTGAACGGTAAAGGGTGATGATACCTTTTACCGTTCAACCTTTCAACCGTGTACCATTTTGTTTTTATCTTTGTAGGGTTATGACCAACCCTAACACCCCATTTTTACAGCAGGCAGCCGAAAGTCTGTACCGTCGCTACGGCGAACACATAAGCGACCTCACGCTGGTGTTTCCCAGTCGCCGCGCACGATTGTACTTTTCCGAATACCTGTCGCGCCTTATCACAAAACCGTTGTGGCAGCCAAAAACGGGTAGTATCGACGATATTTTCGGACGTATTACGGGGCTTACTGCCGCCAGCTCCTACCTGCTCATCACCGAGCTATACAGCGCTTACACAAGGAATAAAGCCACCGACGAAACCTTTGACCGCTTTTACTTTTGGGGTGAAGTAATGCTTAGCGATTTTGAGGCGTTGGATAAATATTTGGTGCAAGTAGACCCACTTCTCAAAAACTTGGCTGCACTCAAAGGAGTGAATAGCGGACTTGATTTTTTGAGCGAGGAACAACAGGCTGCCATACGGGCATTTTGGAAAACATTTGACGTAAAAGGCACAAGCAAGATTCGCGAAAACTTTGTAAGTTTATGGGACGCGCTGCTACCCACCTACTACGATTATAGAAAAACGCTGCGCGAAAAAGGTTGCGGCTACCAAGGCATGATTCACCGCGAAGGTGCTGAAATGCTCAAAAAAAACGGCTACGATTTTGGTCTGGAAAAATTTGTCTTCATAGGTTTCAACGCGCTTACCGAGTGCGAAAAAACGCTTTTCCGTTACCTAAAAAAATCGGGCAACGCCGAATTCTTTTGGGACTACGACCGCTACTACCTTGCCGACAAGCATCAGGAGGCAGGGCTATTCATGCGCGAAAACTTGCACGAGTTTCCACCCGCAGAATTCGATGCCGAATATTCTCCTTTTACAGGAAAAAAGGACATTCAAATTATAGCCGCGCCATCGGACGTATTGCAAACAAAGCTGCTGCCTACGCTGCTTGCCGAGGTATGCCCCGAGCAAACCTACGATCGCCGTACCGCCGTGGTGCTGGCCGACGAAGGGCTGCTTATTCCCACGTTGTACTCGCTCCCACAAAACACCGAAACGCTCAACGTAACTATGGGTTACCCCATAACCCACACGCCTATTTACAGCCTTGTTGAGCTCATTATTCGCCTGCAAAAAAATGCGAGAGTAACCGAAAATCAACCCGTACGATTTTACCACAAGGATGTGCTTGCCGTGCTTCAACACCAGTATGTGCGCGCCATTGCCGAGGTTGAATCGCGTGAGCTGTGCAAAAAAATTACGGAGCACAATCGGGTTTACGTCAGCACCGAGGAGTTTAAAGCGACCGATGGCAGCGAATCACAGTTGTTTATTGAGCAAATATTTACCACACACGCCACGCCCGAAGCCTTTATTGTCATGCTGCAAAATCTGATGAAGGCGGTAGCAACAGCCGAGGGCGGCAACGATAGCGCCGACAGCGCCCTGCGCCGTGAGTATGTGGTACAAGCCTACAAAGCCATCAACCAGCTGAGTGATGCCCTGCGCGAAAGTGACATGGAGTTAGGCATGCAGGTGTTTATGAGCCTACTGCGTAGCTCGCTGCAAAGCCTACGCATACCGTTTGAGGGCGAGCCCATATCGGGGTTGCAGCTCATGGGCGTACTTGAAACCCGCACGTTGGACTTCGAAAATTTGGTAGTGCTGTCATTGGGAGAAGATATTTTTCCCCGTGGACTTTCTGCGCCTTCGCTCATACCGTACAACCTGCGACAAGGTTTTGGGCTGCCCACCGTAGAGCAGCACGAAGCCATGTACGCCTACTACTTTTACCGCCTGATGCAACGTGCGCAGCGTGTACGCTTGGTGTACAACAGCCAAGCCACCGACAGCAGCACAGGCGAAATGAGCCGCTACCTGCGCCAACTCATGCTCGAAAGTCCGCACGATGTTGCTA
Source organism: Bacteroidales bacterium (assembly GCA_031553765.1). GTDB lineage: Bacteria > Bacteroidota > Bacteroidia > Bacteroidales > UBA932 > JAITMY01. Next base: position 285,091 of record JAVBKY010000006.1, read on the forward strand.
CACGCAGCATAACCTACAGCGTAACCTACACCAAGCCTAAGCCTATAGTGGTAGAAAAATCGGGCGAGGTAGCCGACATGCTTAGCGAATATTTTGATGGCGGGAAGCGCTCACTTTCGGCCAGCTCATTTAACAAGTATTTGGCATGTCCTCTGCAATTCTACTTTGAAAAAATAGCACACCTGCACGAGCCCGAGGAGGTAACCGAAGAAGTAGATGGGCGTATGCTGGGTAACATTTTCCACCAAACCATACATGAGTTGTACGAACCGCTGCTCAATAAAAATACTACCGAGGAAGATATAAAGGCGCTGCTTACCGATAAGGCAAAAATTACGAGCGTAGTGGAAAAATTCACCGCTCAAGAATTTTTCGGAAACGAAAAAGAGGTGGATGAGGTACACCGCAACGGCAAGTTGCTTATGGTAAAGGAGGCGGTGGTTAAGTACATTATCGCTACGCTGAAGTACGACACGCAGCACGCACCCTTCACCATAGCAGGGTTGGAGCAGCCCATTGACGGAAAAATTTCGGTAGCGGTAAACGGCAGCCCGCGCGATGTAAAATTTGTGGGCACCATTGACCGCATGGATACGCGCGCGCGCCACACCTGTATTATCGACTACAAAACGGGCAGCGCCGATGAGCGAAAAACCCGCTTTGCCTCGGTAGAAGCGCTTTTTAGCGAAAGCGTAAACCAACGCCGCCCGGAGGTACTGCAAACGCTGCTGTACTCGCTGCTAGTGCAAAAAAATCATAAGGCAGCGGCGGTCCAACCCGCGCTGTACTTCGTGCGCAACATGTTTAAAAACGACTTCAACAGCCAAATCAAAATAAAATCCACCAAAAGTTACGATGCGGTGGACGATGCCACACAGTACCTTCCCCGCTTTGAGGAGCTGCTGCAGGGCAAGTTGGGTGAGTTGTTTGACCTCAAGCGCCCCTTTGTGCAAACCGACGAGGTAGATACGTGCCTATACTGCCCGTATAAGGAGATTTGCCATAAGTAAGACTAACCGTAGAGTGTCATCCCGTGCTTGACACGGAATCCCCTCTCGATCCTACTATATTTTAGGAGATTGCGGGTCAAGCCCGCAATGACAAGGTTTGATTTTCTTTCGTTACCTTTGTAAGATATTTGTGAGTAAACATTCTACCATGGAATTTTTCAAGAAGCACCGCAACATCATTCCCTTTATAGTAGCAACATTGCTTATTGCATACCTCATGCCGCGCGAGGGGAAGTTTCAGTATGAGTTTCAGAGAGGCAAGGTGTGGCAACACCCCACGCTCACCGCTCCTTTCGATTTTCCTATTTATAAAAGCGAAGTAGAGTTAGCCGACGAGCGTAAGCAAACGCTGACCTCTATCACCCCTTTTTACAAGCGTGACAGCAACGTGTACCGTGTACAGGTATCCGAAATGAGCAGTACCTTTCGCACCATGCTCAACCAAATGTATGGTCACGAGGCTGACGGGCTTACCCACAAAGAGTACAACTCACTAATTTACACACTACTACCGAAGTTACAACAGCAAGTTGAGTTTGTTTACAACAAGGGGATTCGTGAACCGAACTCCGTAGCCGAAGGTTACCTGAGCAATGAAAAAGCCACGCTTGTTATACAAAACGGAGCGCTATCGGAGTTGGCACCTGATGATGAATGTTTTACGCCGCAAGGCGCCTACCAGTACTTATCGAGTAAGCTACAACCATTGTGGGCAGAAGGTTCAAAGGAGCAGAAATTCTTTGCAAAGTTGGACATGCAAAGTTTTTTGAAACCGAACCTAATGTTTGACGAGAAGCTCACCACGCAATCACGCATGCAGCGACTGGCAAGCATAGCACCCACCAAGGGTATGGTAAGCGCAGGGCAGCAAATTGTGGCACAGGGCGAGGTTATCAGCGCCAATACATATCGTATTCTTTCCTCATTCCGTCAGGAGTATGAGCAACGCGTGGGTTACTCAGGCAACTTATGGCTGTTGCTATTGGGTCAATTCTTACTCACCATGTTCTTCATGTCAGCATTATACATATACATTTACATGCTGGGAGGAAAAAATCCGCTAAGCTTCAAAAAGAACAGCTTCCTTATGCTGCTGTTGCTTGCTTTTTTTATACTTACGCTATGGATAAGTAAAACCAACATTACCAGCGTGTACATTATTCCGTTTGCCATTCTCCCTATTTTTGTCAGCACATTTTTCGACTCACGTTTAGCGCTATTCATGCACTACATGATGGCCATGCTGGCTGCCTTTATGGTTCCCAACAGCTTTGAATTTTTCATGCTCACCAGCTTTGCCGGTACAGCTGCTGTATTTAGCACGCGACACGTGTACCAACGTGGCAAGCTATACCAAACTATGGCTATAGTGTTCGCCTGCTACTGCCTGCTTTACATGGTATTTACGCTCATTAAGGACGGTAGCATAAGCATTTCTTGGCGCACCTATTTTTGGTTTGCCATAAATGCCGGCCTTATGTTGGCCTCATACCAGCTGGTTTACATTTTCGAAAAAATATTTGGCTTTACCTCCGACAGCACGCTCATGGAAATTTCGGATACCAACCATGCCCTGCTGCGCGAGCTGGCCGAGGTTGCTCCCGCCACTTTTCAGCACTGCATGCAGGTAGCCAATTTGGCCGAAAGCGTAATTAGGCAAATCGGAGGAAATCCTCTATTGGTGCGTGCCGGAGCGCTATACCACGACGTGGGAAAAATGAATAATCCCATTTACTTTGTAGAAAATCAGCCCGCGGGATTTTCGCCACATCAACATCTGGAACCGGAGGAAAGCGCAAGCATTATCGTACGCCACGTACCCGACGGCATAGCCATAGCCCGCAAGCATAGCTTACCCGAGGTAATAGTGCGCTTCATACGCACGCATCACGGCACCTCGCTGGTACGCTACTTTTTCCGCACATACAAAGAAAAGCATCCCGAAGCTACCGATTTTTCAGCATTCCAATACCCCGGTCCTAACCCCAGCACCAAGGAACAAGGTGTGCTTATGATGGCCGATGCCGTGGAGGCTGCCTCGCGTGCGCTCACCACCTACACATCACAAAACATTGACGAGCTGGTGGAAAGCGTAGTCACATCGCAGCTAAATGGCAAGATGTTGGATAATACCGACCTTACCCTCAACGATATCAATACTGCTAAGACTATCTTCAAAAAGAAGCTGCAAAATATTTACCACGATAGAGTTGGGGCGAGTATATAGTTCTAAAAAAATCTCTTATCGAAGTTAACCAAGTACACCTGATGGGTGGCGCGGGTTATGGCGGTATACAGCCAGCGTAGAAATTCCACGTTAATCATTTCGTCGGTGAGGTAACCATGGTCGATAAAAACGGTTTGCCACTGACCGCCCTGCGCCTTATGGCAGGTTATGGCGTAGGCATGCTTTATTTGCAGCGCGCTAAAGTAGGGATCAACTTTTATGGCAGCGTAACGCTTTGAGGCAGGCATTACGGTAGCATAATCCTCCTGCACTTTGGCAAACAGTTCCTTGCTTTGCACCGAATTCAGCGCCGCGCTTTCCATGCTCAGCGTATCCAGCAGCAAGCGACAATCCACCTCCACATCGTTATAGTCGGGTAGTGAAATAGTAGCATCGGCAAAGCGAAAGCCGTACATTTCCTTATACTTGCGAATGCGTTTGAGATCCACAATATCACCGTTGGCAATGAAATCAACCTCCTTGCGCAACCCCTCATTCTGCTCCACCCAGCTGTAACTGTTTTTCACCACCATCAGGCGGTCACCCTGCACAATCTCCTCCTCCTTACCCAATATTTGAGCGCGAATACCCGCATTGTAGCGGTTGGCTTGCTTATTCGACCGGGTTATCACCATCACATTATCCATACCCTGCTTGCCATAGGCACCCGCCAGCGTATCCACAAAGTCAGCACCCGATAGGCGCTGCACATCGGGGAAACCATCCAGCTTCAGCCGCGGAAAACCTACCTCGCCATTTTCTAAATGTTCGCGAATGCGTGTGGCGTTGTACAGTACACCCGAATTCTCGGCCTGACGCACCACCTGTCGCAAATGTACATGCTCATTTTCTCCGTAAAAAGAAAGGCGATCCTCATCCAGCGCAGGACTCACATTCAGTCCCACGGGAGGCAGCTGCGCGCTATCGCCGACTAAAATCAGGCGACAGTTTTTGCCCATGCGCACGTACTGCACCAAATCATCGAGCAAGCGCCCCGAGCCAAATACCGACTGCTCCATTGAACTGTTGGAAATCATGGACGCCTCGTCCACCACAAACACGGCATTGCTGTGCTGGTTCATGTTGAGCGAGAACGTGCCCACCCCGTCACGCATGTTAGCCTGACGATATATTTTTTTGTGAATGGTATAAGCAGAGGTACCCGAATATGACGACATGACCTTAGCAGCACGCCCCGTGGGAGCCAGCAGCACCACCTGCTGCTTAAGGTTTTGCAGCACACGCACCAGCGCACCCACCATAGTAGTCTTACCTGTTCCGGCATAGCCGTTCAGCACCAGCAGCGTTTCGTTGTGTGGGGCAACAAGAAATGCCCCCAACTTATCGAGCAGCACACGCTGGTCATCCGTTGGAGCAAAGCCCATTTGCTGCTCTATTAGCTGTGCTATGTGGTCACTAAGCATGGAGAAAAATTACGAATCAAAATAAAGCCCCGCAAAAGTAGTCAATAATAATTTTTTTACTAAATTTGTAGAACATAAGTTTTTGCTACACGCAAATAAAGATACATGCAACACGCATTTACTGTAACTAACAGCACATTAAATAAAGGTAGTAGTTACCATCTGTCCATTCAGAGTGATTTGAATGGACTTTGTTTTTGCGTGCTCGATTTGGATAGCAAGCAGTATGTGGCATTGCAGTCGCTGCCCTTTCGCACAGCCGTGGTGGACTACGACGACTTGCAGGCGGTGTTGGGTCGTATACTCAGCAGCGAGCCCCTACTTAACCTCAACTTCAACAGCGTGTCGTGCATGTACAACTCGCGCAACGCTACGCTTATCCCCAACATCTTGGCCGACAAAACGCAGCTGAAACGTTTTTTGGAGTTCAACACTCCGCTTAACGAGCTGGATGAAGTACACAGCTGCCCCATACCAACGCTTGATGCCGAAGCGGTATTCGCCATACCAAGCCCGCTGGCAGCCAAACTCACCGGCAAGTACAACAGGGTAAGATTTTACCACCAGTGCGTGCCTATGCTTACGCTTTTGCCCAAACAGGCCAAAGCGCATAAGTACAACGAGTTGCTGGCTGTAAACGTCAATAATAGTTTTGCGGATATAGCGCTGTACGCTCGCGGAGGTCTTAAAATTTACAACACCTTTGAGCTGCAAGCACCTGCCGATTTAGTGTACTTTATGCTTGCCATTGCACGTCAACATAAGATCAATGAAAAAAAAGTTGGAGTGCTCCTCTCTGGTAATATAAGTGAGTATGTGAATGAGGTGGCAGCATTTTTTCCTTCGATTATTCAGGCCAATTCGCTTACCACAATGTCGCTAGTACCTGAATTGCTGCCCATAGCCGATCACCGATTCGCCCACCTATTTTCGCTTTACGAATGCGCATAGTAAGCGGTCAATATAGAGGGCGCACCATTAACCCGCCCAAAAACTTCAACGCACGTCCCACCACCGACTTTGCTAAGGAGGCGTTATTCAATATTCTTGCCGTAAATTTTGACTTTGAGGACTTAACTGTGCTCGACCTGTTTTCGGGAACAGGCGGTATTAGCTTTGAGTTCGCCTCGCGCGGCTGTCGTGCCGTGGATAGCGTGGAGATGAGCTTTGCGCACCACGCCTTTATAAAGAAAACGGCACAGGAGTTGAAGTTTTCGCAGATGCGCTGCTACAAGCAAAACGCTTTCTCCTTTATTACCTCCTGCCCCAACACCTACGATATTATTTTTGCCGACCCTCCCTACGACCTTGAGGGGATAGAAAAAATACACGAAACGGTGTTTGAACGGCAGATGCTAAAACCCGAGGGCTGGCTAATTTTGGAGCATTCGAAAGGGAAGGATTTATCAGTACTTAAACACTTTAAGGAGCACAGAAACTACGGTAGCGTGAACTTTAGCATTTTTACTGAAGAAAATTCCTAAAATTTTCACCTGAAAATTTGCGAATATCAAAAAAAGCGCTACTTTTGTACTCCCAAATCTGGTGCGGTAGTTCAGTTGGTTAGAATACATGCCTGTCACGCATGGGGTCGCGAGTTCGAGTCTCGTCCGCACCGCTAAAAGCCTGAGTAATTGTTACTCAGGCTTTTTTATTCAACTCCCTCTACCTTCCGAGGGTCTCGCTCAAAACTCTTGCAAGTCCCCATTCTGTTTAGAAAAAATATTTATCTTTGTTTTCAATGTATAGGGAATGGCGCTTCCCCTAAACTGTAAACCTTAGCCGGTTTTCGCTGATAGTACCTACGTAACCTTCTTAGCTGAAATGGTGTGGAGTGGAGTTTACTATCGGCTTTCTTTTTTAATAGGCCCCACACCCAAAATATGACACACTCATGATTAGAGTTTTTAGTCTTATACTTTTTCTACTGGCAGCAGTTCAAGTTGAAGCACAAGTAACCATCTCGGGGCGAGTAACCTCACGCGATGACGCGCAGCCATTGCCGCATGCCTCCGTTTCCGTAATAGGGATGGATGGCAAGCTTGTTTCGGGAGCTGTTACAGGAGTCGACGGGCGATTCACGCTCAAAGGTATCCCCGCGGGGGAATACAACCTCAGCACCGCTTTTCTGGGTTTTCTCACGGAAAATAAACATTTTTTGGCCGGTTCGCTCAACAAAACGCTCGACTTTGGGAATATACTCCTTAGCCCACAGGCTACACAGCTGACAGAGGTTGAGATATCCGCACAACGCCGAACCGTTGCTTCCTCACTTGATAAAAAGAGCTACCAAACCGCCGACCTACTGTCCGGTGCAGGAGGATCAGCGCTTGACGCAATGAAATCGCTACCGGGCGTAACCGTAGATCAAGAGGGTAAGCTGATGCTGCGCGGTAGTGACAAGGTGGCGGTGCTCATTGACGGGCAACAATCGGCACTCACCGGGTTCGGTAACCAGCGTGGCTTGGAGAATATTCCGGCTTCGCAAATTGAGAGCATTGAGATCATCAACAATCCTTCAGCCCGCTACGATGCGGCAGGAATGGCAGGCATTGTCAACATTAAGTTTAAACAGGAAAGTGAGCACGGCTTCAACGGCGATGTGGGTTTTACCTTTGGTGATGGTGCGCTAAGTAAGCGTCGCGCCGATTTGCCCACCGGTATGCCCAGCTACTCCAACAACCTCAAGTACACGCCCTCTCTTAACCTTAACTATAAAACGGAGAAGCTGAACGTATTCGCTCAAGGCTACTGGATACACCAGCAGCGCCTGCCCAACAACGAATTTACAACGGAATATCTTGCAGATGGGACCGTGCAAGAGCACCAGGTAGCCGAGAATCGCTCGCAAAACCACTATAACGCTAAGGTGGGGCTCGACTGGAATCCTTCACCTCGTCAAACATTCACGCTATTCGGCCTCTACGATTACGAATGGCATATTGATACTACTCGCGTGTGGTACTTTGCCAATCACAACTATACCGCCCCGTATCGCAAGTGGGGATTTCACGAGAGTGAAGGTACGGGATTTGCCAACATCACGCTCCAACATAAATACCGCTTTGAGCAGCCGGGTCGGGAGCTGAGCTCGCAATTCTTTTTCACAAAAGGATGGGAGGACGAAACCTACAACCTCTACCAAGATGGTCCCGCGCCATACGCGGTGATTTCGACCGATAAAACGCAGGTGCTGGCACCGGAGTACGTGTGGCAACTCAACTCAGACTACGTTCATCCGTTGGGTTTTGGCCGCGTAGAAGCCGGGGTACAGGGGCGGCTGCGCCATATGCCTATTACCTACGATATGACCTTTGACCCCAACAACACTGCTTTTCTATACGATTTTGGAAGTTGGTCCAAGTGGGACGAGGATATTGCCGGAGCCTACGCCAACCTAATTGCCGAATTTAGCCGGATTGATATTGAGGCCGGATTGCGCGGCGAATACACCTTTGTATCGTACAAGTTTGCTCCCAACAACTATTTTAACAACGATAGCTACAGCTATTTCGATTTCTTCCCCAACGTGCGCTTGACGCTTAAAGCAGGCAAAGGCAGCCGCATCTCGCTTTTTTATAACCGTCGCATTGACAGGCCGGGCGAAGATGTGCTACGCATATTTCCAAAATACGATGACCCCGGCGTACTAAAAGTGGGCAACCCATCGTTGCGTCTGCAATACACACAGAATGTAGAGCTAGCCTACCGCCTCACGTGGACAAGCGGTTCAGTATTTGCCGCCGCGTACTATAAGGATATAAAGGATCCTTATATGCGTATCTATATCAACCCCGCACCGAATGTGACCATTAAAGCATACGACAATGTGGGACGCGCCACCAACCTTGGCTTCGAGGTAGCTTTCGATCAAAAAATAATGAAAATATGGAGCCTTTCAGCCAGCTTCAACTTTTATCGCAACACAATATTTGCCTACAACGGCGTAATTGATTTCCCAACCCCGACGCCTTACACGATTCCTGAAACTACCGATAATCCGTATTTTGCAAAATTGAGTAACCGCATACGCCTACCTTGGGGCATGCAGCTGGAGGTTGATGGGCTCTACCTATCGGCCAAAAACATTCCACAAGGACGCGAGCTGGCGCGCGGTGGTGTTGATGCCGGACTGAAAAAAAGCTTGCTTAACGGGAAGTTTGAGCTGAACCTTTCGGCTACAGATATTTTTAACACGATGGGAATTAGGCAGGAACTCAATACGAATGGGCTACGAGTGGAATACCAAAACTACTACGAAAGTCAGGTAGTGTCAATTGGAGGAAGATATAAATTTTAGGTTCACCCAGCGGTAAATATAGTACACCACCGCGCCAATAGCAGCGCCAAGCAACCCGCCACAAAAGATGTCGAGCGGATAGTGTACGCCAAGGTAAATACGGCTGTAGGAAACCAGCAATGCGAAAAGCAGAATAAACACGGTGTACCACGTGCGGCGAAAAACCAGCAGCGTATAAACAGCTATGGCAAACATGTTGGCCGCGTGCGACGATACAAAGCCGAACTGCCCGCCACGGTAACCACGTACCGTATGCACAACATCGCCTAAAGCATGCGTTGGACGTAGGCGCTCAAAGAAGGTTTTAAAAAATCCGCTTGAAATTCTATCGGCAAACAGCACACATAGCCCAATTCCTGCAAACATGAGCAGAAAGCGTTTCCACCCCAGCTGCTTGTAGAAAAGGAAAAGAATGTAGGCAAATACCGGGGCAAAAATGTAAATTTTGGTCACGTACCACATCACGGTGTCCATTGCCTCGCAATGACAGCCGTTAAGGCACAAAAACAGGTCGGTATCCCAGGCTGGAAAGTTCATTACTCGTTAAGGATTTGCCAGAGCATATCCTTCAACTCCGTAATTCCTACCTGTGCTACTGACGAAAATAAAATATGGGGAACATCTTTGGGCAGCTTCTTCTTAATAGCCTTGGTTTGCGCCTCGTCAAGCATATCGCACTTGGATATGGCAAGTATGCGCTTTTTGTCCAGCATCTCGGGGTTATACTGCTCCAGCTCGTTGAGCAAAATCTTATACTCCTTTTTCACATCGGGACTATCGGCGGGAACAAGGAAAAGCAGAATGGAGTTGCGCTCAATGTGACGCAGGAAACGAATACCTAAGCCGCGCCCTTCGCTGGCACCCTCAATAATACCGGGAATATCAGCCATCACAAATGACTTATAGTCGCGGTACTTTATGATGCCCAAATTGGGTTCAAGCGTGGTAAAGGGGTAATCGGCAATTTTTGGCTTAGCGGCGCTCACCACCGACAGTAGGGTTGATTTTCCAGCATTGGGAAATCCAACCAAACCCACATCGGCAAGAATTTTGAGTTCGAGGATAAACCAGCCCTCCACGCAGGGTTCACCCGGCTGAGAGTGGCGCGGCGTTTGGTTGGTAGAACTTTTGAAAAAAGCGTTACCCATACCGCCACGACCGCCCTTCACCAATATTTTTTCTTCTCCCTGCTCGGTTATTTCAAACAGAATTTCTTCAGTCTCCATATCGCGCACCACGGTACCCAGCGGAACATCTACAATGATGTCCTTGCCATCGGCTCCGGTGCTGAGGGCTGAACCGCCCTTCACGCCATCTTCGGCATGAATGTGCTTACGGTATTTGAGGTGAAGAAGCGTCCAGTGCTGATTATCGCCACGTAGGATAACGTGTCCGCCACGACCACCATTACCACCATCGGGACCACCCTTGTCCACAAATTTTTCACGGTGCAGGTGCATAGCACCCGGGCCACCGTTACCTGAACGGCAGAATATTCTTACGTAATCAACAAAGTTGGATGATGCCACAGCTACGCTACCTCTTTGGTTGCCACCCTATCAACAATGGCACACAGGTTATTAAAAATCTCCTCAATGGTACCCACGCCCTTCACAGGCTTGTGCTTACCCTGAGTTTTGTAGAAGTCAATGAGGGGAGCCGTTTTTTCGTTGTACACCACAATGCGGTCGCGGATTATGCTCTCGTCCTGATCGTCAGGGCGACCCGAAACCTTACCACGGTTAAGCAAACGCTTTACCAACTCGTCCTCGGGAGCATCCAGCGCCATCATAGCGTGTATTTCCAAACCGTTCTCGGCTAACATGCGATCGAGCATTTCTGCCTGCGGAATGGTACGTGGAAAACCGTCGAAAATAAAGCCTTTGGCGGATTTGTTAGCCCAAATCTTCTCTTCAATCATTTCAACCACCATACGATCGGGCACAAACAGTCCTTTATCAATAAGCTGCTTGGCCAACTTTCCACGCTCTGTGCCGCGTGCTATTTCAGCGCGCAACATATCACCTGTAGAAAGGTGTACAAGGTCATACTTCTTTAGCAGCATTTCGGCCTGCGTACCCTTACCGGCACCCGGCGCTCCAAATAAAACAATGTTCAACATTAAAAACTAATTACAAAATCAATTATCAAATTCTCGTGGGCTGTCATACTGAGCCTGTCGAAGTAGTGGGTGGTATTCGCCTCGCCGCACCCCTTCGACAGGCTCAGGGTGACAACGCTCATTACAAACTACTTCACCACCGTGTAAATATCGGGCAGGTTACGCCCTTGACCGTTGTAGTCCAAACCGTAGCCCACAATAAAGTTGTTGGGAATTTCCATGGCAACATAGTCAATGGGTAGCTTCTTTTTGTACACCTCGGGCTTTAGCAGCATGGTGGCTATTTTCACCGACTTAGGATTATGGCGATGCAATGTTGCCATAAGCGATTCATAGGTGTTTCCCGTATCTACAATATCTTCTATAACAATAATTTCACGATCAACCAAAGCATCGCTGATACCAATTAGTTCAGTAACCTTACCACTACTGCGCTCACCATGGTACGAGGCCAACTTCACAAATGATATTTCGCAGGGAAACTCAATGCGCTTTATAAGGTTGGCCGCAAACATAAACGAGCCGTTAAGTACAGACAAAAACAACGGAACCTCGCTGCTTCCTTTGTGGTCGGCGTTAATCCTATCGGCCAACGCTTGCACAGCCTTATTAATTTCTTCTTCAGCTATGGAAATACTGAATTCTTTGTCGAGCAGCTTCACCGTCTTTGTCATAGTTCTAATTTTTTATGTAAGTTTGCAGCGGTAAAAAATTGTGCGAAATTACAATATTTTCAACAAAAAACACACCTTATGTCAGCTAAAGTTAGCATTATTATGGGCAGCACCTCCGACTTGCCCGTTCTTGAGGAAGCTATCAAATTTCTCAAAGAAGCCAATATCTCCTTTGAAATCAACGCTCTTTCGGCACACCGCACAACCGATTTGGTAGCCGATTTAGCTAAAAACGCGCACACCCGCGGTGTAAAAGTATTTATTGCGGCAGCCGGCGGAGCAGCACATTTACCTGGTGTAGTGGCAGCGCTCACTCCCCTACCCGTTATCGGCATCCCCATTAAATCGTCCAACTCTATAGATGGTTGGGACTCTATTCTTTCCATTTTGCAGATGCCCGCGGGTATTCCTGTGGCCACGGTAGCGCTCAATGGCGCAAAGAATGCCGCCATACTCGCTGCTCAAATTATTGGTACAGGCGAACCCGAGGTACAGCAGCAAATGCTAAAGTTCAAGGCTGAAATGGCAGAGAAGGTGGTGAAGGCTAATGAAGAAATGAAGAAGAAATTCTAAAGAACAACGGACAATGGACAACGGATAATTCTCCGCTGCCATTGTCCGTTATCCATTGTCAATTGCTCGTTATACTAAAACGCCTTTGCAATAGCAATAAAGTCATCGGCTACCAGCGCTGCGCCGCCAATGAGGCCGCCGTCAACGTCGGGTTGCGCGAAGATTTCAGCAGCATTTGAGGGCTTGCAGCTACCACCGTACAAAATAGGTGTTTGCTCGGCAGCAGCGCCAAACTTTGCAGCCAACGTCTTACGAATAAAAGCGTGGATTTCTTGCGCTTGTTCCGAGGTAGCAGTCTTACCCGTGCCAATAGCCCAAACAGGTTCGTAAGCTATTACCACCTTAGCAAAATCTTCCGCACTCAGCTTGCAAACTACTTCCAACTGCTCTTTTACCACATCAAAGTGACGGTTTGACTCACGCTCATCCAACTTTTCGCCTACGCAAAAAATGGGAGTCATGTTATATTTTTGTGACAACGCCAGCTTCTTTTCCAGCGTAGCGTTGGTTTCACCATAGTATTCACGGCGCTCAGAGTGGCCGAGTATGCAATACTTTACACCCACCGAAGCCAGCATCTTAGCCGAAACTTCACCCGTGTATGCGCCCGACTCTTGATCAGCACAGTTTTGTGCCGAAAGTCCAATGCCTGCCTTTTCCAAATCCTCAGCCAAGCAGTTCAAGTGCGTAAAGGGGGGAGCAACCACCAAGGTTACATCGCTCTTTACTTCGCTTTTCTTGGCAATAAGAGCCTTCACCAGCACTTCACCTTCCTCAAAGGTGGTGTTCATTTTCCAGTTACCTGCAACAATTTTTTTTCTCATGATTTTTATCCTCTAAATTTTACAAGACGCAAAGTTAACAAAATTCTACCAGCTATAAAAGCCTCGCCGCACCCCTTCGACAGGCTCAGGGTGACAACCCACAGGGCAATCTGAAACTTGAAGTCAGAAATTAGTACTTTACCCTTGGGTCAAGTAGCGCGTACATTAAGTCGGCAAGTAGATTTACCACCACAAATGCCACGGCTATAAGCATTACGCAGCCCATTACCACGGGCATATCAAGCATATTGAGGCTATTTACCATAAGGTAGCCAATGCCTTTGTAACCAAATATGTATTCCACAAAAATGACGCCTGCCAGCATGGAGGCAAACCAGCCCGAAATAGCCGTAACCACAGGGTTGAGCGCGTTACGCAAAGCATGTCGGCGTAGGGTTTGCGCAAAAGTCAATCCCTTGGCGCGCGCCGTGCGAATGTAATCCTGCGATAATACGTCAAGCAGCGAGCTGCGCGTGAGCTGCGCTATTACCGACAGCGGTCGTAATCCCAGCGTTATGGCGGGTAGCACAAGATTTTTCAGCTGCAGGTGCACACCCTCGCCAAAGTCATCCATTTCCCAAAGGTTGCCCGTAAGATTTAAATGCGTGTAATCGGCAAGAAGAAAGGCAAAAATCCAGCCAATGAGCAATGCCGCAAAGAATGATGGCGTGGACATGCCCAGCGTGGATAGCGTGAGCAGCGAACGGTCAATCCATGTATCTTTAAAAATAGCGGCTACAGCCCCAATGAAAATCCCTATAAGGCTGGCAATAATAATGGCAGCCAAGGCCAGCACCAACGTATTGGGGAAAGTATCGGAAATGAGCGTGGTAACACGGCTATCGCTTTGGTAGGAACGGCGCAGGTATGGCGCCTTAACCGCAAGCGTTGCCGAACCAACCTCAATGCTCGCCCCACCGTACTTTTTTTTATCGTAAAAAAATGCGCTTTCGAAATTTTGCGAATGCAGCGATAGCGGCGACAAATCGTTAAGGTAGGCAAGGTACCGCACGCCAAGCGGCTTATCCAAGCCCAAATCACGACGAATGCGCTCGGCTGCATCCTTGTTACTACGCTGTCCCAACTTCATTTGCGTGGGATCGCCCATGCCCGCGCTGAACAAAAAGAAAATAAGCGTTACCACGCCCAAGAGCGTGAGCAAACTGTACAAAATTCGTTGTAAAATGTAGTTCAGCACAAAAATGGACAATTAACAATGGACAACGGACAATAAATAATGGACAACTGAAATGAGGTATTCCTAATTATCAATTGTCCATTGTCAATTATCCATTAATTACTTAGTCTCCGAAGCAAATATTAATGCTCTTGGCGGTGTGCACCAAGTAGCTATTGGGGTCAACCAGCTTGGGTTTACCTACGGCTTCGGCAATGGGTACCGATATTACGTCGGGCGAACGGTACGATACCATGTGTCCGAATTTCTTTTCGAGCACCAGCTCAAATGCCTTCACACCGTACTGCGACGCCAACACACGGTCATATGGCACAGGAGTACCACCGCGCTGTACGTGCCCCAAAATGGTAACACGAATGCCCGGCTCCAAATCCAACGCCTGTAGCTCCGCCGCGAAACGCTGCGCCGCACCTTCAAGGCGCAAGCTACTCATTTCATTAATTTGCGTACCCAAGGCTGAACCACCTTTAGGGGCAGCACCTTCAGCTACTGCTACTACCGCAAACTTTTTTCCTCCCTCAAAACGCGCCTCCAGGAAGGTTTTAATTTTTTGCATATCGTAGGGAATTTCGGGAATGAGGCAAATTTCAGCACCTCCGGCAACAGCTGCATGCAGGGCAATCCAACCCGACATTTTACCCATTACCTCCAGCACCAGTATACGGTTGTGACTCTCGGCTGTGCTCACCAAGCGGTCAACCGCCTCGGTAGCCACGTCCACCGCCGACTGAAAACCAAAGGTTACATCGGTAGCGCTAAGGTCGTTATCTATAGTCTTGGGAACACCTACAATGGGTAAGCCTTTTTCAAACAAGCGCTGCGACATGGCTTGCGAACCATCGCCGCCAATATTTACCACCGCGTCAAAACCTATTTCACGGCACATACGAATCATTTCATCCGAACGGTCGATGTAGGTAAAGGTACCATCGGGCTGCTTAACCGGCCAGTTGAACGGACCGCCACGCTTGGTAGTACCTATAATGGTTCCACCCTTTTCGTGAATACCCGAAACAGCCTTTGCATCAAGCAATCTCAAATCCTGAGGTTGACCCAGTAAACCGTTAAACGAGCGCATACTTCCCCACACTTCCCAGTTGCCCTCCACAGTCGCACGCTTTACAAACGAGCGAATAACCGCATTAAGTCCGGGACAGTCGCCACCGCTGGTGGCAATCAAAACTTTCTTCTTTTTCATAAAGAATTTCCTCCTTCAAAAAAATGAAGCGTAAAGGTACGAAAGTTTTTGGGGAAAAGGAAGGTATTTGTAGAGGTGACCGCTAAGTAATGTAAAAGCCCACTAGGAGTTACCACCACAGGTTTTCAGCAGAAGTTTTTCCTCTTCGGGGGAAAGCTTGTGCAACTCGCGGTAAGTGCCTAGTAAATCAGTGATGAGATGCTGTAACGTTGGCAGCTCCAAGTCGGCCACAACTGTACCGCTTTGCGGAAGAGTGCGAAGTACACCGTAAAACTCCAGCTGCTTAATGGCATCACGCACGTAGGTACGCCCCACACCAAAGCGATCGGATAGCTTGCGCTCAGAAGGTAGCTTGTCTCCGGCCCTAAGCTGACCCGTTGCTATTAAAGTTTTGATTTGGCGCATGATAACATCCGACGGTTTTTCTACCACCACTTCCTGTAAGCTATTTAGAATGTTTTCCATGATTAATTCAGCACCAAACCCCTACTTATGAAGTTATATTTATATTACATACTTATCATATATGATAAGCACTTTGCAAAGATAATAAAAAACCTTTGTTATCACATATGATAATAAAGGGAGGCATTAATGACTACAACCGACAAACTACTGGTACAAATTGGGCAACGGATAAAACACTTAAGAAGAGGACGAGGAATAACAGCTCAGGATTTGGCTGCTGCGTGCAACTTTGAAACATCAAACATGTCACGCATTGAGGCCGGGAAAAGTAATTTGACCATAAAAACGCTGCATAAAATTGCTTATGCACTCGATGTAAGCATAGCGGATTTGGTAAATGTGGAATAAAAAGTAGGCAACTTACAATAGGCAGTCAGCAATAAAAAAACGAAGCAACCTCAGGATTGAGATTGCTTCGTCGTTCCTCCTCGCAATGACGAGGTAAAATTAGATGCGGTTAGCGCTGCCCAGCACGTTTACAGTTTTGTGCTTGTACAGCTCCTTCAAGTTGTCGCGAGCCGGACCCAAGTACTTACGAGGATCGAACTCTGCGGGCTTGGTAGCAAACACTTCACGTACTGAAGCGGTCATAGCTAAGCGAGCATCGCTATCAATGTTAATCTTACACACAGCTGAACTTGCCGCCTTGCGCAGCTGCTCTTCGGGAATACCAATGGCATCCTTCAGCGCGCCACCAAACTTGTTGATGATAGCAACTTGGTCTTGAGGTACGCTTGAAGCGCCGTGCAGTACAATGGGGAAGCCCGGAATGCGTTGCTCAATTTGCTCAAGGATATCAAAACGCAAGGGGGGCGGAACCAAAATGCCTTCAGCGTTACGAGTGCACTGCTCGGGCTTAAACTTGTTAGCACCGTGCGAAGTACCAATTGAAATAGCCAGCGAGTCAACACCTGTTTTCTTCAAGAAATCTTCCACCTCTTCGGGTTGAGTATAGGTGTGGTGCTCGGCCGAAACTTCGTCCTCAACACCTGCCAACACGCCAAGCTCACCCTCTACGGTAACGTCGTACTTATGAGCGTATTCAACTACCTTAGCGGTCAACTCTACGTTCTCGTTGTAAGAGTGGTGCGAACCGTCGATCATCACGCTTGAAAAGCCGAACTCGATACAGCTCTTGCACAGCTCAAAAGTATCACCGTGGTCGAGGTGCAGTACAATGGGAACATTTACGCCCAACTCCTTAGCATACTCCACAGCACCTTGTGCCATGTAGCGCAGCATGGTTTGGTTAGCGTACTTACGCGCGCCGCTCGACACCTGCAAAATCACGGGTGACTTTGTTTCAACACAAGCCAGCACAATTGCTTGCAGCTGCTCCATGTTGTTGAAGTTGAATGCAGGAATAGCATACTTTCCTGCCATGGCCTTCTTGAAAAGCTCCCTTGAGTTTACAAGGCCCAAATCTTTGTACGATACCATATCTAAAACAATTAATAATGAGTAATTGATAATTGACAATTAATAAAGCGGCACAAAGTTAGCAAAATATCGATAGCTTACACCGATTTTTCACAGCAAAATGAGCGTTTGCGCACACGATGTAATTAGTCAAACAAAAAATCCTCACAAGGTTTAAAACTCTGTGAGGATTAACACAATTCACTCCTTTTATAAGTTATCCTTCAAATGCTGAAAATGCTTATGCACATTTCTCCACTTAAACGAGAAGGTCATGAAAGAAATGCCGGCAAAAACGAAGGAGAAGCCAACCAAATATGATACTGCGAAGCTACCGCTTACGGGGTTGGCAACTACCATAAATGAAAACAGAATGGAGATAATGCCGCTAGCCAACACCCACCCCCACTGGCTGCCTCCCAACCTTTGCAGGTCAATGGATGAAGCTATCATTGCACAGCCGGTAAACATAAGGTAAAAGCCTACAAAAAGGTAAAGCATTCCGGCCGTCAGCCCTGGGTATATACAGAGTAGTATGCCGAGCAGCACCTCAAGAATACCCCCTGTGAGCATCCACCCCCACCCCGGCATCATGCCCGACGATGAAGCGGCGATGACAATACGCGAAACACCTGCGCAAAAAATCACAACACCTAAAATAAGGCTTAGCGTAAGGTAGGTAATGTCCGGAAATGCCACGGCTACCAACCCCGCCAAAGCGAATAAAATTCCGGCTACCAGCAGCAGCCACCAGTACTTAACGGCTTTAGAGGATTTCTCTAAGCGCTCCATCAATGTTGTTTTCATGACTTAAAATTTTAAGAGGATTAAGAATAAAAACTCAAAGTGCACACGGGATACACTTTTCATTCACAAAATTAGAGAAGTGAGCAGCAGATTATCCTCTCTATAATATTTTTTATAAAAAGAAGCAGTTATTATGTAAAAAAAGAGGGCGGAGTATAAATATTGCTAACTGTTCATGACAATCATTGCCACTCCGGCCAGCATACCGCAAAGTATAAGGAACTTGCGCCACACATGCTTTTCGCCGAGGAAAATAGCACCAACAAGGAAGGGAACCACCACGCTGCAACGCCTTAACGCCGACACAATGGCCACCAGCGATTCGGGTTCGGCCAAGGCGTAGAAGTAAACAAAGTCGGCAAAGCCAAGCGTGATGCCAATGAGTGGAATAGTCCAACGAAAGATGAACTTATTTTCGTGTCGGGCAGGCCACCATTTAAACAGCACAAACGGCAGCAGTATAAAAGGGATGTAAATGCTGAACCACGCCTGCATGGTATTTTTGGGAATGCCCAAATGCCCCAACAAGTACTTATCGTACAAGCCGCTTATGGCTGCGAGAAAAGTTCCCGCGTAAAGGCAAATCATCCACTTATTGCGCAGAAAGGAGATATTTTCCATTTTGCCTGCCTGCGAAAAAAACCAGAAGAACAGCACCGTTACCGCTACGCCCAACCACTGCATACCGTTGAGCGTTTCGCCCAGCAAAGTAACCGCACCAAACAGCGTAAGCAAAGGCGACATGGCGCGAATGGGCGACACTATGGTAATGGGCAGGTAGCGCATGGCGTAGTACGACAGCACCCACGAGGCGGCTACTATGCTCGATTTAATAAAGGTAAGCCCATGCTGCTGCCACGTCATATGCGGCATGTAAAGCAGCGGAACGGCATCGGGATTAATTTCGGATATTATAAGAAAAGGTATGAATACCAGCGCCCCAAACATAGCTGCAGTAAACAGCACCGGAAGTACAGCGTTCCCGCGCAGCGAGAGCTTCTTGAAAACATCGTAACAACCAAGAAGAATAGCGGATATAAGGGAAAGAGAGAGCCACATTTTAAGTATACAGTTAGCAGTAGCAGTTAGCAGTATGCATCACCAAATCAAGGCGTCGTTCCTCCTCGCAATGACGCTAGGGTAACATCCTGCCAAACGCTACTAATTTTGCAGCGCAAAGGTACAAACAATTTAAGAAGGTACGATTTTTACCATTACCTTTAAACTTTCTCCTTTTAAAAGCGTCTATATAAAGTGTATTTGTACATCTTACATTATTATTAACTTGATATAAGCAATGACTACGACTATTTTTCGACTCTTCAGCGCAAGCCTGCTGATGTTTGCTGCACTATGTGCAAGCATAAATACCTATGCACAAAATGATCAACCCGAGGTGGGTCAAATTCCTCCGCATCCGCCACGCCTGCCTGAAGGCGCTATTCCTGCTTTTCCCGGCGCATGGGGCGCGGGTATGTTTACCACCGGAGGACGTGGTGGCAAGGTAATTGCGGTTACGAATCTTAACGATAGCGGTCCCGGCAGCTTGCGCGCCGCGCTCGAAGCAGAAGGTCCACGCATCGTTATTTTTCGGGTTGCAGGAACTATTAAGGTTAATAAAGACCTCAACATTAAATACCCCGATATCACCATAGCAGGTCAGTCCGCGCCTGGTGATGGCATTTGCATTGCAGGTACGCTCAACATCAACACGTACAACGTCATTATTCGACACCTGCGAGTGCGTCGTGGTGTTCCTACGGGCGGACAGGGCGACGACAACATTGGCGGTAACCCCTTCCACCACATCATTATCGACCACTGTTCAACCAGCTGGGGTATGGACGAAAATATTTCGCTCTACCGCCACATGAGGCCTTCACTTGACGGTACTACCCAGGTTAAGGACCCGGCTCAATACATTACCATTCAATGGACAATTTCCAGCGAAGCGCTTGATGCGCGCGGTCACGCTTTTGGTGGCACTTGGGGCGGAAATCCATCAACTTTCCATCACAACCTTTTTGCCTGCAATACTGCCCGAAATCCATCTATTGGCATGTCAGGCCCATTTGACTACCGTAACAATGTGGCCTTCAACTGGCGCCACCGCACCATGGACGGCGGCGATGAGACATCACTTGTAAATGTTATCAATAACTACTACAAGCCCGGTCCTGCCACCAACGAAAATATGCGCGACGTATTTGCCCGCATTGAGCAGCGCAGCATGTACTCGCCCGGTAGCGCGTGGGCTGAAGGAAGTTGGTATCCTAAAGCCGAAAATCGTCCGGGCAAATGGTACGTTGCCGGCAATATTATGGACGGCAATAAGGAAGTTACCAATAACAACTGGCTTGGTATGCGTGGCCCCGAGAAGCTGGCTCGCGTGAACACGCCATTTGAAGGCTGGCCTGTTGCACCACATCAAAGCGCTGAAGCTGCATACGAATCTGTGCTGGCAAAAGCAGGTGCCACGCTTCCCAAGCGCGATGCCGTGGATACGCGCGTTACAGAAATGGTACGCACAGGGAAAACAACAACCGCAACGGGTATTATTAAGGATATTGCCGAAGTTGGCGGTTACCCCAACTTGACTTTTGACCCAAGCACACTGCCTGTTGACAGCGATGGCGATGGCATGCCTGATGAATGGGAAATCAAATACAACCTCAACCCCAACGACCCGACGGACGGTGCGCTCGATTCCGATGGCGATGGCTATACGAACGTGGAAGAATACCTCAACGGGACCAACCCGCAGGAGAAAATCAACTACCGCAACCTTGGCAACAATATTGATAAGATTAGCTAGTAGCGATAGCAGAAAGAAAGCCCCTTTATCTCCTAAAGGGGCTTTCTTTTTCTACTGCCCGTGAAAAAATCTTCGTTTGCGCACACAGCATTATCAGCGCAAGCGTTACGCTGTTTTTAAGTCACAACAAGGCATTTTGCGGGTGCATGGTACATACATTTTTTACTTATATTTGTGGAGTTTTTCAGAAAAAACACATTTTTCAAACTCATAATTCTTCTAACAACATGAAAGACGCTATTGCAATCTTGACAGGTGGCGGTCCCGCACCCGGTATGAACACTGTAGTAGGCAGCGTGGCCAAGGTATTTTTGAACAACGGCTATCGCGTAATAGGTATGCACGGAGGTTACGGCAGCCTATTCCAAAAGGCTCCTCGCACGGTGGATATCGACTTCCAATATGCCGACGATATTTTCAACCGCGGTGGTTCGGCCATTATCATGAGCCGTTACAAACCTACGCCTGAGGATTTCGATCAGCGCTTCAACCTTGATTTTTTCAAGCAAAACAACATTAAGCTGCTGGTTACCGTGGGTGGTGATGATACTGCCTCTACTGCAAACCGAGTAGCTAAGTTCTTGGCTGACAAGAAATATCCTATTGCAAACATTCACGTTCCCAAAACCATCGACAACGACCTTCCGCTGCCCAACGGTACACCTACCTTTGGCTACGAGAGCGCTCGTTCAGAGGGTTCGAACATTGCTACCGTGGTATATGAAGATGCTCGTACCAGCGAAAACTGGTTTATTGTGGCAGCTATGGGACGTTCGGCAGGTCACCTTGCCTTCGGTATTGGCGCATCATGCCACTACCCCATGGCGGTTATTCCCGAAATGTTCAACAAAACCACCATTACCTGCGATAAGATTGTTAACCTCGTAATTTCGTCCATTATCAAGCGTAAGATTATGGGGGAAAACTACGGTGCCGCGGTAATTTCGGAGGGTGTATTCCACGAGTTGAGCAGCGAAGAAATCAAAAAGTCGGGCGTGAACTTCTCGTATGATGATCACGGTCACCCCGAATTGGGTAAGGTTTCGAAGGCGCACATTTTCTGCGAAATGATTGAAAAGAAGATTGCCGAAATTAAAACCTTAAAGGTTAAAACTCGTCCGGTGGAAATTGGCTACGAGGTACGTTGCGACGTGCCTATTGCCTACGACCGCCAGTACTGCTCGTTGCTGGGCTTTGGCGTGTACGACCTGTTTAAGGCTGGACATACGGGCTGCATGGTATACGTAAACAACTTTGGTGATGTATCGCCCTTGTTCCTACGCGACCTGCAAGACCCACAAACCGGCAAGATTCCCCCCCGCTTGGTGGACATCAACGGCCAATTTGTACAAAGCGTAATTCGCAACATGATGCACTTCATCACGCCTGCCGATTACGAGGCTGCCAAGAAGTACGTTCCCAACCCCGAAGAGTACGATTTCAAGAAAATTCTGGAGTGGGCATAATCTCATACATGAATTAGTTGAAAACCTCGGAAGCATATTCCGAGGTTTTTTGTTTTCTATACATCGCAAAGCAAATTTGCAAAAGACACCCCTCTCCGCTATCTTTGTTTCTTACAAAAAATATACGCAATGACAACCATTACCGGAAAGATACACTATATAGGCGTGAACGACCGCCGCAAGCAGCTATTTGAGAACATGTGGCCCCTGCCCTACGGCGTGTCGTACAACAGCTACCTTATTGCCGACGAAAAAACAGCGCTGGTGGACACCGTTGACCAAACCATGATGGGGCTTTTTTACGAAAAGTTAGATATGGTATTGCAAGGCCGCCCGCTGGATTACCTTATCATTAACCACATGGAGCCCGACCACTCGGGCGCGCTGAACGCGCTGCTATCGTGCTACCCCAACATGAAGATTGTGGGCAATCAGCATACATTCAAAATTCTGAAGGCGTACTTTGGCGAGCACCCCAATCTAATGGAAATAAAGGATGGCGACCAGCTGGATTTGGGCTACCATAAACTCAAATTTTACCTCACGCCCTTTGTCCATTGGCCCGAAACCATGATGACCTACGATAGCACCGGTGGCGTGCTATTTTCGGGAGATGCCTTCGGTAGCTTCCGCACACTGGACGGCGGCATTTTTGATGATGAAATAGATTTTGAGCGCGACTACTACGATGAAATGCTGCGCTACTATAGCAACATTGTGGGCAAGTACAGCAACATGGTGCAAAAGGCATTTGGCAAGCTAAGCGGGTTACAAGTAAAGTGCGTTTGCGCTACGCATGGCCCTATTTGGCGTAAGCAACCCTCAAAAGTGCTGGAGTTGTACAACCAGTGGAGCAGCCACCAAGCGCAAGATGGCGTGGTTATAGCCTTTGCCTCCATGTACGGCAACAACGAGCAAACGGCTGACCACCTTGCACGATTGCTGGCAGAGCAAGGCGTACGCAACATTCATGTGTACGACGTTTCAAAAACGCACGTATCATTTTTGCTTAGCGAAATATGGAAGTACAAAGCCGTGCTGCTGGGTAGCTGCGCCTACAACGGCGAAATGCACCCCATGATGGCACAGCTATGCCACGAGCTGCAGCATATTAATGCCAAAAATAAAATTCTGGGGCTATTCGGCTCATTTAGCTGGAACGGTGGCGGCGTAAAAACGCTACAAGGTTTTGCCGAAAAAATGGGTTGGGAGCAACCTGCAGAATCCGTGGAAATACATGGAATGCCTAACTTAGAAAAATTGCAGGGGTGCGAGAGGTTGGTAGCAGGGATTGCTCAACAGTTGAAAAAATAACGCACCAAAGCCCCTAACAGGGTTTTGAGACCCTGTTAGGGTTATTTCGAATATAATTTCAACGCATCAGCAACCACAAAAGTGCTGCCGCCTACGTAAATAAAATCGTTGGCGGCGGCATTTTTTTTAGCGGCACGTATGGCTTGTTCAACTGTGGAAAATGCTTCACCTTGCAAACCAATAGCACGACATTTTTCGACCAGCACACCAGCGGGCATAGCACGTGGGATGGCGGCTTGGGTAAAGTAGTAGGTAGCGTTTTTAGGTAAAAGCAAAATAGCGCTATCAATATCCTTATCGGCCACCATACCAAAAACAATGTGAAGTCGGTTATACGTTAGGCGCGCCAGCTGCGCCATAGTTTGCGACAAGCCGTGCGCGTTATGCCCCGTATCCAGCACCATTGTGGGATTATTTTCCACCACCTGCCAACGCCCGCGTAACCCCGTAATGGCAGCGGCATGGCGCAACCCATCTTCTATATTTTTATCGGAAAAAGAAAAGATATTTTGCTTGCGTAAAATATCAAGCGCGGTGAGTACCGTGCAAAGATTCTTTTGTTGGTAATCGCCGTGAAGGTCAAGCGCCACGTCATTGCGAGCATAGCGAAGCAATCTTGATTCAGAACTCGCGTTGCTCGTATTGAGAGATTGCTTCGTCGTTCCTCCTCGCAATGACGCGTCGACCGAGCAAACCTCACTTGCAAACACCAGCGAAATATTACAGTCCTTCGCTTTTTCCTCAAAAACATGCGCAATCTCGGACTGGTACTCACCCACTACCACGGGCACATTAGGCTTAATTATTCCCGCTTTTTCCACCGCAATTTTTTCAAGCGTATCACCCAGTAAATCGGTATGGTCAAGCCCGATGTTGGTAATAATGCTAAGCACGGGCGTTATTACGTTGGTGGAGTCCAAGCGTCCGCCAAGTCCCACTTCAATCACCGCCACATCCACTTTTTTTTGCGCAAAAAAATCAAAGGCCATCATCATGGTAAGCTCAAAAAACGAGGGGCGAATGCGCTCCACCGCTTCCCTATTTTTCTCCGCAAAATCAATCACCTCCTGCTCCGAAATCATTTCACCGTTCACCTTAATACGCTCCCTAAAATCAATAAGGTGTGGTGAGGTGTAAAGCCCCACACGGTAGCCTGCTGTTTGCAGCACAGCAGCCAGCATGTGCGAGGTAGAACCCTTACCGTTGGTACCCGCCACATGAATACTTTTGAAGCTGCGATGCTGATGCCCAAAATGCTCATCAAGCCTCAGCGTATTATCCAAACCTGGCTTGTAGGCTTTTTTACCAACATTTTGAAAATCGGGAGATTGGGAGTATAGGTATGTGAGCGTTTCGGCGTAATTCATAGGACTTAGAAATTGGGGATTAGAAATTAGGGATTAGAGTATAACGACCAAGTGAATAGAGGTCCGCTGTTGGCATTCCCCTAAGCTCTAATCCCTAATCTCTACTTCCTCTTTTTCTAATACAAAGGTGAATATTTTTTACCAGTTTTTAGAACTTGATATGAAATAAAATGGCTACTTTTATGTAATTGTTAAAATCGTCAAACTAATTCCACTTAAACATGAAAAAAGGTACAACTTCGGCAGAAAAGCAACCCAAAACTTTTGTGCTTGACACCAACGTGCTACTGCACGACTATCGTTGTATTTACAACTTTCAGGAAAACAATTTGGTGATCCCGATTGTAGTGCTGGAAGAGCTGGATAAGTTCAAAAAGGGTAACGAACAAATTAACTACAACGCGCGCGAGTTTGTGCGCATACTCGACAGCATTGCGGGCGACAAGGTGTTTAACGGCGGAGTGCCGCTGGGCAAGGAGTTGGGTAAGTTGCGCATTGTTCCGGGACGTCCGTTTACACAGGAAATGCTGGATTCATTTGACGAAATGACGCCCGACCATCGCATACTGGCCGCCGCGTTGTACGAAAAAGTGCAAAACCCCGAGTTGACTACCGTATTGGTTAGCAAGGACATAAACCTACGCATGAAGGCCAAATCGTTGGGCATTGACGCGCAGGATTACCTAAACGACCAGGTAAAGGATATTGACCACATAAAGAAGGACACCGAGTCGGTAGAGGTAAGCGCAGATCAAATCACAGCGCTATACTCAGGTAGCGATGGGCTCGACCCCGCCACGCTGAAATTGCAGCCTCACGCCAACCAAAATTTTTTACTCAAAAGTGGCGACAGCACAGCCCTTACCACCTACGATAAGCAAAGCAACAAACTGAAGGTGATTGAGAAAATTCGCGCCTACGGCATTGAACCGCGCAACGCCGAGCAAACGTTTGCCATGAACGTGCTGATGAACCCCGACATTAAGCTCATTTCGCTTACGGGTATTGCAGGTACGGGAAAAACATTGTTGGCTCTAGCCGCAGCGTTGGCGCAGGAAAATGACTACGATCAAATTCTGCTTTCACGCCCCGTTATTCCACTACAAAATCAGGATATGGGCTTCCTTCCCGGCGACATTAACGAGAAGTTACAACCTTACATGCTGCCTTTGTTTGACAACCTTGCGGTGATAAAAAGCAAGTTAAAACCCACCAGCAAGGAGTCGGTACACATTGAAGATTTGCAGCGTCAGAACAAGCTGATGATTACACCGCTGGCCTACATTCGCGGACGTAGCCTGAGCAACACCTTCTTTATAGTGGACGAGGCGCAAAACCTTACGCCGCACGAAATAAAAACGATTGTAACCCGCGCCGGAGAAAACACCAAAATGGTATTCACGGGCGATATTCAACAAATTGACTCACCCTACCTTGATATTCGCTCCAACGGTCTTACACACCTGAGCGACCGCATGATTGGTGAAGAAATTTTTGCCCACGTAAACCTCATAAAAGGTGAGCGTAGCGAGCTGGCAGAGTTGGCAGGGAATTTACTATAAGTTGTTTGAAATAGTTTAAGATGGTTTAAAGTTGTTTAAAGCGCTAACGCGCGTTGTATTGAACAACTTTAAACGTGCGAAGCACATCGAACAATATCAAACGCGAAGCATTAAACAAGAGAGGGTTATGGGTAGGAAAATTGTCATCGTTGGGGCGGGGTTTGCGGGATTTACGCTGGCGCAGAAGCTACGCAATACGAAATATCACGTTACGCTGGTAGATAAAAATAATTTCCACCAGTTTCCACCGCTATTTTATCAAGTAGCCATGTCGGGATTGGAGCCCAGCGCCATCTCATTTCCGCTACGCGCAGAGTTTAAAGGAGTAAAAAACTTCAGCTTCTGCATGGCTGAGATGCTAGGAGTGAACGCCGCGCAAAACACCATTACCACCAGCGTGGGCGATATAGAGTACGACTATCTGGTGCTTGCCGCTGGTGCAGATACCAACTACTTCGGCATGCAAAATATTGAGAAGTATGCCTACCCAATGAAGTCGGTAAGCGAGTCGCTGGCGTTGCGCAACCAAGTGCTACAATGCTTTGAGTTAGCCACTACCTGTAAGGACGAAGCCGAAAAGCAACGCCTGCTCAACTTTGTAATAGTGGGCGGTGGTGCTACAGGTGTGGAGGTAGCAGGCTCGTTGGGCGAAATGAAAAAGTTCGTCGTACACCGCGAATACCCCGAAATTGACCCGTGCAAAGTTCACATCATGCTGCTTGAGCGCGCCGATAAGGTATTGGCCGCTTTGAGTCCGCAATCATCGGCTGATGCGCTGCGCTCATTGGAAAAATTGGGCGTGCAGGCTATGCTTGGCACAGGTGTGGACGATTACGATGGCACTACGGTAAAGTTGTCGAATGGCTCAACAATTGAAAGTCGCACCCTCATTTGGGGCAGCGGCATTATTGCCAATCCCGTAGCAGGATTACCTGTCGAAGCTGTAGGGCGTGGCCGACGCATACAGGTAGATGAATTTAATCGAATAAGAGGCTTCGACAACATTTTTGCCTTGGGCGATCAATGCCTGCAAACCGAAGAAAAGTACGCCAACGGGCACCCGCAAGTAGCACAAGTTGCCATGCAGCAAGCACGGCACTTGGCCTACAACCTCAGGCTTATGCTACGCGAAGGGCCACTTACCCCTTTCAAATATCACGACAAAGGAAGCATGGCAACTATAGGCCGTCACTTGGCTGTAGTGGATTTGAAGCACGTGCACTACAACGGATTTTTAGCATGGGTTACATGGCTGCTTGTTCACATTATGAGCCTTGTGGGAGTCAAAAATAAGTTCATGGTATTTTGGGATTGGATGTGGGAATACTTTACCTACGATGCCTCACTACGACTGATTATACGACCAAAGGTTAAGAATAATCAGTAAATATATATGGCTGCAATTATACCCATTATTAATTTGCCTTTTGCCCTGCAAGGGCTGAATGTGAATAACCGTAGGTAAGCGAAGCGTAGCCTACGGTATTGGGTAGAGCCTTATACTGCGCGCGGAGCACAAACTTATATCTAGGAAGGGACTTGCTCCGCGCGCTATGCAAGGAAGCACGCTAACCACGGGTTACGCTTCGCTTACCCGCGGTTATTAAAATTTACTCCCTGCGGGAGTTAATAGAATTTGCACTATCTGAAATTTGAAACTTGAAATCTGAAATTATGAACCTTTCCGCACTTAGAGAATACATGCAGCAACAAAATATTGACGCTGTAATTGTACCCACCAACGACCCGCATTTTAGCGAATACGTATCCGACCACTTCAAGTGTCGCCAGTGGCTCACCGGGTTTACGGGCAGCGCGGGAACGGCTGTGGTTACGCAGAAATCAGCCGCGCTATACACCGATTCGCGCTACTTTTTGCAAGCCGAACAGCAGCTGCAAAATTCGGGATTTGAGCTAAAGAAGGAAGGATTGCCCGAAACCGAAAGCATAGCCGATTACATTAAGAAGGACACACCCAACGGCAACGTAGGTATTGACGGGAAGTTATACTCCGCAAGCACATTCAACGGGCTAAAACAGGAGCTGGAGCCGCTTACGCTAAAAAGCATTGCCGACCCGTTTGCCAAAATATGGACAGACCGTCCGCCCATGCCTGCTGCAAAAGCCTTTTTAATGGGCGTTGAGCTATCGGGGAAAAGTACAACCGACAAAATCAAGGCATTTCGCTCAGCTATGAAGCCAGCGCTTAAGCAAGGCATTTACGTAGTATCGGCATTGGACGAGGTAGCATGGCTGCTCAACCTGCGCGGTGACGACGTGGCCTTTACCCCCGAAGCATTAGCCTTTGCAATTGTGAGTCTTGACGAGAAACCTACGCTGCTATTTATTGATAAAAGCAAGCTGAGCAACGATGCCACTGCCGAGTTGAAAAAGCACAACGTTGAGATTGTTGACTACAACGAATTTGAAAGCAAGCTGGAGCAGGTTGCACAAGGCGCACAGGCCATTGTAAATCCCAACAAGACTGCTATCAGCGTACAGAAAATTTTGGAAAAGAATTGCACGCAGCTGCACCTTGAAGCCAATCCCTTTGGCACTATTTCATCGCTAAAAGCGGTGAAGAATGAAACGGAAATAGCAGGATTCCGCCAAGCCATGATAGCCGATGGCGTAGCATGGGTACGCTTTTGGAAGTGGCTTGAGGAGCATATCGACAGCGGAAGCGTTACCGAAATAAACGGGGCTGAAAAGTTGCGCTTGTTCCGCGCACAAAATTCGGAGTTTGTGGAGGAAAGCTTCGCACCCATTTTCGGGTACAAAGGGCACGGCGCCATAGTGCACTACTCCGCCACGCACGAGAGCAACATTGCGTTGGGACGCGAAACCTTTATACTGATTGACACCGGTGCACAGTACCACAGCGGCACCACCGATATTACGCGCACGCTGCACCTTGGCACACCCACCGACGAGGAAAAAACGGACTACACCCTCGTACTGAAAGGACACCTGCAACTGAGCGCAGCAAAGTTTCCTCACGGCACGCGCGGCGCGCAGCTGGATATGCTGGCACGCCAACCGCTTATGCAGCACCACATGACCTACCTGCACGGCACGGGACACGGCGTAGGCCATTTTCTCAGCGTACACGAAGGGCCGCAGAATATTCGCCTCAACGAAAACCCTACCCTACTCGAAGTAGGCATGTTAACCTCCTGCGAACCGGGAGTTTATAAAGCCAACAAGCATGGCATTCGCATTGAAAATCTTGTACTTACCGTACCCGATGTAGAAAATGAGTTTGGTAAATTCCTTCAATTTGAGCCCATTACGCTCTGCCCCATTGATACTAAAGCCATTGATAGCAAACTACTCAACCAGTGCGACATAGATTATTTAAATAATTACCATTCAAAAGTTTACAAAATACTCAATCCGCTTTTGAATGAGGAAGAAAAGAGGTTTTTAGAAGAAAAAACAAAAGCAATTTAAACCTCTCCCCCAACCCCTCTCCACAAGAGAGGGGCGTGTTCCCCGAGAAATAGTAAAGACATGCCAGCAAACTCTGCCTGTAGGCAATCTCCCCTCTCCTGCGGAAAGGGGCAAGGGGGAGAGGTGAATGGTTGTACCCGCACACCATACCACATTTTTTCGTAAATTCGCAGGTGAATTTTAATAGGTAGAATGGCTTCACTTAAAAAACCCCTCAGCAATCTGTACATAGGCTTTCGCGCATGGGCAGCACCTAAGCTGGCACAGCTGCGTGACATTTCCAGCCTTAAAGATGACGTGGATATTCCGTCCACCATTGACAACATAAAGAAAAATGTCGAGTTTAAAGGTACCAACGTATGGGTACTTATTTTTGCTATCGCCATTGCTTCGCTGGGGTTGAATGTTAACTCCACCGCTGTCATTATCGGCGCCATGCTCATATCACCACTCATGGGCCCCATTATTGGCATTGGGCTGGCGGTGAGCACCAACGATAATAAGCTGATGACGCGTGCGCTGAAGAACCTTGCTATCATGGTGGCAATCAGCCTTATTACTTCCACGCTATACTTTATGCTATCGCCACTTGGTGATGCTCAATCGGAGCTGCTGGCGCGCACCCGCCCCACCATCTACGATGTACTTATCGCGCTATTTGGCGGTGCGGCAGGAATGGTTGCTAATGCCAACAAAGACAAGGGAATGATTACTGCCGTATCGGGCGTAGCCATTGCCACAGCCCTCATGCCTCCACTATGTACCGCAGGCTTTGGTATTGCCACGCTCAACTTAGACTTTTTTATCGGCGCATTTTATCTTTTCTTCATCAACTCATTTTTCATCGCGCTATCTACGCTCATTATCTCGCGCTACCTGCGATTCCCAAAGGTTCAATTTTTAGTTCCCGAACAGGAAAAAAGGGTAAAACGAGCCATTTACGCCTTCTCCATACTTGTTGTGGTGCCCAGCATTTTTACAGCCGTGTCGGTGGTTAACGAAACCTCGTTCAACTCGCGCGCCAACCTGTATGCCGCCAACGTAAAACAGTCGCTGCCGGCCGACAAGACAAGCGTAATAGAGGTGGATAAACAGTATGATAAAGTAGAGTCATGCATTACCCTGACGTTGCTGGGACAGCAGCTCACCAAAGAGCAGCAGGATGAGTGTCACACCATGCTACATAAGTACAAGTTGGATGATGCCAAGCTGGTGCTGAAGTATGCCGGAGGCACAGGCGAAATCGCCTTCTCGGGAGCAGCGTTGGGCGAGCTACTGCAAAGCAAGGATAAAATGTTGTCCGAAAAAGATAAGCGCATAGAGCAGCTGGAGCGCACCTTGATGATACACGAAACGCAGAAGATACCAAGCGAACAGCTGGCACGTGAGGCAAAGGTGCTATTCCCCAGCATAGCCTCATTCGCCGTAACCAAGCAGGTTTTTGTAAACACAAAAAACCTTAAAGTTGATACCGTACCAACGCTTTGCATATCGTGGCATAGCAACAAAGTAAGCGCTGCAGAGCACGAAAAAGTTTCGCAGTGGGTAAAGGAAAGGTTAGAATTGAAAAAATTGCAGACGATTAACTACTAAAATAGCCAAAAGCGTCATTACGAGGAGGAACGACGCGGCAATCTCCTTCTAACTTAAGATTGCCACGTCCTCGTTCCTCGTCCTCGCGATGACGTGCCAGATAAAACAGAAGTATATTCAATGACCGAAAAAATTATCACTCTTGAAAATATCGACGCCGTAAATTTTTACGGAGTAAACAACATAAATTTCGATGCCATTGTTGCCCGATTTCCGAAAATGAAAATCATGGCACGAGGCAACGAGATTAAGGTATGGGGCACCAAGAGCGAGATTGATGATTTTGAAAACAAGCTGATAGCATTGGTAACCTACTACCACAAGCGCGGTCGCGTAACGGAGGAGGCCATAGCACAGATATACGTGCAAAATGTCGTTGAAGTGCAAGACGAACCCATTGACAGCGACACACTGGTATACGGTAACAACGGCGCCATAATTAAGGCACGCACGCCCAACCAAAAAAAGTTGGTGGAGCTGTATGAAGGTAACGATCTTCTTTTTGCCGTAGGTCCTGCAGGTAGCGGAAAAACCTACACCGCCATAGCCTTGGCTGTACGCGCACTAAAAAATAAGGAGGTGCGCAAAATCATACTGACCCGCCCCGCCATTGAGGCAGGTGAGCGCTTGGGCTTTTTGCCCGGCGATATGAAGGATAAGCTCGATCCGTACTTGCAACCGCTATACGACGCGCTGCACGATATGATTCCCGCCAAGAAGTTGGAAGGCTACATGGAGGAAGGTATAGTGCAAATTGCACCGCTGGCGTACATGCGCGGTCGTACGCTCGACCATGCTTTTGTGATACTTGATGAGGCGCAAAACACTACGCTGCCGCAAATGAAAATGTTTTTGACCCGTATGGGTAAAAGCGCAAAATTCATTGTTACAGGCGATGCTACACAGATTGACTTACCTCATAAAAACGATTCGGGACTTGCACGCTCCATGAGGATGTTGGAAAAAATTAAGGGCATTGGCATGGTAACATTCGACAAAAAGGACATTATTCGCCACTCGCTGGTGAGTAAAATTGTGAATGCTTTCGAGAAAGAGGAGGCTTAGCAATACCACACCGCACCCCTTCGACAGGCTCAGGGTGACAACCCACGGGAATTTTCAAACTTTATGAACTTTTAAACTTTACAAACTAAATACCATGAACGCATTAACTGCAACCCAATTCGACTTCCCCAAGCAAACCGCCTTTTACAAGGGCAAAGTTCGCGACGTGTACACTATCGACAACGAGTTTTTGGTAATGGTAGCCACCGACCGCATTTCGGCGTTCGACGTGGTGCTGCCTAAGGGCATTCCTTTCAAGGGACAAATGCTGAACCAAATTGCCGCCAAGTTTTTGGATGCGACTTCGGATATTTGCCCCAACTGGAAAATTGCCTCACCCGACCCCATGGTAACCGTGGGGCACAAGTGCGATCCCTTTGCTGTAGAAATGATTGTACGTGCTTACTTATGCGGCAGCGCTTGGCGTGCCTACAAAAGCGGCGTGCGCGAAATTTGCGGTGTGAAGCTACCCGAAGGCATGCGCGAAAACCAAAAGTTCCCCTCCCCCATTATTACGCCAACGACTAAGGCCGAGATTGGTGAGCACGATGCGGATATTTCGAAGGAACAAATTCTGTCGCGCGGCATTGTGAGTAAGGAAGATTACGAACAGCTGGAAAAATACACCATGGCAGTGTTCCAACGCGGCGCTGAAATGGCTGCGCAGCGTGGTCTTATTTTGGTGGACACTAAGTATGAATTCGGCAAAAAGGATGGTAAGATTTACCTGATTGACGAAATTCATACGCCCGACTCATCACGCTACTTCTACGCCGAGGGCTACCAAGAGCGTTTTGATAAGGGTGAGCCTCAAAAGCAACTCTCAAAGGAATTCGTTCGTGAGTGGCTTATGGAAAATGGTTTTCAGGGTCAGGATGGTCAGAAAGTACCTGAAATGACCGAAGCCATTGTGGACGGCATCAGCAAACGCTACATTGAGCTTTTTGAAAATATTACGGGTGAGAAATTTGATGGCGCTCCTTACGGCGATAATATTTTTGAAAGGATAGAGGGGAATATTAATAATTTGCTGAGTAGGCTGTTGTAAAATTACATGCATACTTATTCCACGGCTGATCGTTACAGCGACATTAACATGCTAGCGGAGTGGGCTGTTTGGGGGCATCTTGCAGACAAAAAAGACTTAGAGACAGTACTATTAAAAGGTCATCTACTATTAGAACCTGTATTAAACACTGCACTTTCAAGAGGTGGAATTACAGATTGTATAAATTTTTCATTTTATAGGAAAGTATCTCTACTCAAGACCATTAATTCTAACGATAGAAAAAAGCAAGAAGCCATCTCCATTTTATTAGAGGAACTTAACCTGCTCCGAAATAAATTAGCCCACGAAGCACTATTTGACGTCAATGACAACGACGAACTTAAAAGTTGGTCTGAAAAGGTTTTAAGTCAATTTGAAGGTGAAAAATTTTCTAAATACACATATAGAACTCGAATTATTCATTCTTTTTCTACCATTGCAAAAAGTATTTTAGAAATCCCCACAAATGAGGATTGACTACCTCCCTTTTCTTTTGTAAATTCGCAGTCAAATTTCTAATCAATGCGTTTATCGGACCTCGGCAACAGTGAAAAGGGTGTAATTTGCAAGGTACTTGGACGTGGTGCGTTTCGTAAGCGCATTACCGAAATGGGCTTTGTGAAGGGCCAAACCGTGCTGGTAGTCAAAAACGCACCGCTGAAAGATCCCATTGAGTACTCCATTATGGGCTACGATGTGTCGCTCAGGCGCTCCGAAGCCGATATGATTGAAGTACTTACCGAGGAGGAGGCCAAACATCTCAACTTTACCAATTCAACCACCGCCACTTTTTCCAACGATTTGCAGCAATCAGCGCAGCTGGTAGGCAACGTAATCAACGTGGCGTTTGTAGGTAACCCCAACACGGGAAAAACATCGCTGTTCAACCAGCTGTCGGGGGCGCACGAGCATGTGGGTAACTACTCCGGCGTAACAGTAGAGCTGAAAAAAGCGCAGGTGGAAATGAACGGCTACACCATCAACCTGGTGGATTTGCCCGGCACCTACTCGCTCACCGCCTACTCACCCGAAGAGCTGTACGTGCGCAAGTACATCACCGACGAAATGCCCGACGTGATTGTAAACGTGGTAGATGCCACCAACCTTGAGCGCAACCTATACCTCACCACGCAGCTTATCGACATGGACTTGAAGGTGATTATGGCCTTGAACATGTACGACGAGCTGATGGTACACCACGACCAACTCAATCACAAAGCGCTGGGAAAATTATTGGGTATTCCCATGATACCCACCATAGGCTCCAAGGGCAAGGGTATGAAAGCACTACTCAAAGCCATTGTGGACAGCTACACCGACAATCGCGCCGAGCTGCACACTGCACCCAAGCAGCACCACCACATTCACATATACTACGGCGCAGAGGTGGAAGAAGCTATAAGCGAGTTGCAAAAGTTAATTCGTATTCCTGAAAACGCAGCAATCAAAGACCACTACTCTACCCGTTTTTTTGCCCTAAAGCTGATAGAAAAGGATAAAGTGATGACTGATGTGGCACGTAACGAATGCCACAACGGTAAAGAAATTTTAGCGACAGCGCAAAAACACATTGCACGATTAGAGGAGGAGGTCAAAGAGGATAGCGAAACTATTATTTCCGACGCCAAGTACGGTTTTGTGGCAGGCGCGCTGAAGGAAACCTTTAAGCACGGCACCAAGGAGCGACACAAGGGTACAAAAAAAATAGACAGCATTATCACCAGCAAGGCGTGGGGATTTCCCATCTTCCTTTTCTTTATGTGGGTCATGTTTTTCACCACCTTCGCACTGGGTAGCTTCCCCATGGAGTGGATTAATATGGGCGTGGAGGCGCTGGCCGGTTGGGTGGATGGCATAATGCCCGAATCTCTCTTCAAAAACCTGCTGGTAGATGGCATTATTAGCGGCGTGGGAAGCGTGGTTGCGTTCCTGCCCAACATTCTCATACTGTTCTTTTTCATTTCCCTATTTGAAGATACAGGGTACATGGGGCGCGCCGTGTTTATTACCGATAAGTTGATGCATACCATTGGGTTGCACGGAAAATCATTCATACCGCTCATTATGGGTTTTGGGTGCAACGTACCCGCCATAATGGCCACGCGCACCATCGAAAACCGCACGCAGCGCACGCTCACCATGCTGCTCATACCGTTCATGTCGTGCAGCGCGCGGCTACCGGTGTATATTCTACTCATAGGCGCGTTTTTTCCACACCACGCTGGCACCGTGCTTTTTGGGGTATATCTTACAGGCATCGTATTTGCCATACTTTCGGGCCTACTTTTCAGCAAGGTGCTGTTTAAAGATAAGGGGCAACCCTTTGTAATGGAGCTGCCACCCTACCGCATACCCACGCTCAAAAGCACCATGCGGCACATGTGGCACAAGGGCTCGCAGTACCTGCGCAAAATGGGGGGCATTATTCTAATTGCCGCCGTGGTAATTTGGGCGCTCAACACATTTCCGCTAAGCAAAAGTAATGAGCCGCATCGCGATACCTACCTTGAGCAAATGGGGCACGCCATTGAGCCCGTAATGCGCCCGCTGGGCTTTGACTGGAAAATGAGCGTGAGCCTGCTTACAGGCGTTATTGCCAAAGAAACGGTAGTGAGTACGCTCGGTGTAATTTACCAAACCGACGGCACCGACGATGATAGCCACGCTAAACTATCGCAGCGCCTGCGCGATGAGCGCTACGCCGGCGGACTACACCAGGGAGAACACGTATTTACTACGCGCAGCACGCTATCATTCCTCATATTCATACTGCTGTACGTGCCCTGCATAGCGGCCGTAGCCGCCATTTACCGCGAGTCGGGCAGCAGGTGGATAGCGGCATTTTCCATTATTTACACCACCGCCGTGGCATGGCTGGCAGCCTTTGCCGTGTACCACCTGGGCGGCCTGCTCCTGTAGCAAATCATGCAAAATTGCGTTAAGGCGTAATGCCTAATTGCTCACAATTTGTAAATTTGCACCCTTGCAAATGTCATCCTGAGCAAAGCGAAGGATCTCATGTTGTTCAAAACAACCCTTTGCGAACTTGAGATGCTTCATTTCATTCAGCATGACAAAACACGACACTTTATGCAAAAAAAACTCTTTTTCTTCGCACTTACCTTAGCGTCGCTTACGTCTGCTCACGCGCAGCAATACGAAATTCGTGTAAAAATGGAGGGCATGCGCGATTCCAACATTTTTCTGGGCTACAGCTACGAAGATAAGCGTTTCGTGGTAGACACCGCCAAGTCCGACAAAAACGGCAATGCTATTTTCAGCAAAAATAAAAAATTGGAACGCGGTGTATACTTCATAGCCACACCTGAAAAAAGTTTTTTTGAACTACTCATTAGCGACAATCAGAAATTCAGCATTAGCACTGACAGCAAGAACTTATTTGATAAGTTAGTATTTAAGGATTCTCCCGAAAATCAACAATTTCTTGACTACCAAAAATACTTACGTGAGCAGCAACGCGCAGCCGGCATAATAAAGGAAAAAAAGAAAATGAATATGGAGGGTAAAAAAGACTCCGTGGCTATTTACCAAAAACAGCTGGAAGCCATTGACTACAATGTTACCACCTACATCAAGAATCTTATTTCGAAAAACGAAGACAACCTTTTAGGAACACTTTTAAAGGCGCTGCAACCTACCGAAGTTCCAAACTTACACATCCCCGAAAACATTGCAAATAAGGACTCTGCGAGGCATTTACGCGACTACGAATACCGTCGCGACCACTACTTTGACAACCTCAACTTTGTCGACAACGGTCTTATCCGCACGCCATTCTTCAAGCAGCGTTTGGACTTCTTTTTTCAAAAAATGATTATCCCTGCGCCCGATACCATCATTAAGTACGCCGACATGGTAATTGAGCGCTCCCGTGCCGACGAGGAAATGTTCCGCTACGTTACCGAATACTTTTTCCAATACTACCAAAAATCGGAAATTGTAGGGCACGATGCCGTAGTGGTGCACCTGGCTGACAAGTATTACCTATCGGGACTTACGCCATGGGCCGATAAAGGGTATGTGGATAAAATAAAGGAGCGTGTGGATAAAATGCGTCCCAACCTGATAGGTGCTCCAGCACCCGAACTACTGTTGCAGACTCACGAGGATACTTACGTCTCACTACTCAAAACTCCAGCAGAATTCACCATCCTGATATTTTGGGAACCCAGCTGCGGACACTGCAAAACAGAAATTCCTCAACTATGGGATTTGTACCAAAAGGTGCACGATAAAGGTGTGGTAGTATTTGCCGTGTACACGCAGTACAAGCGCAGCGAATGGGATGAATACCTTGCCGGACATAGCTATGATTGGATTAACGCTTGGGATGGCATTGAGGGTAACGATGAAAATGGTAAGTCTACCACCTTCTCACTGGGCACCAACTTCCGTTCGCTATACGACGTGTACAGCACCCCAACCCTTTACCTGCTTGATAAAGACAAAAAGATTATTGCCAAGCGAATAGGTATTGAAACGCTGGAGCAGATTTTGAACGACGAAATGAAGAAGAAGAAATAATGCACAATTGACAAGGGATAACGGACAATAAATTATCCATTGTTCGTTATCCGTTGCTCATTTCAACTTTCAGCCCATCATACGCCAAAAAAACATTCTTTGGAAGCATTGGCTGCACCTCAGTATACAAACCCAGCTGGTGAGAAATATGTGTCAAGTAGGTTTTCTTGGGCTTTACCTCATCAATCAGCTGTAAGGCTTCGCCAAGCGTAAAGTGCGAAAGGTGCTTTTCGCTACGTAAGGCATTTACAACCAAAACCTCGCAACCCATTAGCTGCTGCTTCGACACCTCGCTTACAAAGTTAGCATCGGTAATGTAAGCCACGTTACCCACCCTAAAGCCAAGTACAGGTAACTTTGCGTGCATAGTACGAATAGGCATTATGCGTACACCTTTTATCCCGAAAGGCGTTTTATCATCAATCACCACCTGCTCAATATCGGGTGAGCCGGGGTACTTATTTTCGCTAAAAGCATACGAAAACATCTGCCTCAACGTTCGCTGTACACGTTCTTCAGCATACACAGGCATCGGCTGCTGCATAAAGTAGTTGAAAGCACGCACATCATCCAAACCGGCAATGTGGTCGGTATGCTCATGGGTAAGAAGAATAGCGTCCACCCGCTTTACGTTTTCGCGCAGCAGCTGCGTACGAAAGTCGGGCCCCGCGTCAATCATCAGCGTTACGCCATCCACCTCCAGCAATGCCGATGTACGTAAGCGTTTATCGTGAGAATCGGTGGAACAGCACACGTGGCAATCACACCCAATCATAGGCACACCCTGCGAAGTACCCGTTCCAAGAAAAGTTAAAGTCATTTTACAGTTACCATTTACCAAGTACCATTGCCCCCAACCCCCTAAAGGGGGCTATAACCGCTGTGGGTTGTCATACTGAGCCTGTCGAAGCCCGCCTGACTGATTCTGTCGGGCAGGTGTGCGGCGTGGGCTTGGGAGTATACACTACAAATTTACAAAATAAGCGTACCTTTGCAAACAGCATCACCACCACTCTATTTTGACAGGCATGAGTAGTAAAGTTTCAATACGTTTTTTCGATGATCGTGAAGTTCGTGCCATTTGGGACGAAGAAAATAGTAAATGGTGGTTTTCCGTTTTAGATATCGTAGCCGTTCTTACCAACCAAGACGATTATACTAAAACTCGAAACTACTGGAAATACCTCAAAGCC
This sequence comes from Bacteroidales bacterium, assembly GCA_031553765.1. Taxonomy (GTDB): domain Bacteria; phylum Bacteroidota; class Bacteroidia; order Bacteroidales; family UBA932; genus JAITMY01. Next base: position 324,756 of record JAVBKY010000006.1, read on the forward strand.
AAGCTAAAGAAAGAAAACAGTGAACTGGTTAGTATTACTACCCAGTTGAAACTTCTCGCGCCTGACGGCAAAAAGCGTTTGTCTGATATGCTTGACTACAAGGGAATCATTGCTCTCGGCAAACAATTTCCCGGAACCAAGGCAAACCGTTTTATAGACTGGTTCACCTATAGTAGCGAGAGCATTGACGGAAAAAGCAAGGATAAGGCATACGCCCTGTTTGAAAGTTCGTTTATTGACAGCATAGAGGTTGGCACAGCCAAAGGTTTACAGCAAGTTCACGCCTACCTTTTTGGCGGACTTTACGATTTTGCGGGACAAATAAGGCAAAAAAACATTTCAAAAGGCGGATTTCAGTTCGCCGTGGCACACTTTCTGGGCAGCACTATGGCACAAATTGAAGAAATGCCCGAGAACACCTTCGATGAAATTACCGATAAATATGTAGAAATGAACATTGCTCACCCATTCATGGAAGGCAACGGACGAAGTACAAGAATTTGGTTGGATTTGATACTGAAAAAGCGCTTGCAAAAATGTGTAGATTGGAGTAAAATTGGCAAAAACGACTACATGAATGCCATGGTAGCAAGTTCTACAAACAGCGCGACAATAAAGCACTTGCTAAAAAATGCTCTAACCGATGAAATCCACAGTCGCGAAATGTTTATGAAGGGAATAGACTATTCGTATTATTACGAAGAGGTTTAAAACGACACATAGAACAATGGCGGACGTTAAACAACAGTTTATAGAACTAATCAAAAATAGAAGTAAAGAAAACGCTGAATCGTTGAAGGATGACTTTGCCAAAAAACGAATTGGAAAGTGTATTGAAACGCTAAGGACAGAGTTAGACTCTTTTATTCGGGTTATGTATTTAGGAAGAATTTCTGACATAAACGAAAGAGAAAGACTAATACAACAAACCTTATCAGGCGAAAGATGGACAGTTTTGACACCGAATAACAAATGGAAGCAAGTGACCGACAAAAGTATGGTAGACAAAGCAAACGAGTTAAAGGGCTATATTCATTACGTTTACAAATTTGGTTGTGGATTTATTCACTTGTCCGACTTTCACAACTACGCAGCAACAAATCCATTTGACACTCTTAGCGACACAGAAAAGGTTGACATAAAAGAATACCTTAATCAATACCACCATTTTCCAATTAACAGTGAATTAACCGTTCAAAGCATAACATGCTACATTCCTGACATATTTAAAAAGATATCGTCAAATTTGGCTTGCTATTTTGATAGCATATTAAACAACTGCATGATAGATATGTAGAAAAGGATAGCACCAACAGCCTTTCGATAAAAGGAAACAACGTGCTTCGCATGAACTAAAGAACACTCTTCATCTCACCAAATCATAAGTCTGAAATCATCAATCATAAATCCATGCCCACCCTCTACCTCATACCCTCTACCCTTGGCGAATGCTGCATAAGCGATGTGCTGCCGCAACGCACAAGCACCATAGTAAACCACATTTCTCACTACGTGGTAGAAAATACCCGCAGCGCACGCCGCTTTCTCAGCAAGCTGGGTATTCAGCAAAGCATAGACTCACTCTCCTTTACCGAACTGAATGAGCACACGCCGTTGGTAGATGTTGCTCCCCTACTCAAACCACTACTTGACGGACACGATGTAGGAATTATTTCCGAGGCAGGTGTTCCCTCCGTTGCCGACCCTGGTGCAGCATTGGTAAAGGTGGCACATGAGAAAGGAATTCGCGTAGTGCCACTGGTTGGTCCATCGTCTATTCTGCTAGCACTAATGGCTTCGGGGTTCAACGGGCAGGCATTTGCCTTTTCGGGTTACCTTCCTGTTAAGCCGGAGGAGCGTATTCGTCAAATAAAGAATTTGGAAAAGCGTTCGGCGAATGAAACGCAAATTTTCATGGAAACGCCCTACCGTAACAACAAGCTAATAGCTGATTTGCTTTCCACCTGTAGCCCGCAAACCAAGCTATGCCTTGCTGCCGATATTACGCTCGAAACGGAGTTTATCGTCACCAAAACTATAGGTGAGTGGAAAAAAAAGGCGCCTGATTTAAACAAGCGCCCGTGTATATTTCTAATGGGATAAGATTTTATCTTTTTATCCCTTTATCTTTTCTATTCGAAACCGTTTCAATCACCACTACCACCACACACCCCAACAGTATTAGCCCCACAGCGGGAAGTATTTGCTCGTTGGGTAGAATATTTTTTTCCACCGTTTCGGAAATCTGCTCCTTCCACGGCCAAATCTTATTGAGTGACCCCAACATAAAACCCGAAAGCACCGCCACCGTCATATCGTGATACTTGCGAAATAACCACGACAGCAAGTGAGAGAACGAGGTAATACCAATGGCAGCACCGCACACAAAGGTCAGGATTACCGACATGCGGAATTCGGTGAGCGCTCCCATCATATACTCATACTTGCTAAAGAGCAGCAGAATGAAGCTGCCCGATATGCCCGGCAAAATCATGGCGCAAATAGCCACCGCACCGCAAATGAAGATAAACCACAAGTCGTTGGGCGTTTGCGCCGGCGACACCATGGTAATGTAAAAAGCAATAATACCGCCAATAATAAAGGCTACCACCCGACTCCAATCCCACTTCTTTATACGCTTTGACACGTAGTAGGTAGAAGCCAAAATAAGTCCAAAGAAAAATGCAAAGGTGAGTAAGCGCTCGTTTTTGAGCAACCATGTCATAGTTTTAGCTAGAAGTAAGAAGCTGGCTGCAATACCCGCTACCAAGCTCAACAAAAAGTTACCGTTAACCGCCGTCCAAAACTCCTTCAGCTTAAATGAGAAAAGCAACTTAAGGCTTTTGAGATTTATGCTGCGAATGGATTCTATCAACTCCTCGTATATTCCTACTATAAAGGCAATTGTACCACCCGACACACCGGGAATAACATCCGCGGCACCCATGCCCATGCCTTTGAGTCCTATCAACAAGTAATCTTTTAAACTTCGCTTCATAATTTGTATTGTGTTGCGGGTTGTCATCCTGAGCCTGTCGAAGGGGTGCGGCGTGGCTTTACCCTCCCCACATACTTCGACAGGCTCAGTATGACAGCGCGCTCGTGTTACTTTTTCAACTTCTTGTTAGGCCTGTAACGCTTGTACAAGTCCATTACTTCCTGCTCATCCTGCGACTCGGGGCATGCATCAAAAAACTCTACCGATGTTTCAATATCCAACTTCAATCCCCGCTCCAAATACAACAAGCAGTTTTCCATATTGCGCTCGTAGTAGTATAGTGCAGCCAGACGATATGCCACCTGCGCCACATCAAAATTGACAATAAATGCACGCTCAAGCACAACTATGGCCTCAGGAATATCGTACAGCACAAAGTTATACTCAGCCATCTTCATCCATGCCTCGTAATCGTATCTATCCAAGTCCACCACACGCTCAAGCGAGCGTATAGCTTCCAGCATTTCGTTACGTGTAGCCTGCGCTTGCGACAAAGCAAACCAAAATTCGGGATTTTCAGGTTCCAACTCCACGCTGCGTTGTAAGTAGTCGTAGGCCTTATTTACATCGCCACGCTCATCGGCTACTGATGCCAAACCATAAAACGCACCGGCATAAAGTTTATCAACTCCTATAGCCTCTTCATAGCATCGCTTTGCCTCATCAAATGCGCTCTTATGTTCAAGGCACTCACCCAAACGACAGTATGCCTCCGGCTCCTGTGGTTGCTGCTGAATATACGCGCGCAATACCTCTATTGCTTCATCCACACAATCCAACTCCATCAGCGCATCCACCTTGTTGTAGTACGGCGCATCTACTTTTTCATCAAGCAACAATGCATAATCAAAAGCCTCAATAGCATCCTGATAACGCTGCATGCTGAAGTAAACCTCGCCTAACGAATTCCACAGGTAAGGATTGTGCGTATCCTCATCAATACTTTTGTTGTAAAATTGTAGCGCGTTATCCCAGTCGCTATTTTGCATATAGCAGTAGGCAATACTCGGCAGAATATGCGATTGCATGGGTAACTCCTCGTATGCTAGCTGCAAATATCGTAACGCCTTTTTGTACTCATGCTGACGCATAAGGCTATCAGCAGCCATAGTAAGAATGTGTAATTTCTCCGCATCATCACAGGCATCGGGGAGCAGCTTGTCAAATAGCCTAATGCCCTCCTTTATCTTACCTTGCAATGTGGTAGTACGAGCTTTAAACAGCTGAATCATCATGCTGTTATCCGTCTTCTCCAAGCGATTGAGTATCAGTATAGCATCAGAAATTTTTCCTTCGTAGGCTAGAATTTCCACCCTGCGCAACTCAATTTCGGTTACTGCAGGATGCTGCAAATCGGCAAATTCAATGGCCTGCATGGCCTTTGTCAAATCACCTTTCTCCAGCAAGTAGTAGTCTATTATCAGCTCAAACTCCTCTACATCGAAATAGCACGAAGCACCGTGTCTGAGCATTCCCTCATAGCGGTGCAACGATGACTTTTCCTCGTCATTCCAAAAATTATATTCGAAATATTGCATTTTTATCTCCTCAACACTGGCGCTAAAACTTCCACCCCCGTCCTTCGGACACCCCCGCCAGCGGGGGATACCCATCGCACATGCCCACTATCAGGCATGGCTACAGCGCAGCCATCAACTTCTTTATCTTATCCGTCAGCGCGGGGCTTGACGATACCAGCGGCAAGCGCAGCGTGTTGGCTATCATACCCATGTTGGTCAGCACATCCTTTATACCTACGGGATTACCTTCTATAAAAAGAGCGTCGATCAACTCCATCATCTTAAGATGAATTTTTGCGGCCTCCGTATATTTTTGCGCGAGCGCAAGGCGCACCATTTCCGAAATCTCCTTTGGGTAAGCATTAGCCGCAACCGAAATCAACCCCGCTCCTCCAATAGAGGCAAGGGGCACAGCCAGGCCATCGTCACCCGAGAGCACCATAAAATCAGTAGGCTTATCGCGCAGTATGTAGCCCATTTGCGACAGGTTGCCTGAGGCTTCCTTTGTTCCGAAAATATTTTTATGCTGCGCCAAACGCAATGTAGTATCAGCAGTCATGTTTACACCTGTGCGTCCCGGCACGTTATACAACATAACAGGTACAGGCGAAGCGTCAGCTACCACCTTGTAGTGCTCGTACATGCCCTGCTGTGAAGGCTTGTTGTAGTATGGTGTAACTGAAAGCAACGAATCAACTCCGTTGAAATCAGTGTGCTTTATTTTATCTACAACCTCCTGCGTATTGTTGCCACCAATGCCCACCATTATGGGCAAATTTGCCGTATTGGCAACCTTTACGCACTCCAGCACCTTACTTTTTTCCTCGGAGGTGAGTGTTGGTGTTTCCGCTGTGGTACCAAGTGCCACCAAAAAATTTACGCCACCCTCCGACACAAACTCCACCAACTTTGTAAGCGCAGTATAATCTACGCTACCATTGGCATCAAAAGGAGTTATCAAAGCTACTCCTGTTCCTGAAAACTTATTTATCATGGCTATTTGTTAGTTTGCTGTTCTACACTCTTCGGATTGTTGATTATGGACAGGTAGTGCTTTATTTGCTCCACGTAGCCGTCGAGCGTGCATACCTTTTGCGCGTCAATAATCAAGTCGTAGGGGCAATGCGCGTACTGCACACCGCCTATAATCATTGAGGCCCGCACTGTAGACACTATGTATTGTACGGGGTAAACGTTCACCTCTCGGCAAAAATCAATTACAATATCGTAATTCTGCTGCAAAAAACGGTTTACCTCCTCGGATATGGGTTTACCGTACCAGCTCAAGTCTTTTTTACAAAAAATAGAAGCAGATGAGGTACTGACAATACCCTCAGGCAAAATCTTTTCATCGCAGTAACCAATCATTGAGCAATTCACGTTCTTACGCGTCAGGTATTTCATGGTTGACATCACCTCGGGTGGAACCGCTCCCTTTTCCACTTTAAATACCAAACCTACCGTTTTTGCCGTGTCAAAAGAGTGAAAGTGCTTACTACGAACAAGGCGCTTTCGCCTGCTCGTAATAGCATGTCTCCTAAACCACTGCACTATTCCCATTTTACGCCTGTATTAATTCTAAAAATTGCTGCTCGTCAATTACCTTCACACCCAACTTCTCTGCCTTTTGCATCTTACTCCCCGCCTTCTCACCTGCCAGCAGATATGATGTGCTGCCCGATATGGCGCTGCTTACCTTACCTCCGTGCCCCTCTACCATCACCTTAAACTCATCACGCGGACGACTTAGCGTACCGGTAATTACAAAAGTTAATCCTTCTAGGTTGTTCGATGCTTGCTGCCTCTTTTCGGCCACGAGGCATAAGCCTACTTCTCGAAGTTTACTCAAAAGTAGCTGATTTTTTTCTTCCTCGAAAAAAGCTAATACACTTTTAGCTATTTGTTCGCCAATTTCATCCACCTTAAGCAGCTGCTCCATGGTGGCATTTTGTAAAGCATCAAGTGAGCCAAAGGCTTCTGCTATTTTTTTCGCAGTGGTTTCACCCACGTAGCGAATGCCTAAAGCGAAGAGTACACGGGCAAACGGCACCTTCTTCGATTCGTCAAGGCTTTTCAAAATATTATCGGCGGACTTGTCGCCCATGCGGTCAAGTGCGGCAATTCTCTCCTTTTGTAGGTCATACAAATCACCCACATTTTTTATCAAGCCCTTGTTGTAAAACAGTTCAATGGTTTCATCGCCCAAACCATCAATATTCATGGCTTTGCGCCCCACAAAGTGAATAATACGCCCGATAATTTGTGGAGGACAACCATTTTCATTCGGGCAAAAATGCTTGGCCTCACCTTCGAGGCGCACCAAGGGTGTACCACATTCGGGACATGCCGTTATATATTGCAAAACAGGCAAGCTGTCATGACGTGCAGCAACATCTACCCCTACTATTTTAGGAATAATCTCACCACCCTTTTCCACAAAAACCATATCGCCAACACGCACATCAAGTAGCGCAATTTGGTCGGCATTGTGCAGCGAAGCACGTTTTACTACCGTTCCCGCAAGGCGCACAGGTTCTAGGTTTGCTACAGGCGTAATTGCTCCCGTTCGCCCCACTTGAAAGTCAACAGAAATTAACTTTGTGCGCGCCTGTTCTGCCTTAAACTTGTAGGCAATAGCCCAACGCGGTGTTTTGGCGGTATAACCCAAAGCACGCTGCTGCGCAAAGCTGTTTATTTTTATCACCACACCATCGGTATCAAACGGCAGGCTCTTACGCGATTTATCCCAGTGGTGAATGAAGTCCAAAACTTCGTCGATACTTCTGCATTTTTTTGTATGCTCCGACACTTTGAATCCCCATGAACGCGCGGCTTCTAAGCTCTCATAGTGTGAAGCAAAAGGCAGGTCGTTGCCCGGCATGTAGTATACAAAGTTGTCCAAACCACGCTTGGCAACCTCCTTACTATCCAACATTTTCAGCGTACCCGATGCTGCGTTACGGGGATTAGCAAAAGGAGCTTCGCCAATATCCTCGCGCTCGCGATTCAGCTTTTCAAATGAGGCGTGCGGCATGAGAATTTCGCCGCGCATTTCAAATTCTTTTGGGAAACCACTACTGTGCAATTGCAACGGAATGGCATGAATGGTACGGATGTTGGTGGTAACATCATCGCCCTGCACGCCATCACCACGAGTCACGGCACGTTGCAGCACACCATCTACGTAAGTAAGGCTTATGCCGGCGCCATCAAACTTCAGCTCGCAAACGTACTCGTACGGCTCGTCAAACGCTTTGGCAATGCGGGTATCAAACTCGCGTAACTCCTCTTCGGAATAGGTATTGCCCAACGACAGCATAGGATGCTTGTGCTTTACCTGCACAAAACCCTCGCTAAGGTCGCTTCCCACGCGCTGCGTAGGCGAGGTGGAACTTGCCAACTCAGGAAACTTTTTCTCCAACGTCTGCAACTCCTGCAACAACAGGTCAAATTCAAAGTCGCTTATGATTGGCGCCGACTCCACATAGTAACGGCGATTGTGCTTCTCAATGGCTTGGCGTAAAAACTCTACCCTATTTTTTGCTTCTTTTGCGGTCATTGAACAAAGGTAACCACAAAGGCGCAAGGGGTAAAATTTGAAAGAAGGGAATTATGAATATTTTTCAACAAAAAAAACGCCAAATGCAAATTGCATTCGGCGCAAATTCTTAATGGCATTACCAATGCGTGGCGCTATATTAAGTACGCCAATATTTGATCCTTAACCACATCTTCGCCTTGCTTTACCTCCACCTGTATTATTTTACCATCGGCCAATGCCACCACAGGCTCTATGCCGTAGTAGGCTTGCACAAAGCAAACCACCTGTCCTTTCTTGAAAATTGTACCTACTGCCGGCGCAGTCGATTCATCTTTCACATCGTACTGCCAGATTATTTTACCTCTTGCGGGCGATTGCACAGGCTGCGCCATTGGATACATTTCCCTCATCTTGTTCGCATCAAATTTTGGCACTTCCACTACCGGACGCAAGACTACAATAGGCGCCCCCGCTTTGGCTCTAGCCTGCTCCAGCTCTATGTTAAAGCGCTCCTTGGCAATACCCGAGCGGTAATCGCGGTATTGGCGATCGTGCATGGCCAACTCAAATAATTCTTCGTTGTCCTTGCCAAAATCCCAGCTATTTTCTTTCATTTCTTTTTTGAAAGCATCTAACGCATCGGGGTATGGCGCCTGAGGATCACCGGTGTAAAATTCCAAGTTCTTTTGCTTGGCCAATTCTACAATTTCGGGTGCCAGCTCCCCTGGAAGCTGTCCCATTTTTCCCAGAATCATATTCCAGCTATCCTTGTCGAGCATTGAGAAGCGTGGCTCACCCTTAGCCATTGAAAGGATATTCATCAACGCCGTATTTTTTACGTACTGACTAAAAGGCGTTACCAGTGGTGGATACCCAAGTTTTGGCCAAACATACTCCACCTCTTGAAATAGCTGTATTACCAAATCACTAAAAGCAACCTCAGGCTTGTCTTTTTGGCGCAACGCCATATTGATAGCGCTGTGCATACCCTTCAAATCGGCCATCATAGAGCCCATCATACCGCCCGGCAATCCACAGCCCACCAGCAATGAAGTCATTATTTTATTTCCGGGATCAATGAAGTAACCAAGAAAATCATCGATAAATGTTTGGGTTAAGCGGCGCGCCTCCATATAAGCTTTCATGTTAATATCAGCCACTTTAAAACCGGCATCCTTCAACATTGCCTGGATGGTTATAACATCGGGATGCACCATACCCCACGATAATGGCTCCATCGCCACATCAATCACGTCTACGCCATTTTTTGCCGCCTCCAGCATGGATGCCACAGAAAATCCCGGACCGCTGTGTCCGTGATAGTCAACAATAATATCGGGCGCTATTTGCTTAATGCCCCTCACAATCTGCCCCACGCTATGCGGACGACCTATACCGGCCATATCCTTCAAACAAATTTCCTGCGCACCTGCAGCAATCAACTCTTTGGCCATACTAATATAGTATTCTACCGTATGAATTGGCGAATGGGTGATGCACAGCGAGGCTTGCGCTGTCATACCCGCTGCTTTTGCGTAGCTAATTGAGGGGGTAATATTGCGAACGTCATTTAAGCCATCGAAAATACGAGTAATGTTAACACCCTGCGCATGCTTTACCTTATACATCAGCTTCCGCACGTCGGCCGGCACAGGATTCATGCGCAATCCATTCAAGCCACGGTCAAGCATGTGCGTCAAAATTCCCGCTTGATTAAACGGTTTTGTAAACTCACGAACCGCCGCATTGGGATTTTCTCCATAAAGCAAATTGACCTGTTCAAAAGCACCTCCATTAGTCTCCACTCGCGCAAAACAACCCATATCTATAATCACGGGGGCAATTTGCTTAAGCTGATCCACGCGTGGTTGATACTTACCCGACGACTGCCACATATCGCGGTATAAAAGGCTGAATTTAATTTCCTTAGCCATAAATTTGATTCTAAAGTAACGAGATAAATTTTTCCTAATTGAGACGTAAGTAAAGATATATACTTTTTTAACTGCCAGTACGTTAAAGTTAGCAAATTATTTACCATTTGAAATCCTTTGCAGCGAATATGAAAGTGTTACTCCCTAAAAAAGAGAAAAATGCAAGAAAAGCAAACAAAAAGGGTTCATCACACATTACATGACGAACCCTCCACCGTTCTACATCATAAACCATCACACCAAGTTGTAAAGTACTCTCAACTCTTTTACCGTCTTCATTATTTCATTTCGAAACCACTCCGGCTTAATAACCTCAACTGCTGCTCCATGCGACAGTAACTCCTGCTTAAAATCAAACGAGGGCTTGATGTAGTACCTAAAAATTGAAAAATCCCGAATCATTTTAACTTCCTCTTGTGAGTGGTGCAAGGGCAAAGCGCGAATGTAGGTCGCTTGCGCGCCTTTCACCTTAATCTTCACCTCCTCCACTTTGCTGTCGTCACCAATAATTATGCCAAAGCTGTCGCTAAAAAAGGCCTCTGGGTCAAATGATTTTGGCATTTTGAACTTTTCGGTGGTAGGCTCAAGCACCTGCATACGGTCGAGCGCGTAAATGCGTGGCTCCTCGTAGCGCGGGTTGCGCCCAAATAAATACCAACGCTGCTTAAACACTTTTACGCAGTAGGGCTCCAGCTGAAAAGTTTTAGGCTCATAACTCCCATAACTTTGATAGGTTAGCTCTAAGCGCACACCATCGCGCATAGCCTCAATGGCCGACGTAAGGAACTTTTGTCCGCTGGGAATTTCCTCAAACAAAATGCGGCTCTTGAGCTTGTGGCTCTCGTTTATGAGGTTATTTACCGCAAAGGTATTGAGCAGCCACTGCCGCACGCCGCCACGCTCCATATCTTCGGCATGCTCAATGTAGTACTTAAAACCACCACGCCTGCTACACTCAATGTTAATATCGAACATTTGCTCAATAGCCTCACGGTGGTTGTGAAATGTGCGCAGGGGAATTTCCTTGCCCTCACTCATCTCCGTGCGAAGCCAGCGCTCGTTAATTTCTTCAAAGGTTATACTTCCAGCACGGAAAATGGTATCTACCAGCCAAATGTAGCGGTTAAAAAGGGAGTGTGACATGGTTACAATTAAAAATGGGAAATAGGGAATTTTGCAAAAGCAATGATAGGTACATTTAAAGAGACGCTACTACTTTAAAATCTTTTATTGCTCCAGTCATTGTAGTACTTTTTCCAATATGTTGCTACTTGACTTTTCTTACTCAAGTACTTTTCGTTTACTATTTCCTCTCCCCTTTCCACAAGTTCGTCAACACATTTGCTTGACACTCTTTTTGCCTCCCTCCACCAGCTCTTACCTTTTTCAAAAACCCCACTTCCTCCTCGCAATATCCATGCCGGATCATTTATGAGCACTAATTTAAAACCATATTTTTTCTGCATGCTCGCCAGTTCATTTACTTTCCGCCCTTTAAATGAAATGACAAAATCAGGCCTCAAACTTTCTATTTCAATCCGCACCAAGTCATCATTAGCATCGTAATAATCGGAATGCAGTTTTTGAGCAAAATTATGCGACTCCGGATTAATATCTCTGCCATTATTCAACGAAAACTTGTAATAATTACTTATCGCAACATAATGATGAATATTTTCGGCATTCGCCATTTCTTCAACACCTTGCGCGCATAAAAACATCTGCAATAAAACGGGTAGTACGCCTCTTCTGTATGGATTTATATCGATATCCTTATACGACATTTCGTCTTCAGGGTACTTTCTATTAAACATATTATCTTGATAATACAATCTTTCTGCAAGCTTTACCATATTCTTATCATATCCACCCCAAAAACCGTCCCCATATTTAAGATTTTGAGCCGTAGAATACAATAATATCTTACATTTTTGTTTGTCATAATATTTACCTATAAATGGAATATACGGAGGAAATAGTTCTCCACTCTTGCTTTTGGTGGAAATGAGATTTAGAAGTTCGCAGTTGAACTTTATAGATTCTGCTTTTTGAGCAAATTTATCCAACAAATCCTTTCGTAAACCTAACAGCGTGTCCATATCTTATATTTTTAATTCTCACAAATATACTAAATATCAACTCCCCCCATCGCCCTTCAATTGCCACAGTATCTGCCGACATGTAATAATATCCTCCCACGAGTAGATCAATTGCACAAGCACCTTACCACTCGCATTCACAATGCCATATTTATTATTTCGTGATACAGCAAGTAAATTATCCTGCCAGTACCATACAGTATCATACTTCTCCTCATTACTAAAAACCACTTTACCAGTCACATCTATTATTACCTTCTGTCCATTTAGCTCCACGGTTGCCAGACCATCGTCAAAATTATGAGCACAATCGTATACAAATGGGATGCGCTCTACACCTCGAGAATCAATGTAGCCCCACTTTCCTTTTTTGCAAATGTTGATTCTATTATTGAAAAACCACACTTTATTGCCATCCCTATGGTACTGGTACAAATTATCATATACAAACGGAATTACAACTTCATGCCTACGATTAGTAAACCCCCATTTACCACCTCGCCGTACAGCCGCAATGCCACCGGAGAAAATCAATAATTCATCATATTTCATGGCGTCTTATTTAAAATCATTTTACGATACAAAGTAAAATCATAATTATGCCAAAATATAGCACATATTAAAATTGGTTATAAAAAAACTGCCCAAATGGGCAGTTTCACAATTTATCATAGTTAATAATTTCCCAGTTCTGTTATTATTTTGTGGGTAATCAAATCCTCCCATCCCCTTCTACGTAAATATTGCGGATGGTATGTTTTCAAAGCAACTTTCATCTCATACTGTTCTTTAAATTTAGCATTTTTAAAATCAACAGTGCAAAGTTGCTTGACATTATCAAATCCTGATATATTATTCACTTCAAAATCTCCTAGAAATGTTTTAATGTGCTTATCATACCTTGGCCCTGTAAAGAAGACCAATATATTTGGCTTCAAGTATTCTATTTCTTCTTGTACTACATTGAAACAGTTATATGTAATTTCATTAATTGCCTCGACATTACCACATTTCAAACGTCCTATTTTCAATACATTATTCCACAATAAGGCCACACCTTTTTTACTCACTTCATTTTTTATTCTTTTGAGCATATTCCAAAATGGGCCTCGACGATTAAACATTTCCCCTTCTAAATATTTATCCTCGTAAAGTTGAATAACCTCATCCATTTTCTCACAAAATACGGCATCCCCTTTCTCTGTAAACTCCCCTCCCCAAGTCAGATTCTCTTGTCCAAAAATCATAACTCGGAGACCCGCGTTCAGCCACTCTTCATTTACTTTCAACATAAACGGGTTAGTTGCTCTATTTAGCAAATCATCTTGATTTTGACTTGTATCAATAACCTGCTGATTATATTCGTTAATGGCCTTTGCTAACTCCGGAAATTTGCTTGCATACAAAGTCCGCAATTTTTCGTTTAGTTCTTTGACTCTCATAATACACCATTTTTTTACAAATGTAAAACCTTGAGGACTTATACATGCCCTACGCTATCACCAAACACCTTATTGTTTCATTAAAATTTACAACGCCGGAGCATGTTTACCTTTATTAGTTCCATTCGGATGACGAATGTACGAGCAAGCGGCAAGCGTCGTCAGACTACTAAAAATTTGACTGCAGTATTTACAGGTATATTTATCTTTCTCGCTCCCCTCATACAATTTATGCTTCCCTCTGTTAGCACCATTGGGGTGACGAACGCACGAGCATACGGTTAATGTCGAAACACTCGAAAATTTGTGACCACAATACTCACAGTAAAATTTAACATAATACGCTACAATTAAAAAGGTTATATATTACGAGGTATAGTTTAAAAACGTTGATCACAGAAGTTATTCTTCAAAAAGAAACAGATTCAACTTAATACCCCTACAACTCAGCGAGGGAGCTTACTCTTTCAATTTTGCAATCCATTCGCTCATATATTTTTTCAACTTTTCATCATCAAAAATGAAGGCTTGCAACTTGTCATCTTGTATGGCATTAGCATTTACGCTTGCAATTTTATTCTCTGGTGTTCTCTCCACGTCGATATAGTTTCCATAAATAGTAATATTACCAAGTCGCCTTTCACCTTCAGTAATTTCCAGATAAATATCTGACTCACATTCATCTACAGGTATCCATTCTGCATCATCAAGGAAAGCACTGAGTCGCCTCTTAATGGTGGCTAGTATTATTGAGTTCTCAAGCAAATTCTTTCCATTCAGAGCATTATAAATATTAATCGCGGCTTGAGCATTCTCGGTATTTTCAAAGCATTTTTCAAGTATTGTTTCCATGTATACATTTCTATTTATAACCTTTCTTACTAGTTCCTCATAATATTCCAATGCCGTAGCCAAATTTGGACACTCCAATTGGCACATCCGCAGCCAGTCAATAATCTCTTTTTGATAACTTATACATCTAACCTCCTTCGCATTAATATTACACAATGACTCACCAGAGGGCTTATATCCATATGGAGTAAGATAAATAAGTGTTGGAATAAGCCCTAACTCATTCTTGCCAAATTGGTAGTAGTCGTACAGCTGCTTGGGTTGATCTAGTGCCCAAATTTTATTTTCAATAATTACAAGTTGCTCCTTGTTTTCAATGGCAATATCTATAAATCTCCCATTTGCGCTTTTTTCCCTACTAACAATAGGAGAGTCAAAGTGGTCAATCCCTATCATCCTTAAAAATAGATCAAGCATTGTACGTCCACAACGATGACTACCCTCCGGATTCAGTAATTCGTAAATAAATCGAGAGTGCAAAGGTTCCTTATCCCCCACTCCTATTGCAATTAATGGATTAAAAGAACTTTTATCTTCTACGTTACGAATCTCACTTAAAAGTGATAGCAAATTATTCATTGAAGGTTTTTTTAATACCCTGCACGAGTGTAACACAAATATAACATTTTAAAAATCAAAAGAATTCTACACTTCTCATCCACTCAAACCCTAGTTCTTCATACTGATGTAACTTCTCCAAAGATATATGGTAAAAACTTGTGTATAGCATGACGACATACATAATAGGTGCGGCATATATGCTTTCACGACCCTGCATTTCCTAGAATTATGTACAATTTACATTTCTCCACCGACTCATTTCCAAGACATTCGATTTTGATCCTGCATTTACGTGGTAACCTTTTATAAAATAGCGCCATCACATCGGCAAGTTGCTCAAGCGTCAACTCGTTCTTTAAGGATGTGGCAAGGCTTATAACACATCTACTACACGTAACCACCTGCTTACCCAATGCCTTAAAGAAATCTCCTTTAATAAGATAATCAAAGTTATCCTCAAAAGTGTGCATGGTGCACGCAGCCCCATCTCCAAAAAATTCGATTACTTCATTCGCACCTAACGCAAGTACTCTGTTTTTCGGGCGAGGAGTTTTCACCTCCACTCCCCTATCAAATTCTTCCCTAAATTCGCCCATAATTTCAGCATTTTATTGATTTACAAAACTACTACACCCCACCTTAATGAGCTTCCACTCCAACTACAGAGACTTCTATTTTCCTACCATCTCATCTATTCTTTTGACAAAGTTACTCCACACCTATGCCAAACAACAGCACAAACTTCACAATTCACTATAAAAAAAGGCCTGCACCATTCGGTGCAAGCCTTTCGTTATTGCGCAGTAGTAACTACTACTTTACAGTGTTCATGTGAGCGATAAGTTCAAGAACTTTGTTTGAGTAACCCCACTCGTTATCGTACCAAGACACAACCTTAACGAAGTTATCGTTAAGAGCGATACCTGCCTTAGCATCGAAAATTGAGGTGCGCTTGTCGTGGGTAAAGTCGGTTGAAACCACTTCATCCTCAGTGTAACCAAGAATACCCTTAAATTCGTTTTCTGAAGCCTTCTTAACAGCAGCCTTAATGTCAGCGTATGAAGCGGGCTTAGCCAAGCGGCAAGTCAGGTCAACTACCGATACGTCAAGCGTAGGAACGCGGAAAGCCATGCCGGTAAGCTTGCCCTTTAGCTCGGGGATAACTACACCTACAGCCTTAGCAGCACCGGTGCTTGAGGGAATAATGTTGCCACCTGCGGCACGGCCACCACGCCAGTCCTTAGCCGAAGGACCGTCAACGGTCTTTTGGGTAGCGGTAGTAGCGTGAACGGTGGTCATAAGACCTTCAACAATACCGAAGTTATCGTTAAGCACCTTTGCAAGGGGAGCCAAGCAGTTGGTGGTACATGATGCGTTTGATACAATTGCTTCACCTTTGTATGAGCTGGTGTTAACACCACATACAAACATGGGGGTGTCATCCTTTGAAGGAGCTGACATAACTACACGCTTCGCACCTGCGTCGATGTGCTTTTGAGCGGTTTCCTTAGAAAGGAACAGTCCGGTTGACTCAACAACGTACTCAGCACCAACTTCGTTCCACTTCAGGTTTGCGGGATCCTTCTCTGCGGTTACACGGATAGCTTGACCATTAACAACCAACTTACCGTCTTTCGCTTCAGCGGTGCCCTTGAATTGGCCGTGTACCGAATCGTACTTCAGCATGTAAACCATGTACTCAACGTCAATAAGGTCGTTGATACCTACGATTTCGATGTCGCTACGCTCCTCAACGGCTGCGCGGAATACCAGGCGGCCAATACGGCCAAAGCCATTGATACCTACTTTAATTTTTCCCATTTTGTTTTTTGTTTAGGGTTTGAAAAATTTTCCTTTAAAAATTGGCACAAAATTACACATTAATGCAACATGTTGACACAAAAATAAAGCTAAGTTTTACTGTAGTTATCAACATTTTACGTGCTCGCACACATCTACATAATCATCTAAAAAACAAAAAGATAAAAGCATTTTTGAGCAATAAAGCATGTGTTTATTTTTTTCAAGGAAAGTAACCGACCCCAAATCCACAGGATAAACACAAAATTATTATCTTTGTTAATTTGGCATTGGCAAGATAAAATATGGGCAAAATATTAGATAAACTGGCAAAGGACGTTCGTTTCCAGGAGGGTCTAACCGCTTGCATAAGTTGCGGCACGTGTACTGCCATTTGTCCCGCGGCAGAGTTTTACGACTACGACCCGCGCAAAATAGTGGTACAGGTACAAAGTCGCAACGAGGAAGAACTCGAGAAGCTGCTCAAAAGCGAACAAATTTGGTACTGCGGCGAGTGCATGTCGTGCGTTACCCGCTGCCCGCGTAACAACGCCGCCGGACTTATTATAATGGCGTTGCGCACGCTGTCGCAGGATTTAGGCTACTTTACCGAATCGAAAAAGGGACGCCAGCAAATTGCGCTGAAGCGTGCCATAGGCGAAAACATTCTAAAGTACGGCTACTGCATTTACGCTCGCGACCTTTCCCCCGAGGATCACCCCGAGGCAGGTCCCATTTGGGAGTGGGAGCATAAAAATGTGGATGATGTTTTTGAACGCTTGGGCGGAAACCTCGATGGTGAGGGCCCCGGCATACTGCGTAAGATTCCTCAGGAATCGTTGGATGAGCTAAAGCGCATTTTTGAGGTGAGCGGCGGCATGGAGCGATTTGAAAATATAGAAAAATACTCGGCTGAAAAGGCAAAGGAGATGGGGTTGGAGATGGATGAGTATATCACAAAGACTTTTAAGGGAGAGATATAATTTTTTGTAGCGTTTAGAATTCTGACTGATATTCGGAACGCGCTGAAAGCGCAACAGAGTTCAGCCCAGGGCAACGCCCTGGGTAAATAATTGGACGTTGGTACATGGCGCGCGGAGCAAGCGTTTCCCTTGAAAAAAGTTTTTGCTCCGCGCGCAATAAAACACCGTCACCATACATACCCAGGGCGTTGCCCCGGGCTATTGCAAGTTGCCGCTTCGCGGCGTTATATTTTGACTCATGAAAAAAGAAGGCAAAGAACAAATATGGCGGGACTACCAAAAGGAAATTCCCGACAACGATTACTTCTACGTCCGTAGCTGCATAAGGCAAAACTTTTTTCCGGGCTCGGAAAAAATGTTTTTGAAAATACTGGTGGATGACCTCGGCAAGAATATTTACGAAACCGAGCATCACACTACCTGCGGTGGCATTGGTTACCACTCTGATGTGGTTCCGTTGGAAACAGCCATGACCGTTATAGCCCGTCAATTCGCCCTTATGACCGAGGCGGGATATAAGAACTACGCAGCATCGTGCATCACCTCATTCGGCCTTTACTCTGAGGTTATAGAAACGTGGCATCACTTCCCCGAGGTGCTGGCAAAAGTACGCGCCAACCTCAAAAAGGCTACGGGTCGCGAGTTTGAAATTCCCCAACATTTGGCGCACGCCAGCGATATTATTTACAAGGTACGCCACGAAATTGCCGACAAGGCAAAATACAAGCTCATAAATAAGGAAACGGGCAAGCCGCTGAAGGTGGTGGAACACATTGGCTGCCACTACTCCAAAATGTTTCCGCACAAGGGTGTGGGCGGCGCTGAATATCCCTACGTGCTGTCGGGCATGGTAGAGACATGGGGCGGTGAGGTGATAGACTACCCTGAACGCCGACACTGCTGCGGCTTTGGCTTCCGCCAATACTTAGTGCAAGCCAATCGTGGCTACTCGCTGGCCAATACGCACAAAAAGTTTGAGTCCATGGAGCCGTTCCAACCCGATATGATTATTACCAACTGCCCGGGTTGTCCGTATTTTCTCGACCGCTGGCAGTACGTAATTGCCGAAACAGAAGGGAAAACCTACGGAGGAAAAGGACAGGGTATTCCTGTATTTACCTACGAAGAAGTGGCTAGCCTTGTTATGGGCTACAACCCGTGGGATATAGGATTGCAGGTGCATCAGGTAGCTGTGGAGCCACTGCTGGATAAAATCGGCATTAAGTACGACAGTAGCAAAAAGTACGAGGGGCTGAACGGAAAAGACATTGGGAAGCCGGAGATGCCAAGTTGCATCAAGTGCTGCTAATTTTTACTACAAGAATATTATATGAAAAGCGTAGCTATAGTAGGAGCAGGAATTGCCGGAATTGAGGCGGCGGCAAAGCTGACCAAATCGGGCGTGAAGGTTTATTTGATAGAGAAAGAAAAGGAAATAGGCGGTCACCTGCGGCAGTGGGACAGGCTTTTTCCCACACAGAGCAAGGCAAGCGATGTGCTTGACGATATCATCGAGGGATTGGCTAATCGCGCTGAAGTATTGAATAACGTATCGGTACAGCATCTGGATAAAAAAACGGACGAGTTTGAGATTACACTTACCAACAACCACAGCATTACTACCGACGCTGTACTTATGGCTACAGGCTTTGATGCGTTCAATGCGCGCCGCAAGGAGGAATACGGTTACGGCATTTACGACAACGTAATTACCTCAACCGAGCTGGAGGCGATGTTCAAAAAAGGTCATGTACTTTGCGCCAACGGCAAGGAGCCCGAGCGTGTGGCGTTTATTCACTGCGTGGGCTCACGCGATGAGAAGGTGGGTAACCGCTACTGCTCAAAGGTGTGCTGCGTTACCGCTGTGAAGCAAGCATGCGAAATGAAGGAAATGTACCCCAACGCCGAGGTATACAACTTTTACATGGACTTACGCATGTTCGACCGTCGATTCGAAAACATGTACCACGAAGCGCAGGCCACCTACGGCATACAGTTTGTGCGCGGTCGCCTGTCGGAAGCGGGAGAAACCAAAGAGGGTAAGTTGCAAATAAAAGCCGAAGATACGCTGCTTGGAAAACCGTTGAAGCTAACCGTGGATATGCTGGTGCTAATGGTAGGCATGGAGGCTTGCGGTAGCGGGGTTGCTGCTGCAAAGAAAATGAATATTGAGGTAGGTAGCGATCGCTTTTTCAACGGCGTAAACGAGTATAACCTACGCAACTTTACCCGTACCGATGGGTTGTTTTTGGCGGGTACCTGCACAGGTCCAAAAACTATTCCTGAAACGTTGGCCGATGCGCGTGCGGCTGCGGCAGAGGTTTTGTCATACTTAATGAAGTAAATCTACTATGATCCTAACAGGGTTTTGAGACCCTGTTAGGGTTAGCCATATAGAACAATGAACAAATTCGGATATACAAAGTTGGATAGCGGCGTGGTGAATTTAGACTTAGCCGACAAAGACTTTGCCAAAGAAATACTGGAGCATGAGCACAGCTTTGCCTTCTGCATATCGTGCGGATCGTGCGCTGCGACCTGTTCCGCGGGAAATTTTACGGAGTACAACCTGCGCAAAATTCAGCTTATGGTAAAGCGTGGCGAGCTGGAGCCGCTACGCGACACTATTACCCGCTGCATGCTGTGTGGTAAGTGCCAAATGGTGTGTCCTAAGGGCGTAAATACGCGTAACATTGTGCTGCAGGTAAGCAAGCTGCTCAAGCAACCTGCGCAAAAAAAACAGCTAACCGACAAACTACACGCGACCGATGATAGAAAGATTTAACTACGACCCGTTTGTGTTACCCTACACGTTCGGACTCATATTTGTGCTGGCGTGGCTCGTCTTGTCGGTAATACGTGTATTCAAATCGCTCCCTTTACGCGATAAGAAGAAGTTGGGCATGCACTTCTTTTCATGGAAAATTTTCAAATCCGTAAAAGATGTTTTTGCCGACTGCCTTTTTCACGTAAAAATATGGCGTAAAAATTGGGTACTGGGTTACATGCACACTAGCCTTGCCTTTGGCTGGTTCATGCTCATTGTGCTGGGACATATGGAAGTATTTTTCTTCTGTCCGCACCGCCTCAACCTACCCTACTTCCCCATCTTCTTTCGCTACTTTATGATGGAAGCGGGTGAAACGCTACGCGGCTCGCTCTTCTTCTTCCTTATGGATTTCTTTTTGCTGTTTGTGTTGTCGGGCGTAGCGCTGGCTATTATTAAGCGCTTCCGCAAAAAAATATTCGGCATGAAGCGCACCACCAAGCTAAAGTGGAATGACCAGATTGCCGTGTACTCGCTGTGGTTTATTTTTCCGTTGCGCTTTTTAGCGGAGAGCTTCACCTCTGAAATCAGCGGCGGTAGCTTCCTCACGCGCGGGTTCAGCATGATATTTGAGAATTTCAACGTATTTTTGGCAAACGAAAACCTTATTCGTCCCATATGGTGGGCTTACTCCTGCTGCCTTGCATTATTCTTTTTTTCCCTGCCATGGTCAAGGTTTACGCACATACTTGCCGAGGTATTCCTCATACTCATGCGCAATGCAGGTATAAGAGAGCAAAGCAAAAATTCGGGTTATGCCAAGGTAGAAATTTTCTCCTGCTCACGCTGTGGCATGTGTCTCGACCCCTGCCAAATGATTTCAGCAGCACGCATGCGCGATAACGCTACGGTAAACTTTACACGCAATATTCGCTGGTGGAATTACGGGAAAGCGCGTAGCAATGCGTCCTACTGCCTCATGTGCGACCGCTGCGTACAGGCTTGTCCCGTGGGTATTAACTCCGTGAAGCTAAAGCAAAACGTAAAAAATCTTACGCAGGATTTATATGCGGACAATCAATATAGCTACCTGCAAAAGATAGAAAGCAAATCTGAGGATACGGATGTACTCTATTTTGCGGGCTGCATGACACACCTCACTCCGAGCATAAAAAAGTCCATGCAGAAAATTCTGCAGGCCTCCGGCGACAAGTTTAGATTTATGGATGAGAATGGAACTATTTGCTGCGGTCGCCCCATGATGCAGGCGGGTGAGGAGCAAACAGCAAAAGCGCTCATTGACAAGAATACCGAATTGGTAAAAACCTCCGGTGCTAAGCGATTGGTTACCTCCTGCCCTATTTGCTACAAGATTTTTAAGGATACGTATAAGCTTAATATCCCCGTGCAGCACCACACCGAATACATTGCGGAGCTGATTGAAGCGGGCAAACTACAGCTGAACAAGAGTGAGCAAAAGGTGGTATTTCACGACTCTTGCGAACTCGGTCGACACAGCGGTGTGTATGAGCAACCACGCAAAATTTTAAATGCTACGAGCAATTTAGTTTCTACCAAATACGATGGCAAAGAAGGTTTGTGCTGCGGCGGTAGCATTGCCACCGAAGCCATGCCGTTCAAAAAACGTCGTTTGATAGCCGAAGATGCTATGATAAAAATGACCACTGACACCCAACCCGATTGCCTTGTGACCTCCTGTCCCTCCTGCAAAAAAACGTTTGGAGATTTGAATATGACGGAGGTGAGGGATGTGGCAGAAGTTGTGGCTATGCACATTAAAAATTGAGAACCGAGCAAAGCGAGTTCATGAGCCGCTAGGCGAATAATTAAAAAATTAGAAACTACCTATGAAATACACCCTAACTTGCACCACCTGCGGAAAAGCATTTAACGATTTCACCGAATGGTTTAACGCCGGACAGGTATGCCCTGCCTGCAAGAAAAACCGTATAGAGGTGCATTACAACACGGATTACCAACGGCTGAAAGAGTTGATTAACGATAAAAACCGTACCGACTTTTCTATTTGGCACTACTTTGATTTTTTACCGCTCAACGACCGTAAGAATATTGTTAGCACACCTGAACCCCGACTATCACTCGACCGTTGGGAGTTTCTGGAGAAATTTGCCAAGCAAAATTTTGGTATTGATTGCAAGGTTCACGCCTTCCGCAACGATGAGCACTACGCCACTGGTTCCTTCAAAGACCCCGGCGCTATGCTGGCCTCGGCCGTGCTTAAGGAGGCCGGACGCAATGAGTATATTGTTGCCAGCACGGGCAACGTGGCCAACGCTTTTGCCTACTACATGGCTAAGGCGGGTGTTTCACTTTCGGCATTTATACCGCAGGATGCGCTGGCGCTCAACAGCGCGGGGGTAAGCTGCTACGGTGAAAAAGTATTTCGTGTAAAGGGCGATTACGCATTAGCAAAGAAAGTTGCCGCGGACTACTCCGCAAAATACGGTATACTTATGACTGGCGGCAACACCGACCCGCTACGCGTGGAGGCTAAGCGGACACAGGTGTTCGACTGGCTACGCTACCTGCCTGAATTTCCTACCGTATATATTCAGGCGCTGAGTGGCGGCACAGGCCCCATCTCCATTGAAAAAGCGTTCCGCGAAATAAAGGAGTTGGATTTGATCAAGAAGTTACCCCGCTTTTTACTCATTCAACCCGATGGCTGCTCACCTATGTATCAGGCATGGCAAGAGGCTAAGGCCACAAGTTTCCCCGAAGGTTGGAAAACAAAGTACCCCATAATAGACAACCCTGTAACCAAAGTTCCCACGTTGGCTACAGGCAATCCTGCCTCCTACCCCGTAATAGCTGATTTGGTAAAAAAATCGGAGGGCGAGATGCTGGAAATAGCCGAAAGTAAGTTGGTGAATGTTACCCGTTGGGTAGCCTACGAGCAAGTAGTGGCTATGGGGCCTGCCGCAGCCACTGCCGTACTGGGCTTCATTCAGGCGTTGAAGGAAAAGCAAATCAAAAACGGCGAGGTGGTACTGCTCAACATTGGTGAAGGCATAGGTCGCGCCCCCGAATTGCTTACCGAAATGAACTACACCGAGGAAAGTGTAGGCTCGGTAGATGAATGTAAACGCTTTGACAGGGCTACGCTCCGCGAGGCTTTGGCGAAGAAAATGTTGGAGTAATCCAAGTATACGTCAGGCTTGTATAGAAATGTCCGTTTTTTACAAGCCTGGCAACCCCTGTTTTTACTAACTTTGCTTTTGAGTAAACCCGCCCCGCACGCTTCGATCCCGCCTTGCGGGAACAACCCACGGTGGGATTTTCACTAAAGGAAGCACACTAGTAAATCATGGAAGAGTTTCAAGTCAAAAAACCATCGCCACTGCTTGCGCCCTACGTCAAGCAATACTGGTTTTTGAAAACGAGCGACCTTACTCAACCCAACCAACGCATTATTCCAACCGGCAGCACAAGTATTGTTTTCCACAGGGCAAGCCTGATGCTATCTACCTCACAAGGTAGTCTTCAACCCCAAGCATTTATCAGCGGGCAATCGGTGGGCTATACCGACTTGGTACAAACGGGCGCGGTGGATATGATTTGCGTTGTTTTTCAACCCCACGGCGCAAAGGCATTTTTCTCCATGCCCATAAGCGAGTTTCATGATGCCACCATTGCGGTAAACGACATGAGCGATGTTGCGCTGCGCGAATTGCAGGATCAACTACTGTATGCAAATAGCAATCAGCAATGCGTCAACTTAATTGAGGAGTATTTGTACCAGCGTCTTTCCATAAACAAAGGGTACAATTACCAACGCATGGCTGCTGCTATACAGGCCGTAACCCTCGGTGAAAACAGCATAGACAAGTTATCGCAGATATGCTGTCTCAGCTACAAACAATTTAAGCGAATATTCTCGGAATACGTTGGCGCTAATCCCAAGGATTTTCTTCGCATCATACGTTTTCAGCGGGCGCTGTACACTTTGCAATGTCAGCCGCAGATAAGCCTTGCGCAGCTGGCGTACGAATGTGGATTTTACGATCAATCGCATCTTATAAAGGAGTTCAAGATTTTTTCGGGGTATACGCCGAGTGAGTATGTAGCCGCATGCGCTCCTTATTCTGATTACTTTTCTTAACTTACTTTTGTTCTCTTGTCACTTTTTCCTTAATGAAAAAGTAACCAAAAAATCAAGAACGGCGAAACTTCCACGCGCAGGTGTGCCGCGCTAGCTCGGACGGTAACGTCCGCTCCTTCGCAGCGCGGCTACACCTTTTACCCTCGCCGGCTCGCCGCCGTTCCACCCAACGCACTTTGTGCCTTACGGCAAATTGGCTATTCCACATACACCCTCTTGGCTTCGTGCGAGTGGGTGCGCTGGCCTGACCGAATGGCGAGCCGGCGCTGGAAAGAGCGTAGCAAAACTACGAACGGCGTATGAGCCGTGAAGTAAAGTTTTGCACGTGGCGGGTTGAAGCATCGTTCGGTCTTGACTTTTGGTTACTTTGGGTCAAGCCAAAGTGACAAGAAAAAGCAGAAAGTCCCATTTATACAAGCCTAACTACCCTTCCCCCATTACCTTTGTATTATCAATTAACCAAATTATTATTCACTCAAAAAACAAATCAAAAATGAAAAACACAATTGCATTTTTCGAAATCCCCGCGCTGGATTTCAACAAGGCCGTAAAGTTCTACGAGGCGGTATTAGGTATTAAGTTATCCGTTATGGATTGCGGAGAGAAGGAAAAAATGGCATTCTTCCCAACCCAAGGCGATGAATGTCCCGGTGCCATTTCGTGGGATTGGAAAAATGAGTTTCGCCCATCGGCTGACGGTACGCTGATTCACTTCAACGTGGAAAACATGGAGACGGCAATTACCGCCATTCAGAACAACGGAGGAAAGGTCGTTCGTCCGAAGACGAAGATTGAGGCTGAGGGAAGAGGTTACTTCTCGCTATTTATCGATTGTGAAGGAAACAGGGTTGGGTTGTACTCGGATAAGTAACTCTACGACGTGCATCTTGCGTTAGCGAGGAGATTCCTCGACTCCACTCGTACCTCGTTACGCTCGGAATGACGATGCATTTTGGAAAGAGGGAGGGGGAAAAGTAGGCGGCTGCGCCGCCTACTTTTCCCCCTCCCTCTTTTTTTACATCGCCAACTCCGTCATTCCGAGCGGAGCAAAGCGTAGTCGAGGAATCTCCTCGCTAGTCACTTTTATTACAACTTCAGAAGTTCGCTATTGCACGCTTCTTGCATCCTTAAACTGCATCTTAGCATATTCGCCGGATGTGAGTTTATCCTTAACCGCGCAAAACGCATCAAGCGTGTACTTCACATCCTCAAGCGAGTGTGCTGCGGTAGGAATCAAACGAAGCAATATAACTCCCTTTGGAACAACGGGATAGGTTACGATTGAGCAAAATACGTTGAAGTTTTCGCGCAGGTCGTGTGTGAGGTTGGTTGCCTCATCCACTGTACCGTTGAGCATAACAGGTGTAACTGGTGAAGTTGTGGTACCAATGTTGAAGCCATTTTCCCTAAGTCCGGTTTGCAGGGCATCTACTACCTTCCAGAGGTGGTCGCGGTACTCGGGGTGATTTCTCATCAACTCCAAACGCTTTAGCGCGCCAATCACAATAGGCATAGGTAGCGACTTGGCATAGATTTGCGAACGAAGGTTGAAACGCAGGCAGCGAATTACTTCTTTTGGACCTGCAACAAAACCACCAATCAATGCAAAAGATTTCGCGAAAGTAGCAAAGTACAAATCCACATCATCCTGCACACCTTGAAAAGTTCCGGTATTACCGCCTTGCATGGTGCCAACGCCGTGCGCGTCATCCACCAACAAGCGGAATTTATATTTCTTCTTCAGCTCTACAATGCCTTTCAGGTTACCTTGGTTGCCGGTCATTCCGTACACACCTTCGGTAATTACCAGAATGCCGCCACCGGTTTGCTCCACAATCTTGGTAGCGCGTTGCAGCTGTTTTTCGCATGACTCCATATCGTTGTGTCTGTACACAAAGCGCTTACCTATGTGCAGGCGCATACCGTCAATGATACAAGCATGTGCCTCGGCATCGTACACAATCACGTCGTTGCGGTCAACCAGCGCGTCAATGGTAGAAACCATACCCTGATAACCGAAGTTGAACAAATAGGCTGACTCCTTATGAACGTACTCGGCCAGTTCACGCTCCAATTGCTCGTGATATTTCGTTTGACCAGTCATCATGCGAGCGCCCATAGGATAGGCAAGTCCCCAATCCTTAGCCGCTTGCGCATCGGTTTCACGCACCTCGGGGTGGTTAGCCAAACCAAGGTAGTTGTTCAAACTCCACGTAAGGCGCTCCTTGCCGTTGAACATCATGCGAGGGCCAATAGGACCTTCGAGCTTAGGAAACATGTAGTAGCCATCGGCTTGGTCGGCGTACTTACCCAGTGGACCAAAGTTTTTGAGTAATCTTTCAAAAATATCCATATCTCAATATTTTAATGTTTTTCGAAAATTCACGTAAAGTTAGTAAAAAAGTACAATTGACAATTTACAAAGTACAAATACCCTCGCCTCACCACTTCGACAGGCTCAGTGTGACAACCCACACCTCACCACCCATTTGTAAATTGTACTTCGTAAATAGTAAATTATTTCACCCGCATAAACCTCAACGCCTTCAAAATATACCTCGGTAGCGGTTTTTCAGGGTTACGCTTACGCAGATTTAGAAAAATGCCGTACTTTTTCAGAATGGGAATCTTGAATGTTTCCACAAATTCTATCAGCGTACCATCGGGGTCTTCGGTATAGGCAAAGCGACCTGCAGCAGCACCCATATCAAAGGTGTCGCCTGTATCAACGGTAAACGGACAACCTTTTTGCGCGCAAACCTCCTTTAGCCCATTCATATTTTTCACATCAAAGCATAGGTGAATAAAACCTAAGTCACCCCACTGACGACCTTCGAAAATTTTGCGAGGCGTGTGGTCAAATGCCTGCACCAACTCCACGTAACCTTGACCTAACAGCTCCGAAAATGGTCCCTTACGAGGATTAGCGTGCGTAAGCAATACGCGGCGAAACTTTTTGCCACCTGACACTGCAGCTAAATCGGCAAACACATCGGTTTTGTCAAAAACTATTTTGTCAAAGCCCAGAATTTCGTTGTAAAACTTGATAGATCTTTCAATATCAGTTACGCCCACAAATGCTCCACATACACCACCCGTTAAGCGTGGAGAGTTGCCAAACCATGAGTTTTCTTCTACTATTTCAAATATGTTTCCGTAAGGATCTTTCATGAAAAAGTGCGCTGCGCCTGCAGGAGTTTGCGATACCTCGCTTAGCACCTCCACACCAAGCGACTTCATTTCGTCAAACGACTTTTGCGCGCTCGTCGTTTTCATTTTGGTAATGCAAATACCCAAATCGCCCAGCTGCGGCGTAAAGGTAGGAGCCTGTGGTACGCGCTGCATGTAGTTCCAAATCTCCATACCGCCACCGCCTTTAATGCTGATAGCCAAAATAGCGTGGCGCTTTTGCGGCTTTCCACCTGTGTAGGGCAACATGAGTTCGGCCGTGCCTTCATCATCAAGAATAGGGATATCAACCCCAAATACCTTGCGATACCACGCGAATGCCTCCTGCAGGTTGGCCACGCCAATACCCATTTGCTGAATACCCGAAACGATTGTTTTCATCTGCTATGTTTCTTTTATATTTTTCGAAATTAAGTAATGTAGACTTGGCACAAATCTTTTAAAGTAAAGCATCAACAGCTCCACGCCACCCACATTTATCTCTCGCTTGTTCTTAGAGAGACCATGCAAAATTTGTTGTGCTGCTTTAGCGGGCGAGATACCGCTATTTTGTCCTTCGTCCATTTTGCCGTGCGCCCTACCCTTGCTGTCAATGGCGTTGAGCGAAATATTTGTCCGTACACGCCCCGGCACTATCATGCTTACGCAAATATTTTGCTTGCGGGTTTCGAGCCTCAACGACTCAAAGAAACCATGCAAAGCATGCTTTGATGCAGCATAGGCGGAACGTTGGTAGAAACCAAATTTACCTGAAATACTACTGGTTGCGGCAATGTGTCCGCCACCCTGTTTTACCATGTAGGGTAACACGCATTTGGTAAGCGCAACGGTGCCAAAAAAGTTCACCTCCATTATGCGGCGGTCAATCTCCAAAAGTGTTTCAAGCACAGTGGAGCGTTGGCTCATGCCACCGTTATTGATAAGGTAATCCACCCGTTCAAATTTCGCAAAAACGTCCTTTACTATGTCATCAAACGTATCAATCTGGGTTAAATCGAGCGGCAACACATGGCACACTTCGGGTATGGAGCATTGCTCCTTCACACGATTCAACTCCTCCACGTTACGCGCCGAGGCTATAACCTGCGCTCCCGCATCAATAAAGGCGTACACCAGCGCCTCGCCAATACCCGACGATGCTCCGGTAACCCACACAACCTTATTATTAAATACTTTTGACATAATATCTTTGTTACCACCCCCCCCTAAAGGGGGGGGTGGGGGTAATAGTTATTAAATCTCCACTTCTACCCTCTTCTTACTCAACGACAGCAGTCCTAAAAAGGTTATCGCACCGTTAATAATTAGAATCTCAAAACCTATTTCATACCCATTAAAAATGATGGGTGAGAGTTTAGCCAGCGCAAATGACAGTATAGGTGAGAGTACTGCCACATAAGGAACGTAGCGATCACGTACGGGCATTTTGGTAAACAAACCAAATGCAAACAAGCCCAACAGCGGTCCATAGGTATAACCCGCCACCTTATATACCGTATTAATAATACTTTCGGAGTAAAAATACTTAAAAATCAATATAAGCAGCACAAAAGTGAGGCTCACACCCAGATGTACCCAACGGCGGCGCTGCTTCAGCTTTGGGTGATTGTCGGGCAAGCCCAAAATATCAATGGTAACCGAAGTGGTAAGCGCGGCCAAAGCGCTATCGGCGCTGGCGTATGTGGCTGCTATAATACCAACAATGAACAGCACGCCTACTACAGGTGGCAAGAATCCACCAGTGGCGATGTAGGGAAAAATTTCATCGGGCTTAGCAGGCATGGGCAAGCCATTGCGGGCTATAAAGGTGTACAGCAGCACACCGAGCACGAGAAACAAAATATTAATAGGCAGGAAAGCAATACCGTAGCTGCGCATGTTACGCTGCGCATCACGCAGATTTTTGCAGCTAATATTTTTCTGCATCAAGTCCTGATCCAACCCCGTCATGGTAATAGTAGTAAACACACCCGCCAGAAATTGCTTAAAGAAGTAGCGCTTATCGCCGGGATTATCAAAAAAGAAGGTGCGCGAAAGGTCGCTATCCACCACCAGGTTCCACACGCCGGCAAATGACAAATCCATGGCGCGCGCTAAGCCCACCAAGCAAAGTATAAGCGTTGACAGCAGTGCCAGCGTTTGCAGAGCATCTGTCCAAATAATGGTTTTAATACCGCCCTTGTACGTGTACAAATACACCAGCAAAATGGTTACAAGCACGTTTATGTAAAAGGGAATGCCCAACTTTTCAAACACTAGTGCCTGCAGCACTAGTGCCACTACCAACAAACGAATGGACGAACCCAACATGCGGGATATGAGAAAAAAAATGGCACCCGTTTTGTAGCTGCGGTGTCCAAAGCGTTTTTCCAAATAGGTATAGATAGAGGTTAGTCCCAAGCCGTAGTACAACGGAAGCAGCACTTGTGCTACCACCAAGTAACCCAGTACAAAACCCATTACCATTTGTACGTACGAGAATTGGCTGGCTCCCACCATACCCGGCACCGAAACAAAAGTAACCCCCGAGATGCTGGAGCCTATCATGCCAAAGGCAATAATGTACCAAGGAGTTTTACGGTTACCTAAATAAAATGAATCCACCTGTACACGCCGCGTAGTAAGCCACGCAACAAAAAGCAACACCACGAAGTAAATAGCAATAATGCCAATAATAAAAGTTGGGGAAAGGGACATTGAGATTAGGAGTTAGGAGATATAGGGGTTAGTGATTAGAGTTTTCATTTTACAA
This sequence comes from Bacteroidales bacterium, assembly GCA_031553765.1. Lineage (GTDB taxonomy): Bacteria > Bacteroidota > Bacteroidia > Bacteroidales > UBA932 > JAITMY01. The sequence goes on from JAVBKY010000006.1 coordinate 355,338, forward strand.
AAGTAGTGAAATTTACTGTATAGAAAAGACCCCAGCAGGACTTTGAGGCCCTGTTAGGGTTAGTCCTCAACAAAGTACGAGTAGTATGAGTATAACGACAAAACATTTTCATTATCTTCGTATGCTATTTTTCAAAAGAGAAACCATGTACAACTTTGACGAAGTAATTGACCGCCACCATACCGACTGCTCAAGCATAGAGATGCTAACCGAAAATTTTGGTCGCCCCGACATTAGCTCCTTTTGGATAGCCGACATGGATTTTCGCACGCCCGATTTCATTGTAAACTCCATACTCAAGCGCTGCGAACACGAAATATTTGGCTACACAGCCGCGCCCCCAAGGTACTACCAGGCCATTATCAATTGGGTAAAAAAACGTCATGGACTAAGCATTGAAAGAGAGCATTTAGGTTACCTGCCCGGCGTAGTTCCGGGACTTGCGCACACGCTGAATACCTATACCAAACCAGGTGATGGCGTTATGATTCAACCACCTGTATACGCCCCGTTTTTTTCGGTAATAAAAAATAACGAACGTAAGGTAATAGCCAACAACCTCACTTTAGGCAGTACACATTTTGAAATAGATTGGGAAAATTTTGAGAAAGGCGCAAGCCAGTCAACACTCTTTTATTTGTGTAACCCGCACAATCCCGGTGGTCGTGTCTGGACGCGCGCAGAGCTGGAGCGCCTGGCTACTATTTGCGAAAAGCATAACGTAATAGTAGTATCGGACGAGATACACTGCGACCTTACCCTTAGCGGATACAAGCACGCCACTTTTGCTGGCATATCCGATTGGGCGCGCAACAACAGCATTACGCTCATGGCCTCTACCAAGACCTTTAACATGGCGGGCTTGGCAAGCGCCTTCTGCTTTATCCCCAACAAGGATTTATACCAAAAGATGCACGACTACGTTTGCCGCTACGAGTGCATTATGCCCAATATTTTTGCTTTTGAAAGCACCACTGCTGCTTTTGAAAAAGGCGAGCCGTGGCTGAGTGAATTACTAAAGTACATTGAGAGTAATATTACTTTTACGACAGAATACCTACAAAAGCACATACCACAAGTTAAAGTCGTAATACCGCAAGCCACCTACCTTATGTGGCTCGACTTTAGGGCACTCAACCTATCGCAAGAGGGAATAAAAGACCTGATAATAAATAAGGCGCTACTGGCGCTGAACGATGGCAGCGCTTTCGGCACAGGTGGAGAGGGCTTCATGCGCCTAAACCTTGCTCGTCCGCGAAGCGTAATAGCCAAGGCGTTGGAGCAGCTAAAGAGGGCGATAGACTAACCTCTTCCCCAACCCCTCTCCACTGGAGAGGGGCGTGTGCCCTGAAATAAAAGGCGCATGTGCGTGGGAAAATCCCTCTCCTGTGGAGAGGGATTTAGGGAGAGGTCTGTAGATTATAGTACCATTGCTTACAAAATCTCTTATCTTTGTGCTGCAATCTTCACAATGGATACCAACTCCCTCCCATCCAAGCTGCTCGAAAGCGCGGTGAACGAAATGTCATCGCTGCCGGGTGTAGGTCGTAAAACGGCGCTACGCTTAGTGTTGCATTTACTTAAGCAGCCTCGCGAACAGGTGGAGCGATTCGGCACCTCCTTTATTACATTGCGCAACGAGGTAAAAAGTTGTCGCGTATGCAGCAACATTTCTGACACCGACACCTGCGGCATCTGCTCCAATCCGCGCCGCGATCACGGCACAGTATGCGTAGTGGAAAGCATTAAGGACGTGCTATCCATTGAAAGCACAGGGCAGTACGGAGGTGTGTACCACGTATTGGGTGGCATCATTTCACCCATTAATGGCGTAAGCCCCAGCGACCTCACCATTGAGCAGCTGATAGCACGCGCATCCGAAGGCAGTGTGCGTGAGGTCATTGTAGCACTTAGCACCACCATGGAGGGCGAAACCACCGCCTACTTCCTTTATAAAAAGTTGAAAGATTTCCCCATTCAACTCTCCGCCTTAGCACGTGGCGTAGGTTTTGGCGATGAGTTAGAATATACCGACGAAATTACGTTAGGGCGCTCTATAAAAAACCGTACCCCCTTCGAAAATGTCTTTGCCAATAGGTAAAAACTCTTACCTGCCGCCACAAAGCGTTAAATAGCCTTTCTTGCTTAAAATCATTCAGTTTTATTAACAATTCTTAACCGCACAACCGCTTAATTATTACGATTTTTGTGTGCGCTCATCAAAAACATGAGCATTTTTCATCTTTAGGTGTAAAAAGTAAACTGCAAAAATCGTTATGAGTACAAACGTAAACATTAAGGAGTTAAACGACAGAATACAAGCGGAGAGTGCCTTTGTGGACATTCTCAACATGGAAATGTCAAAGGTAATTGTTGGGCAAAAACACCTCACCGAGAGCCTGCTCATAGGCTTGCTGAGTAACGGACACGTACTGCTTGAAGGGGTTCCCGGACTGGCTAAAACATTAGCAATTAGCACGCTATCAAATATTATTGATGCTAAATTCAGCCGCATACAGTTTACACCCGACCTCCTTCCCGCCGACCTTTTGGGTACCATGATTTACAGCCAAAAGAAGGAAGAATTTCAGGTAAAGCTCGGCCCCATATTTGCCAACTTTATACTGGCGGACGAAATCAACCGCTCTCCGGCAAAAGTGCAGAGCGCCTTGCTCGAAGCCATGCAGGAGCGTCAGGTTACCCTTGGCGACCAAACCTATAAGTTACCCCAGCCGTTCCTTGTAATGGCTACGCAAAACCCGCTGGAGCAGGAAGGTACCTACCCTCTTCCCGAGGCGCAGGTTGACCGTTTCATGCTAAAGGTTATCATTTCTTATCCTAAAAAAGAGGAGGAGAAATTGATTATCCGTCAGAATGTAGCAGGCGAATTCCCAAAGCCCACCAAGGCACTGAAGCCCGAAGATATTGTAAAGGCCCGCAATGTAGTACGTGATGTGTACATGGACGAAAAAATTGAGCGCTACATTGTAGATATCGTTTACGCCACCCGTACACCCGAGGACTACAAGTTGAATAACCTCAACGGGCTAATCAGCTACGGCGGTTCGCCCCGTGCCAGCATCAGCCTGTCCATGGCAGCTAAGGCTTACGCCTTCATTAAGCGTCGCGGCTACGTAATTCCAGAGGACGTACGCGCCGTAAGCTATGACGTACTGCGCCACCGCATTGGCCTCACCTACGAAGCCGAAGCCGATAATGTAACCAGCGAGGATATCATTACACAAATCCTTAACGCAGTTGAAGTTCCATAGCCAAGCGCACGTCATTGCGAGGAGGAACGACGAAGCAATCTCCTGCCTTGTGGAATATACGCGTTACTTGAGATTGCTTCGCTACACTCGCAACCGCAGCCCTGAAAGGGCAAGTTCGGCGGAGCCAATGACGCCTCGATAAAGTTGTAATGCTTTTAATGGAAACTACCGAATTAATAAAAAAAGTTCGCAAGATTGAAATCAAATCGCGCGGTCTCTCTCGGCAAATATTTGCGGGAGAGTATCATAGCGCGTTTAAAGGGCGTGGTATGGCCTTTAGTGAGGTGCGTGAGTACCAGTATGGCGACGAAATTCGCAACATCGACTGGAACGTAACCGCCCGCCACAACACCCCCTTTGTAAAGGTTTTTGAAGAAGAACGTGAGTTGACCGTAATGCTGCTTATTGATGTGAGCGGCTCGCGCATGTTCGGTACCACTGATAAAATCAAAAAAGATTTGATTACCGAGCTGGCAGCCGTGCTGTCATTCTCGGCAGGTATGAATAACGATAAGGTGGGCGTAATATTTTTCAGCGATAAAATTGAAAAATTTATTCCTCCCAAAAAAGGTCGTTCGCATACCCTACGCATCATACGTGAGCTGTTGGATTTAACCCCGCAAAGCAAGCAAACAGATATTTCGGAGGCGCTACGCTTTTTGACCAACGCCATCAAGAAACGCTGCTCGGCATTTGTGTTGAGCGACATGCTGGACTTAACCAAAGAGGGTGCTCCCCGCTTTGAAAGCGCGCTGAAAATTGCCGCCAACAAGCACGACTTAGGCGTTATTCGCACCTTCGACCAGCGCGAAGTAGAAATGCCCAACGTAGGAATTGTGGAATTGCTGGATGCCGAAACCGGACAAACAAAGTGGGTAGATACCGCCTCACGCGCCGTGCGCGACACGTACAGTAATTGGTGGAAATCATCGGAGCAAATCATACAGCAAACTCTCTCCAAGTGCAAGGTTGACCACGTGAGCATAAGCACAGGCGAAGATTATGTGAGACCGCTGATAAAGTTGTTTAAACAGAGATAAAACATTTTGAGATTGCCTCCTCCTCGCAATGACGTTCCCCGAGGCGTCATTGCGAGGAGGAACGACGAAGCAATCTCATAACAATAAAAATATGACTTTTATTAAAAAAGTAATATTACTCCTTATGCTCACCGCAGGCATCCACACCGCCTCTGCGCAGGAAATGCTCATTAAGTTATCGCTTGATAGGGACAGCATTCTTGTGGGCGACCAAGTAGACATGACGTTGGATGTGGCGTATGACAAGGCCATTCAATTTTCGTTCCCCGCGCTTGGCGACACGCTGATGCCGGGTATTGAAATTTTAAAAACCTCTAAAATTGATACGCTACGAAGCAAGAAAAACGAGAACCTGATTAACGTGCAGCGCAAGTACACGATCACCTCGTTTGACGGAGGAATAGCCTACGTACTGCCACAAATTTCCTTTGCGCTGGGTCATGGCGAAGTAGTGGACACGTTTACCTCCAACCAACTTACGCTAAAGGTAGCCTTTCCTCCTATGGATAGCACCTTTGTACTTAACGACATTAAACCGCCTGTTAAATATCCCGTTACCTTTTTAGAGGCGCTACCCTATGTTGGCGGAGGGTTGCTGCTTATCGCGCTCATTGCGTTTTTGATTTACTACATCGACCAAAGGCGTAAGAATCAACCTGTGTTCTTTAAGCCAAAGCCCAAAGAGCCCGCACACATAATAGCCCTGCGTGACTTGGATAAGCTTAAGCACGACCAGCTGTGGCAGCATGGAAAGGTGAAAGATTTCTACACCCGCATATCGGAAATTATACGCGTGTACATTGAGGATAGGTACCAAATTCAGGCTATGGAGCAAACATCCGACGAAATTCTACGTTCGTTCTACGAAGCTAAAGTTTGTGACAAGGCATTAGTAGATAAACTTCGCGAAGTATTCTATGTGTCTGACCTTGCAAAGTTTGCCAAGTACACACCGCAACCCGACGAGAACGAAACAAGCCTGACCAATATTTACTCTTTTGTAGAAAGAACAAAGTTGGAGGTTAGCAACGTTGCGCCTCAAAGCGAAACAGAATCAAGCACAACTACGGATTCAGAGCAACATGTTTAGAGATTTAGTATTCATACAACCCAAGTTTTTGTGGCTGCTGTTGCTGCTACCACTGCTGGCTGCGTGGTACATATTTGTAACTTGCCGTAAAAAACCAACGCTTCAAATTTCGAGCATCACTCCGCTGCAAGGCGTAGGACGTAGCATGCTGTACTATCTGCAACACGCGCCCTTTGTTCTACGCTGCTTGGCGCTCACCTTTATATTTGTAGCGCTGGCACGCCCGCAATCCGCCAGCAAATCCGAAAGCGTTTACACCGAAGGCATTGACATTATTTTGTCGCTCGACATATCAAGTAGTATGCTTGCACGCGACTTCAAGCCCGACCGCCTGCAAGCTGCAAAAGATATAGGCACACAGTTTATAGCCGAGCGTCCAAACGACCGCATAGGGTTGGTAGTATTTGCCGGAGAAAGTTTTACACAATGCCCCCTCACCACCGACCGCATTACCCTCATTAACCTGATGAAGGATGTGGAGTGTGGCATGATTGAGGACGGCACCGCCATTGGTAATGGCCTGGCAACGGCCGTATCACGCCTTAAGGATAGCAAATCGGTTAGCCGCGTGGTAATACTGCTCACCGATGGTGTTAATAACCGAGGCGAAGTAGCGCCACTCACCGCCGCCGAAATTGCCAAAACTTACGGCATACGAGTTTACACCATTGGTATAGGCTCCATGGGTACAGCACCCTACCCCGTAATGACGCCCTATGGCGTACAGCTGCAGCAAATGCCTGTAGAAATTGACGAGGATATGCTACGCAAAATAGCCGACATGACCGACGGACAATACTTCCGCGCCACCAGCAATACTAAGCTGCTTGAAATTTATGGAGAGATAAACAAGCTGGAGCGCAACAAAGTAGAAGTAGATTCGCTCATGCACCACAAGGAGGAATACACGCCATTTGCATTAATGGCATTGGCTTGCCTGCTGTTTGAAATGCTTTTGAGATTAACTGTACTAAAAAGAATTCCGTAAAGCCCCACTGTCATCCCGAACTTGATTCGGGATCTCCCAATCAGGAGATTGCGGGTCAAACCCGCAATGACAAAAGGACTAGCAACCTTTAGAATTTTGACTGACGACTTTAGACTTTATATATGTTTCGTTTTGCACAACCCGAATACCTAATCCTGCTGCTGCTAATCCCTATTATAGCAGTAGCGTACGGCTTGTACCTACGTAGAAGACGCAAGGCGTTGTCGCGCTTTGGCAACATTGAAACCATACGCCAGCTTATGCCCAGCGCTTCGGTGGCACGCGGCTGGATAAAAATGACATTTTGGTTACTGGCATTTTTCTTCTTTGTACTGGGCTTATGCCGGCCACAATTGGGTGCTAGGGTAAAAGAAGTTAAGCGTAAGGGAGCCGAAATTATTATTGCGCTCGACGTATCCAACAGCATGATGGCGCAGGACTTCGCGCCCAACCGCCTTGAAAATGCCAAGCGTGCCATTGCCCGCCTTGTTGACCAATTAGGCAACGACCGCATAGGTCTCATCGTTTTTGCCGGTGATGCTTACATTCAGCTCCCCATCACGAGCGACTACGTTTCGGCAAAGCTATTTTTGAATTCCATCAACACGGGCATAGTACCCAAGCAAGGTACTGCCATAGGCAAAGCCATTACCACCGCCATTCGCTCTTTCTCGCTGCAAAGCGAAAACAGCCGCGCCCTCATTATTATTTCTGATGGTGAAAACCACGAGGATAATCCGGTAGAAGCAGCACAATTGGCTGCCAAGGAAGGTATAAAAATTTACGCCATAGGTATAGGTTCTCCGCAAGGCAGCCCCATTCCGCTTAAGGAAGGCGGGCTAATGAAGGACCGCGAGGGTAACATGGTAGTAACCCGCTTGGACGAGGCCGTACTGGAAGATGTAGCAAAAGCAGGCAACGGCATGTACGTGCGCGCAACACCTACCAATCTTGGGTTAAACGATATTGTAAGCGATATACGCAAGTTGGAAAAACAAGAGCTGTCAAGCGTTATTTACGAAGATTTTAATGAGCAATTCCACTACTTTTTCATACTTGCTGTACTTTTACTTGTAGTAGAAGTGCTGCTGCTTGAACGCAAGAGCCCGTGGAGAAATATGTTTGATTTTTTAAATAAAAAATAACCAAATCGTGGGCTGTCACCCTGAGCCTGTCGAAGGGGTGCGGCGGGGGCAAATCCTCCCACATACTTCGACAGGCTCAGTATGACAACACACGGAGCAGAACAAATGAGATTAAAATTATTCATATTATTTACCTTACTACCTACCCTTTTGCTGGCGGCCAAGCAGCCCGAGCGTAAGGATATCCGCACAGGTAATAAGGAGTACAAAAATGGCGAATACGGCGAAGCCGAATTGAGCTATCGCCGCGCTATGGAGAAGGCTCCCGCCCAACCTAACGCCAAGTACAACTTGGGTAACGCGCTCTACAAGCAAATTGACTCTACACTGGTGCAAACCGCTCCCGAAGAGGCAAAACAAAAGTTGGAACAGGTGCATAAGTTGTACGAAAATGCTGCCGAAACATATACGGACGATAAGCAAAAGGCTGCTGCCTACTACAATGAGGGTAACACCTTTCTGCGTGAGCAAAATTTTGACGCAGCTATTGATGCCTACAAAAAATCGCTGCGCTTAAACCCCAGCGACATGGAGGCTAAGCAAAATCTTGTTTTTGCGCAAGCCATGAAAAATCAGCAGCAGCAAAACCCACAGCAACAACAGCAGAATCAGGACAAAAACAAGGATGACAAGGATAAGGACAAAGATAAGGACCAGAATAAAGATCAAAATCAGGATAAGCAGGACCAGCAACAGCAACCTCAGGATAATCAAGACCAGAACAAGGATAAAAAAGATCAGCAGCAGCAACAACAGGAGCAAAAAATATCAAAGGAAGATGCTCAACGTATGTTGCAGGCTTTAGAGCAGCAAGAAAAGGATACGCAGGAGAAGGTTAAAAAGGAAAAAGCACAAAAAGCGCAGCAGCGTAACAGCGGAAAAAATTGGTAAACAAACAGCTATTAGCTTCTACATAATTTTATGTTCAAAAAATCTGGTTTCATATTTAAGGCGGTGCCTGCACTACTGCTCGCTCTGCTATGGACCGTCAGCGTAAAAGCCGAGGGGCTATCGCTGGAGGTACAGACACCGCGTGTAGTCAGCACAGGTGAGGTATTCCGCCTCACCTTTGTTGCTAACAGTAAGGTAGATAACTTTATCGCGCCAAGCGTAGAGGGCTTCACTATTACCGCTGGTCCGGCACAATCTACCAGCACCAGCGTAAGCATTGTAAATGGCAAGGTTACACAAAGCGCTACCACTTCATTTACCTACACGCTATATGCCGAGAAGGAGGGCAAATTCGCTATTGGCTCTGCCAAAGTAAAATCAGGAAGCGATGAGGCACAAACGCAACCCTTCAGCATTGAATGCGTCAAAGCCAATACCCAACAACAGGCAGCAGCCCAACAAAGCGGCAGCAGCAATACAGGGAAGGCTACGGCAAGCAGCAATACCGGCAACGACAATAATATTTTTGTAGCAGTTACCCCAAGTAAAACTGAATTATACCGCGGTGAACACTTGGTGCTGACCATGAAGTTGTATTCGCAGGGGACAGCCATAGCAGGTTTGGAAAATATGAAGAAGCCCACCTTCGACGGCTTCTGGAGTCAAGATATTGACGTGCCCACACAAATCAACTTTCAGCGTGAAAACCTCAACGGTACGGTGTATGAGGCCGGGCTATTGAGCAAGCAGCTGCTATTTCCGCAGCAAACGGGCGACCTCACCATTGGCAGCAGCGAACTTGACGTAATAGTGCAGGTACGCACTCGTCCGCGCGATATGTTTGAAGACTTTTTTGGCGGAGGCTACCAAAATGTGCGCAAGCACCTGCAATCGAAATCAATAAAAATTAAGGTAAAAGACTTACCCGCTGGAGCGCCAGCCTCATTCTCGGGTGCTGTGGGCAGCTTCAAAATTGATGCCGCTATATCAAAGGCGAAGCTCACCGCCAACGATGCAACTACGCTTACTATTCGCATTTCGGGTAATGGCAACCTAAAGTTGGTTAACGTTCCGAAGGCAGAACTACCCGTAGATTTTGAGGTATATGACACCAAAACCACCGAAAACATAAAGAATTCTGATGTTGGTTCCAACGGCTACCGCCAGTTTGAAATTCCGCTTATTCCGCGCAGCGCCGGTGATTTCACCATTCCGCCTATTGAGTTTACCTACTTCAACCCCAACACGGGTAAGTATGTAACGCTGCACACGCAGGAGCAAAAAATCTCGGTAGAAAAGGATAGCCGTGCGCCGCAAGGCTACACCTCGTCCGAAACCCGCAGGGAGGGTATTAAATTCTTGGGCAAGGATATTCGCTTTATCAACACCACGGAAACGCCTATCGAGCAACATTTCTTTCTTGGTTCATCATGGTTCTACGTATGCTACATAGTGCTGGTATTGCTGTTTGCCGCAACCTATATGTTACTCAAAAAACGCATTGCTGAAAATAAAAACGTTATATTAGTAAAGAATAAAAAGGCCAACAAGGTTGCCAAGAAGCGTCTAAAAACCTCATCTACATTGCTTAAAATGGGTAATGCACAAGGTTTTTACGACGAACTGCTGCGCGCCATGTGGGGCTACCTGAGCGATAAGTTGAGTATTCCGGTGGCCGAACTTTCGCGCGAAAGCGCACAGCAAGCCTTTGCCGAGCGTAGCATTGAAGAGCCCTACATTGCTACGTTCCTGAGCGTAATTGACGAGTGCGAATTTGCACGCTACGCTCCCGGCAGCGGCCGCAAGGAAATGGAGCAGGTATACAACGACGCAGCAGGCGTAATTAGCAAGCTAGAACAAAGAATAAAATAACAATTGATAAACATTTGCTTCGCAAAGGATAAAAGGATAAACGCTCTACGGGTGATAGAATTTACCATAACACCTTTATCGTGCGAAGCACATTTATCGCGAAGCATTTATCGTTCCGCTTAAGCGGAATATTTATCCTTTTATCTTTTATAATATGTCACAAAAGATATTCACTTTATTACTCGGTCTACTCCTTGCACTCCCTACACTCGCACAGGTAGATACGCTGTGGCAAAAAGCCAATACGCTGTACACCGAAGGCAAGTACACCGAGGCTGTTGATGCTTATCTGCAGCTGGAAAAAAGCGGAAAGGTAGGTGCTGCACTATTCTACAACACCGCCAACGCCTACTATAAGCAAAGCGAAATAGCCAAGGCCATTTTGTACTACGAGCGCGCCCTTAAGTTGGCCCCCGCCGACGAGGATATTCTCTACAACCTCGAAATGGCAAACCTGCAAATAGTCGATAAAATTGAACCTGTACCACAATTTTTCCTTGTTACATGGTTCAACGCGCTGTACACCTCGCTCAGCTTCGATATGTGGGCTATTGTAGGACTACTGCTATTTGTAGTAGTGCTGCTACTCATGATTTTTGTATTTTTCAGCAACTCCACAGGACGCAAAAAATTAGCCTTTCTTATTGCCATAGTGCTGCTCTGCTTCTCGCTGTTTTCAACCTACATTGCCATACACGAAAAAGGCTTATATAATAAGCATGCCGAAGCAATTATTTTTACTCCTGTAACCTCTATTAAAGGTTCTCCCGATACTACCGGAGTTGACCTGTTTGTACTGCACGAAGGCACAAAAGTAAAAGTACTGGAAACCATTGGCGACTGGAAGAAAATTAAAACTGCCGATGGCAACCAAGGTTGGCTACAGGCCAGCAGCATTGAAGCGATATGATTGAACTACGCAATAACGATGCAGCTGTTCCATTAGACAATATTCCGCTGCTGGATTACAACTACTTTTCGGAGTTGATAATTAGCCTTATGCACAATGAGGCCAAGCACTGCGTTAGCTACTTTGCACTTCCACAAAAGGATGGATGGTTGTGCATATGCTGCATTGCCGACGACGAAACCGAGAAGATTTTAGCACTTTCCCACAAGGTAAAAAAATCACGTCAAAAGCCACTCAGTTCGCTCACCGCAAAGCATGCAGCCTTCTGCAATTTCGAGCGCGAGATGCACGAAACCTACGGCATTGATTTTGCCGATCACCCCTGGCTAAAACCTTTACGATTTCCACACGACGCAGTAAACAAAAGTAGTAGTTTTGAGCGCTACCCATTTTATGAAATAGAAGGCGAAGAAGTACATGAAGTAGGCGTAGGTCCTATTCACGCAGGAATTATTGAACCCGGTTACTTTCGCTTTTGCTGCAACGGCGAGCAGGTATTGCATGTGGAAAATGCTATGGGCTTTCAGCACCGCGGGATAGAAAAGCTCATGCTCACCAAAAATCACCCGCTACAACAGTGTACCCTTGCCGAAAGCATTGCAGGCGACAATCCGGTGGGACATGCCTTGGCACATGTTATGCTTACCGAAAGCCTTTCGGGTTTCGAAGCCTCGGAACGCCTACAGCTGGAGCGCGTAGTTGCGCTTGAAATGGAGCGTATCGCCATGCACATAGCCGACACCTCGGCGCTGTGCGGCGACATAGCCTACCAGCTGGGAAAAGTTACCTGCGAGGCACTACGAACGCTCGTTATTAATGCTATGCAATCGTGGTGCGGCAACCGCTTCGGTAAGGGACTCATTCGTCCGCAAGGTTCGCACTACCCTGCTTACCACGAAACCATCAACTCTATAACCAACGCGCTGCTGAGGGTGCAGCACCGCTACAAGGACGTTACCGACCGTGTATTTACATTGCCCGGCGCTTTATCGCGTTTTGAAACCATAGGTACACTTTCGCGTAAGCAAGCATTGGAGCTGGGTATGATAGGAATTACAGCGCGTGCCAGCGGCGTGCGTCGCGACATACGTTCTACGCATGCCTTTATGGGCTACAAAAAGCACGTATTTTCACCCGCTACGCTCGAAAACGGCGACATTAGCGCGCGCCTTATGCTACGTAAAGTAGAAGTAGATCAATCCATCAACCTCATTATAGGGTTGCTCGAAAAAGTAGCGGGCATATCCATGCTGCTACCCGAAGATAAGCCCAACTACGAGGCGCAGCTACAGCCTTCATCCATTGCCATATCGCTGGTGGAAGGTTGGCGCGGCGAAATTTGCCACGTAGGTATTACCAATGAGGATGGCGCTCTTGTGCACTATAAAATTACCGATCCCTCGCTGCACAACTGGATGGGGCTGATGCTCTCCATGCGCGGACAACAGATTTCGGACTTCCCCATTTGCAACAAAAGTTTTAATTTATCATACTGCGGACACGATTTATAATAATTGAGAATTGAGAGTGGAGAATTGAAAATGTAACCCCGTGGGTTGTCATCCTGAGCCTATCGAAGGAGTGCGGCGGAGGTTGACAGATTCAATTCAACAGCTCAACGATTCAACAGTTCAACATATTAATGAATCTTTTAGAACTAAAAATACTCAGTGCTCACGGTCGGCAGGTAATCCCCAACGTGGAGAAGGTGGTGCTTCAACCACCCTATGGCGGGCGACCGGAAATTGACAGCAGTATTACCACTGAGAACTTGTTGGCTGCCGAGAAAATTTGTCCGACCAAAGCCATAAATGCAAGGTTAGAGTTGCTGCATCTAGGAAAGTGTACCTTTTGTAGAGAGTGTGAATTTATCACCCAAGGCAAAATCCACTTTACCAACGACCACAAAACTGCCACCAACAACGTCGACCGTCTTATTATAAAAAAAGGAGAGCGAGATGCTATCCGCCTTGACCCTTCTAAGGTGCGTCGTGAAATTCGCAGCTACTTTGGTCGCGCGCTCAAGTTGCGCCAGGTTTGCGCAGGGGGCGACGGTAGCAGCGAGCTGGAGCTCAACGCCGCCACCAACGTCAACTTCGACATGGGGCGCTTTGGTATTGACTTTGTGGCCTCACCACGCCACGCCGACGGGCTTGTAATTACAGGTCCCATTACAAAAAACATGGAGGAGGCGCTGGAAATTTGCTATAACGCCATGGCCGAACCCAAGCTGATTATTCTTGCCGGGACCGATGCTATCAGCGGCGGCATATTCGCCGGTACACCCGCTATAAATCGTTCTTTTTTAGAAAAGTACAGAGTTGACCTTTATGTTCCCGGGAATCCTGTGCATCCGCTTACGCTTATAAACGGCATACTGCATTTGTTGGGAAAGAATAAGGAGAAGTAAGACTCTTCTCTTTGCCAAATACAAACCGCGCTCCAGGCAAACCGGAGCGCGGTTTTGTTTTCAATACTTCGGAAAGTGCATCTCAAAATTTATATCTTTGTTTTTCTGCCTTGGCAAACTCGAATTACAAATTCTCTAGCGTTCCAAGCGTCATTTGTGATGCTACTCAACAATTAAACGTAAAACAAAATATACACCGTCCGACAAGGGCACAAAAAAGTAAGAAAATGAAAAAAGCATTAGTAGTAATAGATATCCAGAATGATATCACAAAGAATTACAAGGAAATAATTGGCAATATAAATAAGGTCATAGATTGGGCTGTTTGCAATAATATTCATGTAGTTTATATAAGGCACGAAAATTTATCAGACGGCACAAGGACGTTTAAGCCCAATACACTTGGGGCTGAATTAGTCCCGGATATGAAAACAGTATCAAAAAATATTTTTACAAAATACAGGGGAAACGCATTAACTAGTGAGGAGTTCGCGGAATTTATTAATAAAAACGGAATAGATGAATTCTATGTAGCAGGAGCAGATGCAATTGCCTGTATCAAATCAACCTGCTATAACATGGCTAAGGAAAATTATAAGGTTAACGTCTTATCCGACTGCATTACGAGCTCTGATAAAAGGAAAATTGACGAAATGCTTCGCTACTACGAAAGTAAAGGCTGTAAGCTAATTACTTTGAATGACCTTGTATGACAACAGAGGATAAAATAAAGTATTTTGAAAACAGGGAAGATTGGCGAGAATGGCTGGCTGACAACTTTGATATCGCCAATGAAATTTGGTTTGTATTTCCCCTAAAATCTTCGGGCAAAAAAAGTATTGCGTACAACGATGCTGTTGAAGAAGCCCTTTGTTTTGGGTGGATAGATAGTACAATAAAACCACTTGACAAAGAACATAGAATTCAGCATTTCACACCCAGAAACCCCAAAAGCACTTATTCGCAAGCCAACAAAGAAAGACTTAAATGGCTATTGGAAAATAAAATGATATATCCTAAGTTTGAGGATACAATACGGAGTATTTTGTCTGATCCCTTTATTTTTCCAGATGACATAATCGACAGATTGAAAGAGGATAAAATAGCATGGAAAAGCTACCAACATTTCTCCGACGCCTATAAACGTATCCGAATTGCATACATTGAAGTCGCAAGAAAACGACCGGAAGAATTTAAAAAGCGATTAAACCACTTTATCAATAAAACGAAAGAGAATAAAATAATAACAGGATTTGGTGGAATTGAAAAATACTATTAATTCAACTAAAAAACCAACGCCTAACTTATGGAAAATAAAGAACAAATTTGTCAGAGCTGCGGAATGCCCATCACCGCGGATAAGCAAAAAGGCACGAATGCAGACGGTAGCCTGTCCAATGAGTACTGTTCATACTGCTACAAAAAAGGAGAATTTACGAATACTATTACTCTTGATGAGCAGGTTGAAATGGGCTTAAACTACTATCCTCCTTACAAGAAAGCCCAAACGCAAGAGGAAAAGGATGCGATAAAAAACAAACAAAGGATTTTTTATCGACCCTTAATAGGTGGAAAACTTAAATTAATTTGGAAATTGAAACTTAGAATCCGGACTTACCCTCTCTTAAGAAGTTCCTTTGCATTCTTTATAGCAGCATCGGTAAGGGTTTGTCCGCTGAGCATTTTAGCCACAGCGGTAACGCGCTCTGCATCGGATAGTTGCTTAATGCGGGTTGCTGTACCCGATGGGGTTTCTTCCTTGTAAACAAAAAAGTGCGTTTGCCCCTTGCTGGCAATTTGCGGTAGGTGGGTAATATTGATGACCTGAATAGATTTTCCCAAATCACTTATAATTTCGCCCATGCAGTCGGCCACTTCGCCCGACACGCCGGTATCTATTTCATCAAAAATAATCGTCGGAAGGTTGCCTGTCCACGCCACCAGCGATTTGAGGCTGAGCATAAGACGCGATATTTCACCACCTGAAGCCACGCGAGCAATATCCTGTGGCGCTACGCCCTTATTTGCCGAGAAAAGGAACTGAATATCATCCTTTCCCGTAATCGATAGCGCGGGTAATTCCTCACGCTGAACCACAAATGCAGCATTGGGAATACCCAACTCCTTTAGCATTTTTACCACGTGCGATTCAATAGAAGGAAATACTTTGCTGCGCGTGTGGCTTAGCTGGTCGGCCTGCTTTTCGGCTTCGGCTTTAAGCGTAGTGCACTGCTCACGCAGCTGCTCCAGCTGCTCGTCAAGGTTATCTATCAAGCCAACTTTTTGCCCCAGCTGCTCCTGCACCTGTAACAATTCTTCTATGGTATTTATCTTGTGCTTTTTTTGCAAGGTGTAAATTAAGTCAAGTCGCTCACTCACCTCCAATAAGCGCTGTGGGTTAACCTCTGTGCCTTCGGCAATATTCTCTACCTCGGTTGCCACATCGCGCACCTCAATAAGGCTGCTGCGCAAGCGGTCGGCCAACGGTTCGGCCTTGGTAAATACATTTCCTATTTTTTCGAGCGTTACCTCAGCCTCACGAAGTAGCTTATTTACCCCCCCCTCGTCACTTTGAAGCATATCAGCCACACGGGTAAACGTCAACTTTATTTCTTCAGCATGCGTGAGCTGCTGCTGCTCATTTTCCAAGTCAGCCTGCTCACCCTCTTGTAGCTTGGCAGCCTCCAACTCCTTGTACTGATGCGTAAGATAATCTAAGTCGCCACGCGACATGCGCGCTTGCTCCTCCAGCTCCGTCAGCTGCTGCTCCGCCTTTCTTAGCTGAGTAAAAGTGGCAACGTAGCCATCACGCAATGTTTTATTTTCAGCCAAAGAATCTACTACACGCAGCTGAAAGGCAGCGTTTTGCAGTAGTAAATTCTGATGCTGCGAGTGGATATCGATTAACTTCTCCCCAAAATCTTTGAGAACAGAAAGTGTTACAGGCTGGTCGTTGATAAAAGCGCGCGATTTACCGTTAGGGCTAATTACGCGACGAATGGTAGTAATATTGCTAAAGTCAATATCGTTTTCAGCAAATAGCTGTTCAAGATCGTAGTTGGTAACCACAAACATGCCCTCCACCACGCAACTCCGCTCCTTATCCTTGAGTACAGCGGTATCAGCACGCTGCCCAACAAGCAACCCCAAAGCGCCAAGCAGAATGGATTTTCCGGCACCCGTTTCACCTGTTACAATACTAAGCCCATGCTTGAAGTTAATCTCTAACCTATCAATCAGGGCATAGTTCTCTATCAATAACGATTGTAGCATGCTACTTCAACTTCTTGTACTTCGGTTCGTTGGTATTGTTTATCTCCATCAAAATCTTGTAAGCATTTTCCTTTTCAACCGGTCCCGCCTCAGAGAATATATTCGCAATTTCATCGGCTTTAGTATCGAAGAAAATGATGTAGTAGAACATTGTGTTATCAGGCTTCTCCTTATATAAGGCCTGCATATCCTGCAAGGCCTGCAAAACTTGCACGCGCCCATCGGCAGGTTTCTCGCTCATAATATCCAAACCCAAGCGATGGTAGCGATAGTAAGCCATGCGCTCACGAGAATATTTGGTGCTCAAAATATTTTCCACTAACCAGTAGCGATTGCGACGATTAACGCCGGAAGTAGAACCCCATCCGGGCTTACTCTCGGACTGCGCATTTTGCGCTACGCGCTCTGCCTTACGAAACCACTCGGTACCACCGCGTGGAGCAAATGTATCGTAATCCATACCGATTACCACAAACGACCAATAGGCCAGCACTGATGTAAGATTTGACAAGTGCGTATTCTCGCTGTAATCCAGCACCTCATTGGGTGTATAGGAAAATTCAAAATCGTTATCAATAGTATTAAGCGTTGGACTGTTGTAAGTGGTATTGAACACCGGGCGCTGCGCCTGCACCTGCAGCGTACCCTTAAATTCGGTTTCATTGGCCTGCTCGTTAAGCGTAATAATAAAATTACATTCTATACGCTCAAATGTTTCGTACAGATGGTTAGTCCATGCACGATTATTTAGAAAGCTGGCAATATCTGTTTTCATTTGTTGAAACAGCTCCTTATTGGTACTTTGTATTTTTTGCGTGTTGATAGTAACGTTACAATGCAGCTGCGCCTGTGCCACCTGCGTAAGCAGCATAACACAAAACAGGATTCCTATATATTTACCAGTTACCATTTACCAGTTACCATTTTTATTCCACACCCACAAAGCCTACCCTAATTCTTAATAATCTCTACTATCCTATTCACAATATCTGCCGCCACTTCAACTTTAGATTTTAGATCGTATAGCATTTTTTTTCCTTCACGATCAATAATACAAATTTTGTTAGTATCAACGTTGAAACCGGCACCGGCGTCGTTCATGGAGTTGAGCACAATAAAGTCAAGGTTCTTCTCCTTCAATTTTTTTGCAGCATTGGCTTGCTCATTAGCTGCTTCAAGCGCAAAGCCCACCAGCAGCTGACTATTTTTCTTCATCTTTCCCAGCTGCGCGGCAATATCCTTTGTTGAAGTCAGCTGCAGCGTCAACTCTGCACCCTCACGCTTCAACTTTCCCTCCAGCTGCTTATCAGGAGTAAAGTCAGCAACTGCAGCAGCCATTACAGCACCATCAACATTGGCAAAAGCATTTACAGCAGCATTGTACATTTCCTTTGCCGAAGTCACTTTTTCAACTTTAATATTGGGATGCTTGGTAGTAATGCTCACCGGGCCTGAAACCAATGTTACTTGTGCACCACGTTTAGCCAGCTCTTCGGCAATAGCATAACCCATCTTACCTGATGAATAGTTTCCTATAAAACGTACTGCATCTATATTTTCGTAGGTGGGTCCGGCAGTAACCAAAAATCGTTTACCGCTCAGCAGCTTTTTTTTTTCAAAAAATAGCTGCAACTGCTCCACAATCTGCTCCGGCTCCTCCATACGACCTTTACCCTGCAAACCGCTGGCCAATTCTCCGCTGGCAGGCTCAATGATCAACACGCCACGCGAGCGCAGCGTTTCCATGTTTTGCTGTTGTGCCGTATGCGCGTACATGTCCAAATCCATAGCAGGCGCCACAGCCACCGGACACTTAGCCGACATATAGGTTGTAAGTAACAGATTATCGGCTATGCCACACGCCATTTTACCAATGGTATTAGCCGAGGCTGGAGCTATAAGATACAAATCCGCCCATAATCCCAACTTCACATGGCTGTTCCACTCTCCGTTTTCGGGGTTAAAGAACTCCACTAGCACAGGATTTTTTGACAACGTGGCCATCGTGAGAGAGGTGATAAATTGCTTTGCGGCATCGGTCATAATAACCTTTACATCAGCACCCTCCTTCACCAGTAAGCGAAGTAAAGCAGCGGCTTTGTAAGCAGCAATGCTTCCCGTTACACCCAATATTATTTTTTTTCCTTTTAGCATGGCAAGTAACAACGAAAGCAGCAATACCATTTTTTGGCGCTGCTGCTTTTATCAAATCAAAAATAATTTACCCGAACTACTTCGTAGCGTCGGGGCCGGTCATACGGAAATGCAACTTGTGCTCCAAAAACTCTTGCGTAGCAATGAGGCTGGGCTTTGGCAACTTCTCGTAAAAGCGAGAGATCTCAATTTGCTCCTTGTTCTCAAACACCTCTTCAAGAGTGTCAGAGTAGCTCGAAAACTCCTCCAACTTGCGGTTGAGTTCCTGCTTCATCTCCACCGAAATTTGATTAGCGCGCTTTGAAATAATAGCAAGTGACTCATACATGTTGTTGGTACCATCGTCAAACTTGCTCATGTCACGCGTCACAGTGTTAATCGGCGCATTGGTTTTCTTAAAATCCATGGTTACTATTTATGGTTTATTAGTTGCGAATTAAGAGATAAAGGCTTTGCGATAAATTGCGTTTAGCACGATAAAATAACAAACTTCTTTTTATCTCCTTATCCTTTTTTCTATTTTACGACTTGGTTTTTTCCTGCAGTTCCTTATAAATTTTCTCCGCATCACGCTTGTACTTTGACTCTGGATACTCACTCACCAGGTTGTAGTATTCGTCAATGGACTGCTGGTAGCGATCACGCTGCTTATCAGCTACGCTATGCTTGGCATGCAGGTAACTTGAACGAAGCACCAAATACAGCATTTCCTCTCGGAAAGGCGAATCTGGATAGTCCTTAATACAGTTTTTAAGCGCCACTACAGCCGCTTTATAGTGCTCAGTAGTGTAGTACAACTTTGCTCCCTTAAATGCTTTCTCCGCCAGACGGCCCTCCAATTCACGTATCATACCGTTAATATCAGTCACATACTGACCGGCTGGATACCTGTATAGGTAAATGTTGAACGACTGAATCGCGTTGTTGGTTTCCGTTTGGTCAAGCGATGGCCGCAACGACAAATCGTAGCTGCACAACCCTTGCATGTAATCCGCTTCTTCAACAAACTTACTACGTGGAAACGATTGGCGAAATAAGTTATAATAGTATTGCGCCAACTCGTACTCATGCTGCTTATAGTAGCCGCGAGCTATACGAATATTGATAGTATCTTCCTGTGGAGCATTACGGTAAAACGGCAAAATATTTTCATATAATGTAACAGCCTTATCATACTTCTCCTTGTCGTAGTACTTACCTGCCTCACGGTATTTTACACCGAAGTCAGGATTCTTAAGCAGCTTATCAAAGCTGTTGCATGAGCATAGCAGCGCTACCGCAAAAATCGGCAGAAAAACTTTTCCTATGATTGCAACTTTTCTCATATATGGTGCGAAGATAGCCTACAAAGGTAGCTATTTTCTAAGACAAATACAACTACTTATTTTCACTTAAAAATCGCTCAGCATCAATACCCGCCATGCACCCCGACCCTGCAGCTGTAATACCTTGACGATAAACCGGATCCTGCACATCACCACAGGCAAATACGCCAGAAATATTGGTTTGTGTACTCTTACCCTTAGTTATGATGTAGCCCTGCTCATCGGTTTCAATTTCAGCTTGAAACACATCGCTGTTAGGCGTGTGCCCTATTGCTAAGAAGAAGCCCGACACATCCACCTTTTTCTCCTCTCCCTTGCCATTTACAAGCAATACACCATTCACACCACTCTCATTACCCAGCACCTCCTTGGTTTGGTGCTCCCAAAGAATTTCAATATTAGGCGTATTCATTACCCTATCCTGCATAGCCTTAGAGGCACGTAGTACGTTACGGCGCACTACCAAGTACACCTTGCGGCACAAGCCGGCCAAGTAGGCGGCATCCTCACAGGCGGTATCACCCCCCCCCACCACAACTACATCCTGCTTACGGTAGAAAAAGCCATCACAAGTGGCACAAGCAGAAACACCTTGCCCACGGAATTTTGTTTCGGAAGGTAACCCCAAGTATTTAGCGGTAGCACCCGTAGCTATAATCAGTGCCTCCGCCTCAAGCACAGCGCCACTATCCACTGTAACCGAAAATGGACGCTGGCTCAAATCTACCTTAGTAGCCAAGCCCGAGCGAATATCGGCTCCAAAACGCAATGCCTGATTGCGAATATCCTCCATCATTTGCGGACCTGTAACACCTTTAGGATAACCGGGAAAATTTTCCACCTCGGTAGTAGTAGTGAGCTGCCCACCAGGCTCTAATCCTTCATACACAACTGGTTGCAAATTAGCCCTTGAAGCGTAAATGGCAGCGGTATAACCTGCAGGTCCACTGCCTATAATGAGACATTTTACTTTTTCGGTAGCGCTCATATATCTCTTTTTAAGTTTTTGAAAATGGGAAACAAATATACTGAGATTTTTACCACACTGGGCATAAAAAGTCTCACAAAAAGCTAAGTTTCAAAAGTCCTTACATGCGAGCTAACGTACCAGTAAATGGTATGATATATTGTTAGCTTGGTATACAGAGTCACGCCTTTCGGCAGAAAAAGAAGTCACCACAAACTTCAACTTGTGTTCTCCAACTTTCAGCACAAAATCCAACGATTCCCCATGCGCACCACCCCTTTGGTCTATTGACCATCCCTGTCTTTCCTTATCTTTTACATAATCGTTAACATTCAAGTGTGTTGAAGCCCTACCATTAAGTTTCACAAGTACGCTATCTCCACCTTCAGATAGGGATATGAGTAGCGTTTTTCCGTTTACCAATATGCTATCAACCGTCCTATTATAGCCATTCAAACTACACTGTGTAAATAGCTGACGATACTCCGCAATATCTATCGGCCTACCTTCTCTCTCTACGCACCAGTACACACGTTTAGCCTCCGATTCGCCACTTTTACTACTCGAATGATAGGTGGAAAATGTTGTTAGATGTAACGCCTCAGCCACTGTTTGACGTCTTAACTTCACGTCTGTGCTATCGTGCTCAAAGGTGGTGTTCCAGCGCTTCTCAAGTTGCTGCAATCCGGCTTTAGAGTCTTCAAAATAATCCAACAAGATATTTATTTCCACCGAAATACTATCGTTCAATAAAGTAGACGGAATAAGTTTCCCTTGCTTCAACATTCCGTTTGCATACATTATTTTTTCAAGCCTTGACATCTGGCTGCGCTGCGATACCGAAAAAGCGCTTAGCGGACCAAAAGAAGCAATAACGGCAATCACAGCTAGCGTTAACGGAATAAATCTCAAATCTTTTTTACGGCTAAAGATGAAATACATCACCACAAAAGTCAACCAAGTGGCTATAACAACTAGGAAGTAGCGCATCTCGGTTATACCATAGTCGGCAATGCGACGCAGGCTGGCAACAAATAGCAAAATAAGCAAGGGGGCAAATAAGAAAAAGAAAATACGATGATAAATACTCGCCAGCATATTTTGCTTTTTTTGAGCCAAGGGCCAAGATGCTGCATATGCTAAAATCCCAACTGCTGCAAGTATCAGCACTAGCGTGCTGGCCCACCCCCGCGGTAATTCCCACGTATAGCATATACGCAAAAAATAAATGTACAAGATAAACATGTAGACCACCACGAGAGGAAAAAGAATGTAGAGCGAAAATATTTTTAAGACCTTTGGAAAAGAAATTTCTTCCACCTTTTTCCACGTTTCTTTAACAAAAGCAATTAAAAAAAATGTACCACCAAATAATCCCACTACCAAAACAAGCAAATGCAGAAAAATCTTATCACTCACTTTGATTCCAAACATCTGGTCAATAGCAATAAGCGCAAGGGCAGTCCCTGCATAAAGTACGCCCGAGAATAACCCCGAAAGAATAATGCGAGAGAATAATTTATGGTTATATACCCACAGCCTATTAGCGTCCTTATTACCCAAGAGAGGAAGAAAAGTGAGCATCATACAGGCTGTCAACAGTAGCAGCGCGTAAGTAGTAATATCATACACCTCAAATTTGTTGAGTGTTTTGGGAAGAATAGCAAAATATGCCAGCAAAATAGCAACAGGTATAAGCTGTATCAATATTTTTTTTGCTACTCCCCACGTATTGGCCGAAGCCGTCAAGGACAACGACAAAGAAATTAGCATACAAGGTAGACACAACAGCCAAAGCAGGTTGTGAGAGGATGCAGGTTGCTCAATAGCCATGGTAGCTGAAGCTATGCCAAGTAGCAAATAAGTCAATGGAAAAGGTAAGTTTATCACTAAATCCTTTATTGAGCTTCCCCAGCCTTGGAAGTTAAATTTTTGTATGGACATATTATAGAATGGTAAAAATCATTTTTCAAATATATGCAAAAAAAAACGCGAGCACCACGTTGTGTGATGCTCGCGTTTTAAAAGTTAGGCGGCGACCTACTCTCCCGCTTTCGCAGTACCCTCGGCGCTGGCGGGCTTAACAACCCTGTTCGGCATGGGAAGGAGTGGAACCCCGCCGC
>JAVBKY010000002.1:0-465005 GCA_031553765.1 Bacteroidales bacterium
ACACTATTAACATTTTGGTGGTTTTTCTACTCCTCCGTGAGTCGGGGGTGGGTTTTTTCAAACCCGCCCCATTACTACGCATGGCTCTTTTTCCCCGCCCACTACAACACATTTTCTTAACCTATGCGTTTATCATCATAGGCATAAGCAGCATGAGCGTGTCCTCGTTTTCGGAAGCCTCGCCCACGGGCAGTATAAGACCTGCGCGGCTGGGGTCGGAGAATTCGAGCACCACCTCCTGCGAAGGCAGGTTCATCAGTATCTCAATCAGGAATGACGACTTGAAGCCTATCTCCATTTCGTCGCCCTCATACTGGCAGGTCATGCGCTCGGTACCTGAGTACGAGAAGTCAATATCCTGCGCCGATATGGTCAGCTGGTTTTGCGAAAGCTTAATGCGAATAAGGCTGGTGCCAGCGGGAGCCAGCGTAGCAATACGCTTTACCACCGTTAGCATTTCGAGCCTATCCACCGTAGCCTTGTTGGGGTTTTCGGTAGGTATAACCGAGTTGTAAGCGGGGAAGTTACCCTCGATGAGGCGGCACACCAGCTTGTAACCCGATAGGCTAAACGAGGCGTTCTTATCGTCAAAAGCAACCTCTACCTCACCCTGCTCCTTCACCAAAATGTTGCGCAGCAGCGCAGCGGGCTTCTTGGGAAGAATAAACGCGGCCTTATCCGAAGCCTTTACATCAAGGCGACGGTAGCGCACCAGCTTATGAGCATCGGATGCTACAAAGGTGGCGTTATCGCTGCTAAGGTCAAAGTACACGCCGTTCATTACGGGGCGCAACTCGTCGTTGGCTGTGGCGAATAGGGTTTTCGCAATTCCTTCGTTAAGCGCCAATGGCGGGAAGTTAATGCGGGTAACGTTGCCCTTTAGCTCGGGTATAGCGGGGAAATCCTGCGGGTCGAAGCCGGGGATGCTGGCCTTACCTGTAGCCCACGTGAGTTCAATGATAAACGAGCCGGGAGTAACCACCATGGTAATGGGCTGCTCGGGAAATTCCTTAAGCGTATCCATCATCATGCGGGGTACAGCCACGCTGCCCTCCTCCTGTACGCTGGGTACCTCAATCTGCGATATGAGCGTGGTTTCAAGGTCCGAAGCCATCAGCGTAAGCTTACCATCCTTGAGCTGCATCAGCACGTAGTCCAAAATGGGCATGGTATTCTTGCTATTCATTACCCTTCCCATCAGCTGCAGATGCGTAAGCAGCTCCGTGCTTGGAATTACAAATTTCATTCTGCTATTCGTTTTTTATTTATTTCAAAAATAAGACCTTATAAGGCATTACTGCCATTTTAGTCGAGCAAACAAAGTTATAAAACATTCGCAAACCTCAAGTCAATGTTCATAACATCTGGTGATTATTTGCAAATATTTAACAAGCAATAAGTTGATTTAAAAGTTATAAACACCGACTTTGTTGGAGTTTTGTTGAAAAGAGACAATTCGAGTACATTAAATACCTAATTATTAATAAATAACAATAATCGAAGCGTCATTGCGAGCAAAGCGCGGCAATCTTTAACTTTGCGCCAACGGCGCAATTGATGAGATTGCTTCGTCGTTCCTCCTCGCAATGACGCTTCGCAAGTACTGTCGTTTACCTTTACTTTCTGAAGAACTTCATGTCCTTCAGAAGGATATCAAAATCCACCCACAGCGCCACTGCCAGATGGGTATCGTCATCCTGCTGCAGGTAGCAGCGGTTCAGGTCTACCTTGGTGGGACGACCAAAGGCGTCGAGCTCATCGCCCACAGGAATATAGTACAACTTAATCACCTGCGTTACGCCCTCGCGGTTGGTAATGGTAATCATGTAGGCGGCATCACCCATCAGTATGGCTTCGGCATCATCCTCGCTCAGCTCGGTAGCGTAGCGCTCAACGCTCAGCCCACGATAATACGATAAGTAGCGTTTTACGTGATCCATATCAAGGCGCGTGTGCTCCGTTCCGCTGTACATTTCGAGCAGCTCTGCGTTACCCAACGTATCCACTGACAGCGTAAACGAACGCTCGGGATTACCCAAATCCTCCACTGCCACCGATGCTATTTGCGTGGGCAGCAAATTCACCAACAGCGTTTTGCGCCAACTTAAGGCGTTTGCGTCCAGCAGCGAAAAAATATCTAATTCCTCGTTGCCACGCACCTGCAGTACGTAGGGTTTTCCCTCGCGCACCACACCCACCAGCAGCGAGTCCACCTTATACAGCGTGTAGCCGCGCAGGCTTCCCAGCCAACCACTCACCATTACGCGCAGCCCGCTACTCGGAATAGCATCGGTCAGCTCCGTAGGAAGCGGATACTTCACCTCCAGCATTTGCAAGGCGTACAGTGCGTCGGCCACCTTATCCTGCTGCGCCATTTCATCACCGTTGTTAATATACCAGCGTCCGCTGTGCCTATCCAGCTCCATGTGCTGCGCGCCATCGTTAAGCACTATGTGCCGCACCTTATTGGCGTTGGGAAAGCCAAACGAGGTGGCGCCGCGAAACAGCGGACGGCCAAACATAAGCACCAGCACCACAGCTACCAGCAAGGTCGGTAATCCCCAAAGGAACACGGTACGTTTCAAAATTCGCTTTGCCATTTATTTTTAGTTTTTTTTTGAGACTTAGTCAACTACAAATATAGCAAAAAACGTATATTTGCGTTATCTATCCTTACAAAACGTAGCCGCAAAACGCCTTATGCTACATGAACGAGCCACGACTCACCTCCGCCATTTCCAACTTGTTGCGCCGCGCTATAAAAGTGCCAAAAGGTCAAACAAGCGAAATTTCCACGAATTCTCGGCTACAAAAATCAGAACAGCTGGAGCTACTAAAGCAAGGCTGCCTGCTGGAATCATTTTTGCTAAACGATGAGCAAGGGGCAGTATTGCACAAAAGGTTCAAGCAAACCCTTTGTGCCAAAGGATACACCTCCCCCCTTGAGCAGCTATACCCCGCCCTCAACAAATACTACAATGAACTACCCGCCATGGTGAGACAGAAGTTCCCGCAGCTCACCCATTCGGAGTTTGTTACCTGCTGCCTCGCGCTCGCCAGCTTCAGCAACCAGCAAATTGCATCCCTTATGCAGCTGAGCGCAAGCGCTGTTCTAAGCAAAAAAACAGCTATACGCAGAAAGCTGGACATGGCTCCGCAGTCCAAAATAAGCGAAGCATGCCTTAAGTCAAGGCTATAGGCCACAGCATACCACTTACGAGTTTTCCCATTTACGTATTCACATCATTCGAATACGTAACAAATGCTCCAATCCGATTACGACAATCAACTGAACTGCAAGCATCGCTATCTTCTTATAGCATAAAAACGCTCCTTAACCCCCTATGCACGTTGCAAATAGCCGCGGCTATCAATAACTTTATTGGCATGGTTAACCGTACATTATTGTCCAATTTTTAATCTTTTAATTTCTATGCAACACACAAAAGCATACCTATTAGCTGCCGTAGCAGCGCTACAACTCTCCGTACTGCCATCGTGCAGCAAGGATGAAAATGCGCAGCCCTCTATGCTACAAGAGCAAGCAGAAAGCAAGGTTCAGAGCGCACCCTTCTTTGAGCTGGCCAAAGGTGATACTATTGCCAAAGGCATTTATCGCGAAAAGCCGGAATTTTATGATGATAGTGTAACCGTACTATTTTCGTCAGAAGATTACGAAAAAAGAAATCCACGACTAAAAGCAATTGGCACATCAGAGGGAACCAGCGGTTACTTTATAGATGATATCAAAGGCCATGTTGGAGGAAATGCACCCGACACGAGAGATGGCTACACAAAAATCCCCGTTGATTTAAATGAAGGAGCAGGTGGTCAATATATTTACCTATACTATAGAAAAAATAATATTGGACGCTTTACCAGCTTAAATGCCTTTACCTCTTGGAGACCAGAACTTCCTTTTGCCTCATCATCGAAGCGTGCATTAGGCGTAAACTTTGACAATAGCTTGTGGACAGACCTTAACAGAGGAGCTGGAGGCCCATTCATTTACATTGAAGGTTCTTATGCATCAGGCCCGACAGACAGCCCACTTAGGGTTAGCGATATACTTGTTATTTCTTCAACATCAAAGGTTACAGCATATGGGGATTGGCATGTTATTCCACAGGATTTGAATGAAGGAGCTGGTGGCAAGTGGATTTACTTATGCTATAAACAACGCTAAGAACCAATATCTAACTTCGCAAAGTTGCTCTCCTTGAACGGCTTTGCTTTAATTCAATACCAATGAAAAAGATAGCACTACTCGTGTTGCTGCTGGCAGTGAGCATCGCTACCTCAGCGCAATTTAAATTTGGAGTAAAGGGCGGCATTAGCATGGTTGCCTTTTCCGATGAAAAGATCGTGGGAAGCGATGCATCAGGAAGCATAGTATATGAAAATAGCGAGCCTATGAGCACAATTATGCGTGGTCAACTTGGGGGATTTGCCAACTATTCGTTTAACGAGCATTGGGCTATGCAAGCAGAAATTCTTACCTCCTACCATGTTAGCGGGGGATGCCCATCCATTGATGTCCCCCTGCTGGCTGATTTTAAACCCCTCAAAGAAATACCCTTGAGCATCTTGGCGGGTGGGCAGTTAGCATTTTGGAACTATGGCGATACGCATTCACCCGAATGGAAAACAGAGTATTCTCTTTCATTAGGAGTTCAATATACATTCTTCAAGCACCTGAATCTCGAGCTACGTTGCAATCATGGCTTAAGCAATACCATAGACGACAATCGTAGCTACCTAACCAACACTACTAAAATTAGTGGAGCAAAGACCCGCGTACTACAGCTAAATGTAGGATGGACATTTTAAGATGATTTTGGGATACTGCCAATTTTGAATGGCATCCCCTTCTCTAATAAATATGAAGAAATTAATTCTCTTAGTCGTTACACTAATTGGCGCGTACGGCACGCTGTTGTCACAAGTTACATTTGGCATCAAGGTTGGAGCATCACAACTAATTCGTGCGAACAACAAAGAAAATTACGACTCTGATAACAACAGCTACTCCCACAGCGCTAAGGGAACTTTCGGATTGGATATAAGCGGATATGCTCACTACAGCATCAATCACATAGTGGGAATTCAGGGGGAGATTGGCTACATGCGATTCGCCAATTCCAGCAATACTTTTTACATCCCACTATTAGCCAAAATAAAGTTGGGTAATAGGGCACCATTTAGTGTTATTGTTGGACCGCAACTTGAACTTAGCAATGGCTACACGTATCCCAACATCAGCACTCCCGATTATGGCCACTTTACTCCCGATTTAGCGGGTGTAGCAGGCATACGCTACCAAGGTGGAAAACATCTTTTTTTCGATGTACGATATAGTTTTGGGTTCACCGAGTTGATTAGTCTCAACGGCACAAATGAAGAGGCACACAACCAAATAGTGCAAGTGGGTATAGGATGGATGTTCTAAACCCACATTTAAAATGCTGGCTCACCCATCGATTTTGATATTGCGCTCGCCGTAGGCGTTCAGTACTACTTTGTCAAGCACCTGAACCTCGCCCTACGCTAGGATGGAAATTTGGCAAAGCCAAGCGGTCTCTGCTGTCGCCTCCACGCAAACCTTGCGGATGTTAATTCATTGTCGGCTACAACTTTTATACCTCTCCCCCTTACGCGGTAATGCAGGAAACAGCTTCCGAAAGCGTACCAGATAGGTTTTGATGTTACCTCCCGCAACAATCATGGTCACCGAAAATATTATCAGCACAATACCTGCCATCAGCCTTGAGGTAAGCGCTTCGCCGAAAACCGCAACGCCAAAAAACACGGCGGTAACCGGCTCCAGCGCGCCCAGAATAGCCGTGGGCGTAGAGCCTATGTACTGCACGGCAAGGGTTGTGCACAGAAACGAGATGGCGGTGGGGAATACCGCAAGGGCGATCAAATTTCCCCACATGTACCACTTGTGTACTACCTGCAGGCTTGTACCAAAATCGGTGCGGAAAAGAAATACCGACATGCCAAAAAGTATCGCGTAAAAAGTAAGTTTTAATGTTGCCACCTCTTTTAGTATGGGTTGATTTACCCCAACAATGTAGAATGCGTACGACAGCGCCGACACCATTACAAGCAGCGTACCCGTGAGGCTGAGCGACGCCCCATCACCACCCTTATACAGCAAGGCAATGCCTCCCAATGCCACCAGTATGCAAAAAATGGTCTGCAACGTAACTCTCTCCTTAAAGCCAATAGCCATAATAACCGCAACCATAATAGGGTAAACGAATAGCAGCGTAGAGGCAATTCCGGCATCCATGTAGTTATAGCTTTGAAACAGCATGGTGGACGAAATGGCGATAAGCAATCCCATAACAATAAGCGGTAGAATCTCCTTCTTTTGTATTTTCAAGCTACGCCCCCGCATTTTAAGCATAATTCCTAATATGGGTAGTGCAAATAGGTAGCGAAAAAAAGAACTGAATCGGCATCCATGCCCTCCTTGTATAACGGAAGTGCGAAAAGTGGGTTCATTCCGTATGTGGCCGCAGCAATTGCGCCCAATACGTATCCCTTGGTTTTATTACTCATGCTTTAAAAATATCATGCAAAGATAGCACGAATAAAGCATGCATTGCACCCCGTCCGTGTGAGCGCCTTTGCCCTATGAAAAATCGGCAAAAATGCTTACTTTTGTTGTTTATTTTCAATTTCAAAACTTTACGAACTTTATAACTTTATAAACCTTTCAACTTTAAAAAAATGAAGAAAGCTTATGTATTCCCCGGTCAGGGTGCGCAGTTTGTAGGTATGGGCAAAAGCCTGTACGATAATCACGCTCAGGCAAAGGCTATGTTTGATCAAGCCAACGATATTTTGGGCTTCAACATTACCAACCTCATGTTTGCCGGCACCGACGAGGACTTGAAGCAAACCAAGGTTACCCAACCCGCCATTTTCCTTCACTCGGTTATTTTGGCTAAAACCCTCACCGATTTTACTCCCGATATGGTAGCAGGTCACTCGCTGGGCGAATTCTCAGCGCTGGTTGCCGCAGGCGCCATGAACTTTGAGGATGGCCTTAAGCTGGTTTCACAGCGTGCGCAAGCCATGCAAAAGGCCTGCGAGATGCAGCCTTCAACCATGGCCGCTATTTTGGGCTTGCCCGATGAGAAGGTGGAAGAAATTTGCGCAAGCATAAACGACGTAGTAGTTGCCGCCAACTACAACTGCCCCGGCCAGCTGGTTATTTCGGGCAGCATAGCAGGTATTGACGCTGCCTGCGCCAAGCTAACCGAAGCAGGCGCTAAGCGCGCGCTGAAGCTCAACGTGGGTGGCGCGTTCCACTCGCCCCTTATGGAGCCCGCAAAGGTAGAGCTCGAGGCCGCTATTGCCGCTACCAAGTTCAACTCACCCGTGTGCCCCGTGTACCAAAACGTGGATGCTAAGCCACAAACCGAACCCGAAGCCATTAAGAAAAACCTGATAGCACAGCTTACCGCCCCCGTGCGTTGGACACAAATCGTGCAAAACATGGTAGCCGATGGTGCCACCAACTTTGTTGAGCTCGGCCCGGGTAACGTGCTTCAAGGCTTGGTTAAGAAGGTAAGCAAGGAAGCCGTAACCGAAGGAAGACAGGAATAATTCCAAATTTTAGATTTCAAATTTCAGATTGGGGCCACTGCTGCATTTGAAATTTGAAATCTGAAATCTGAAATCTGACATTATTATGTTAGATCGTACAACTGCACCACATACAGCATTACCCGATACGCTGCCCGAGGTAAAATCCGAGCAGCGCGCGCTGAGCAACGGCATACCGCTGCACGTTATCAACGCGGGCGGGCAGGACGTGGCGCGTGTATCGCTGGTGTTTGAGGCAGGCACTTGCTACCAGCAGCAAAAGCTGGTGGCAAGCGCTACCCTCGCGCTTATGAGCGAGGGTACGCGCAACCTCACGGCGGCACAGGTAGCCGAGAGCTTCGACTTTCTCGGCTCATCGTACGAGCAGCATATTGACAAGGATTTTGCCATGCTCACCGTGTACTCGCTAAGCCGCCACCTGCGTAAAACACTGGAGACGCTGAGCGAGATTGTACTTCGCCCCACCTACGCGCAAGAGGAGCTAAGCACCTACTGCGCCAAGCGCAAGCAGCAGCTACGCATTGAAAAGGAACGGGTGGCGTACACAGCGCGCGAGCAGTTTTTGGCACACCTGTACGGAGCAAATCACCCGTACGGCCTATTTGCCGAACTTGAAGATTACGACCTGCTGCAGCGCGAGCTGCTACAGCAATTTCACGCGGAGTTTTTCACCGCCAACCGCTGCTTTATTTTGGCGGCAGGAAAAATAGGCAACGAGGAGCTGCAAATGCTGGAAGAGTTTTTTGGAAAAATTCCCGCAGGCAAAAATGCGGCGCCAATTGCCATAGCACAGGCTCAAAGTCAGCCGCAGGATATTGGCATAGCCAAAGCCGATGCCGTGCAAAGCGCCATACGCATGGGGCGCACACTACTCAAAAAGTCACACCCCGATTTTGCCCCGCTGCACGTGCTTGCGGTGGCGCTGGGCGGCTACTTCGGGTCGAGGCTCATGCGCAACATTCGCGAGGATAAGGGCTATACCTACGGCATATTTGCATCGCTGGTGAACTACCGCCACGGCGGGCACCTAAGCATAGGCGCCGAGGTGGGTAAGGAGGTTACGCAAGCCACCCTTACCGAAATAAAGAAGGAGCTGCAGCTGCTGTGCGACGAAAAAATGCCGCATGAAGAGCTGACGCTGGTAAAAAATTACATTAGCGGTGAAATAATGCGCTCGCTTGACGGTCCGTGGGGGCTGGCTGAAATGGCGCTTGATAACCTATCGAGCGACCTACCCTACAACTACGCGCACAAGCTATTCGATACCGTAAAAAACATTACGCCGGAGCAGCTGCAAGCGCTGGCGCAAAAATATTTCAATCCCACCTTCATGAGCAGCGTGATAGTGGGATAACAAGGTAACCAAACCCTGTTAGGGTCGTACGATTTGAGAATACGGTGCAAAACATTTGCATGAAAAAACTTTTTGCCATACTTCTATTTTGCGTAAGCACCTACACCGTATGTGCCATCAATGCTCGTGACGTCCACTTTCGCTCAGCCGGTGTTGATGTTGACTCTCAAAAGTTTCTCCTGCAGTGGGATTTCCCAAATCCCGCCCTCGTAGATACGGTATTCGTAGAAATGCTGATCTATGCACCACAGCTAACCAACTTATACACCATTGATACTTTAAATAATCAAAGTACCCAATACCTTGCGGACTCCGTCGGTTGTTGCACTCCGCACGCCTTTGCGCTACGCCTGAAGGGTGCTGATTCCACAATTTTTATCACAAATCTCTTCCGCACCATGCAGCTAAATCAGCTGGTACTCGACAGCTGCGCTAACTCCATTAGCATGAGGTGGAGCCCCTACCAAAAATTGAGCAAGTCTAGCTACCAACCTATATCCGGATTTACAGATGAGATACGTTATCACATATATGGCTATGCGGGCAGCAGCACGTTTAACGCCGATAGCGTAGTATGGCTTGGCACCAGCGAGGGCGACACGTCATACGTACTAGATACGGTACAAGTGCATAAATATTACCACCTCTATGTTGCCGCTGTGTACGGCAGCGACACCAGCTACTCCAACCGACAAAGCATTTTTACTCCGCTACCCGCACGCCCGCAGTACATCAACATTGACTCGGTACTCGTAGGCAGAAAAAGTACCTTGCTTCGCTTTCATATTGACCCCAATACAGAGTATGATCGCTTTTGTGTCGAAAAATCCGACAATGCCGAAGGAGAATTTATTCCTTTTAAAGAGTTCACCGATAAGCAACAAACCTCTGTTAGCTGCGACACCGACGGCAGCTCACTTGTGTTTTATCGAGTATCGGCAATAAACTCCTGCTCACTACCAACAGTATCCAGCCCGGTAGCCACAAGCCTTATCGTAAAAGCACAGAACGATGGAACAAGGAATACTATCAGCTGGAACCAAGTTACGTACAACGACAGCGCCGCTACCTACAACGTGTACCGTACCGCACCATCCGAGTTAGCAACCTTTGTAGGTAATACCTCACTCACCTCCATTATTGACAACTTGTCGGCACTACCCGATTCAAGCATTCTTTCCACCTTTTGTTATATAGTTGAGGCCTTAATCGAAGGCGAAAACCAGCAACCAATAAGCTACGTGCGCTCCTACAATACCTGCAGCACCGTTACGCCACAGGTGTACATGCCCAACGCGCTACAGCTAAGCAGCAGCGCCACAAATCCTATTACCAGAAAAAGTCGCAACCTGTTTGAACCGGTGAGCAGCTACGCTTTCAACTATATGCTATACATATACGCCCGCAATGGCAAGCAAATATACAAAGGCAGCGAACCGTGGAATGGCAGAGAAAATAATATAGGCGATTTTGTTACCGAAGGCAGCTACGTTTATTTTGCAAAAATAACCTTTGCTAACGGCAACAGTCTAGAAAAAAATGGTAACGTAACGGTGGTGTACTAAAACAAAAAATGGCAGAAGAAAAAGACATAGATCGCGAAGAGGCGGTAGCCGCCTTCAACGACATGCTGGGCAGTAGCCTGCGCTCTTTCACCAACGATGAGGTAGAAGTTATGCGTAAGGCTTTTCTGTTGGCCTACGAGGCGCATAAAGGTACCCGCCGAAAATCAGGCGAACCATATATTATGCACCCTATTGCCGTGGCCAAGATTGTGGCGCACGAAATCGGGTTAGGTTACAAATCCATCACCTCCGCCCTGCTGCATGATGTAGTAGAAGACACCGAATTTTCTGTGGAAGATATTGAGGGAATGTTTGGTGAAAAAATATCGTTTCTTGTTGACGGACTCACCAAGCTTGACAACATTTTTGACAGCAACGTATCTATACAGGCCGAGAACTTTAAAAAGATGATGTTGGCTATGGCCGATGACATTCGCGTGGTGCTGATTAAGTTGGCTGATCGCTTGCACAATATGCGCACGCTGGGTTCTATGGCACCACACAAGCAGGAAAAAATAGCGAGCGAGACCATATACCTTTACGCACCACTGGCACATAGGCTGGGCTTGTACAAAATAAAAACGGAAATGGAGGACTTGACCATGAAGTTCCAGTTTCCGAAAATGTACGCGGAGTTGCAAAATAAAATAGCCTCATCTGAGGCAGAGCGTAATGCCTACATTGATGAATTCAATGCCCCCATAAAAGAGAAACTTAAAGAACAGGGCATAGAATTTGAAATTAGCGGACGCGTAAAATCCATTTACTCCATTTGGAAAAAGATGGAGGCCAAGCAAATTCCATTTGAGGAAATTTACGACTTATTTGCGGTACGCATTGTATTTAAGCCCTCACCTGATGCCGATGAGAAGCAGCAATGCTTGCAGATTTACTCCATGGTAACAGACATTTACCATCCCAACAATAGCCGCCTGCGCGATTGGCTCACAACGCCCAAGGATAACGGCTACGAAGCGTTGCATATTACTGTTATGGGACCAAAAGGTAAGTGGGTAGAGCTGCAAATTCGCACCGAGCGCATGGACGATATAGCCGAGCGCGGCTACGCTGCCCACTGGCGATACAAGGAAAGCGGTGAAGCAAAAACAGGAGAAAATAACGACACTAACTTCGATAGCGCCATTGACAGCTGGTTGGGACGCATACGAGAGATGCTTTCAAACAGCGAGGAAAACGCTACGGAACTTCTTGACCAATTTAAGCTCAACACGTTTGCCGACAATATTACGGTATACAGCCCCAAGGGAAAAGTGGTGAAGCTACCTAAAAAGGCTACCGCCATTGATTTTGCCTACGAAATACATACTGCTATAGGCAAGAAATCCATAGGGGCAAAGGTTAACCACAAGCTGGTACCACTTAGCTATGTGCTCAGTAGCGGAGACCAAGTGGAAATGCTCACTGCCGACAACCAAAAGCCACAAGCCGAATGGCTCAACTTTGCCACCACATCGCGCGCGCGCAACCAAATTAAAGCTTCGCTGAAGGCTGAGGTAAAAGAGCATTTCCAGAAAGGGAAATTAGCTGTGGAAGATGCGCTACGCAATGCAGGGGCGCAGCCCAACGCCAAGTTGTACAAGCGCATTACCGATGCCTACCACGTTACCAATAAGCAGGAACTATTTAGCCAAATAGGCTCGGGCATACTAAAGTTGGCCGAGATAGATCGCGTGGTACGCAAACAGCGTCGCAATAAGTTACTACGCTACATGGAATTGCAAATACTCGGCAGCGGGAAACGCAAGAAAAGCGAGAATGAAAAGGAACAAGCCACAGAGGAGCGTATTGATAAAAAGGCATTTCTACTGAAAGAAGGTACCGACCCCTCACAACTCGCCTACCGCATAGCTACTTGCTGCAACCCCATTCCCGGCGACAGCGTGATAGGATTTTTGGAGTCCAACAATAAGGTACTTATTCATAAAAAGATTTGCCCCATTGCCATTCGCGAGGCCTCGCAGCATGGCGATAAAATAGTAAATGCCAAGTGGACGGAGCATAAAATGTTGTCCTTCTTGGCGCGTATTAAGGTCAGCGGAATAGACCGCGTAGGTATGCTACAGGAAATGCTGCGAGTTGTTTCGGACGAAATGCGCGTAAATATTCGCCGCCTCAATGCCGAAAGTCACGATGGGCTATTCGAAAACGAGTTCGACATTTACGTACACAGCACTACCGAACTCAACAGCATTATAGGGAAACTACAAAAGATAAGCGGCGTGGAAGAAGTTAAGCGCATGAACTAACATGCGCTTAAACGCCTACTGTGCAATAATAAACTTGCGTACACCTGAGCCCTTGTCGGTAATTACACGCAAGAAATAAATACCCTCCGGTAGTCCTTGCAAATCAATTCGCGAGGCTACGGAGTTCATTTTCCTTACTTTTACGAGTAGTCCATTACTATCAAACAATTCCACGCTCACCTTCGTTGCCTCTTCCTCTAGCTGTACGTATACCTCATCATTACAGGCAGGATTGGGGTAAACTTGGAATAGCAACTCATTTCTGCCATCCTTAGATATTCCCGTAGCTTCACCATATGTATAACGAAGTTCTGCACGATTTCCGGCATTGTCGTAGGCAACAAATGTAAAGTAAAGCGTAGGATAGCTGTATAAAGGGTAGAATACTACGCGATACACATCCCCATTTAGCAACATATGATAAGAGTCAAGCGTTGTATCTTGTGCTGAAAGCCCCACGTATAAAATCACACTTTTTACTCCCCGCTGAGCATTCTGTGGCTTCACGGACACATCAAATTCACCATCAACACAAATTACCGTATCAAGCGCAAGCGATAAGCGCGTAGGTTTAACATAAGTATATGATACTACTGCCCGATGCCCGGCATTATCGTATGCAATAAATGTGAGTACAAGGGTTGTATAAGAAAAATCCGGAGTAAATGTTGTTGTATAAACATTACCCGATCCGCTCATAGCATACTCGGCCAAAGATGTATCTCCAACTGCAGTACCAAGGTAGCAGGTAACTTTTCGCACTCCATCCTCAGCATTAGCCAAGTACACAGATGCTGCAAAAGCACCATCTATAACAACAACCGAATTTACATCAGCTGTAAAACCCAATGCAGCCCCACCTGGCCATGGCCTACCCACGCTATCTCCCCAAATATATTCCACCAGCTCGGGGTGGTCAATAAACGGATTGCGATTATACTGAAACCTATCGTATATGGTTTGGTTGCGCTGCTGCTCCTTTTCGCTTACAGGGTCAAGCCTATGCCACCTCACAAGCATTTCATGCGCCCAAGGCTTAAACACCGGGTAGCTATTAGTGTCTATCATGGGAGATGCATTGGTGTGTAAACCAGGAGCAATAGCCACCACCGAATCGTATAAAGCACCGCCCCATATGATATTTTTTGACCAATGCTGTACCGTATTTTCATAGCGCGTAACCATGTAAAAATAGTTACGTGCAATATCTCCCTTATATTCATCAATGGGTTCATAGGCTGTGCCTGTAAATGTGCCACCAGCCGTATTTGGCCCCAACCTTGAACCATTAGTGAATGTTGTACTTGGACTATGCACCTCCCCATACGGATTATCATTGCGCAGATTATTTACCCTATGGTCGCATGGGTAAAGGTGGAACAAATCGCAGTACATGGGCGAGGTTTCCCTGTAGGATCCGCTACCGCTTTTTGCTGCAGCCCACCATCC
This sequence comes from Bacteroidales bacterium, assembly GCA_031553765.1. GTDB lineage: Bacteria > Bacteroidota > Bacteroidia > Bacteroidales > UBA932 > JAITMY01. The sequence goes on from JAVBKY010000002.1 coordinate 14,259, forward strand.
TTTGGGAAATGTATGCTCACGTTCGTACGACATTCCTTCTACGCTTCCTCCGGGATTAGTTGAGCTGGTTTGATCGGTGCCTATACGCAACACCTTAAAGCCTGAACAAGGATTACCTGCGGGATTGGTATAGTTCGGAACACAAAGTGAATTATCCGGCAAGCACCCCGGCCTATCCGTATACATATCCCACACAGAAGCATCGGGCATATACATATCACACTCTGGACGAATATCAAGCCATGCATAAGCTGTCCAAGCGTAGCTGTAGGGAACAATAGTATGCCCTTTAACAGTATTGTACAGGGCCGTTTTCAATGCCGCACCAGTCTTATATTTAGCATTTACATAGTAACTTGAAGGAGGCAATAAATCCGTGCGCACCGTCACCGCCTCGGCACGTATGGGTAAACGAACGTCTGCTACGCCACGGCTACTCAACACCAAGGTATCATGCAGCACCCCCTCCGCTGTTGGGCGAAAGTAAAGGAATAAGTAGTCCCTATCCGCATTCTTCCTCAACTTCGTCGCGCTTACTGTAAACGCAGGGTTTCGAGGCGAGATAACACTTATACTATCCGTCAAAGAGTTTCCCGTAATCTCAATCATCTGAGTAGTTAAGGCATTCACCATTATTGGAGGAAATTCAATTTTTCCGGTAGAAGGAATAGTAACCTCGATGTCCGCCGACGAGGAGGTAACTCCTGTAAGCCTCACCGTATCGGTTATATCAACACCTCGCGCATTGGTTTTCAGCACTATCTTACCTGTAGCATTTGACACTCCGTCAAAAGTTACGGTAACGGTTTGTGGCGAAGTATTGGCAGACGTATAATCTATGCTTGATTTGCTAACTGTAAATTGCGGATGGGTGGAAACGACAGAAATATTTTGATCTAACAATAACCCCTGTATCGTAAAAATTTCATCATTGGGGACACCCACTGCTGTGGCAAAATCCAACTTTCGCTGAGACAGTCTGATTTTAGGTTCAAGCGTTGATTTTGCAACTCTAAGTTTTACGTCGTCTATGCGGGTATTAATAGATGCGCCACCCGAAGCATTATAAAAATACAACCTAAAGGTTACAACATTTCCCACTCCGCCGGAAAAGTTAACGGTTGAATTTTTTACCGTCCAAGTACTATTTGCGGTAATATCTCCTATGGCAATGTTTCCCACATAAGCATCTTTACTACTGCGAAGAGCCCAAGTAGTAGCACCGGTACCTGTACTACGCACACCAAAAGAGATGTAAGAGAGGGTTATCTCTTTTGCCACATCAGGTTCCATTACCCACTCAATGTAGGTACCACCCGAGGGACAAGCAAAGCCCAAATTATTTCCGGCACTCGCGCCGGCATAATTTGAAACAGACGAAGATGTGATTGATGGCACTCCACCACTGCTCGTTGTAAAAGGGGTGCAGCTAAAGTTAGCCCATGTAAGATTGGTTACTGTATTGGGCGTGCCATCGGTAAAATTCCAGCACACGCTATCCACCTGCGCGAGCAATGGTTTTACCATTAGCGTCACACCCAGTAGTAATACATATTTCAATACACCTTTCATCATATTCGTTTCTTATATCAAAAGATTATCAACGCAAACGCAAAAGAATTTTACGCAAATAAAATTGCAGATTTACGCATTCAAATCTTTTACTTATTACAAAGATAATCTCAAAAATTACTTATTGTCGCAACGACTACTCTTTTTACGTACAAATAACAAATAAGCCTAAATAGAATAATTCCATTTAGGCTTATTTATAGTAATTAGCTGGTGTTCCTACTTGCGCTTCAAAACTTGGAATCGCTGTATACCAACACCTTTATCTGAAGTTATCTTAGCAAAGAAAACACCGGATTCCAGCGCAGATACATCTACCGTATGATTATCTCCGTTCCGTTGTATACGAAGCACTCCTTGCAGATCAAAGATTTCGATTTTTACCACCTGTACATTAGCTGGTATGTGCAGCAACACCTCACTTTCGGCCGGGTTAGGATATAGGGTAAAATCAAGCAGCGGTTGACCACTTACACCCGTTGCTCCATACACATGCACTAACATTGAGCAATTATTAGCGCTATCGCAGGCCTCAAAGGTGAAGTAAACGGGTTTGAAGTTGAATAGTGGAAAGAAAGTTACTCCATACACATTACCTCCCTGCGGTTGCAACACGTAGCTATCCTGCGAAATATCGGTAGCTGTGGTGCCAACATATACTTTGGCTGACTTTATTCCACTTTGAGCATCTTCCATCTTGGCCGACATCTCAAACTCCTCATTGACATAAATAGCGCTTGGCTCTGTGATAATCGGCGTAATTGTATCGGGCAAAGCCGCAACGGTATAATGCTGCACGGCTGTTATACTTCGCGCAGTAGATGTGGAAGCGGCAATACCATAATACACCACAGTTCCCTTAGCATATGTGGGAACTTGCGCCACGTAAACAGTATCGGACAAGGTCATTTGTACGCTATCGTTAAGCGCGGTAGAGGTCATCCCCCACCTCAGGTAAGCATTCATTGATACCCCACTCTTCGACACGCTGATTTTGGCTGATACGGTGGGCGATTGCGACGCATTGGGTGATGCCGGCGTTAACCTTACTTGAGCTATGGTTACATTAACAGGAGCCAATGCCCCCCAAATAGAGTCAGCATATTCGGGGTGGTCAATAAATGGGTTGCGGTTATTCTGAATTTTGCATACTGAGTCGTTACGGGCAATCTCCTTTGTACTCACAGGATCTTCTCTATGCCACTTCATAAGCACACCTATAACCCATGAATTAAAGGCCGGGAAAGCCGTTCCATTAAGCGTAGGTTTAGCTTCTGTGTTAGCGTACCATCCAGCCACAACATCCTCGTAGCGAGTAACCATGTAAAAATAGGTACGAGCAAAATCTCCTTTGTATTCAGCTGCCGGCTCATAAACGGTACCTGAGTATCCGGGATAGGAACAAGTTCCTAATTTACTCCCATTGCCATAGGTTTTTGTTGGCGATGCTGTTTCACCAAAGGGAAGGTTACCACGCTGATTATTTACATATTTATCCGTGGGATACAGGTGGAATAAATCGGTGTACATTGGCGTTGCATCATCAAACCAACTTTTAGGAAAAGAGTGCTCGCGATTAAAAAACTGACACTCCGCCGTTCCTCCGGATCCCTGGTCCTGATTGCCTCCCACGCCTGTTCCCCAGTTAAAGGTACAGTTACTGTACATATCCCACACTTTGCCATCGGCACGCTTATCCGTTTGCTGAAAATCAGTCCACAGGTTAGCATAGCTACGCGCTGTGTGCCCTTTTATTTTATTGTACAGCGCCGTTTTTAGCGTTGCGCCGTTCTTTCCCTCCATACCATTGTAGTAGCCGGCAGGAATTTGCGCCACCAGCAACCACGGCATGAAAATCATCAAAATACTTAACCCTTTCTTCATACTCAATTCTAAAAAACTCTTTTTTTTAAAAGCGGCAAAGGGAGGAGCAAATGCTGCACCTCCCTCTACCAATCGCATTCCAGAAGAAAGCTACTTCTTTGTTATTTGCTTTACTACCTGTTTTCCGTTATCAAAGGTAATGCGCACAAAGTGGGTTCCGGCTGACAATCCCTCAACATTCACATAGTCCTGAGTGAATTCCTCCATTTCCAGCGCACCCGTGCTACTTACCAACTCAACTTTAATCACCGCGTAAGGAGCCTGTATGCTAAACCCTGATGATACAGGATTTGGATAAACCTTTACCTTTTCAGCCAACTCCTTACCTACTCCGGTAGCACCCACCTGTACCTTTATAACAAACTTGTGGGATACACCGTTAAGATCCACATTTACCGTCAATGGGCCTTGGTTGAAATCCCAAGAGCTGCCTGATTGGAAATCGGGAGTACCACCGCTTAGCGAGAAGGTAACAACAAACGAGGTTAACGCTGTTCCCGAAGCCATGGGCACTACAAATACTGAATCATTTGACAGTCCTGCATTCGATGAGCGACCATTAACTGTTACATTCGACATCTTTACTTCACCCGTTACCATTTGAATATCATCAGCCGAGCGAGGAATGAGGCAGTACAAATCGTTGTACAAGTAGCCCACACCACCAATATGCAACCTGCTGTCAAGCGCTGCCGCATAGTTATACATATAGTTGTATACTTGCATGGTATCCATAGGTGTGCTATCGTTACCAACCAAGAATGATGTACCACCGGTAACCCTTTCGCGTGTAACCGTCACATCCTCTGCAAACTTAACCAGTACGCTTTCGTATTCGCTTACCATATTGCGTATTGATTGCAATTGCGCAGCCGCCGGTATAGTACCTGTACCTACCTTTACGCTAAGCGTAAGATTTTCCAACTCAGTTAAAGTCTTAGTATGGCCCGCTTTAGCATACTCGTTTACCTTACCGGTAACCACTACGCTATCGCCAACTTCAAATACTGATGGCTTATTTTCATACGCATACACACCGGTGAACGCACCTGCGCCTTGCTGAATAAAGTAACCTAAGCCTGTAACACCCGTAACCACTCCGGTTACAGTAACAATAGAATCTTTATACGGTGATTTACCATCAGGATTTGTGGTATAGCGCACGTCATATATGGTCTTGCTAGGTACAACTCCTACTCCGGTTAAAGGAACTACGCGAGTAGTAGTACCAGCCACCAGCAACAGCGTATCTACCACTGTACCAACTGCGGTGGGTGCGAAAGTAATGCGCAACGTATCTCCATCGGCATTTTGCGGTAAGGTTGTTTTATCAACCGTGAATTTGCTACCTGCACCACCCTTAATTGAAACCGTAGCGCTAGCCGACAAGTTGCGTCCTGTAACTTGTACAATAGAGGTGTTGGAGTAACCTACGAGCATAGACATGTTAACCGCGCTTGGGCTAACTGCAAAGTAAGGCGCTCCGCCAACCGGTATAGATTCCGCTGAGTTGCGAACTGTGGGATCACCATTAACCGCTAGCGTCTCAAAATCACCATCAACGCTATTCAGATGCCACTTAAAATTACCACCATCCTCAAGGATACGCTTGGCTGCAGTTGTGGTACTCAAATCGGTACCGGTTTTACTAATACCACTGGGAGCCATGCTGGCATTAGCACCAAAAGCTACCAAATCTACAACACCTGAAATAGAGTGGTAATTTGCCGTAGTAATTGCCACTGCTGAGCGAGAAGAAACCAACGCTACCTTACCGGAAGCGGCAGCCAAATTCGCTGTGCAAGTGAAGTCGGGGGTAGAAGGTATAGCAACACCATTATTTCCCGGATCCGAAGCACGGATAAGGAAGAAGTGGCGACCTTTAATCACAGTATTTGCCGGGAATCCAAATACGTTCATGTTACTTGTGCTTGTTGCCGCCGAATATTGTAAACTCCAACCATCAAGGGAAATATCGCTGGTGCTAGGATTAAATAGTTCTACATAGTCTGCATTGTAAACAGCGCCGCTATTTCCGCCTGCTCCATACACTTGCGTAATTATGATATCACCCGCGCTAACACCACAAACGCCCACAAAACGAACATACAATGTGTCTGCATCTTCAGAGTAGAATTTTAAGCGAGCAGTGTAGGTTCCTTTTGCAGGAGGATTGAAGAACACGGTGTCGCGCTCACCGGTGCTCTTTAAAACGCTATCCTTTGGCAAGGTTGCCTTTGATAATCTAAAAGCATTGTTGGCATTGGATATCCAAGCTGCTTTTACATCACCTATAAGGTTGGTGCCTTTCACAACCGTGTAACGGTTGGCTGTACCACCTACCGCAACCGAGAATGACTGCACCGTGTCGCCTGCTGTACCCAGCGCAATAACGGGTTTTTGAGCTACGCCATACAAGCGTACCGTATCGTTCTTAGCTAGGGCTGCGTTACTAAGCACCAAAAGTGCGGTATCCTTACCTGCTGCAAGCGGTGAGTAGGTTATATTAATGGTATCCTTGCCATTAACTGTGCGTGTAGCGGGTGCGCTAAAGAGAGCAGCACTTTTTCCGGCAACGGCTATATTCAAATCACCTGTTAAATTTCCGGCTTCGTATGGCAAGCGCTTAACCTGCGAAGACTTCATAGCAGTCTCAAAGCTTACCGCATCGGCACCAAGAATAATATAGGGAGATGCCGCATCGGGTGTAGAGAAGGTCAAAGGCTTCACATCGGTAATATTACCCGAGGCATCCTCTGCTACTACGTAAGCGTAGTAAGGTGTATTTGCTGTGAGCCCCGTAACCGACGCAGTTGCCTCGGTATTGGCACTCATTGCTACATTACCGTTTTTAGCTGCTCCGGTACCTGCCTTAACTATGGCAGCCGTGATACCTGCCTGTGCTGAAGTATAAAAGGCATAATACATGGTAGCCGTCTCATTCACTTTTCCCAATACCTTAACAGAGGTAGCTAACAACTCATCTGTTTGTGGGTAGCCTTCAGCAAAAACAGGTGCATCTGTATCTACAACGGCTCCACCAATTGCATCTGCCCAAGTGGTGGCAACGCGAATACCTCCAACTGCTACTTTCTCATTCGCATTGTATTGCCTTAACGCAATAGAATTAATAGGTGCTTGTCCATCACCTGTATAAGTTGCATCCGGAGTTACAGGTTCAGAGGAGGGTAGGGTTGAAAATACAAACAAGTCTGTTTTAGCTGATGCTGCCGTAGAGTTAACAGAATGCTTTATTACCGCAAGATATGTAGTTCCTGCCGTAATTGTAGCATATGTAGAAGGCGCAGTACCATTACTCACACCAATGCCAGTACCTGCAGCATTTACAAATGTTCGTGCTGTAAAAGAAGTCAGACCATTCTCTTTCAAAAGATTGAGAAAATAGCCCTCGAAATTAGATGTTTGCGCTTGAAACATAAAAGCACAATACACAGTACTGCCAGAAGCCTGAGAGGCAAACTGTTTATTTATGTCTTGCCCATTATTATAAAGCAATGCCGAGCCACCAATACCAGAGGCTATGTACCCAGCAAAAGACAGGGGGGCTCCGACTAAAATTTCACCTCCATTTCCACCACTATGAATACGCCAACCTGTTGTTGCATCCGCTGTATTTGTGTTATCACTAGTTGATGTTGCTCCTCCATTCAACTTTGAGCCTTGTTCATAGTTGAATGTTTCATAGAGTAACACCTCGGCCTTCACCGGCACCGCTGCCAGCAATACCAATGCAGCCACTGCCAGCATTGCATAAATTCGTCGTAACATTGTTTTCATAATCTATAATTTTTGGTTTTCTATTTCAAAAATATGTGAATTTTTTTGCAAAAAATTGAAAGCATAAATCTCAATTTTAACAAAAATTGAAGCGTACAAATATAATATTACTTTTGTTTTTTGAAAGTTAAAAAAGCAATAAGTTATTATGAACTTATTGTTACAAATTATGTGTGTGCGAACACAAAAAATACCCTCCACTAGATTTTTTCTACGGAGGGTATTATGGCAAAATAATTTACGAAAGGTTAGCTACCTCACCGTTAAATTCTTTACTTCCCAAGTCGCCTTATCATTATTGTTTGTACACTCATACTTAAATGCCACCCTCACGTTGGGTTGACCTACGTAGGCAGCCGGAACTCTAATGCTACCTGAGGAGATAAAGGTAAAGCTAGGTGATGTGGGCACATTGGGAATAGTCAGCTGCTCCCAAGTAGCAAACGCAACCGTACCTAAGTTCTCAGAAAAGTCCTTACTTATCCAGCAGGTTGCCACGGTACGATAGTTAGCCGGTGTGGCATAGTTTATAGCATGGTCAAACGCTATAAACGCGCTATCGTGTCCGGTGCAATTAATGGCAGGCGATACAAGCCATGCCTCCACGCTGGGGTCAACACCTGAAGCGCCCCTTATTTGCGCGCCATAGCCTTGTGTAGTTGCGCTGGTATTATCAAAGTACCAATTAGTTTCACCTACTGTAGCCTCCTTATAGAATTTGTTAAAGCTGGTTTGCGTGGTCATAAATTCCTCAAAGAACGGATCAGCAGGAGGTGGTGTAAATGAATAGCTCATAAGCTCCTTCATACCGGACATGCTATTGTAGGGCATAAGCTTACCGCGAAGCCATACCTCACGATGCAACACCGAAGGATTCTCCTTTGGGCTAAGCGCTGCACGCATACCACTTGGCAGCTGCACATCAAGACACATGGAAAGATTTCGGTAAAGACGTGTGGTATCATCGGCTACCAACATGTTGGTGCTGGAGTAAAACGGTGCTGCATACCTATCGCGCGGATATATGCTATCGGCCTCATACACGCCCACTATCCAACACTTTACCCAAGCAAGAGTAGAGTCCTGTATAAAACGCGCCTGATACACCGAAAGAGGATTGCCGGCCGTACCCATGGTGGGGTCATAAGGCGGATAGGACTTATCGGGGTTACAGCTCATTCCTCCAATCACGAGCAGTAGCAGCGCCAGTATAGTTGTTATATGCTTCATACGATTTATCATTTCTTGTCTTTCTCTATCACTTACTTAAACTTTACATCGTCAAGATACCAGTTAGCGCTGCTACCGTGCGAGGTGTAGCAAAACGCTATATAGATAACTGACTCTCCTTTAAGAGCGTGGGTTAAATCAATAGGTCCCGAGGCTTGCATAGGCACACCGGTAGAGAAGCTAACCGGCGCGGCTAAGGTAAAACTTATACCCTCATCCTTTAAGTCAATCCAATCGGACTTACGAAAGTTGGCGCTACCTCCATTGTAAGAGGTACTGTATCGTACCGTAAAGGTAGTATTAGGATTGTCGTAAGTAATACCCGTGGAAAAACTGAGACGCTGCACTGTAGGGTCGGTAACTTTCAACGGAGGCATTACCAACCAAAATTCACAGGCTGTGTCAATAGGGAATGCTCCGGTAGCCACAGCGCACTTTACGCTACCCTTGGGATTATTTAAATCGTTGAGGTCGAGCAATGGCGCCACAGCTGTGCGCCATATACGGGTACCCAACATGGAGACGCTTACCCAACCCGCGGGAGGGGTAAGGTTTAACCCGTCAACCTCAACAAAATCAAATGGCTCGTACAGACTATCTACTGCCTGATCACGTGAGGGTGATACGGGCACTGCCGGTGCGTCATACTTTTCTTTAACGCATGAAGCCGCTGCAACTGTAAGTGCTACAGCCAACAATAGGTATTTAGCTATCTTGCTTATCATAATTACTTTCTCCTTATTTTTTCAATCTAAAAACGGTAGTACACTTGAGCAAAGAATGTTAGTCCAAATGAGTAGTAGTACTTCGAGGGGAATTTATCAATGGTACCCGCATCAAAGCGCAGCTGCTCGAAACCACCGGTTTTGAAGTTTTTATTGAGAAGATTTTGTACGTTTCCGTTAAAGCCTAAGATGCCACCTTTTACTCGCCACGAAGCGCCTCCAAATGCATCGAGGCTATACGCTACGGGGAACTTTTCCTGATCCAACAGCTGTTCGTATGAGGGAGTACCGGGCTCCTTCATTCCCACTGCTTCGGTGGTTCTGCGGTCGTAGCTAAGCTCAATGTAAGAGTTGCCTGCACAGCTACCCGTAAGTCCTACAAACCAGTATTTAGGTGAGCGGTAGGTAAGCGTAAGTGAACCTGCAGCTTGGGGCATACCACCAATATGATACCCTTTAATGTAGGCTGTACGGTATTTTGCCAGAGCCGGATTATCGGCGTTATCATCATCAATAGTGGCCGTGCTGGGGTTAGAGGCGTAAGTATACTGCCCGTATGACAAAGCACCTTCAGCGGTAATGGTTGAGGTTATTTTATAGGCACCTCCGAACTCCAAGCCCATGTACTGCTTATCCAAACCCTGCGTAATATACTGTACTATACCGGAGCTGCTCTCCATATAAAACACCTTAACTTCCGAGGCATCTTTACTCAACGTGTAAAATGCTGAGGCACGCATACGGAAAACGGGGCCACGATAGTTGTACGAGGCATCAACCGTTGCAATTTTTTCATTTTCTACTCCTAAGCCATAATCACCTACTGTGTAGCTATTATAGCGAGGCTGTATGTACGTATTTTTAAACAAAGGCGGGCGAGTTTCGTATCCGGCACTCATTGATGCAAAGTTACGTCCCGAAATTTTGTACGTAGCGCTAAATTTTCCGGAACCCAACAGCGACATAATGTGTTTACCTTCGCCATACGAGTTGAGAAGGAACCTACCGTTACGCATGTTGCCATTACGCCAGAATTCGGTATACCCCAGGTTTCCGGCCAGCACATAGTCAAACTTACCAAAGGTAAACTTAGCTTGAGCCCATGCCGAAAGGTTATTCTGAATCATTTCATAGTCATAACCGTATTTATCACCCTCGTATTTTTTCAACTCCGGGTCGTTCAAGTCATAGCGTGCCCTGGTCACATTGTTCACGTTATCACCTAAGGTAAACTTATCAATGTTTAGTATATAGTCGGCACCCAGAGCATCCTTTACCACTTGAAAGAACATACCCTTGTACCTTTTTCCCTCCACTCCTGCTACCAGCGTAAAGTGCTCGTTGAAGTGATTTGTGTAATTGGTAAATCCGCTAAACGTTTGCTGGTCGTTGCGGTACTCCTTTAAAATGGTTATAGCCTCCCAGCCTTCTGAGCGAGGCGTATTGGCATTCACAGCATAGTTACCTGCATACAGCGCCTCCCAGTCTATTTGAGTAACCTCCGTATTATTTGATGACCAAGCGTCACGCTTCATATCGCGAATATCGTCATCAACTGTGGGTCCCACGTAGCTGGGCAGCTTACGATAGTAATCGGGTCGAGGGTCGTTTCCATCATACCAATCCAACGCTGAGGAACCGTTACGGCCAAAGAGCACTGAAATACCGGCCTCTAACTTCGACTGTTCGTTTATATTCCATGTATAGTTGAGCATAGTCATCGGAAGGTTCATACTACGAATACGCGAACTTCTTACCTCGCCATCATAGTAACCCCAGTTAGGATTGTAATGGTAATCCCTGTAATCGTACACCTCCTGCACAACCGCGCTGCTAACTCCTCTGTCCAGCATTGCATCCATAAAGGTCAAGTTGAGGCTGTGTTTTTTATTGAATTGTTTTTCAACAGCAGCAAAGAATGAGTATCCTTCGTACGGTGTTGCATCCATGTAACCTGATTTACCTAAGCGGGTAGAAACTGAGGCAACGAAGGCCCAGCCATTATTCAGTAATCCTGTTGCGGTGGTAGCCATTATACGATGTGTATAGGTACGATTACTGGCAGCATACGAAATGCTGGACTGCTTACGATAGTTAGAGGCTCTTGTGTTGTATGTAGTTACACCGCCAATATTACCATATGAGGATTCGGAGGGCGCCAAGCCATTTACGGTGGTGTAATTGCGCATAACGTCATTCATACCACCCCACACGTTATAGTTGGCATAGCCAAACTCCGGATCTTGAAAAGAAAAGCCATTAAAGTAAACCGAGGAGTAGTCGGATTCGTAGCCACGCACCTGAAAACGGTAGGCACTCAAGTTAAACTGTACCTGAGAAAGATACGGGTCACGTGAAGCACCTAATAGGCTGGATACGTTTTGTCCGCCGCCATCATCTTCATCCACATCCAGCTCAACAACATCAGTACTCAAGTCCAACTCTACCAATGCATCAGTAGCCGACTGCGGAAAACGAGTTCCAATCCCGATAGTCCCTTCCTGTGAGGGAATAACCGGAGTGGAGGTAGTATCGGCTGTAGACTGCGCCAAAGCCGCTGTGGACAGCACTCCTGCCAACAGCATAACTAACCCAAATCTTTTTATGCTCATAATTACTTAAAATAGTTACGATTTATACCCCTTATATTGCTATATAAAATGGGGGCTGCAAGTTAGGAGCTAAATTGTCAGATTGCAACCTTTTTTGATTAAAGTCCCATTAATTTTTTGTTAACATTCGATGTTCACAAATAAAACGACAGTAGTTGAAAATATTATAGCTATTTTTGGCAAAATGTATTTTTATGAAAATTCATCACTACTCTATTCGTAAAACGTTGGTTGTGGCGCTGGTATTGGCAACCACAGCAACCTGCTTTGCACAAAAGCAAAAGTACATGGCCGCATGTGTTGCCTTTTACAATCTTGAAAACCTTTTTGACACCATAAAATCGCCAGATACTGACGATCGGGAGTTTTTGCCAGATGGTGTATATAAATGGAACGGAGAGCGTTATAAGTACAAGCTTAACAATATGGCATCGGTTATTCGTAAAATAGGCGCCGACGTCACTCCTACAGGTCCTGCCATACTTGGCGTGAGTGAGATTGAAAACAAGCTTGTGCTGGAAGACTTAATAAGCACAGCTCCGCTGGATATTATGGGTTATGACATTGTACACTACGATTCGCCCGACGCGCGTGGTGTTGATGTGGGCTTAATTTATCAAAAGAGTCGCTTTCAGGTTACAGGATCACGTTCTGTTCGCTTAGCTATTCCAGACATGCCTAATTTTCGCACGCGTGACCAGCTTGTGGTATCGGGATTGCTGGATGGCGAACCCATACACGTAATAGTGATGCACTGGCCCTCGCGTCGCGGGGGCGAGAAGCGCAGTAAGCCTCTGCGTGACGGCGCTGCTGCATTATGTAAAAGTATTGTGGATTCTATATATAAAGTAGAGGCCGGAGCAAAAATCATTATTATGGGCGACTTTAACGATGACCCCACCAATGCAAGCGTAACTAAGATACTGAAGGCTCGCCCTTCTATAGGGCAGACTGAAAAAGGAGGACTATACAACCCAACGTACAAGTTTTTCCAAGAGGGCATAGGCTCTCTTGCTTATGACGACAACTGGAACCTATTTGACCAGATTATTGTATCGGAGCCGCTATTGGGTAAGGATTACAGCAGCTATAAGTTTTTGCGATTCAAAATTTTCAACGAGGATTTTCTGAAGCAAAAGGACGGACGCTACGCCGGGTATCCTTGGCGCACTTTCTCGGGGACCACGTTCATTGGCGGTTACAGCGACCACTTCCCTACTTATGTTTTGCTTATTCGCAACGCTTCTGCTGAAAAACAGTAAAAATAGAACACAAAAAAAGATGTTAAAATGCTTATCTTTGCATTCATATGAGATTTTTTCGTCTAATTGTCATACTACTTTTGTTTGTCGGTTGTCAATCGGCATCAAAGGAAACTGAAATAGTCATTATTTCTATAAATGATGTACACGCTCGCTTTGACCACCTTGATCAGTTTTCTGCCTACGTAAAGAAAATACGAGAGCAACACCCCAATGTAATACTGCTTAATGCCGGCGACCTATACCACGGTAATTCGCTGGTAGACTACTACTACGACAAGGGATTTCCCATTGTAGATATAATGAGTACTATAGGTTTTGATGTGGTGATGCTGGGCGAGCATGAATTTTCCTATGGTCAGTCAACGCTGGCAAGGCGTATGCTGCAATCATCAGCTAAAAATTTTGCTTGTGCTAACATCAACACTGATAGTGCAATGCTGCCCAACATACCGCCTTTTGCCTTCCTAAAAAGAGATGGGGTGCGTATTGGCGTAGTGGGACTAGTACAAGAGAAGCCGGATATTAACCCTACCTATCTCAAAGGTATTAAATTTTACGAGCCTATAGCATACTTCAACACGCAAAAATCGCTACGTAGCGAGTGTGATATCTTAATCGCGCTAACGCACATGAAGTTTGAAAAAGATTCGCTGCTGGCGCAACAATACGGCATGCTTGATCTTATTGTTGGCGGAAGTTCACATATTGTACTTGACACAGGGGTAATGGTAAATAACGTACTCATTACGCAAGCCGGTCGTTTTTTGGAGCACTGCGGAAAAACTACCATTAAGATAAAGGACGGAAAAATAGTGTCAAGACACAACGAGGTAATTGATATCGCATCCCTATCTGATAGGGATGATGTCACAGCACAAAAGATTGCACAGTATAGAGATAACCCTGATTTCTTTCGTGTAGTGGGTAAACTTACCACCTCCATTGCGGGGCGCATGAACGTTGGTAACTTTTTGTGTGATGCTATACGTGACCGTACAAAGACTGACTTTGCCGTACAAAATATTATGGGTGTGCGCACAGACACGTTAAATGCCGGGCCTCTCTCCATAAAGGATATTTACCAAGCCGATCCGTTTGCTAATGAGTTGGTAAGGTTTGAAACTAACTACAAGGATTTATCGATTTTTTTGCTGAGAAACTACGAAAAATATGCAAGGGTTGACTTATGTATATCCGGTTTTAGCTATACTTTAAATGTAAAGGACGGGAAGCCCATTTCAGTAAACATTAGCATGCCTGACGGAAAACCGATGGATAAGAACAAGGCGTACTCGCTTACAATAAACAGCTACGTTGCCAACAACTACGACATTCCTGTAGCACGCGAGTACGGTTCGAACCTAAGCATGACTACTGTAGAAGCCATTGAAAACTACATGCGTATCAACCGTGAGGTTTCATTTATCTCTAACGAGCGTGCCTCGGTAAGATTCGTGAAATAAATCCGAGAGTTATCTCCAGTAGCGATAGTAAAACAGCATTAGCAAGCCGTATATTTCCAAGCGGCCAAGGAGCATGGTAATGGTGCAAACGACCTTGGCAAACACCGAGAAGTGTCCATAGTTGCCCAACGAGTATACCTCACCGAATCCGGGTCCTACATTTCCTAACGATGAAACTGCTGCCGAAATTCCCGTCATCAAATCTAAGCCTGTAAACAGCAGTAAAAGTGACGACGCAAAAAAGGTAAGAATGTATAAGCCTATAAATAGCGTGGTATTATTGACCAATTCTTCGTCAAGTGCCACGCCGCGTAAGCGCACAGGAATGATAGCGTTGGGGTGAAGCGTTTTGCGCACGTTGGCAACGAACGCCTTGTAAAATACAAGCACCCTATCAGCCTTTAAACCACCTGATGTGGAACCTATGCAGCCGCACTGCACCATAAAGAAGAAAGATATCATCATGGAAAATGCGGGCCATAGCGCATTATTGCTGGTAGCAAAACCGGTGGTGGAGGCCATGGCTGTGACCTGAAAAGCGGCATCACGTAATGCCAATAGCCATGATGTATATACCCCTGAGTGCACAAGGTTAGCCGTAACCAGCACAACTCCCACCGCCAACGAACCTACAAAGTAACGCACTACGGAGGAGTTGAAAAGGGAGGTAAACTTTTTAGCAACAGCCACGTATAAAAGTCCAAAGTTGATGCTGGAGAGTATCATGAAAATGATAAGGATAACCTCAATAAGCGGGCTATCGTAGTGCATAATACTGGTATTCTTAACGCTAAAGCCACCCGTGGCAACCGTAGAAAAAGCATGATTTATGGCATCATAAAAACTCATACCCACCACCCATAACAGCAGCGTAAGGGCAACGGTAAGTCCAAGGTATACGCTGAGAATAATGCGTACAATTTGCTGCATGTTGTACCTTGCGTCCTCATGCTTAAGCGGCCCCAACTGTGTGCGGCTAAGACGCATTTTAGCGCTACCTATAGAAGGTAATACTATCAGCGTAAACACTACTACGCCTACCCCACCCAGCCAGTGGGTGGATGAGCGCCAAAAGAGCAATCCCTGCGGCAACGCTTCAATATCACTAAGTATGGTAGAACCTGTAGTGGTATAACCGGATACACTTTCAAACCAAGCGTTGGGCACAGAAAATTCGCCTCCATATAGAATGTAGGGCAGCATACCGAATATGCAACTCATAACCCAACCAAGCACCACAATCAGGTAGCCTTCGCGGGTATTAATCTGGCTCTCGGAGGGAACAAATATAAAGGGAAAAAAGCCAACTAAGGCTGTAACGATACCAGCCAACAGCAGCGGTAGCAGCGCTTCGTCGGAGTAAAAAAACGACACAGCTGCTGCCAGAAACATAAACAGAGCGTTGAGCAGCAGCGCGAGTCCTGTATAGCGGGCAACAACAAATGTTCTCATGAATCGTGGCTACGCTTTTTTTCCGTTAAACGATTTTGCATTTGCCTCAGCTTCCAACTTTGCGGCCTTCTTAGCTTGCAAAGCCAGCTGGGATATGGTTTCCTTCAGCTCGCCAATTTCATCGTTGGACTCAATATTGAGCTTAAAGGGCGAACCATACTCCACCGTATTTTCTACGGCGCGCGTTATTTTTATCAGCGGATTTACAAAGAAGTAGTTGATAAAATAGTTGAATAGCAGAATTAGTATCAACCCTGCACAAATAGCAATAACACCGGGAACAACGGTACGATAGCGCGTTTGCTCTACCAGCCTGGTATTAGCGCTTAGCTCCTCTTGATTTTGCAGTATGAGCGCATCAACCTGGCTCATGAGCTGACGGCTTGCAGGAATAAATTGGCCAAAGTACAAGCGACTACGCTCGCCCGGCGCAAACATAAAGGCCCTGCTTACTTCATCGTGCAGGCTGCCGAGCAATACGTTTATACTTTGTACCGCATCAGAGTGCTGTCCTTCCTCCAGCATTGCATCTACCCTGACACGCAAACCCAACAGCAGGGAATCGGATAGCGCAAGCTGCTTTTGTGCTCCATTATCGTTACCCACCACCAACTCCTGCATGCTATAGGTAATGTGATCCACGACTTCAATCAGCTGGCGCGACAGCACTAAGTTATTTACATTTTTGGTAAGCACCCCCGACAGCGAACGACGCATACGCGTGAGTTCGAATACGGATATAGCTCCGGAAAACATCAGCAAAAGAAAGAGCACCGCAAATCCAAGGTTGATTTTACCTTTCACACCAAATTTTCGCATAGTAAGAATCTAAAAAATCAGAACTCACAAATGTACATAATATCGCGAAATGGTTAGCATGATTTTGGTTTGCGTAAATATTTTCTCAAAAAGTGTTGGTATAACGATTTTTTATTCTACTTTTGCAGCCTGTTTCTTAGGGTCAACCCCCGAAAGAAATACAACATTCTCAAATCCTGACAATTAACCACAAAAGTCGGGTGCGAGGATAAAGGTAAATTTTTGTTTTTCAGGCATAACAACCTGTTTTTTGAACACTAATTAAAATGAAAAACCTTTACTCACGCCACCTTCCGCTTAACGGCAAGCATCTCTTGACCGTTTACAGGAATGTTGTACTATGTTCGCTCTTAGCGAGTATAGCCGTGCGGTTTAATATCTGATCAACCGCTCTCCAATCACCCTGCAAATAATCACAAACTTGATTGTTAGGCAGTTGCGCTAAATTTGCGTGGCTTTCTTCGGTTGTGTATTGTGTGTATTGTCCGCAGATGTGGCAGCAAACAAGGTTTGCACCGCCACCCAAATTTGCTTTTTATTCACCAATTTATATTTTATGATTTGAAAATGAAGAATTCATCCATCAATCCGGTTGCTGTTGTTACAGAGAAAGAAATGCAAGGCATGCTTTCCGGACAAACTCATCCCGCAGGCTTGCAGCTTGGCGAAAACCAACCCTGGGGCATCACTTTGGGCTGTCGTATTCCAAAGGACTACTTTGAAACGCGCGGTAAAGGCGAGAGCGATATTACAGTTCACGCCGGTTCATACCACTTAGCGTTAAAGGATGCCAACATTGAGAAGTTTAATATCATGACGTACTCCTCAATACTACCGGGTATTGCAAACCTCATTGAGCAACCTAAGGATATGGTTCACGGCGCCGTGGTAGAATCTATCATGAGCACATGCACCGTAAACAAGGGCGAGCGTGGCACAGCCGGTATTATTTACGGATGGTTATTCAACCGCAAAACTAAAGAGCGCTTTGGCGGTTTGGTGTGCGAAAACTACGGTGACTACAGCACCGAGGAGCTGCGCGATCACCTTGGCCTTAGCATCAATGAGTTGTACACCAACGGTTTTGAGGAAGATTATGAGCTCAAGGATATTCACTACCTAAGCGAAACTATTGTGCCCACAAAGAAGTATGGCACCGCGCTGGTATCTTTGTGCTTCACCTCATATTTTCACCCAATAATAAAGGGATAAAAGAAGTTTAGGAAGTTTAAGGAGTTTAGGAAGATGTGCCAATGCCACAATCCTCCCGCTTCTTAAACTTCCTAATATTCTTAAACTTCTCTACATCCAAATTTCAATTCCTTTTTAATCTCCCATAAATGGCAAAACAAACTAAGAAGTCAATGCTCAACGAGCTGGTTAAGCATGTTGACATTAAGAAAATAAACTCAACCGCTATTGTTGACGCAATGCGTGACATGTCTTTCGCTTCACGCGAAACGGCACGCGCTACCGATATTTTCCAACGCATGATGAAGGATACTGCCTGCAGCAACATCCTGACGCTTGCTGGTAGCACCAGCGCTGGCGGTTGCATGCAGGTGTACGTGGATATGGTGGAGTGCAACATGATTGATGCTGTGGTTTCAACGGGTGCTTCTATTATTGACATGGACTTTTTTGAGGCATTGGGCTATAAGCACTACAAGGGTTCACAGTTTGTGGACGATTCACAGCTGCGCTCACTTTACATTGACCGTATTTACGATACATACATTGACGAAGAGCAGCTGCAGGATTGCGACAGCGCTATTAAGAAGATTGCTGACACGTTGGAGCCTCGCCCCTACTCTTCACGTGAATTCATTTGGGAGATTGGAAAGTGGCTTACTAAGAACGCGAAGAAAAAGAATTCGTTGATTCAAACCTGCTACCAAAAGAGCGTTCCCATTTTTGTACCCGCTTTCAGCGATTGCAGCGCAGGTTTTGGCCTTGTAATGCACCAGGTGGAGCGTATGAAGAAGGGATTACCCTACGTTACCATTGACTCGGTAGCTGACTTCCGCGAGCTGACGGATATTAAGATTGCTGCTAAAACCACCGGTTTGTTGATGGTGGGCGGTGGCGTTCCTAAGAACTTTGCACAAGACACCGTAGTATGTGCCGAGTGCCTTGGTAAGGACGTTCCTATGCACAAGTACGCTATTCAAATCACCGTAGCCGACGTGCGCGATGGTGCTTGCTCAAGTTCTACGCTTAAGGAAGCTAGCAGCTGGGGTAAGGTAGATACTGTATATGAGCAAATGGTGTACGCCGAGGCTACTACTGTAGTTCCTTTGATTGGCAGCTACGCCTACCACAAGGGTGATTGGAAAAAGCGCAAGGCTCGTGAGTTTGCTAAGCTATTCACGGCTAAGAAACCTGCCGCAAAGAAAGTTGCTAAGAAGAAGTAAAAGACAAATATTCTCAAAAAGAAACCGCGATGAAATGAGTTTTCATCGCGGTTTTTCGTTTGCTAAGTTCCGTAAATTAATTAATGGAAAAGGGCACAACTTGTAAATCCACATCAGCGGAAGAGGTACCTACCAGAAGCTCAAAATCACCTTGATGCACATCCACTTCTTGAGTATTCTCATTCCACCACTCCAGCTGCTTGCCAGACAGCTCTATATTTACATTCACTACTTTACCCACGGGAACGACTGTACGCTTGAAGGCTCGCAGGGTTTTAATCGGGCCTTGGGCATCATCCTTCTTTTTTAGGTAAACCTGTACCACTTCATCGCCATCACGCTTGCCGATATTGGCAATGGGAATGACGACTGTTAACGACTCTCCAACCTTGATAGCAGATTTGCTCAGCTGTACCTGACCATACTTAAAGGTGGTATAACTTAATCCGTACCCAAATGGGAAAAGCGGTTCGGCAATCATATAGCGATAGGTTCGCCCTGCCATATCGTAGTTTTCAAAGTCGGGAAGTTGGGTGGTATCTTTGTAGAAAGTAACAGGTAAGCGGCCTGCGGGGTTATAGTCGCCAAACAGCACATCGGCTACAGCCTTACCTCCCATTTGACCGGGATACCACGCTTGTAGAATGGCTTCGCAGCTTTGCACCTCGGGGCCCAAGGCTATGGGGGAACCTGAGCAATTTACCATTATGATTTTTTTACCCGCTTTACGTAAGGCTTGTATCAGCTCACGCTGCACAGCGGGCAACTCCATATCCGTGCGGTCACCACGCTTGAATCCGGGTAGGTTTACGCCCATTTCCTCCCCTTCAAGTGAGGGTGAAATACCTCCTGCAAATATTACGACATCGGCATTTTTTACCTTTTGTACGGATTTTTGAATATCTACATCAACTTTAAAACCTAAATCGAAATTGAGCATGGCATCATTATTGAAGTACTCAAAATCGATTTGTACATCGTACGATTTTCCAGCCTGCGCCTTCATTTCGTAGGTACTCCTTCGTCCGCCATGCTTATTAGCAAACTTTTTCACCTCCTCACCATTAATTAAAATGCGCGTTGTACCGCAGCTGTAAAAATCAAATACTACGGAGCCTGTTTGCTTAGGCGTGAATACGCTGTTGTAGGTAGCAGAAAAATCGGTTAGGTTTACGCCCGGTGCAAATACCGTAGCACCAGAAGTACAGAAATGAAACGATGTGGAGATTTGCGCAGCAGCAACAGGCTCGCCCTTATGCTCAAGGTTATTCCAGTAGCGGGCACTAAAGCCTGTACCCTGCTCCGATGCACATTGTTCAAAAACACTTTGCAACAGCGTTCGCTCTACCAATCCGCAGGCTTGCTCATAAATTAACTTATCTTTTGCGCCCAACACGGAGCGTACTCCCTCAAGAATGGTGATGGTGTGCTTGGGTGTGCCGTTATAGTTACCCCACTGCATTACCGAGTCATTGGCGTTGGGTCCCATTACAGCAACCGTAAGCCCACCGCGCTTCAATGGCAATGCACTGTTTTTATTCGAAAGCAGCGTCATTGATTTGCGCGCCGCATCAAGCGCAAGCGCGTTGTGCTCCTCGGAACAAACAGTAGCGTACGGTATTTTTGTCCACGACACCTCGCTCAGGTCATCCATTTCGCCTAAAGCAAAACGAGCTTTCATTAGGCGCTTTACGGATACATCGATATCAGCCTCGCTAATGTAACCGTTTTTCACACCTTCTACCAAAGCGCGATAGCTAGACCCACAATCCAAATCGGTGCCGCTGAGCACAGCTTTAGCTGACGCTGATGCGGCATCGGGATGGGTTTTGTGACCATTGTCACGGTAAAAATCGGCAATAGCGCCACAGTCAGCCACTACAACCCCTTCAAAGCCCCACTTTTCACGCAGTATTTGCATAAGTAAACGGTCGCTGCCACAGCAGGGTTCGCCTTCAAAACGGTTGTATGCACACATTACCTCCTGTACTTTTGCTTCTTTTACCAGCGCTTCGAAAGCGGGTAAATAGGTTTCATGTAAATCGCGCAATTTAATATCTTTCGCATCAAAATAGTGCCTGTTCCACTCGGGGCCGGAGTGTACGGCAAAGTGTTTGGCACAGGCGTGCAGCTTATCATACTTACCATTGGTTGGGCCTTGCAGGCCGTTCACCACCGCTACCCCCATGCGTGCTGTCAGGTAGGGATCTTCACCGTAGGTTTCAATGCCACGCCCCCAGCGCGGGTCGCGAAATATGTTGATGGTAGGCGTCCACATGGTGAGGCCTTGGTAGCGCTGGTAGCTACCCTGCGAGGCGTAGTAGGTATTTTTGGCACGTCCCTCATCCGACACGGCGTTGAAGACCTTGTTGACCATTTGGTCGTCGAACGTAGCTGCCATGCCTATGGGTTGCGGAAATACGGTGGCTTGTCCGGCGCGGGCGATACCGTGCAGCGCCTCGTTCCACCAGTTGTATGCCTTAATATCTAAACGTGGAATTGGTTTGGATGCATCCTGCATCAGCATCACCTTTTCCTCTAAGGTAAGACGGCTCACCAAGTTTTCTGCGCGACGATCGAAGGATAGCGTAGTATTTTTGTAATCTTCTACCTGCGCTGCTACGGTAAGCGCACCACAACACAGTATAGAAAGCGATAGGAGTTTTAATTTTGTCATCTTTTTTATTTACGGTTATTTTCATTGCCGTCTGCTTTAGCTGACGGTGGAAATGTCAGAAGATGTATAAGCGCGCGGAGCAAACCTTTCCCCTGAAATAGCACCTGCAACCCGCGCGCAATACTTAGGAGCGTCCTTTATCAGTCAGCTAAAGCAGACGGCAATGGAAAAGAAGCATGACCTTACAATAAATATTGCAAATGCTACAACACTGAATATCCGGGCTGCTACTTATCCAGCATGAGCGCGGCCATGATGAATGGCGCTACGGCCTTGGGGTCGTTCTCACGAACGGGTTCGCTAATGTAATATTCGTAACTACCGTCGCGGTAATTTTTATCACCGCCCAATCCTGCTACGGCACAGCACTGCGTAATATTTACGGTACCATCTTTTTCTACACGAATAAAGTTTTTCACTAAGCCATCAAATACTTCATTCGCCTTTTCCAGATAACTTTTATCCAACCATCCGTTGAGCGCTCCTTTTGCCCAAGCGTAGGCAAACATTGAAGTCCCCGTTGTTTCCAAGTAGTTGCCTTCGCGTCCGCCCATGTTTGTTACCTGATACCATGCCTTGGTTTTGACATCCTGTTGCTTTTCCAATGCCACCGAAAGATTTTGCAGAATAGAGATGATTTCATCACGCTTGGCATGATCTTTTGGAAGGTACTCCAACACATCTACTAGCGCCATCATATACCAGCCTATGCTACGACTCCAGAAGTTGGGTGATGTGCCCGTTTCGGGGCTAGACCAACGCTGCTGGCGACTTTCATCCCAACCATGGTAGTATAAACCTGTAGCGGGGTCGTAGGTATGCTTTGCTGCCAAGGTTAGCTGACGTGCTACCTCGTCAAACAGGGCAGGTTCGTTGAATTCGGCACCATACATAGCCAAGAAGGGTGAGCCCATGAACAGACCATCGAGCCACATTTGGTGTGGATAAACCTTCTTATGCCAAAATCCGCTATCGGAGGTACGTGGGTGGTGACGCATTTGATCGCGTAACAAATCGGCTGCATTTTTATATTTTACATCATCCGTTTGGTTGTACAACACCAGCAACATTTTGCCTCCGGCAACATTATCAATATTAAAGTTGCGTGCTGAATAGGTACGAATGGAATTGCCGTTATCCATTAGCATGGTGTCGGCAAAACTTTTTACGTAGTCAAAATATTTTTTATCACCTGTGGATTTGTACACCTGAAATATGGCGAAGGTTTCCAGGCCTTGACAGTAGTTCCAGCGAGGCGCTTTTACAAAATCAATCATCCAACTTTCGGGCATGCGCTTCATTTCGGAATCGGTCATGCGTACCGACCATTTTTGCCCGAAGCAAGCGGTAGCGAAAGCCAATGAGAGAAAGGCAAAAAGAATGTGCTTATGTATTCTCATGATGTTCGTGATTTTATTTTGCTACTTTAACTGCTTAGCTAAGTTAGGCTCGTTCAACTCGCGCAAACCTTCTACAAAAAGCGAAGCTACTTTTGTTGCACCGACCTCATTGAAGTGCGTGTTGTCAATGCGCCCCGTGGGGAAGTTGCGGTTTACACCTGCCGGAATATGCAGAAAATACTGCTTTGATTTTTCATCTCCTTCCTGTATCAACCAATCCTTTGTTTTTTGATACATATCGACAAAGAGTACGTTTTTATTTTTAGCTACCTGCTTCACCAAGTCAACATAAGCGCCGTGCGAATCCTGAAATGCACCTTTGTTAAATCGACGTCTCACCACAGGAGTGCACAGTATGGGTGTTGCGCCTTTTTCGCGGGTTTCCTCCACAAATTTTTCCAAGTTTTTCACATAGTCCTCTGGTGAGGTGTAGCGGTCGGGCTTATCCTCGGCCGCATCGTTATGTCCAAATTGAATAACTACGTAATCATCTTGGTGCAGGCAGGTAACAATAAATGTCCACCAGCCCTGCTCTTTGAAGGTGCGGCTGCTGCGCCCGTTTTGGGCAAAATCTGCCACCTCTACCTTATCGGCAAAAAAGTCCTGTAGCTGCTGTCCCCAGCCTCGTTCCGGGAAAGGTTCTTGCGATTTAATTCCGGTGGCGGAATCAAGCACTGTTTTGGTCATAGGCTTCAGCGCCATGGTGGAATCGCCCGCCATGAATATGTGTATGGGGCGCACGGTGGCCGCCAGCAAAAGCAACGCTACGGTTAAACCAAAAGGAATAAACTTTAAATACTTCATACGTGAGACCTATTTTACAAATACTTTAAAGGCTTGTGCTCCTTCCGCGGCGGTGACGCGTACAATGCAAAGCCCGGTAGCGGATACTGTTATTGCTTCGCCATTCGCCTTGCGCCTAAACATTTTCTGACCTGAAGCGCTGTACACTTCCACGTACGCACCGGCTGGCAAGTTCCATAAGTTTAACTCACCAGCCTGCGCATGGTATAGCACTCCCAAATCTTTTCCTTGTTTAAATACGGTGGTAGTGGTATTATCTAAAAAGTTAACGATGTACGTTATTTGGGTTTCGCCATCCTCTGCCGTAACTTGTACAAAAGCAGTATCATTCCATGTGTTTGCCTGCGTAATTTTCACATCGGCATTCTCGTCATTTGCCTCAGCTGAAACTTGTGGCTGGGTTGTCACATCATTTAATGCAACGCTATAACGCAATAGTTCGGGACTAAAGTTAGCAACAAGTTCTCCATTTACCAATAGCGTTTTTAGGGTAGCATCATCGCTTGCTATTACATCACCTTGCTGCACATTGCCGGATAACGGGCTCAGCGTTCCGCTTTGTCCGACGGCACGCACCGCGTACGTATCATCCGGTAGCACTGCTGACAAATTATACTCGGTGTCAACGGTGAAACCTACCACCTGTTCGCCCTTTAAAATGATGTAGCAAATAGCGTAATCAGGGGCTCGCCACGACAGCTTACTGCCTATCAACTTTAGATTGGTTGGTTTTGCTACGCTTTCAAATAGCGCACGCGGATTCCAATTATCCGCTCCCGAGGTTACATTTTCGTAGGTGTACTGTGCTGCTTCTTCGGCGGTCAGCACAGCCTTCAAACCTGTAACGGTTTGTCCGCCCTCACCGGCACTTTGCTTGTACCAAGTTCTACGCTGGCTCAAGTCAAGCGGGTTACCGTTAGCGTCCATGCTATTGTATTCGGCAAAGAGTTTTGCCGCAGGTCCCATATCTGTCCAGCCCTCGGGATGTATGGTTATTTTCATTGTGGTGTTGAGGTACACTGCCACCGGCTCATTGTGCCACGGGCGACCCAACTTTTGCTGTCCGCTATTTGCAGCCGTATTTCCATCCACTACGCAACTGCTAAACACGTAGCCCCAATTTGTTCCAGCCTTGTGGCTGGGTGCAACAATTACAGATCCTGAACGCACGTTGTAAAGCGTGGTATTTTCCACGTAGGCATTACCACCACCATAGAAGTAGTCTACCGCACCCTCTATCCAGCAGTTATTAACGTAAGTGCGGTCGTTAAGACCGTTAGAACTTGTTTGCCATGTATCCTGAAATGAACGGAGGTTGCAGTTGTAAAATGCCGACTTATCGTTGTTAGTGTACATGGCCAAGGCTTGAGGACCATTTTGACTTTCAACTCCCCAGTCATTAACAAATGAAATATTCTCGGCATAAAAATTCGCGCTATTAATCTTAACTACGCTTCCCTCCTTTTGATACATGGGCGACTCCGGATTATGCACAGAAAATTCCCATGCTGCAAGAGAGTTAGCGTAGTAGCTTTGTCCCTTGTCATTTTCGGGGTTACCTTGTACATTTAATTTTTCATGAATAATGACTTTTTCTTTATCCTGACCTATGAGGTGCATGAAAGGCTTATTGGAAGGTATTAGAACCGTTCCTTTGTAAGAGCCATTTTTGATAAAAATAAGCCATGGTATAGTACGCCCCGTGGGTGCAGCCTCAATGGCTGCCTGAATGGTGGTATAATTGCCCGTTCCATCGACAGCCACCACAGCATCAAATAGCCTTGCAGAGGGTTGTGGGCGCGTCATGGTGGTAAAGGCAATGGTAGTTCCGGCATAGGCATTGCCCGACATGTCGGTTATGGCACCGGCAGGAAGCGTAAAGGTGTAGGGCGTTCCGTAGGTCAAACCAGAGTATGGATAAGAGACCGATCGGTTGCTAAATACGGGCGTTATTTCTTTACCATTGAAAGTAGTGCGACCTTCGTTAGCCCCTGCTTTTACACGCTCATTGAATGTCAAAACAATGGTTCCATTTGCCGAGGCAGTAGCTGTTCCGTTTCCGGGAACAGCTGATGTCAATACCGGTGGCACATCATCAGGTGCTTCTTCTATCTCCGCAAATACAAATACATTTGCCAAGTAAAAACCCTCCGTTTCATTACTAGCCGGAGTGCCCAGCAAGCCGCCTGAGGGGTCGGCTACCCAGCGTATAAAAATGTTTTCTTTATCCGCATCTGTTAGCATTGGGAGCTTTGCATTACACTCAATCCACTGATTTTTCTTACCCGTTAGGTCAATAGTGATCAAATCGGTGTAGGGTCCGGCTGCGCTAAACGCATACTGCATTTTTTGCTTCTTGTGTACACAATCGTTATCGGCTGCAATATAGGATTTTACAGTCACCGATTTATAATTCACCGTTTCGAGATCGGTTGTGTATCCTCTTGCCGAGAATTCAACTTGAAAATAGCGGGGGGTCGGCATATCGACATAATCGGTGTAACGGCGAGCGCAGTCGTAAGTTGCACCAAACGATCGGTTGCTTCCTCCCCAGTTGGTGGTGGTGCCATCGCCCTTAAAAAATTTCATCACGCCTTGGTTGGTCAACTGATTGTAGTAGTCGCCGGGCCTATTACCACGCGGTTCGGACGGGGAAAAATCCCAACCCACAATAAACGGTACCCAATCAAAGGTTGCTGTGAATGATTTATTTTCATTTACCTGTATTGTTTTTGTCAACTCGCTCGACATATCATTCCAATACATGAATGAGGTAACAGGATTTGATTGCACTGCAATGGTTACCCATGTATCTTTTTCGTATACGCCGTTGGTTGGCTCGGGTGTTAAAGTTACTTTTCCCCACGCGGCGCCATCGCCCTCCTTGTTGATGGTTATGGTATAGGTAGGAATTTGTTCAAAAACGGCAACCAAGTCAACATCGGCATCTATTGTAAAAGTGTAGGGGTTTTGGGTAGATACGGCGGTTCCGCCTACCTGCCACTCCTTAAAGTTGTAGCCGTAATTTTTGGTTGCTGTAACGGTTGCTGATTGGCCTTTTTCAAAGGCAGCTGAAGTAGGAGTTGCTACTCCACCTGCTGCGGGAGAAGCAGAGGTGGTCAAGTATGCAGGCGCTGCAATTGTTTTTATCCAGCGTGGATCACCAACGGGTTTGCCACCTTCTCCGGCTGTTGCAAGGGGAGAGGAGGAAAGAATGGTAAAGTCTCCATTATCCGGATCGGGAAAACCGATAGTTGTCAGCCCTAAACCTGCCAGCGTAAGGTCGTTGATGGTTTGTATTCCACCTGTGTAGCCGCCATAGCTCACTATCAAATTGTTTTTTCCTGTAACGGTACCAGAGTTTACCTGCACTATTTGAGGTAATGCTCCGGCAACGCCCGGCACGGTAACAATATTATTTTTGAACGTGTAGGTAGAATTCGGGCTGTACTTACCCTCTGTTTTACATAGCGCTCTGTCGTTACTTTTTGCCCACTTATACACCGTGTTATTTTCAAATATAAATGTGAACACATTGCCTGTGTTGGTTGCGTTGGCAAAGAAAAAGCTTTCTCCGCCGGTGTAGCTGTACAGAGTTGAATTTTTCACCTCCACCTCTCGTACAATGTGCTTTGGATACAGCAAATTATATCCGTTGCTGCCACAATCTTTAACGATACAATTTGTAAATTCTATCTTCCCTATGGTAGTTGTATTAAGCGTTGCCTCTGTTCGCAAAATACAGCGGTTGATATTTCTGATGGTTGAGTTACGAAAGGCCAAAATGGAGATGCTACCTTCCAAGGCTCCGTATATGAAATTATCGGCATTTCGGGCTATCTCTACACCATCAAAAATAAGACCACCATCGGTGGTAGCGGCTCCGCTTATTTGTCCTCCAAATACAGGCTTGGCGTTTTGGGCAGCCATCAGCGTAATCGTTTTTCCGGTGGGAAATGTAAACTCAGTATATGTTCCTGTTGCCAGCAGCAGCGTATCGCCGTTTGCAGCAGCTGCGTATGCTGTTGCAAAGGTGCTTGTGGTAACCGGAGTTGCTGCCATGGTATAAAATTCCATGCTCAATATACATAACAATAGCAATATACTTTTTTTCATAATGTGTGCCTTTATTGTAAATCTCAGGTTCAAACCTCTATAACTTTTACTGCGAACACTTTACCTTAATATTGCCTCTGCCCTATTGATGAGCTGACTGGGGTGATAGTTGTCTACATTATTCGCAGCATTATCTTGCATTCGCATAACATTCTCAAGCGAATACTCGGCAGCCTCATCTGCTGTTAGGAACTTGAATGTGCCGGGATCTGCGGTGTTGTTGCCGCGCGTGCTTGTGTTATTTGCTCCTGCTCCTGTAGAGCCATATTCACGATACTTGTATATTTGGGTACCCCATGTTTCCCAACCTTTAGCCTTAATAACACCGGTCATGCTTGTATTAATGAACGCCACGTGCGCATTATCTTTCCATGGTCTGCCCAGCGAGAAGCTGCCCGCAGGTGCACTGCCTTCAATGCAGCAGCTATTGAATACGTAGTTGAATTTTCCCTTTGCGCCCGATGCCGCGGTTACGTGTCCGCTGGCACCACGACAGTACAGCGTGCAGCCGTCAAAGTAGTCTACCCCATTGCCAAAAATAAAGTCAACCGCTCCTGCAATGTAGCAATTTTTGTAGTAGCGTCGGCCATCGCCGTGGGTATATTGCGTATCCTGATAGCCTAAGAATTTGCAGTTAACAAACACCATCTTGTCCTTATTTACGCGTATTGCCACGGCCTGCCCCGCACCGTTACCGGCGGAGTTTTCAATGGTCAAATTTTCGGCATAAAACAGCTCGGCCTCAACGTGTAGTGTAGCGGAGTTCATTGTACCAATTTCGGTTCCCTGTGTGCATTTTGGTGCATCGGCAGGACATGTATTTGGCGCTGCTGCGTTGAAGCGGATAATGGTGTTATCCATACTTTCGCCCACTAGAATTACGTTTTTCTTGGTACTCGGTAGCAACAGCCACTCTGTATATACGCCATCTCTTATCAGCACAACCGTGGGAGTGCTGCTGTTATCGGGGATGGCTGCAAACGCGGCCTTGATGGTGGTGTGTGTGCCGCTACCATCTTTTGCCACAATAATGTGGAAGGGGCTGTACTGCTTTGCCGGCTTGTACAAGCGCGCCGAGGCACCCTCGCTATTGGTTGCAACAATGCTAAACCCACGCGTGGCGGAACTTACGGTAAACACATAGGCTTCGGCGTATTTTACACCTTGTGCTGCTTTACTTTGTAGCAATACCGAATCGCCTGCTGCACGATGCTCGTAGTAGCTGATATTGGTCAATCCTGCCGCAGAAAACACCTCTACCTGCAGGGTAGTTTTGGATGCCATAGAGAGTGATGCCTTGATGGTATCACGCACGGAGAGCAAATTTATTTGCGGAAGAATAATATTTTTGTCGGTAATTCTTACGGGTTGATCCACATTTTTCACATGACCCTTACCATTCACAATGGCTATTTTTATGGCAACTGTATATGGTGTACAAGTTGAAGTATATGTACAAACCTCCTGTACACCTGTTCGCACCGTAAAGTTTTTAGTATGCAGTAGCGTTTCGCTAATTTGTAAGCCACGTTGTTCTACCAAATAGTATTTAATGGCGCTCACACCTGCGTCGGATTTTGCACGCACTTCAATGGGTAGTGTATCCACCACTGCAAGCGTCAACACAGCGGTGTCTTGCGCAGGGATAAGTATAACTTCTGGTTCCCAACGTATGTAGTCAACAACTTTCAAGCGTACTATCTTTTCGGCAACACGTCCCTCAACATCTGTACACACCACTTTGAATCCCGCCATAAACTCTTTATAGTCCAAATCAACGCTTATGCTGTACTCGCATGAATCGGGAAATTCCGTAACGGTACCGTAGTCCAACAAGTCATCATAAATATCCACGATATAATACTTCACCTCTGCGAGGCTATTAGGCGCTGCTATAATACGTCCCGTTATAGTGGGCAAGGGTACCTGAAACACGTCAACGTACAACGAGTCGTCACTCATCTCAATGCTGATGACATTCATAGGTATGGGAGACTTCTGTTCCAACTCCTTATCCTCGCTACAAGCGCTAAATAAAGTAAACCCTAAGGCTGCAACGGCAAGCATAAGAAACCAAATAGTTTTTTGCGTATTTTTCATTTTTATCTTTCTTTTTAAGAACTATAAAGGACTAAGCACGTATGTTTCTCCCGCTTTTGTATCCAGTTCAAATACGGGAATATCTATTTGCGCATTGATGCTTAACCTTGCCTGTGGCGAAATAAGCGGCTTGCGAATTTGTTGCGCTTCGAAAAACGGATTATTGGCAGCCGATGTGTTTTCTACTTTTCGCAGCGATTGTTCGGCATACTGCAGGGGGGTTGCTGAGCGCAATCGCAGCTTACCTCCCACCGTAGATTTTATGGTCAGCTTATCTATCTTGCCGTTCATCCATGTCATTTCTACAACTTCAAATCCTCCGCGGCAACGCAGGCCTTTTAGCGTGCCCGAAGCCCATACATCGGGCAGGGCGGGCAGCAAGTGAATGGCTCCGGTATGGCTTTGTACCAGCATTTCGGCAATGCCTGCGGTGCAACCGAAATTGCCGTCAATTTGGAAGGGAGGATGAGCATCAAACAGGTTGGGATAGGTACCGCCATTCTGCCCTTTTTCCTCCGTGGTGGGTTTTATTTGATCGGTTATTAGCTTGTAGGCATGATTGCCGTCGAGCAGGCGTGCCCACAGGCATACCTTCCAGCCCATGCTCCAGCCTGTAGAGGCATCACCACGCTGAATAAGGCTATTTTTTGCAGCGTCAAACAGCAGTGGCGAGTTGTATAACGAAATTTGGTAACCGGGGTACAAGCCCCACAGGTGCGACACGTGGCGGTGATGATCTTTAGGGTTGTCCCAATCTTCCATCCACTCCTGTAGCTGGCTGTACTGGCCTACCTGCATGGGGGCTAAGCGGGCTGCCATGCTTTGCAATTCTGCAACGAATACGCTATCGATTTTTAACTTTTTTGCTGCGCTAATGGTATTGCTTAGCAGGTCAAACACCATTTGGTTGTCCATGGTGCAACCTGGGTACAGGGCCGCATTTTGCTTTTTGTAAATAGCAGGAATATTTTCGGGCGAATACGATGGCGCGACTACCATCCAGCCGTTTTTGGGTTCTTGTACCAAAAAGTCTACATAGAATTCTGACGCTCCTTTCATGAGGGGGTAGACTTCGGTAAGGTATTTTTCATCGCCTGAGAAAAGATATCTATCCCACAGGTGCTGGCAAAACCATGCATTGCAGGTGGGCCATACGCCGTAGCGCGCTCCGTCAACGGCACCTGTCATGCGCCAAATATCGGTGTTATGGTGCAACGCCCAGCCGCGACAGCCGTACATTTCCGCGGTTGCTTTACCTGTTTCGGCCACGTCTTTTACCAGCTGTAAAAATGGTTCGTGCATTTCGGGCAAGTTAGTTATTTCGGCCGGCCAGTAGTTCATTTCTACGTTGATGTCGGTAGTATATTTGCCATCCCACGGCGCGCGCAGCTGGTAGTTCCAAATGCCTTGCAGGTTGGCAGCCTGCCCACCGGGCTGTGAGCTGCATATTAAAAGGTATCGCCCAAACTGAAAGTATAGCGCTGAGAGTTGCGGGTCGAAGGTGGAGGCAAACTCGGTTACGCGCTGGTCGGTGGGCTTCTGAGCCTGCTCGTTGGAGCCTAAGTTGAGGTCAACTCTGTCAAAGTATTTACGGTAGGTGGCTGTGTGCTCTACCTGCATTTTATCGTAGGATTTCTTTCCGGCGGCAACCATGTACTTTTCGGCGCTTTGTAGGGCATTGCCTGAAACATCTTTGTAGGAAATGAAGTTGGTGCCCACGGAGATGTATATGGTTACGGCATTGGCACCCGATACGGCAATAGCGCTATCGGCTACGGCTTGCTGCTTTCCACCTTCGTTGACAATTTTTACCAGCGTGGTAAATTTCACTTTTCCTTCTATGCCTTCATGGGTTGATGTTGTGGCATCCATACGCAGCATTTTTTTGTACACGGAAACGTCTGCGTTTTTATAGGGTGTTGAAAATTTCGCTTCAAAAGAAATCGCGTTTTTTTGCGATGCGGTCAGCCGCACCACCACCAGCTGGTCGGGGAAGGAGGTAAATGTTTCGCGCTTGTAGCGCACGCCATCCACTTCGTAGGTGGTGGTTGATATCGCGCGCTGAATATCCAAATCGCGATAGTAAGTTTTATAGCTTTGATGCCCGTCAAAGTTCAGGTGCAGGCTGCCTACTGTTTGGTATGGCATGCCTTGACCTGTGGTGGAGCAAATGGTTTTTCCGCACAGCTCCTGCGCCTCGAGATATTTCCCTTCAAACAGCAGGTTGCGTATTTCGGGCAGCGCATCTTTTGCCAGCGGGTTGGTATTATTGTAAGGCCCCCCACCCCAAATGGTTTCTTCGTTGAGCTGTATGCGCTCATTTGCAGGATCGCCAAATACCATAGCGCCCAACCTGCCATTACCCAACGGAAGGGCTTCAACCCAAAGGCTTGCAGGCTGGTTGTACCACAGCGTATAGCTGCTTTTTTTCTGAGCATGCGCCGAGGCGAATAGAAAAATAAAAAGTATGAGTAGATTTTTTTTCATTGTATAGTTTTTTTGACATGGTTGAAGCACTAATAAAAAGTGGGATTGATAATTTATGCAAATCAACCCCACTTTTAGTTCTGCGATTGAAAATACTATCGCAGTATGCATAGCCAACCACTACTGCTTTTGTTGCGCTACTGTAATCTCCTGTACCAGGGAATTTATATACACCTCAATATTTGTGTAAACGGAACTCAGGTCTTTTCCATTGGCATTAGCTACGTTCGGATTCAAGCCGTTGGCTATTTCCCATGCGTCGGGCATGCCATCATTGTCGGTATCTAGAGGCATAGGATAGGTTTCGTAGGTAGGCCAACCACCCACATCGGTTTGCGTATCAATTAGGCCTATTTTTGTCGTTCCATTTGATGCTCTATTAACAGTAGGTAGGCCATTGCGTGTTTCGTTGGTAACACGCGCATCAACCGCATCGCGCCTGTAACTGGCGCCGCCATGGTCAAGAACCCTTTCAAAGGCAACCTCGGCCGTATGCGTTGTGGCTTGTGGCACGGTAACTGCTGCTGATAGCTTAATGTTGGCAATATTGCCACCCGGCAGCGGGCTACCCGATGATGCGTTGGGTTGCAGGCCAAGCCAGTTATCGGCTGTAGCGGGCGCACTACCATAAACATAGTTACCGGCCAGCCAGAATTTTCCCCATACGTTTCCTGTTTGTTGGTCAGCCTGCGTTTGGTCTTGCCCGTTGGGAGAAAATATGCGGTACTGCATAGAGCCGGAGCCTGTTGCTTTTCCCGGCTTGTAATAGTTGTTTATGAAATTATAAACTCCGCCCTCACCTGCATAGCCGCTATTGCCGCCCCAGTTATATACCACGTTATTTCTGAAATCGCATTTTTCCAGGCTCTCCTGCTTTGAGAAGCGGGAGCCGCAAAAGCGGGGATTGCGGCTATCGTGGTGCGCGAGCAAGTTATGATGGAATGAGGCACCTTTACCACCCCAAATTCCGCCATATCCGTGCGTTCCCTTTGCATGCACGGATACGCGCAAGCTTTCCGACAGAATGCACCACTGCATGGTAAAGTTGGTGTTATCGTAAAACGAGGAACACTCGTCGGTACTCCAGCTCATGGAGCAATGGTCAATGATAATATTGCTCTGATTTCGTCCCCAAAAAGCATCATCCTCCGTGCCTTTTTCGTCGCCCATGCGGAAGCGCAGGTAGCGTACAATTACGTTACTTGCATTCACCGTCATAGAGTAATTTTTTATACAAATCCCGTCGCCGGGCGCAGTTTGTCCGGCAATGGTAAGATTGCTACCCGTTACTTGCAACGTTTTTGTAAGCGCTATTATTCCTGAGACCTTAAATATTACAATGCGATTTGACTGGCTCACGGCATCGCGCAGGCTACCTGTTCCGGCATCGTTAAGGTTGGTTACATAGTAAATGCTACCTCCACGACCGCCCGTTGTGGTACTTGCCGCAAATCCGTCGGCACCGGGAAAGGCTACGTTTTCATCGGCAACAGGCACCTCATTGTAGCGATCCACCTGCAACTCGCCTTTGCTGTACTTGCCTGTAACATCGTAAGCTTCAACAACAATGCGCTCTAAACCGGCGAATGCCGTGGGCACCAACTCCAGTATTTCGCGAGTAAAATCTTTACTATTGGCAAAGCTGGTAATTTCGGCCAGCTGATATTCGGTATCGTAATTTACACGCGATAGCACCAACTTTTGCAAACCTGTGGACGATGTAACACGAAACTGCACGTAAGGTTTTATTGCCGCAGCGTTGCCGTTTACACGCAACGGTGAGCCGGAAAGAAATTTCACGTTGGGTGCTGCATTCAAATCCAACGCAGCTACTACAGGTAAATCCAACATGGTTATCTCATCTCCATTGGTGGCGTAGACTCGCAATCCTACCACATCCACCGAGTAAGCAACACTCTCAAAACAGGCATCATAGTCAACACCCGCAGTAAAGGAAGTCACAGAGTTGCCATGCTGCTGTGCAATGGTGGTGGAGCCACTTTTTTTAAGCAAAAACAGCTTCACAGTATCCATAACGCCCGATACGGTAAAGCATGGCGTGGGCTTTGTAGCATTAGGGTCGGTATTAACCTTAAGCGTATCTCCTGTTACGTTGGTAAAGCGAATTTGCGGAGCAAAAGCGGCAGGGTCAACAAATTTATACACCAGCTGCTTTTGTACATAATTTTCATCCTCATCTTCTGCGGCAATGCGCAACGCTACTACATCGGGGAGATTGAGCCCCAGCTCAACCGGGCTTAGCGTATCGCGATATACCGTAGCCACCTCGAAGCTACTTCGCGATTTTATTAATGCAGCACTTTTATCCTGCTTTACGCGAAAAAGTGTGAGCGTGGCAAGCGCCTTTTCAGAGCGCACCTCCACTATAACCGAGGGCAGGTTGAGAGTATTTACAAGCAGCGTATCGGTGGTGTTACCCTCAAAAGATATTACAATACCCGCGTCTTCACCTTCTTCCGGCTCCTCTATTGGCGGCTCCGGAGTAGAAATTTCGATAGTATTGTCCTTGCACGACAGTAAAAGGACGGCAAATAAAAGCAGGAATATTAGGCTTCTTTTCATAACGAATATACTTTATTGCTCACGCTGTTTATCAGTAATTTCAACTACTATTGAGCTTAGGTAAACTTCAAGGTTGGTGTAAACGCTGCTCAGCGTTTTTGTATTTCTATCGCTCGCATCATTTGGGTTGAGTCCGTTTAGCACTTCCCATGCGTCGGGCATGCCATCGTTGTCACTATCCAGTGGAGCGGGAAGGCTCTCCAAGTTGCACCATCCGCCAACATCCGTTTGCGAATCGATTAATCCGGCCTTGGTTCCGCCATTGCCCGAAGCCCTTACGGGAGCCTCACGGTTGCGCACCTCTTTTAGCACACGCGTATCAATAACATCGCGCCTAAAGCTTGCACCAACGTGATCCAGAATCAGCGCATAGGCTTTTTGGGCCGTATGCGTAAGTATGGTACCCTTGTTAAACTCCGTGGTTGATTTCACCTTGGCCGGATTTGCAATTTTTGCGTTGGGATGTACCCCTTGCCAGTTATCGTTGGTTACTGTTGTGTTTACCGTACCATCGGCCTTCATCATTACGTTGCCTGCCACGTAAAACACTCCGTGTGTGCCAGTGGGCTGACCGGTAGCATGGTCAATGGTTTGGTCGGGGTCGGGCGCCATAATGCGCGTATTATTGGCGCTTGATGGTGTTGGTTGGTAGTAGTTATTTACCATGTTGTAGCTACCGCCTTCACCTCCATAGCCGCTGTTACCTCCCCAGTTGTAGATAACATTGTTACGAAAATCTACCAAGCCATCGGCTCGGTTGCCCGAGCGGGTGTAAGCTCCAAAGCGCGGATTGCGGCTATCGTGATGCGCCAAAATGTTGTGATGGAATGATGCCCGCATACCGCCCCATATGGCGGCGTACCCGTGTGAGCCCTTTTCATGTTTGGACACGCGCAAACTTTCGGAAAGGATGCACCACTGCATGGTAAAATCGGTATTCTCATAAAACGATGAGCATTCATCTACACTCCAGCTCATGCTGCAATGGTCAAGTATGACGTTGGTTTGATAGCGCCCCCAAAAGGCATCGCTCTCCACATCGTTTATGTCACCCATACGGAATCGCATGTAGCGTACAATTACGTTGCTTGCATCCACTGTAACCTCATTTCCCTTGAGACAAATACCTTCTCCGGGTGCTGTTTGCCCGGCAATGGTAAGGTTTCCATTCTGAATTCGTAGTCGGCTACTCAACTCAATAATTCCTGACACTTTAAACACAATTGTTCTTGCTCCCGCTTGATTAATGGCATAGCGCAAGGTGCCTGCGGTATTGTCATCTTTTAAGCTGGTTACATAGTAAACTACGCCACCGCGTCCTCCGGTTGCATTTCGGCCAAAGCCATCAGCGCCGGGAAAGGCCGAGAGTTCATCGAGTAGCGGATCGGCAGAGAATTTTTCCACGGGTAAGGTGGCACGGGTGTACTTACCCGACTCGTCATACGCCTCTACGTAAACGCCCTCAAGCCCTGTAAAGTATGTAGATGTGAGCTCTTTCACCTCGTAGGTAAAATCTTTTTTATTGGGAAATGATGTTATTTCGCCCAACTCATAATCGGAATCATAGTTGACCCGCCCAATCTTCAAGCTTGTTAATCCCGAACTTGAAGTTACCCTAAATTGCGCATACGGTTTTGTTGCCTTTGCATGCGTGTTAATGCGTAGCGCGCTGCCGGTAAGGAATCTTATGATGGGGGCAGCACTGAGGTCTAAGGCAACTTTGAGAGGCAAATCTAACGTGGCAGATTTGCCAAGTTTAGTGGTAGCATATACCCTCAATCCTACTACATCATCCGTGTAGGTGACATTTTCAAAACACGCAGCGTAATCCTGATCAACGCTAAATGTGGTAGTGGCATATCCATGCTGTTGGGCAACAATAGAGGCACCGCTTTTTTTCAATACATAGAGTTTAACGGAGTCAAGATTAGCAGAGGCTATAGTAAAGCATGGCGTGAGCTTGGTTGCATTAGGGTCACTATTAACCTGGAGCGTATCGTCGGCTACGTTGGTAAAGTGAATTTGTGGAGCAAGGTATGCAGGGTCAACGTACTCAAATTCGAGCTGGCGCTGAAGAAAATTCTCATCCACATCCTCCACGGCAACGCGTAGGGCAGCTGCAGTTTGGTAGTCCAAGCCCAGCTGAGCCGCCGTAAAGCTACTGCGGTACACGTAAAGCGAGTCAAAAGAAATTACCTGTTTTATTAGTGACGTGCTCCTTTTTTCATCTCTACTAACCTTAAAAAAAGTAACGTTAGCTAACTCCTTATGCGCCTTAACTACTACCAACACGGTAGGTAGGCTAAGTGGGTTTATCTCCAAGGTATCATTTGAGCAAGCTACAAATGAGATGCTAATATCAGCCTCTTCACCAGATTCCTCAACGGGATCCGTAATGGGACTACCTATTGAATCTCCAACTTGCTTTTCGTTACAAGAGAGAAATAGAGCAAGAACTAAAAGCAGTATAAAACTCTTTTTCATATATAAACCTCTTTTATGCGCTACAGTAGACGTTTACTGCTTACGTTGCCTGTCAGTAATTTCAACTACTATAGAACTTAGGTAAACCTCAAGGTTGGTGTAAACGCTGCTCAGCGTTTTTGTATTTCTATCGCTCGCATCATTTGGGTTGAGCCCGTTTAGCACTTCCCATGCGTCGGGCATGCCATCAGCATCGGTATCAAGCGGCGCAGGCCAACTTTCTAATGCAGGCCAGCCTCCAACATCATCCTGGCAATCAATCAAGCCTTTGGTGCTGCCATTTGAGCCGGTATACGTATAGGTGCCGGTACGCACCTCGTTTATCACGCGAGCATCAACCTTGTCACGCTTGAGACTGGCTCCTGCAGCTTCAAGCACTCGCTCGTACGCTACCTCTGCGGAGTGCTGCGTAATTGGTTCAAATGCAAAAGGAACAGTAGCCTTCATGTTGGCTTTATCTTGTGCAGTAGCTCCATAACCCGACGGAACTTGAATGCCAAGGTCCCAGTTATTGGCAGTAGCTTCAGGACTTCCATAAAGGTAATTTCCTGATACATAAAACCTTCCAAAAACTCCAATAATACTGGGTTTTCCACCTGTACCATCGAATCTATGGCTGCCGTCATCCTGCGTTTTTTTATCGGGCGAATAAATTTTATAACTGATAGCACCACTTTTTGTAACCGGTCCCGGCTTGTTGTAGTTATTTACAATGTTGATATTAGATGCTTCACCACCGTAGCCGCTATTGCCACCCCAGTTATACACCACATTATTTCGATAGTCAATAGGCTCGGGACCCGATTCTCCCGAGGCAAATCGGGGGTTACGACTATCATGATGAGCCAATATGTTGTGATGGAAAGTCGCATTTTGTCCACCCCAAATACCACCATAGCCATGCATTCCCTTATCGTGTTTCGAGTTGCGTAAACTTTCTGACAGAAGGCACCATTGCAGGGTAAAATTTTGCATTTCATAAAATGAGCCACATTCATCAACGCTCCAACTCATCGAGCAGTGGTCAACTATTACGTTATTTCGTCCACGAGACCACAAGGCGTCACTTTCAACATTATTTATATCTCCCATACGGCACCTTATATAGCGTACAATTACGTTGTCGGCCGCCACTATTACATCGTAACCAGCTAAACAAATACCATCACCCGGTGCGGTTTGTCCTGCTATGGTTAGGTTTCCGTTGGCTATATTCAGCCTGCTTTGAAGATAGATGGTGCCGGACACCTTAAACACAATAGTTCTTGCTCCTGTTTGATTTACAGCATGACGCAAGGTACCAACCGTATTACCGTCGCTCAGCGAAGTAACATAGTAAACCGCACCACCACGACCTCCGGTAACATTTCTACCAAAGCCCTCTGCACCGGGGAAAGCAGATAGGTCATCAATTAGCGGGTCGGCAGAATATTTCTCCACCGGCAAGATAGCTTTACTATACCTGTCGGCCTCATCAAAAGCCTCTACATATACACTTTCTAAACCTGTAAAATAGTTAGAGGTTAGCTCCTTTACTTCATAAGTAAAGTCTCTCTTGTTGGCAGCCGTAAATGTTGCAATTTCCACCAACTCATAGTCCGAATCATAGTTGACACGCCAAATTTTCAATTTCTTCAATCCGGCTGTGGAGGTTACCCTAAACTGCGCATACGGCTTAGTAGCCCGAGCATGCGTATTGATACGTAGCGTACTTCCCGTAAGAAATTTTATGCTGGGAGCGGCGTTAGGATCAAGGGCAACTTTGAGAGGCAAATCCAGCATAGCTGATTTACCCGCCCTGGTTGTAGCGTACACTCTCAGCCCTACCATGTCGTCAGTGTAGGTCACATCCTCAAAGCATGCGCTATAGTCCTCGCCTATATTAAAGGTTGTGACAGAAGAACCGTGCTGTGTAGCAACGGCAGCAGTTCCGCTCTTCTTCAATATATATAACCTTACCGAATCTAGGTAGTCCGATGCAATAGCAAAGCAAGGAGTGGGCTTATCGGCATTGGGGTCGCTATTAACCTTAAGCGTATCACCTGTCGCGTTGGTGAAGCGAATTTGTGGAGCAAGTGAAGAAGGGTCAACATACTCAAACTCCAGCTGACGTTGCAAATAGTTATCTTCTACATCCTCTACTGTAACACGCAAAGCTGCGACTGTTTGATAATCCAGACCTAATTGAGCAGCAGTGAAGTCACAGCGATATACGTGAAGCGAATCAAAAGAGGCTACCTGCTTGAGCAGCGTTGTGCTCTTTTTCTCATCCGTATTAACCTTAAAAAAGTTAACAGCGGAAAGTTCACCTTTTGCCCTAACCACCACAGATAGCGTAGGTAGACTATGAGGATTTACAACGAGAGTATCGCCGGAGCAATCCTCAAACAGGATACTCAATTCGGCATCTTCAATAGGCTTTTCCGGTACTGTATCTTGTGGAATATCGGGCTTATTTCCACCGGCTAATATCGGATCTTCTGAACCACATGCAATGGTAAATGATGCGAGTATTGTCAGTATAAGAAGTTGAATTTTGTTCATGTTAACGTGCTCCTTTTTTGAACTATATTAATGGTAGCCGGGGCATTGTGTCAGCTGAGGATTGGCATCCAACACCGTCTGCGAAATTGGATACAACTCGCTCTTATGTTTCTTAAAGTCGCGACCGATAAGGCGAATCTTGTCATCGCCAAAGCTACCGGCAAAGTACTTGCTGCCGCGTACCGATGTGTTATCGCGACCTTCTTTGGGGTCCAACAAGGATGGGTCCTGCCCCAGCTTATAAAAGTTAAGCTCTGCCGGCCATAAGCCCGGAACTACGGTAAAAGTGCTTGCGCTGAACATTTGTCGGCCAAACGGGTCAATACGTGTGGTAAGAATATTCAAATTCTCTCTCGCAGCTTTGAGCTTCTCATCCATAATTCCCCACCTGATTAGGTCGTACTTGCGCAGTCCCTCGTGCGCCAGCTCTAAGGTTCGCTCCTGCACTATTTCCTTGCAAATTCCATCCTGCGGGTCGGTATTAGGTTCATTAGTAAGCGACTTTAGATCCACATTACCTGTGAGCACGGGCGTGTTGGGATCGTAACCATAACCACGGCGACGCACCTTGTTTATAGCTTCACGCGCTTCGGCGGTATTACCATGCAGGTAGAATTCCGCCTCGGCATACATAAGCAGGATGTCGGAGTAGCGTAGCATACCCCAGTTTACGCATGTTCTATCGGCGTTGGAGCTGGCATTTTCGGGCATCCAGTAGCGACGCCACTTGCCGGCGGAGTAATCCATCATGTGCGCCATTTCAAACGTGTTGGTATCAGTAATAACGTAGTTACATATAGTAACGTCTCTACGCTTATCCAACAAGCGGTCGGAACGAGGGTCCAAGTAGCTGACAGGAGTAGTTAAGTCGGGCAACGTTACCTCGTAGGAAATGTAGAGATTGGGTATAGATATAACATAACCATTACCTTTTCCCCAGCGACAATTAGCATCTTGCCTTGAGCTGTTGAATGCTCCTACGCGTCCACCTCCGGCATTGTTGGCAAATGCAAACGCAATTTCGAACATACTTTCGCCATAGGTTTTGTCAGGCTTAAGTTCCATAGTAGTGCGAAAAACATTCTCGAAGCTCGGGTTCAACTTATGCTCCCCACTTTGCATAATTATTCTGCACTGTTCATGGGCTACTTCATATAGCTCGCGTATGCGCGCAGGGTCGTTTCGCTTGGCTAAATTAGCAGTGGGCGATTGCGCATCAAGATCCCAGCGTAGAGCGTATCCCGCGGCATGCAAGCATAAACGTGCCAGCAAACCACGCGCCGACCCTTGGTTAATGCGCTCGGGAGTATTTGATGAACTTCTCCATGGAATATTTAGCGTATCTACGACGTTTAGCAGGTCGTCAACAAGGTAGTCGTATATAAAGTCGCGGCTGGTGCGGGGCTTTTGATAGTAAGCAGCCGGCAAGTTGTAATCCGTAGGTTCTGCCACAAAAGGAACATCCCCCCAATTCTTTATCAAATCAAAATAAAACAAGGAGCGAAGCGTTATCATTTCACCCAGCAAGTGACGTAACTGCTGTTTTTCGGTTGCAGTACCATCGGAAAATTGAGACATGCTGCGAATGCGGGCAATAGCTTCGTTAGCCCTGCTTACGCCGAAATACAGCTTGTTGAATGTTGACTCCAGCATAGTATTGCTGGGGGTCATATTGTAGTGCGCAAGGCCCACCGAAGAGTTATCGGTAACGGATGATGTGCTGTAGCGCCCCTCGTCCGTATCAAGCGGGTATATCATGCTCAAGCGCTGACCGTACAAATCATCATCAGCCAAAACGGTAAATACACCGCGTGCAAATATTTCGGCCTGATCTACAGATTGGAAGAAATTATTGTCCGTGATTTTTGATTTCGGATCTACATCCAAAAACTTTTCACATGAAGCCATGGTAAATAAAGCGGCTACAGCAATAAGCAACGCAGATAATTGTATGTTGAGTTTATTCTTTTTCATATGATTTGGTGCGGTTTTTAGAATGCAAGGTTGAGACCAACGATGTACGTCTTACTACGTGGATAAGCACAGTAATCAGCGTTGGGTGTTACCGGCGAAGATTGTGTATCAACTTCGGGATCGTATCCGCTATAGTTTGTAAATACGTACAGGTTGTTAACTGTGCTATAAATGCGCAGCTTCTGCATTTTTATTTTCTTAAGCCACTTTTCCGGAAGAGAGTATCCCAAGGTTATATTATTAATACGCAAGAAGGAAGCATCCTCAACAGCCCACGAGTGAACCAGATTGAGGTTATCAAACGGGCGCCAGTATTTTGCATTGGCATTCACCTTTTCCAGCATAGCGGCATTGTAGCGAATGTCGTTTCCTGCGCCATCGTACACTCGCCATGCATCGTTCATAATTGCCAGCGCGTTTTCGTTCGTATTTCGCGCCGAGGTAAAACGAAATTTATTGTAGTTGAGCACGTCCTGATCGTATACCCAGTTTATGAAAATGCTCAAGTCAAATCCTTTGTAGGTAAAAGTATTGTTCAATCCTCCAAAGTTTTTGGGAGAGGCATCGCCAATAATGGTTCTATCCTCCGGCGTAATTT
Organism: Bacteroidales bacterium; assembly: GCA_031553765.1. Lineage (GTDB taxonomy): Bacteria > Bacteroidota > Bacteroidia > Bacteroidales > UBA932 > JAITMY01. The sequence goes on from JAVBKY010000002.1 coordinate 57,260, forward strand.
TTCCATCACCATTCAAATCCCTAAACTTAACTGATCCCGGCGCGGGAGTATAAAGTTCGGTGGTGGGAGCACCGGTATGGGGGTTGACAATCCACGCATTTTTCTCGTTTCCTTTATATGCGGCTGCATCGGCATCAAAGTGAAACTCATTCACCTTGTAGTATCCATCTGTCACGTAGCCGTACATGGAGCCCACCGACTTACCCACTTGCACTATGTAGTCGTACTCACTACCGGCAACAAGTCCGGTAGAGTAGTAAAACGAATTCATATCTCCACCCAAGCTTTTTACCTTGTTTTTATTGAATGAGATATTGAAATCCACGCTCCACATAAAACCACTCTTCATAACGGGCACCGCATTAACTGTAAACTCCCAGCCCTGGTTGCGCGTACTTCCAATATTCTGCACCTGCGTGGTGTAGCCCGATACAGAGGAAACGTCCTGCGTCAGCAGCAAATCCCGGGTATCATTCATATACCAGTCAACGGTACCTCCCAAGCGGCTATGGAATATGCTCCAATCCAAACCTACGTTGCGTGACACGGTTGTCTCCCACTTTAAGTTGGGGTTAGCGTATGTGCTGGAGTACACACTTGTCATTTGTTGGTCGCCCAATCCGTAGTAGCCATTGGTATATGTTAGGCGGTACTGATCATCGTTAATACGGTTATTTCCTGCTTGACCATAGCTGGCGCGCACCTTCAACGTTGAAAGATCAATTGCCTGCGCAAAGCTTGTTTCTTTTATAAACTTCTCATCGCTTATACGCCAAGCTCCCGAAACGGAGGGAAAGTAGCCCCAACGATTGTTCGGTGCAAACTTACTGGAACCGTCGGCACGCATAGTGGCAGTTATCAAATATTTATCCTTGTAGCTGTAGAATACACGACCAAAAAACGACATCAGGTTGTTTGTTGAGGTAGATGAGGTGGGCTTTCCGGGAGTCATGCCCAACGACATATTATCCAAAATAACGCCCACATCGGGGAACTGGTATGTTGCCACTGAAAAACTTGAAGAGGTGGTGGAAATTTCCTCCGTACCTATCATGAAGTTCATGTTGTGCGTATCGTTTATCAACTTCTTATAGGTTAACGTATTGGTATTACTCCACTTCGATGTTTTTTTGTCGGTTTTTTTGGCCCAAATACCATTACCTCCTTGCCCCTGAGCATACAGCTTTGCCGACTTTGAATCGGGACCATCCTGCTCGTCTTCACCTTGAAAATCCTTATTGAAACCACCCATAATTTTCAAGTTCAAACCCTTTATAATTTCCCAGTCGGCGCTTGCATTAAAGTTGGTAGTAGAGTTTGACCTATCGCGATACTCCGACATTTGTGTTTTTACGGGATTGTACAGGTTGGTTAGCTTCGAACCCGGTGTGGTTTCATCCTGGTCCATCATCAGCAGCTGCTCATCGGTATAGTTAATCCCCATGGTAGGGCGATACAAAATAGCATCGGCAAGGCGCTTGCTCTTTCCGTATGCGGGGCTTCCCTCAATATCGCGCTCGGTGTACGTGGCGTTAACCGAAATACCCAACTTGTTATTAAAAGCCTTATGGTCAAACTTCAGCTTAGCGATATTACGGGTTGAACCGGTATTGAGAAGTGTTCCATCTTCGCTATTATAGCTATATCCTATATTAAATCTTGTAGCCTTTCCACCCCCATTAAGGTTTATATTATGGGTTTGCGTAAGCGCATTGCGACCAAAGAGCTCCTCCTGCCAATCAACCCCCTCTCTTCCATTGTATATGTAGTACAAATCGGACCAACGACCATAAATATTTTCAAAGCCCGACATGTTGCCATCTTGGCTACGAATCATTTGCGCATTGTATTGCCACAGCGAAAATTCGTACGGATCCATTACCTCAAGCTTACGAGCCAGCTGCTTAATGCCCACATAGCCATCATAAGTCACGCTTGTCTTTCCCTCTTTTCCGCCCTTAGTGGTAATAATGATAACGCCATTGGCTCCCCGCGCACCATAAATGGCGGTAGAGGAAGCATCCTTAAGCACGTCAATACTTTCAATATCGGAAGGTTCAATGTTGTTAAGCCCACTTTCCGACGGGAAACCATCCACAATGTATAGCGGAGAGTTATCCTGCGTAACCGAACCGCCACCACGAACACGAATTTTAATGTCGGCACCAGGAGCACCCTCAGTGGTGGTTACCTGCACACCAGCCAGCTTACCTGTTAGCGCTTCTGCTGCCGATGCCACCGGAATCTGTTTAAGTACATCGCCCTTTACAGATGATATGGCTCCCGTGAGGTCGCGCTTACGCATGGTACCGTAACCTACCACTACCACTTCATCCAGTACTTCTCCCTCTTTCATTTCCACCTTTATGGTTGTTTGTCCGTTAACGGGTACTTCCACCGTGGGGTATCCCACGAAAGAAACAACCAGCAAGGCATTGGAGGGGGCTGACATAGAGAATTTACCATCAACATCGGCTACAGCGCCGGTAGTAGTACCTTTAACAACTACGCCGGCTCCGGGAACAGGTTCTCCGAAGTTGTCCACAACCGTACCTGTAATTTTGATATTTTGAGCCGAAGCCCCCAAAGCCATCAGGCAGAATAGGGCTACGAGCGCAAAGTTTGAAAACAACTTTCTCATGTTAATGCAGGATAATAACAACTTTTCTTGTTTCATCGTGTGCTATATATTTTCAAAAAAATCGATTATTGTATTACGGTTTTAATGCTAAAGCTTACTCGCTTACGCTGCATCTTAATAGCTGCAACGTTAAAGTCCGGTTGGTATGCCAAGCCTTCCGATATATTCAGAAGACCTACTATGCCATCCTGAGTTACAAAAGCATACGTAGTGTTTAGCGCGGCATCATCACGAGTTACCACTGCTGCGTGACCAAGATCGCCAATGTGGGTATACACCCATGTGCTCGGGTCTTGAGCAACAATGTTGCCCGTATTTGATTCAACCACATTTACCAAACGTCCTTGGTCATCAACCACGGCCGATATAACAATTGTTGTAAGCGATTTTTTTGTTCTATTACCTGCGCTAATGCTAAGCTCTCCGTCGCGCTTTACCAAGGAGTCCAGCTGCAATATTTGAGATTTGGTTGCGGTTTCAAAGTTGATGTCAAACTTGGGCGTAATTTTTAGGTAATATGTTCTTCGAGTTTTATTTCCCTGCCACTTTGACCCGAGGTTTACCGGAGAGTCGGCATATATGTAGGAGTCGTTGGTACAGCGGAAGTAAAAGTCGGGGTTGGTTATTCCCAGGTCCAAGTTGCTATATACAGCATTGGCCGCCACGGAGTAGACATAGGGACGAGCATCGTTATCCTCGGTATACACCACAATATCGCGCAGGTGCCTCACACCGTCAGCGCCCGGCATAACCTGTATGGGAAGCTCCTTAATGCTACTCTTCCCTGCTTCATTTGATGCTTCTAACCTGAATGCTACTATATCATTTACCGTAGATAGCTGATATACGACATGGTCGCTGGCAGTTGGGTCTGCTCTCGGGTGGCTAAAACCCGTTGTTTTAGTTGCTACCTGCTCTACGCTGCCATCGGTATGAATTAAGGAGTAGGTGAATTGAGCAAAGCGTGAATCCTCTGATGTTACAGTGAACTCCACCTTGGCTTGGTTCAAATCATTATCATCAACCTTGAGTACACTCTTTGTGTACATGATGTTGGGGGCAGGGTATGTCTCATACACCTTCACGTTAATGTAGCTCTCGGTTTTTTGCATTTTGAGGTCTACAACCTCCATTTTTATTTGCACTACATCCTCCGTGTAGGCGGGTGTATACGAGGCAATATCGTAGGCATTACGACAACCGCTGCAGGGGTTGGTAGAGAAGTTGCGCGAGGCTTCCTCAATTAGCTCCTTCCTCCCATCTCTAAATATTAAGTACGTGCTGATTCTATCCAAACCCCACGACCACTCGTTGCCATTGCGGCTTTCCAACGTAGCGCGCAAGGTGGGAACTGAGGGAGTTGAACCATACATTTTTACCGTAATTCCGTCAGTTACGTAGGTTGTATTAACGGAGCCATTGGAGTTGAGCCATTTAATACTTGGTGCTAGCTTGGTATTGTACAACTTTACGGGGAGCATACGTTGCGACATTTGACCTTGAGTATCAAAAACGCGCACATTAATACCCTTGGTGTAACCCGCAAGTAGTACATCACCGTTGATTTCCCAGTGATTTGGGTCGGCAAATGATGTGAACTCGTTTACTACAACCGTATCTATGGTGTTAGTGGTTATAGTATTTACCTGAGCAATTTGTATTTTGGCAAGCCCTACCGGCGATGAAACGGAGGCCTTAAGCAGCGCCTCTATACTCAAATCTACCTTTGTCAAGTCTATTTCAATAATACTATCAACAAATGTAATTTGTGCACTTGGCAGAAAAGTTATACCGGGATGCTCTTCTTCCCTACAAGAATATACAAATACGGAAAGAAATAAGGCAAATAGGAAAATAACCCTCAGGTTTTTTAGTCGAGAGCGTGTCATAATAAATAGTTGGAAGTTAAAAAAGAAAGGCAAAAACCTATACAAAGTAGGCTGCTCATATAAATCTTCACGGATACCCAACGACCATTAAGATTTTAAGCAGCCTACTTTTTTTAGGCCAATAGTATTATTGCTTTACAATAATCTTGGTAAGTTTCTTGTCAGTACCCGCGTACGATATTACCACAAAGTAAGTACCGGTAGCATATCCCGACATATCCACTAAGGCTTCATTAGCGTTTACAGCAACCACTTGCATTAAGGTTCCATTAATCGTGTAAATCTTTGCCTCGGTCATTGTCTTCTCGCCCTTCACCGTTAGCTCGGTTACAACAGGGTTGGGAGAAAGGGTTAGCGCGCCAAACTCGTCGGATTCAGCCGAAGTGCTGCATGAGCCGGTGCCTATTGCAACCTGCTTGCTGCCGCTAATACCCGTTTCATCAGTAGCTGTAGCCGTAATGGTTACGCAGCCGGCTGATGTGCCTGAGCTAAACATACCAGACTCATTAATGCTTCCCAAGTCGGCAGGCTCTACCTTCCATGTTACAACCTGTTCAGAGTTAGAAGGCAGCACAAGAGCTGTATACTGGTTATCCGAACCTACAGGTACCTTGTTGGGACCGCTTACTTGTATGCTGGTTACAGGTACAATCACAGCGTTACCCACCTTAACAATGATGTTATCCTCGAAGTAAGAGCTAACAGCGGGCATTTGCTTGCTGTAGAAACCTACTGGCTGAGCCACGCCATTCAGAACAAGGCTCTTCACATTAACCGTAATGCTTGATTTCAGCTTGGTAGATATTTTACCACCCGTTTCAACATAGATAGTAGCTGCGGTATCAAGCGCATGCTCGTTATCAACAAACAGCTTACGACCTGTACCCACATGAATATCTGCCTTGCCGAAACCACCTGCTACGTTAGTGTACAGGTTCATAAAGCGCAGATAGAATTTTCCGGTGTATTGTGGGTTAGCACGACGCAAGAACACGGTAGACTGCGCGTATGTAAAGTTGGCGCGCGATTCAGCCGGATCGTTACTTAAGCGTGCATCATCACCGGTAAGTACAAGTGGTGCGCTACCCTTAACTTCGGTAAACAGGTACATACCTGCCTTATCTGAAGCTCCGGTGGTGAATAGGAACGATGAGTCAACCATATTCAGCGTACCATCAAGCAGCCAAGTCTTAGCGCTGGTTGAGTAAATACCGAGCGTACCGCCGCTCATTTGGAACGGAGCAGTAATACGCCACTTGGCAGGCACTGCATCCCAAGCCGAGGTAAACGGATCAAGACCTGATGTGCTATCGCTTACCAAACCAAGACGAGCTTGAGAGTCCTTCATCATGAAGAGGTTAGCAGCAAAGTTAGCGCAAGCTATATTTTCAACCTGATCTTCAACCGATTGACCACCAGAACCAAGCATAAGTCTTGAGGTAGTGGTATTTCCTGCAATGTAGCCGCTATCGCCGGCAACGGGTACTACTTGAGGATTCCAGTACATGGGCTTAGTCCACAAACCTTCGTTGTTAACCACCCAGTTGTACTTTGTAGCACGAATAATGGTAGTGGTTTTACTGGCAGTTACGCTTGGAGCAGAAACCGAAGAAACCTTAATGGTAAGCGGAGCAGAAGATGTTGAAACCACCTGCAGCCTGTTGTTGCTTAGATGTACTGTATCGGCAGTACCTGCGGTTATTTCCCACTTCATTTTAATGCTGGTAGCATTGGCGGGTGTATACGTAGCAACGTACACCACTTGCTGACCCAAATCCATGCTGCTTGGGCCACTCAACGCAATGTTAGTAATTTGCTGAGCAGCATCAAGTACCGGCATAGTCTTAGTTGCCGAAACTCCATTAAGCGTTTGAGCCTTTACATTTACACTACCTGCTGCATTGCCAAAAGTTACAAGTCCGGTTGCAGCGTTAACCGTAGCATCGCCCGATGCTATGCTCCAGGTAATATTGCGGTCGTCGGCATTCAAGGGGTAAGCCACCGCAGAGAACTGCATGGTAGCACCCTTAACGGCTGCCTGTACGCTATCGGGTGTGCTAATTACAACGCTGGTTACAGAAACCACTCCCAGCTTAATAGAGCCCGTACCTGAAATGTAGGCAGGGTGAGAAACCTCGGTAAACTCACCGGTTGTATACGTTTGGCTGCCCAGCTTAAGTGAAATTAAGCGAGTATCGCCATTGAGCATAATGCGAGCACCATCTTCTACCACTACCGACTGTGTTTTTTCGGTAGCATCAGCCACATCGCAGTACAGCTTAGTGCCGGCAGACAGGTAAATGGTATTAGCGCGGCCAAAGCAGCTCTCGGCTTTACCTACAAGGTTGGTATTTTGTATCAACCAGTCACCTGTAAAGTCGGTATTATTGGCCTTCACCATTTGAATACCGTAGCTGCTGTTGGCAAGAGTTGCATCGCCTACCATCAGCACAATAGGCTTGCTACCCTTAAGGGTTGCGCCAATGCTAATCTTACTTATCTTATTATCAAGAATAGTTGCCGTGTCGCTAGCAGCGTTTGTAGCATTTTGGAAGTAGGTGGTATCCTTAATAGTAAGCGTACCATCTAAGCCAAATACGTTGAGGCTCGATGTTGAGGTGTAGAAATATCCCTTAGACGTTTCAATATTGGCACTGAAAGCGCTTCTAGGGTTAGCAGCTAGAGCTCCAAGGATAAACCTTGCCCTCGCACCATTTTCCACAAATAGCTTAGCGCCTGCAGGGAATGAGTTGGGCTGAAGCTGCATATTGTATGCCTTTGTGCTGGTTTCACCGGTAGCGTATGAACCTGTAACAAGCGCTGTATCGCCTGCAACAATGTTGCGTACAGGGTACCATTTAAACTTGTCGTTCCAGTCGGAGTTATCACCTTCAAATACCCACTTAAACACGCGCGAAGCAGTAACACGCAGCGTACCGCTACCTGCCACATAACCTTCACCCGAAGTGGCCGTGTAAGTACCTACAGGTATTGCAACGCCATTAGCGTAGGCAAAGCCCGGAAGGAATACCATTTCGCCATCAAGTTCGAGTTTACCACCGCGAAGGTCAACCTTCACCTCGGTACCCAAAGCCAAGCCTGCGCCTGCAACCTTAACGTTACCGGCCTCAATGCGCCACACCCCTGAGAATGAGTTAGAGGCAACAGTAAGGTGCAGCGTACCAGCGCCAACTTTCACCAAAGTATCGGCACCTTCCACACCTACAGGTATAGTAAACGTACCATCTGTTGGAACGCTGATGGTTGATTTCTTGAATGTTTTAATAGCACCATTGATAGCATTAGCACCAACCAAGGTACCACCACACAGCTCAAGTGTAGTAATAGTATCGGGAGTAGCCGCCAGCTGCAGCGTACCACCGGTTGCCAAAATAATCTTAGTATCCATTACACCACCCGATGATTGAGCAGTACCATTGCTGATAGTACCACTACCCAAAGCGCCCGGCAACTCGTTAGGTGTCCAGTTGGTAGCCACATTCCACAGCGCGCCATTGGCACCCGACCATACCACATCGGCAGGCACAGGAGGAACGTAGCCTACGTAGCTACGTGGGTCGCCCACGCATGCGCCACCGGCTCCGGCCCTTCTCATAGTTGCCTCATCTGCTCCGGTAATAGTAAAGTTAAGAGACTTAGCATTAGTAAATTCCCAGTTACCATTATCAGCTAATCGGCTTGCAGTACCATTATCCCATACAATATCGGTAGGTTGATGTATGCCCGAGTGCATATTGTTGATACCATTAACGGTAACACCTGCACCCTTGCCAAAGAAAGCGGTAACTTGAGCATTTGCTGCTATCCTCTTCCAGTAGTCGCGGAAAAGGTTGTTGCGGAAAGTATATACTGCATTAGTTCCAAGACAGTTGAATGTTACAGAGGGGTTACCAGTACCATTATTACCATATTGAATACCATCAACTACGGCATTCGTCATAGCCGTGCTACCCACTTCAAATACCGTACAGTTCTCCATTAGGAAAGTACCCGTATTGGGAACCTTCCAAATAGCATCGCCAATGTTGTAGAAGGTAGAATTTTTGATTGTAGCCGTGCCCACGTTGGCAATTTGGAATACCACGTAACCGGTACGGTTCAAGCAAATATCAGAGAATACACAGTTGTCCACTATCAGCTCCTCTATTTTAGAACCTTGCTCCCACCTAAATCCGGTTTGGAAGCCGGAAATATTACAGTTTTTCAACTCCACTCTACCATAGGCTACACCACCAACAGTAGCATTGCTGTGGCTAAAGAGGTAGCCGCCATAAACAATAGGACTGGCTGTTAAGTTACCGTTTTCGAAGTCAATGCCATCAAGCACAATAAAGTTGCCGGCAGGCGTAGGGGCAGACGCATCGCTTACGCTGAAGAAAGTACTGTTGTTTGTTTTCCACTTTGGGCGTGCACCTGCACCTTCCGCAGCGCGAATAACAAAGCTCTTGCTTGCTGCCACTCCTGTAATGGTAGTGTTGGTCACCGTACCGCGCGGTACCACCAGCGTATCACCGCTCTTAAATGTAGCGGCGCCAATAATGGTGTTCCATATATCCGAAGATGTAATGTAGTGCGCCTTGTTGCCTGCTTCAACAGCTATTACCTGTACCTGTAACGGTACTCTTACTGCTGTAGCCTCAACATTTGAGCTGGTAATAATAAGCGTATCCTTAAAGGTGCCTGCAGCAGCCACGTTAACACTCAATGCCACGTTCACGCCTGCACTCGCATTGGCATCGGCAAAGGCAATGCTCTGCTTGCCGGCAGGAACGGTAAATTTACCGCTGCCACCTGCTGCCATGGTCAATGAAAGGTTAGCTGTTAGGTTGGCGCCCTTCACGTTAATAGTTCTGCCAGCCTCGGCAATTTCAGTACCTACTGATGTAGACAAACCTGTTATCACACCCGGGTCAGCCGTAATAACCGGCGTAGAAATAGCGCCTGCTATAAATTCAATAGCGTAGAAGAAGGCATCCCCAGTCACTCCATATACTGAAATAATATAAGTCTTAGTAGCGTCAAGGCCCTCATGATGAATCAAGCATGAGCCGCTTACACGAGAAATTGAGTCAACCAAAATAGGGTTGGCAGTAGGCTGTAAGTTATCAGCCTCATTGTAGGCCAGAGCTATACCACGACGAGCAGCATTAGCATTCATACCATGCACAATAACACCGGTAACACCGGTAACACGCATGTGAATAAAGCGTCCATCGGTAAAGTAGTCAATGGGGGTACTATTCGGCTTAACAGTTATCATTGGAACAGTAGCCGAAGCCAGGTTATCCGTAACCAAGTCCCTGTTGCCCACAGCATCAGTGCTTAGGTTAGTATATGCCCTATTGCCTATCGTATATGATTGTACTATTGCCCACACACCCTCTCCGGCAGCGGTATTGGTAAATGCCGCATCGTTAGCGTACACCGTAGTATTAGAGGTTATAGTTCTTGTTGTAGTAGGAATTAGCGGAACTTTTACAGCAACCTCAAGGGGTACTCGCACTACCTCAGCTTCACCATTTGAGCTGGTAATAATAAGCGTATCCTTAAAGGTGCCGCCAGCAGCCACATTAATGGTAAACGGAACCACCGCACCGGCGTTAGCAGCCGCTGCCGTAATAGATTGCTGAGCAACCGGGAAAGAAAACTTACCGCTACCTCCGGCGGCCATGGTCAAAAGCAGGTCTGCTGTAAGGTTGGTACCGGTTATGGTTACCGACTTTCCCGTAACGACCGTATCCAGTTTGGTAGATGCGCTAATAGATGCGGGACTAACCGTAAAGTCCGCGCTGGTAACCACAACCTTAAGAGGAATTTTTTTGCTAATTTCCTCACTTGATATCAAAAGGGTATCCGTAAAGGTACCCGCAGCGGCAACATCAACAGCCAACACCACGTTGGCACCGGCAGCAAGCATTGCAGCCTCCTTAGCAATAGCAGCCCCGCTGCTTATGCTGAACTTTGAGCCAGCCCCCATAATGCTTGCAGTAAGATCTTTAGTAAGATTTTCACCCGTAACATTTACGGTTGTACCGGTTGTTATAGCAACCCCCATTGCAGTTTGCAGTGACTCCAATGTAGCAGGAGTAGCATTAAGTAATGGGTCGGTAATGGGAGGAGTGGGAACCACAAGTTCTATCGAACTAATCGTAATATTTCCGGAGAAAGTAAATTGCAAAAACTCTCCGGCAGTAGCAGAAAATGTAATAGTGCGAGGATCACATCCTGCAGGTTTTGTATTAACAAAATTAGAACTCAGTGACGCTGTCACATCTGCATAAGTACCACCAAGCGTTGCTGACTTTTTTAAGGTAACAAGCGATCGATTGTTATCTTGCAACGCAACGATTTTAAGACCAGAAATATCCACAGCAGGCGAGAAGTAGAATATGCTGCTACTTGTTTTATAGCCATTAGTTATCTCGTCGCCACAAGTGTTAACGAGAACCGTTGGGTTGGAGGTTCCTCCTGCAGTTCCCTTATAGAGCGTTCCCACTCCAACTTTCTCATATCCTTTGGAAGATGAACTGTAGGTTGCCCCATCCCATGTCCATACATCCGCCTTTACCTGCACTCCCCATAGCATTAGCATGGAAAAGAGCACCAACAATGAAATAATTTTTTTCATGTCTTCTTGTTTTTAGGGTTTATTAATTTGTTTTAGAGTTTTTTCTTTGCTTCGGTAAAAACAAAAAACTCCCCTACGCAATTAAGCGCAAGGGAGTTTGAAAAAGTAAAATGTATATGCTACACAGCTGTGTGTGTGTGTGTGTGTGTGTGTGTGTGTGTGTGTGTGTGTGTGTGTGTGTGCAATAAGCGTACCAACACAGCACCTCTTGAGAGAAGCTGAAAGACTACCTATTTGCATAAATGTACTCATACTTGCATACAATCACGTGTTCGCACACATTGTTCATTGCAAAAATAGAGCATTTGACTCCTACCAAGTATAGATATGGTTCAAAATACGCTTACTATACAACTACACATTTATTAATCAACAATATAAATACAAAATAACACTGTTAAAATATGCTGTAAGTAGCAGTGAAGACTCTCACACATTTAATATACAACAATAAATATCAATATGTTACATAAACAATTTAAATAAAAACATTTTTAATTATTTGAAAATAAACATCTTAAAACATATCTTACTGTATTAAATACAATAAGAAAAGCAGCGTTTTTGTAAAGGCAGCTAGATTTATCCTTGTTTTGCTGGCATATATGGAGGCGTGTCCGAACACGCAAGACTTACGCAAGGAAGCTTTGTTTTTGTGAAATAAAATGGAAAATTGTACGAATTCATGTACAAATCATTCCGAAAATGCCCGTCATAATGAGTTTTATCTACCTTTGGAACAAAGGTAAATATTAAGCGCATCTTACCTCTCTAAATCATCTAACATGAAAAAAACAGCAATAGCCCTCTGCACCCTGCTATTTACCTACTTTTTTACAAGCGCAGCCTGTACATATAATAGAAACCAAGACGGTGTCACCATTTTCATTAACAGCAGCGCAACCAAAGCAGCACAACTCATAAAGTTGCAAGTAGTCAACAACAATATTATCCGCGTAGCTGCTACACCCAATAGCGCGTTCGACGACTCGGAAAGCCTTTGCGTAATACCCCAACCTATTTGTAATACATGGTCGGTATTGGATAACAATGACCATATTATTTTACAAACGGAGGCACTTAAGGCATTCGTATCGAAGGTAAGCGGCAAGGTTACTTTTACCAACTTGCAGGGAGAGCCAATTTTGCAAGAGCGTATCGGCGGAGGCAAATTCTTTTCCGATGTGCATGTGGATGGCGATAGCGGATTCAGCATCCGTCAAGTTTTCGAATCACCCGCCGATGAAGCCTTTTACGGACTGGGGCAACACCAATCGGATGAGTTTAACTACAAAGGCAAAAATGAAACGCTTTACCAGTACAATACCAAGGTTGCCGTTCCTTTTATTATTTCCTCCAAAAACTATGGCGTGCTATGGCACAACTACTCCCTCACAAAATTCGGAGTTCCTCGCGAGTATAGCCAGCTAAACGACCTTTTTCTGCTTCGCGATAAAGTAGGCACAGAGGGAGGGCTATCCGCCACGTACACCAACAAAGCTGACACCATTGAAAGGTCGGAGGCAATAATTGATTACGAAAATCTGGAAACTATTCAGCTTTTTCCGAAAGGATTTTCCTTCAATGGGGCTAAAATAGCTTGGGAGGGAACCATTGACCCCAAGGAAAGTGGGCTATACCGATTCATTTTATACTATGCGGGCTACACAACAGTTTATTTGGATAATCAGGTGATAGTACCCGAACGATGGCGCACGGCTTGGAATCCGAACTCCTTCAAGTTTAACGCCAACTTGAAAGCCGGAGGACAGCACTCCATACGTATAGAATGGAAGCCCGATGGAGGCACGTCCTACATTGGACTGAAAGCGCTAAGCCCCGTAGAGCAATCGGAGCAGGAAAGGCTTTCTTTTTGGTCGGAAATGGCTAACCAAATAGACTACTACTTTATAAAAGGGAGCTCAATAGATGAAGTCGTAAGCGGTTACCGAACGCTGACAGGGAAGGCGCAGGTTATGCCAAAGTGGGCTATGGGATTTTGGCAAAGCCGTGAGCGCTATAAAACCCAAAAGGAGCTATTGGATGTGCTGAAAGAATTCCGCAAGCGTCAAATCCCTATCGACAACATTGTACTCGACTGGTCATACTGGCCTCAGGATGCTTGGGGGAGCCATGATTTTGACTCCACCCGCTTTCCTAATCCTCAAAAAATGGTAAGCGATGTGCATGCTATGGATGCACGCATTATGATTTCTGTGTGGCCAAAATTTTACCATACTACCGAACACTTTAAAGCATTTGACAAGCATGGGTGGATGTACCGCTTAGCCATTCAGGATAGCATTCGCGACTGGATTGGCAAAGGCCACATAGGATCATTTTACGACGCCTTTAGCGAAGGTGCACGCCGGCTGTTTTGGCAACAAATGAATGACAAGCTGTACACAAAGGGCTTTGACGCTTGGTGGATGGATGCCTCGGAACCCGACATTCTTTCCAATGCCGACATGGGCTACCGTAAGGCCTTAATGAACCCCACCTCCCTGGGGTCGTCCACGCGCTACTTCAACGCCTACGGATTGATGAATGCGAAGGGGATATATGAGGGGCAGCGGGCAACCAATCCCAACGATCGGGTTTTTCTACTTACTCGCTCCGGGTTTATGGGCTCGCAGAAATACGCCGCAGCCATTTGGAGCGGTGATATCGGTACTCGGTGGGAGGACATGAAGGCGCAAATATCAGCGGGGTTAAATTTCTCCATTACCGGCAATCCTTACTGGGCAATGGATAATGGAGGCTTCTGCGTTGAAAAGCGATACGAGAAAGCCAAAGAGGGTTCGGAGGATATGAACGAATGGAGAGAGCTGAACGTACGATGGCACCAATTTGGAGCATTTGTTCCGCTGTTTCGCACGCACGGACAATATCCGTATCGCGAAGTTTGGAACATTGCCCCGGAAGGACACCCGGCCTATCAAAGCATGCTTTACTACACGCAGCTTCGATACCGCTTAATGCCCTACATATACAGCCTTGCGGGGTTAACCCATCACCGCGATTACACCATTATGCGAATTTTGGCTATGGACTTTTCAGCCGACAAGAATGTGCTAAGCGTGAGCGATCAGTACATGTTTGGCCCAAGCATTATGGTGTGCCCGGTGTACGAATATAAGGTGCGTACACGTAGCGTGTACCTCCCCGCGGGGAAAGGTTGGTACGACTTTTATTCGGGAGCATATTACGAAAGTGGTAAACAACAAGTTGTAGATGCTCCGTATGAACAGATTCCACTATTTGTACCCACAGGAGCTATTATTCCTACAGGAAAATTAGTTCAACATACGAACGAAAAACAAGGTGAAATAACGCTACGTGTGTATAGCGGTAGCAACGGCACATTTGAGCTATACGAAGATGAGGGGGTAAACTACAACTACGAGAAGGGTGCTTACGCAACCATTCCCATTACTTACAATGACAGCAATAAGATGCTTACCATAGGCAACCGAACAGGAACATTTAATGGAATGGATAGCGAGCGAAACATTAAAGTAATTTTTATAAATAAACATAGCCATTCGGGAATAGATACAGAGGCGCAAGGTACAACCGTGCGTTACACCGGTAAGAAAATCACGATTAAAAATAAGTAAGCACTACCGATAAACTATGAAATACAACATTGCTAAAATATGCAGTACGCTACTACTGCTGCCGCTTACAACCATTATTTTTGCAGCCACTCCTATTTACTTGGATGAAAGCAAAACGATAGATGAACGCGTAGAGCATGCGCTATCACTAATGACGCTTGAGGAAAAAGTAGCCATGTGCCACGCGCAGTCAAAATTCAGCAGCCCCGGTTGTCCACGTTTAGGCATTCCCGAAGTATGGATGAGCGACGGCCCTCACGGTGTGCGCATGGAGATTGAGTGGGACTCGTGGAAGCATGCAGGTTGGACCAACGATTCTTGTACCGCATTTCCTGCGCTTACCTGCTTGGCCGCCACCTTCAACCCTGCCCTATCCTACGAGTATGGCAACGCGATTGGCGAGGAAGCACGCTACCGCAAAAAGGATATTATTTTAGGGCCCGGAGTTAATATTTACCGCACGCCTCTCAACGGGCGCAACTTTGAATACATGGGTGAAGACCCCTACTTGGCCTCCATTATGGTAGTTCCCTACATTCAAGGCGTACAAAAAAACGGAGTTGCTGCCAGCTTAAAACACTTTGCGCTGAATAATCAGGAAGAGTGGCGGGGACACATCAACGTGGTGTTGAGTGATCGTGCCTTGCACGAAATATATCTGCCCGCATTTAAAGCCGGAGTTACGGAGGGGAAAGTATGGTCGGTAATGGGAGCATACAACAAGTACAAAGGTGAATATTGCTGCCACAACGATATTTTGCTCAACAAGATTTTGAAGCTAGACTGGGGATTTGACGGCGTAGTGGTGTCGGATTGGGGCGGCACGCACGATACCGAGCTGGCAGCAAAAAACGGGCTGGACTTGGAAATGGGCTCGTGGACAAACGGGCTAAATAAAACCAAAAACTTTGCCTACGACGAATATTTTTTGGCAAAAACGTTCTTATCTAAAATAAAATCAAACGAACTTCCCGACTCGCTGGTGGATGAAAAAGCGCGACGCATTTTACGGCTTATATACCGCACCAACATGAACCGCAACAGACCTTTTGGAGCATTGAATTCAGAAGCTCATATGGAGGTGGCACGCAAAGTTGCAGAGGAGGGAATAGTGCTCATGAAAAACGACAACGCATTTTTTCCTATTCCTGTAAATAAGTACAAAAGGATTGTGGTAGTGGGTGAAAATGCCACCCGAAAGTTAACCGTAGGTGGTGGTTCGTCGGAGCTAAAGGCTAAGCAGGAGGTTTCTCCGCTTCAGGGATTGATTGAAAAATACGGTGCAGAAAGCATAACGTACAGCATGGGATACGCCTCCGGTGCTCCGTCATACGGCAGGGAGAATGCTCCTAAGATAAATACCGACTCGCTGTTTAAAACAGCTGTGGCAATTGCCCAAGATGCCGATGTTGTGCTATTTTTTGGAGGGTTAAACAAAAACAACCGACAGGACTGCGAGGGCAACGACCGCAAAAGTATGGACTTACCTTTTAAGCAAAACCAGCTAATAGAAGCGCTGCTTAAGGCCAACAAAAATACCGGAGTTATTTTGATTAGCGGCAACGCCATAAGCATGCCGTGGATAAAACAAGTACCCGCGCTCATGCAATCTTGGTACTTAGGCTCGGAGGCAGGCAGCGCCACAGCCAACGTAATTGCGGGAAGCGTAAATCCATCGGGAAAATTACCCTTCACATTTCCGGTAAAGTTGGAGGATAACTCCGCCCACTCATTCGGCAAAGAGAGCTACCCCGGCGACAGCGTCAACGTGTACTACAAGGACGATATTTTGGTAGGCTACCGCTGGCACGACACTAAAAAAATAGCGCCACTCTTCGCCTTTGGTCATGGGTTATCATACACCACCTTTGAGTACGGGAAAATGACTTGCGACAAAAAAACATACACCAAGAATGATGTCATTAGCATTCGATTGGAATTAAAAAACAGCGGAACTTGTAGTGGTGCCGAGGTGGTGCAGCTGTACGTAGGCCAGCACAAGCCATCGGTGGCACGTCCAAGCAAGGAGCTAAAAGCATTCAAAAAAGTGTTTCTAAACGCGGGAGAAGCGCAAATCGTAAATATGGAGCTACGGGCTAGCGATTTTGCCTTCTTCAGCGATGAGCAGCAGGCATGGATAGTGGAATCCGATCAGTTTACCATTTATTGCGCAGCGTCGGCAAGCGATATAAAGAGCAAGGTAAGCGTTAATGTTCAATAGACACTACCAGCGGTGTAACGCCGTTGTACGCTACTGTACCGCTACCCGATTTCTCGAAGCGTATATTTTTCGATTTTTCGCCCTCCACGTTTACGAGTAGTTCGGTACCGGGAATTGCAAATTGCACGTTATCGAAAAGTATGTTGCGGCTATCGAGCATGCTGATGGTGCTATCCTGCATATGTACATTTACGTTGCGCACGGTAAGCCCGTCAATATCGTTGAGCGCCTTGCCGAATACCTTACAGGATATGCTGCCTTTTTCGATGAGTATATTGCTAAGCGGAATTTCAGGAATGCTGTTAGCCGAGAAAAAGCGGTTGGCCGAATCAACCACAAAATCCTTGATGCAAATATCCTTTACCGTAGGGGTCAGCTGGTTAATTTCAAGCGGAGGATAGCGCCTTGCCAGCTCACCCATATAAAATTCGGTACCCAACAAATCCCACGTTATGGCCTCATTGACTCCTATCATGCGCATTCTTTCGTAATAAACTTGCTCTGTTCCGCCACCGCGGTTACGACGAGTTTTAAAGCGTAGCGCCGTGCGCGTACCGTCAAAAACACAATCGTGCGCATAAACATTTTTTATATTCCCCGCTGTTTCGCTTCCGCACGTAATACCACCGTGACCGTGCTGTGCCAGCGAGTAGCGTATTACCACATTTTCGGTAGGCTTACCCACGCGTAAGCCATCCTCGGCACGTCCCGACTTAAGCGTAAAGCAGTCGTCGCCACAGCTGAGCGTACAGTATTCTATCAGCACATTTTTGCACGATTCAATATCTATGCCATCACCGCTGGGTACCTTAACCGAGTTAACGGTAACGCCGCGTATAATTACGTTTTCACAGTATATGGGGCACACATTCCAGTGTACACCGCGCTCAAAGGTTACACCCTCAATCAGCACGTTGGTACAATTAATGGGCGCAATGCTCTTGGGGCGGTAAAAGGTTCTCCCCTCCATACCATCATAAATGCGCTGCTCAACGGGTAGTGCAACGGGAATATCGTTCTCTACCACCGACGCGCCGTTGGGACGTTTTCTAATTTCAGCATCCATGGGCGGGCCCAAAATTTTTCCTTTACCGGTAACCGCAATATTATGTTCGCCGTTGGCATATATAAAAGCCGCGGGGCCCATAATTTCAATTCCCTCATGCCGTGCAAATACGGCAGGCAGGTAATCCTCGGCGTTGCCGCCAAATTCAACTTCGGCTCCTTCGGAAAAATGAAGGTTTACGTTACTTTTTAAAACAATTCGATTTGACTTCCATTGCCCTGCGGGAATAACCACTGTGCCCCCACCCTTTTCGCTCACCTCGGTAATAAGGCTATTTACAATATCGGTAATAGGAGTGGCTGCTACCGCACCTCGCTCCGCTATGCAAACACTTAGGTTAGGAAATATAGGCCTTTGGAGGGAAGGCATATCAAAAGGCGCTTTCCTCATGGGAGCAATGGCCTCGGGCATGGCTTGCGCACCCACATCACTTGCCAGGGGTAGCGGCACGTTTTTATTCGGTGTACAGCCAAGGGCTACACAAGAAAACAGAAGCAGCAATGTTGGATAGGATTTAGAGAACAGAGACATAGCCTAAATAGTAACACAGTTAAAAACAAACTGCAATATACTACAAAAATCTCATCACCGTTCGACTAAAATAAAAACTACTTCACAACCTCCGGCTAAAGAGGAAAATGCGATAAGGAGCCATCTATGTTTAAAAGCTGTGCCCAAAAGTCAAGGACAATGAATTTGTCTTAACATCCCCCTCAGGTGATATGCTATACAATCCAAATTCGTAGGATAAGCCAAGGTAAAGACCTCCTACAAGTTCCACACCTCCTCCAATAATTAAACCGGCATTAAATCTTTTGAGACCGCCATCTTCAGAGAACAAGTTTGTAGAAGAAGAGTTCTGATTATTGATGCTGACTACCCCCAGCGCGACTGCAGGACCTGCATTAAGCCTCACTCTTGCCTCGTTGTTCACGGGTAGTGCCAAGGAAAAAAGCACCGGAACCTCCATGTAACCCAGCCAAAGTCTACCATCCTCAATTTTTAAACCTTTCGTTGTGAGCATTATACCAGGCTGGATGTATAAATGTGAGGTTAGATTTATATCCATCACAACGCCAACATGACCACCAATATTAGAGCCTGTATGAATAGAGATTCCACGTTCGGTAGCCTTCACCTCATCAAAATTCACGCCCACCCTCATACCATATTTCCACTTCAGCCCTTGAGTTTGAACTTGAGCTTGCTCTTGGCTTTGAGCGAACGATATAAACGGCAAACAAAAGATTAAAAATCCACTCACAATAATGCGTACCATAAATACAGCTGTATAAAATTAGAAAATAGAATAAGCTACTTCTGCACACTCAGCGGAGTCAGCGTTACCGCACTTGTTAACCCCGATGGAGAGACAGCCCACGTATCGAAGCGAATATCCTTATAAAATACGCTTACAAAGTTTATGTCCTTAAAAATGCGCCACTGCACGCCGCGCTTATCATAGTCGCGAATGCGGTTGGCGGGCAGGTTGGTAACATCTACCTCAAGCGTATTTTTGCCGGGCTTAAGATATTTACCTACTTTGATGATATATGGCAGCGACCACACAAGCCCTACCTCCTGTCCGTTGATATAAACTTGGGCGCTTTCGCACAAACCGCCCAAGTTAAGCAACCACTCTTCTGCTTTTTCCTTATGGTCAAACGTGAGGGTATAGCGTCCCGTTCCTGCATAAACAGAGGCATCGGGCATAGGTAACTGCGTCCAAGAAACCGGATTTCCCTTCATTTCATACTCACCCGAAATGGCAGGAACACCATCGGCAAAGCGGAATTTCCAGACACCCTTCAGCTCTTTTGGGCTACCTTCCTTGTAGCACGGATAGTCGGGCATGGCGGAAGTATGGGGTTGAGTGGCATCAAGTGTTTGTATAATAGTTGACTGCCCTGGCTTGAGTTGCAAATACACTTCCGTTTTACCACCTTCTCCCTTTCGCAATTTTGCTTTTCCAGATGTTCCATCAAGCGGGTTAAATATAACAGCCTCGGCAGCATTGACAGAAAGCGCAACCCAACCGTCAATACTCTTATTCTGTAGCATGGCTACAAAGTAGTGGTAACCCGTATCATTCTTACGGCGCAGCATTTGCACGCCATGCTGTACCGGCAGCTGCTCGGCTTTAGCAGAGGTAGCCTGCAACAGCAGGCTGTAGTCCTTACCGTAAATAATTTTCCCTTTACCAAAAGGTTTTACATCGCAGGCGCTAAAGTTATTTTCTACGGGCAGCTTTTTCAACTCCGCCTTTCGCTGTTCGCGTCGCGCATCAAGGTTGTAGAAACCGGGCACATCATTGGGTAAGCAATCGGCAAAGATAACGGTTGCGCCCTCATCGGCCAGCTGCAATAGCTTACGCAAAGTTTCCACCGGCATGTACTGCACGTTGGGTACAATAATAGCTTTATATGCTGCACCGGGCGTTTGCAGCAAGCCTCCGTTTACGCTTGTTTTTTGCAAATACTTATCGGAAATGTAGTCAGTGTCAAATCCCAGCTGCTGTATACCAACTACCATTTCGAAAAATGCCGGCATGCGCTGCTTTATTTTATGAATATCGAACAGCAGGTATAGGCCTCCCTGATTTTGCCACACATCGTAAATGGGCAGGTACACCAAGAAATCGTTATCGGGTTGCCCATATTGTAGGAACGACTGCGTGCGGGTAATGTAATCGTTCAGCCCTTTTGCATCTCTATAAATGGTGTTGTTGATATTCATATTTACCGAGGCGTAAAATAGCCAACCCGGCCATGCTACATCTCGTGGGGAGTACGTAGCGCCATGAAAGTACATATGGTTAACGCCGCTGGCAAACATTTGATCCAGCTCGGGTTTCATTTGCGAAAGCGACGTTCGAAAGTGCTCGGTTAACCAAGTAAAAGTTTCGGAGGAGGTGTACTTTTTTCCGGCAATGTGCGCAGCCGACGAGGAGTATTTCAGCACGGAGGGGTGCGAATCACTTTCCTTCATTCCGCTATCTACGCGCAGTCCGGGGATATCAAAGCGGGTGCGACCAAAGGATTCGCACTCGGGAATGTCAACCGCGGCATAAACATCAATGAGGTTGGCAGGAGAGCCGTGCGCCTGATTACGCGTGGTAGCGCCATGTGCGTGCGCCCACTCTGTCCATGGAATGGTAAAGTTATCAAGTAGCAAATCACCTATGGTTTCGCGGTAATCGCACACCACGCGCGCGCATAGCTCCGGGTCGCCAATACGGTTGAGCTCGGGAATATATTCCTGCAAACGGTATCCGCGGCGTTTTTCGAACTCCGAGAACAAGTTCTCCGACCAATCGGCACCGTACACCTCGTAGGAGTCATTGAAAAAGCTGTTAGGCCAAGGCGCACCTGCCGTTGCAAATGCCCTGTCGAAACGGTCGAGGTAGCGTGTAACTGCATCCTTTGAGTAGTGATTCACTACAAAGCCCTCACCCCCGGGAGCAGCACGCTTTACTTTCTGTAAAGTTTTTCCATTAAGTACAACCCACACCGTCCATTCTCCGGCGGGAGCATCCCACTGAAGCATATTGCCACCACTTACTTTATCAGTAATATCAACTTTTACATCACCTGCATAAGCTACCACAGCCGCAATGGTCACCACATCTACCTGTTTACGATCATCGGGGACTAATACCAACTCCACCCGTGCGCCTCCTTTCACCGGATATTTTTGAAATATTGCTTTACAAGCAGCATCAGCCGACGAAACCGTAGGACCGCCGTAGGGCCATCCGGTACCGGCATTCATATCAACATTTAAGTTTAAGCGTTTTCCCTCGGACTTTACATGCTTATACATGTTCATCCAGCGTGGCGAAAGGAATTCAATATGGCGCTGCTCTGCACCGTTGATGCCATATATGGGCGTTATTTCAACCGCGCCGGCACCGACGTGCTGCATATCCTCTAGGTTAGCCGTCAGCCCAGCCGAATCAACCGCGCTACCCAGCCACCACCAACGCATACCCGGCTTGGCTTCGGTAGTAACATCGGGCCACGATGCTGCTTGAAGTATAAGGGCAAAACAAACGGCTGATAAAAGAAGGAGTGGCTTCAGCGTTTTCATAGCAGGTGTTTTTTAATTGTTGTACTTCATTGCAAGGAAAAGGTTAATATTATCGCTCTGTGTAATAACAGATCCATCCAGCGTGGTTAGCTTTATATTTTTCATCTTAAAATTATCTGAGTATTGAATATTGCCGGCTGTTCCCGCTACAGCTTCTATACTCTCCAGCTCTACATCATGCACAAGGGAGTTTTCGGCACCCACACAGTTTACAAAGGTATGTGCATACCGCACTTTTACTTTTGACATATGAATATTACGATATAGCGGTAGCCCCTGCTCTGGACTCACACGTTGCAGCATGGCCACCCAATGGGGCGGCAGCTCCTTTCCCTCAAATTCCTTCGGCAACTTCGAGTAGCTATACGAGGGATTCCAGTTCATGTCGCAATTCAAAACATGTCCCACGCTGTCAACCTCAATATTGCTCAAGTAAATATGCTCCACCACTCCGCCACGTGTCATAGCCGACTTCACGCGCAGTACCGAACTTGTGCCAATTGCCTTACTATCTACACAGCAAATATAGCGCATACTGCCCGAAGTTTCACTCCCGCAAGTTACTAAGCCTGCACCTTTTCGCGTGGTGCACCGACGAATAAGTACATATTCAGTAGGACGATTTACACGCAAGCCATCAGCATCGCGCCCCGCTTTAATGCAAATATTATCATCGTTACAATCAATATCGCAATCCTCTACCAAAATGCGCGAAGAGGAATCGATATCAATACCGTCGGTACTGGGGCCACGACCGCCTACGTTGTTGCGTATGGTTAGGTTGCTCACGGTACAATGCGAGGAGTAAAGAACCTGCACTGTCCAAAATCCGGCTCTTAAAAAAGTAAGACCATCAATAGTCACATTACTTGAATTAGCCACTACAAGCGATCGCACTCGCTTGCAATCATAATCAACAATCCAGCGCAAGCCTTGCTTATTGTAGCCCTCGCGCATACTCCAGTATTTATCCCAAAGGTACTTGCCGTCGCCATCAATAGTTCCGCCTCCGGTAATGGCCACGTTATTCTGCCCTACAACATTAATGATAGCAGCCGGCCATTCCATTTCAATGCCCGCTACACGCGTGGGTCCATCCGGAAATTCATCCAGGTTGTTCACTGCTTGCAAGGTCACACCTTTTGGAATGTGCAACTCCACGTTGCTTTTCAAAAAGAGCGCACCAGTAAGATAAACCCCCTTGGCAAACTCTACGCGCCCTCCACCTTTAGCAGCACAATCATCAATAGCCTCCTGAATTTGTTTTGTAGCCAATGTATTTCCATCATTTACAGCACCATAGCTAGCCACATTAACATGCCGGTTGGTCTTCGGTTTGGCTGTTGCACCCACATTCTGTATCCATGCAGGCAGCTTAGTAGCCATCGCCGCATGTACTTCGAATAGCGTCAGCACTCCAAAAAATAACAGCGCAATAATATTCCAACTAACTCGCATATCTCTACAATAATTTACGTAACACCCACTCTATATTTCCACTGCATAAACCTGTGTTTCTCCAAACATGTTCGACCTGAAGATTACCCATTTTCCATCCGGAGAAAAGAGTACGTTTGGCTCCAACTTATAGTTGTGTTCTTTCATATTCACCAACTTTTCCGAAACGAAGGCATCTCCTTGCGGACGAAATAGGTATATCCACATGCCATCTTCAGCCCTTGCAACCTGTCCCGAGTTACCACCATCTCCGCAAAACAGCTTTTGGTCGGGCGATATATTAAAGTGAATAGACCACTCATTTCGAGTTAGAGAGTATTTCACTTCTTTACCGGTTGCAACATCTGCTCCACACAAGAAAAAGGATACTGAGCGTGGCTGCTGAAGGTCAAACCAAATAGTTTTACCATCGGGACTAAAAAACTCATGTCCGGCAATCTCCATATTCATGGTGCGCTTATGCATCAACTTGTCCTCACCTGTTTTCACATTAATCGTCCAAATTCTATCTACCTTATGCCATGGCCCTTCATGGCAGTACATAAGGATATCGGAATCGGTGGGCGAAAACTGTATGTGGTTTGTCCACTCATTCTCCTCGTGTATTACTTTTAATTCTCCGCTTTTCATATCAAATGTAAAGAGACTATGCTTAGCATGCGCATCGTATATACGGTTGAAGTATTCACTTTTGGTAGGATATTGCGAGAGTATTTCCTGCACTTTTTTCCCCTCGCTATACTTACCTGCCAGCAGCGTTCCGTCGGCATTTACGGAGGATATGCTTGCATCCGAACCGGCAGGCAACACTCCTATAAAGCGCTCCTGTCCTGTAATAAGACTTGTGGCAAAAATGCTATCGCGCCGTTGGTAAATAACCTCCATATTCTTCTTCGACACAATTTCACCCCTTATACCCTTGGGATTATTGGTTAGCTGTCGGCTCTCCAGCGTCTTTAAATTCACGCTACACAGCTGTCGCCGTCCTTCAATAACGCCGGAGTAAATCATCCAATCCTGCCCATCGGAGGATTTATAAAATGGATTATTGTGGAAATAAAAACTTTGGTTGTGCGTTCCTATGCGGGTTAAGCGCACCACCTTGTGACCGGTAATACTATCAACCCACTCCAATGGTGCCATAGCAAAGGTTTCACCCACGCCCAACATGGATAAACCGACAAAGGCAATAGCTGCGAAAAAGTTCTTCATAGTATAATTAATTAAGAGGTAAATACTGTCACTCCAACCTGAAAAGAAATCCTGAGGCCGTCATATATTTTCCACCTTGCGTAGCGGTAAATAAATACTCGGGGCGTCCGTCCTTCATAAGCACCTGGGGGCGCTCAAAGCGTCCATAACGGCTTAAATACTTAGGCGCAGGTGGCTGTTCAAAATACTTATCGGCACTGTACCACGCAACCTTGGGCAGAGACCAATTTATGCCATCGACCGATTCGAATATAAGCCCTACGGAGTGGTCAAAGTAGCCCATATCGCGCATGAGCATTTTAAATTTACCGCCCTCCACATAAACAAATGCATCCTCCACTTGACGGTTGCTACCGTAATTCGAAAAATCAATAACAGGATTCCCTTTATAGCATACGTATCCTCCACCTACCTGCTTTGATATGGCAAGCCCGTACTTGCGGTTAGCGCGTATGGGGCCGGTTTGTTCACGGTACTCCTGCGCGTTCCACGACTTGTAGTACAACCAATTTTCTCCGTTAGGGTGTCGTAAAAATGCCGGATTGGTGGTACAGCAATCATCCCAGGCACCGGCAACTCCCACTTCCAGTAGTGGAGTATCCATACGCTCCCAAGGCCCATACAGCGATCTGGATTTTGCTACACCTATACGTTTGGTATATACTGTTCCATCACTATTGCCCATATAAAATAGGTAGTACACTCCATCTACATGCTGAATATGGGGATTGTGACACGTTGTAGCATCCCAATACCCAGAGCGTGGTGCCAACACCGTACCCACATAGGTATATGGTCCTTCAGGTTTATCTGCAACAGCATGCGCTATTTCACATTTGCTAATCCACCCGCCCATTTTATACTTATCTGGCCATCGTGAGTAAAACACATGCACCTTACCATCGTCACCATAGATAGGTGCTACACACCACACGTAGTATCCTTCGGTTTCCAAGATACGGTTACATGGTTGCAACCGTTTACAAAAATTCGAAATATCGTCCGGCTTATAACTCACAATGGCGCTATCGGCCGCAAGCATACGAATAAAGGTTGTTGTAAAAATCAACAACATGCACAATAGCCGCCTTGCATTTGATTTAGCCATAGAGAAAATTACTTACCCAATTCTATACACCCCATAATAAACGGACCTGTAGCCTTAGCATCATTATCCCTTATTTTTTCGTTGATGTAGTAGTCAAAGCTACCATCACGATACGGGTTCCCACCCAGGCCACCCACAGCGCAGCACTTTGTGAGACTTAACAAACCATCTTCTGTTGTGGTCATCAGCTTTGAGGTAAGACCATCAAATGCTTTTTGTGCCACCTTTTTATATTTTACCGGCAGGTATCCCTTATTAACGGCCTTGGCGTAAGAGTACATAAACATAGAGGACACTGAGGCCTCCAAGTAGTTCCCCGAACGCTTTCCCTGATCCATCACCTGATACCACAGCCCGCTTTTATCTTGGTATTTAGGCAGCACTTCGGCCAGCTTATTAATAATACCAATCACCTCTGCACGCTGCGGGTGAACTACCGGAACGTAATCTAAAATATCAACCATAGCCATAAAATACCAACCTACGGCTCGTCCCCAGAAGTTAGGAGATTGCCCTGTTTCTTTATCAGCCCAGCGCTGCTCACGACTTTCGTCGTAGGCATGGTAAAGCAAACCCGTTTTGGGGTCGACGGTGTGCTTATAGGTAACCACAACTTCGTGCATGGCCTTATCCACCAAATCGGGGCGATTGAAACGTTGTCCATATTGTGCCATGTATGGCCCCCCCATGTATATACCATCAAGCCAAATTTGATGCGGATATACTTTTTTGTGCCAAAAAACGCTATCGCTCGTTTGCGGATGCTTTGCAAGCTGGCTTAGCAACGTATCCATGGCCATACGATACTTGGGGTTTCCCGACTTATCGTAAACATCAAACAATACTTTTCCAGCATTAATAAAATCAATATTGTAATCGGTTGTTTTGTAGCCTACAATAGAGCCATTGTCCTGCACCATGTGATTGGTCCAGTCTTGTACATAGCTGTAATACTTGCTGTCGCCTGTCAACTTCCATACCTGCAGCATTGCCATACATCCCACGCCTTGCGCGTATCCAAAGACGTAGCGCGTGCCGTGGTCGAGCCTCCACGCCTCGGGAAAGCGTGTCATTTCGGAATCAGCAAAGCGCACCGACCATTTATCAACCTGCGCATGACACCCCCATGCCATACAAACCATGCTAAGTAAGAAAAAATATCGTTTCATTTTATTTTGGCAAATGTTCAACTATGCTATTCAAGTAAACTTCTATATTGGTGTAATGCCTGCTCAAACCATACGGGCGACCATCCTTGGGATTATTGGGATCAAGTCCGTGCTTCATCTCCCACTCGTCCGGCATTCCATCTCCGTCGGTATCCTGCAGTGAAATTCCGGAACGAATAACTCCAGGACCTTTTGACGGAATATCCATCTCAGAGTTTAATATCTCACCTCGCTTTCCAAGACTTTTCAGTTCTTCTATCATGTAGGCATCTACCTCATCACGCATAGGAAAATTACAACCTGCATTGAGTACAATCCATTGGTAGGCATCCTGCGCTGACATCTCTACCAGCTTGGGATAGTCAAAAGGCTGCTGCTGCCAGGTTACGGTATCGTACTCGCCCTTTTGGTGTGATAGTAGCTGTCCATTCAACACCCCATCTAAATTGCTATCGCTATAGTTACCATTGGCATACAGAGAATAGCTGGCGCCTCCACGCGTAAAAGGTTTGGCTTTGGTAGAGGGTCCGTATATGAAGTAGCTATCCTCCACGTTGGCAAACGAGCTGAACTCCGAGTTGCCTCCAAGTATATAGGCACCGCCTCCCCAATTGTATATCACATTATTTACAAATTGCGTAACACCCTTGGCCTTGACGTTACGCGAGCGGTTATCGATATACAAATTGCGATAAAGCGTTATGCCCCCGTCGGACTGAATAAGTCCTCCCATGGAATGCTCGCCCAAGCCCTGACCAATAATGGAATTTTGAATTGTAATGTTGGATGGTCCGCCAACAACTGCCATGGAACTTACCGAAAAGTTTTCATCCTTTCCCCATGAAACAGACACATGATCAAAAATCATATTATATCCGGTGGCTATGGTTACGGCATCGGCACCCGCGGGGCCATTCGCTCCCAACCTAAATCGAATATATCTACAAATTAAATTATTGGCATTGGTAAAAGATATTTCATTGCCATACACGCAAATGCCGTCGCCGGGAGCAGTTTGTCCGGCAATGGTTTGGTTGGGTAAGAACGATAGCGGAGCCTCGAGGCGAATAACTCCTCCCACATCGAACACCACTATGCGACGCGGCCTACTAACGGCATCGCGTAGGGAGCCCTCGCCCGAATCGTTTAAGTTGGTTACATGATACACCTGACCAAAGCGGCCACCGGAAGCGTATTGCCCAAAGCCTTCGGCGCCGGGAAATGCCAGGGGACGCTGTGCTACGACAACAATAGAGGCAGATAGCGCTACTAGTGCAAAAAGTATTTTTTTCATATTTACTACGGCATTTTTACTAATCCTTCACTGCGCACATTCCAATTTCCATCTTTAGGAAATCCCGGGTTTTTAACCTCATTGCCATCCCAGCCTGCACACATCATAGCTACGGCTGTAAGCAAGCCTCCATTACCGGGTAGGTAAACACGCAGGCGAGCATCCTGATAGTTGTGTCCGCTTACCAAATAGGTATTGGTGCGCTTATCCATCAGCAAGGCTCCAACGGCTTTTTCGGGCTCACCCAAGCGTGCGGCATTCATAGCTGTCATGGGGTAATCCCATCCCCAAGTTTTGCCCCAGTTCCAGTTGTTCCATACCCAGTTCAGGGTATTTTTCATGTAGTCGGGGCGCACCAACTTACACTGAGGCAGTATGCCCAAGGCTCCCAAAACTGCCATATGGTCGGAAGTAAAGCGAATATCCTTGTATGTGTCGGTTGCGCTTTCGGCAGCTAAATACAAGCCATCTTCATTATATGCCAAAGGCGACAGCTTATCAATCAGTTCGTCCCATTGCGGTTTGCGCTTTTGTCCCATGCGCTCGCGCCACTGTTGCGCCACGCTCATGGCATAGTGCCAATAGGAGAGTTCAAATGGAGGGTTAATGGTGGTGGATGCGCTCAGCGTTTCCTGTGCGGGTATGGCACCCTTCAATATGTAGCGTCCTTCCAGCTCATCGTAGGTAGCAAAAGAGGCCATGAATTCGGCTGTTTCCGCTATTAGGAAAGCGTACTTTTCCAATACCTCTTGTGTAGGATTGCTACGATAAATCAGTTCGGCCATGTAAATAAAATGGGGCTGCTGCCAAATAAGGAATGAGCCAACCTTTGACGGTGCTTCGGTACCCGATGGATCGGTCATTTTCATCCAACGCGCACCTTTAAACTTTTGCCTTTCGGCAATTGACTTTGCAACAGGATACACTTTTGCATACCAGTCAATGCTACGCTCCAGCAGGTCTATCCTATTCCACAGGGCAAAATGCACGGCATGCCACCAGTGCATTTCGAGGTGAAATTTTCCATACCACGTGTTGTAGGTAAGCCCCGATTCCTGGGGAGGAACCGAACCTGCGCACTGAATAGCCATGAGGTACTGCGACAGCACTACACGACGCTCCAGCTCAGCTGCTTCCTTTGCCTTACATGCAGAAAAATCAACAGCACCACCACGCATCCAAAATTCTTTCCACCAATCAGCCGAAGCCGAAAGCGTACTTTCTCCCGAAGGTGAATCGCCCTCAGGCATGCTTTGCATGAAGTGACAGGTAACGTAAAAATCACTACTTGATGGCGATAAAACAAAGTAATGTTTTGCAACCTCTTTGATGGCTGCTTCACCCGTCCACTGTACCTTTACGTAGTACGTTTCGCTGTCTAAGCTGCGCTGAAACATTAGCGATTGCTTATCCTGCTTCACTATCTTTGTAGTGTGCTTTTCGGGCACATTCCAGTCGCAAGCATCATCGGCATGCTTGCCCGTAGGATAAGAGAAGCGGAAGTTCACGCTTAACTTTCCGGTCTGCGCCAACGGCGATACCACGTGCGTTGCCACCATATCCTGCTGCGGGTGACAGGCGGTTTGTACCTGCACGGGCGAGCCATCCATTTCAAAGTTACTGACAATAGTACCCTCCCAGAGGTTTAATTCCTGCTTTACATTTTGCAACTCCGTGGCTTTTGCCTTGGCTCCATCGGTGCGGGTTAACTCTAAGCCCATATTGCCCAAGTGTAGGCGATGCGGATTAACGCGAAACCAGTCGGCAGCCCTTTGCTGACGTCCTTTTTCGTTAAACTGTACGGCATAGGGTTCCTCCCATCCGCGGAAGTTATAGCTCTTGAGCGTTTCGTCGTGCTTGAGGTTTTCGGGATTTGCAAAGCTATGCCACCCCCACTGCGCCTGCGTACCCAAGGGAACTCCGGTGCTATACAATTCGGGAAATGTTTGCAAGCCTGTAGCGTCAACCGTAAAGGCAAATTCGCCATTACCCACCGATAGGGATGCCAGCTCTTCAAACTCCTGCACCACCGGATTATTGCGCTGCACAAGCGCAAGACGATCTATTTTAGCCTCCTCGCCATTGCACGCGGAAAAAAAGCAGAGAAGCGCAACACCCAAACATGTTTTTTTCATACTTACTTCTATTTTAGCGTTATATTTTCTATATCAAAATTTATTCAACAGGATAAATAAACTTCATTTCTTTTAGCCATTCAAGGCATATATTTGTCCACATTTGCGTGGAGCCGGGGTTGGTATTTACGTTAATACCATGTCCTCCGTATGGGAAAATATGCAGCGACGACGACACGCCGGCTTGCTTGAGCGCCAAGTAAAACCGCACGCTGTTTAGCGAAGAAACAGCCTTGTCGTTATCGGCATGTATCATAAGCGTGGGAGGCGTGGCTGCGGTTACCCTGGTTTCGTTGGAATATTCCTTGACCAACTCGGGAGAGGGGTTATCGCCCAACAAACTTTTTTTACTTCCCTTGTGCACTATGGCATCATCCATAGATATAACAGCCGAAATAGGAATCATAAAAGCGGGACGAAAGGGATACTTATCCAACTCATCGCCTATTGATGCCACGTCTTCCAAATGGGTGCCAAGCGTGGTGGTTACATGCCCGCCTGCCGATGTACCACACACCCCTACTCTATTGGGATCAATGCCCCACTTTTCAGCGTTGGCATAAATAATACGCATAGCACGCTGGGCATCCTGCAAGGGTATAATTTGTGGTGTAACCGCATCACGCGAATTGGGCAGGCGGTGGCACAAGGCAAATGCACTGATACCTTTGCTTTGAAAAAATTTGGCAGTAGGAATACTATTGTAGCTATCGGGTAAGCGCACGTAGCCTCCACCGGGTACCACAAGCACTGCCGCCCCCGTATTATTTTCCTTTGAGGCTAAGTAGGCATGTATGCGCGGTTCACCCACCTGCTGCAGGCGCTGTTCGGAAATGCTATCCTTAAGGTTTAATCCTTTACTATTGGGCATTTTTCCCTCAGGCCACAGCAGTATTTTCTCAAATGGTTGCGCCACTGCGATCAGTGCAGAGCAGCATGCTACAAGTAATAAAAGTCTTTTCATACGGTATATTTATGATGTACGAAGCTACTCTAACTCAACACCGTTTACCTTCACATTTTTCAACTCCAAGTTATTAATTAACTCTTTTCGAAGGTTATGCTTCAAGGCATTCACGTTTATGTTCTCAAACGTGAAATCGGCCAGCTTATACTGTTCTTTACCATCCTCTACATTAAAAAATGTTTGACACTCCAAATCAATATTGCGCATGGTAACATTGCTGGAGTACGATACCGGAATATCTTTTCTGTCTTTCAAATCAAAAAATTGTGTCCACGGCTTTACAAAAAGGAAGCTGCGCGCATCACCTTTTATATCTTCTACCGTTATATACTCGTACTTTTGAGGAGTATCGGGGCGCATTTTCAGCCACAACAGCCTATCGGCATTTCGCACCGTACAGCGCCTTAACATAATATTGCGATTATGTATAGATTCGCTACCACACGTAAGCACTCCATGACAAAAACCGTACTCGCAATCTTCAATAATAATATTGGAGTTACCGCCATTCTCCGGTGCTTGATCAGCCCATGGGCCTTTTCCACCTTTGAGCGCCACGGCATCATCATTTACCGATATGTAGCAATCCTTTATTAGGAAGTTATGACACGCATCAATATCAACACCATCACTGCTGGGTGCCTTTACAGGCTCAGCGGGCGAGTAAATGTGCAGCTTAAGCATTTTCACATTACTACAGCGATAGAAATGCGTTGTCCAAAAGGGAGAGTTAATAATGTTGATACCGGATATTTGCACATCATTACTATTCGACACGTAAAGCAAGCGGGGGCGTAGTTCCTCCATATTGGTGCACTTTGGGTTAACTGTTCGACGTTTCCAAAATGATTTCCAATAGCGCAAGCCGTTACCGTTAAGCGTACCACTACCCGAAATGGTAAAACCATCAACCTTATCAGCATTAACCAAGGCGGGAAAATATTTCACGGTTTGTCCCTCTATGCGAGTTTCTACCACCGGAAAGTCACCTATATCATCTGAGCCTTTCAGTACAGCTCCTTGTTCAAGATATAAGTGTGTTTTTGGCTTAAAAAATAGCGATGCGCTTAAGAACGTACCTTTGGGCACGATGATCACCCCACCGCCATTTTGCGCTGCCAAATCTATCACCGATTGAATACGCTGAGTTTGCACCACGGTACTATCGTTTACCACGTTGTGGTCAGTTATACGATAGTGTTTACCCAACTTTTTAATGTTGGTTAGAGTATTTTTAGCAAACCATTCCGGAATTGGAGTTCCATCAGGAAACAACTCCTGAGCCATAGCACCCATTCCAACCAACATGCACAAACAACACAGTACCCTTTTCATATTCAAAATTTAATCGATTTAACAATCTACTTTCTTGTTCTATATTATCTTACACCGACCTTTAGCTCATCCGGCACATCTGTAGCGTACATGTTTATACGCTCACCCGATTTGCGATAAATATCTTTGACCACCTCCGCATCTACCGTGTATTGCGGTCGGAATTTATTTGACTGCATATACTCTACAATGGAGGCATAGAGTTGCTTTGCCACTGGACGACTCTCCCAATCTCTCTTCAAGTCGGCGCTACACACCATAAGTTTTCCGTTAAGTACGTTTACCTCAAACAGCATACCTATTTTACGGTTGATAAACCACGTATCAATGCTTTGTATTAGTGGCTGAAAACCTGCAGGAAAACCCGTCAGCTGCATTACCTGAGCCTGATTGACCAACTCCCACCACTGTAAATTGCTATGGTACTCCGTAGGGAAGTTGGCAAATACGGGATGGTAAGGATTCACCAAAATTCCCGTAGTGTGCGGTGGTCGCATTTTGAACCACGAGGTATTCCAAAATACCGGCAACAGATTTTGCACTATATCTTTCCCGTACTCCACTTTACCATTAGCATGCAACAGCACCTTACCACCAGCCTTTAGCTGCTCAATGGCTTTACTATCGAGACTATCCGTTTCGTATATCCCCTGTGCATTTACAGCTTGTTGTGCAGGGTAAACAAACACATCCCAATCATTGGCATACTCCGTTCCATCAATGGCAACTTCAAGGTTAAGTTCACTTGCCTTATCCACTCCTGCCAAGGGTATTTCAATTTTTCCTACGGTAAAACAATTTCCAATGGGTATATCTGCTTTTCCAAAACGCCCAGAGGCATACCTCTTACCCAACTTATCTTTCAACACCCATTTTACATCAGCGCCTTTCAGCTCCTTGGCACCGAAGTGCGCCACTTCAACATCGGCTACAAGCGTATCGCCACTACGGTACACAAATCTATCGGTGCGAATAAGAGGTACTGTTTCGCTGCAAAAGCGGCGGAATTGCTCCCCATTGATATAGCCTTTTTCATCCCAAAAAACATCAAGCACGCCTACCAATGCTGTTCCTTGTCCCGAATAATCGTTAAGCGATAGCAGCTGAAAACCCGCATAGCCGGGGGTACGCAACGTTTTTTCAATTTCATGCTTATAGCATAGGGCTTGCAGGTTCCCCGAGGCCATCATAAACTTTTGTCCCAGCTCCGCCATATCATGGTCGGCTAAATCTTCACGAAAGAGTTCAAAGTTCTTCGCCTTATTAACGCCTGTATATTTATCAACTTCATTGAAGTTGGGAAAAGCGCACCACTGCCCTGTTTCGTGCGACACGTAGGGTTGCTTTACCGTATCAATACGTCCGCGGTAATCGGAGCGACTCTCAGGGTACTCACCCCACGCCAAGCCACGCGCACCGGCTTTGACGTGATACTGGTTGCGTGGTTGCCAAGCCCAACTACCACCAACCGAGGCACCGGTGTACACCCTGCGCGAATCAGTTTTTTTCCAGTAGTCAACAAAGTTGCTTACCCATGGCACCCAGCGTCCGGCAGGTTCATTGCCGCAGGCCAGCATACAGTATGAGGCATAGCTACCATATGCCTTGGTCAGACGCTGCGTTTCAAGCATTAAGTAGGTATCTATAGGGCGACCGCTACCCAATGAGGAACCATGATTGGGCCAGCTGGGACCTTCGGCTTGAAGATAGATACCAACTAAATCTGCCGCTTCAAATGCAGCCTCGGGAGGACAAAAGGAGTGAAAACGCATGTGGTTCAACCCGTAATTTTTGCATACGCGAAAAACTCTTTCCCACGATGCCACATCCATAGGCGCGTAGCCTGTAAGCGGGAAGCAGCAATTTTCTACCGTGCCGCGCAGCATAGTTTTACGCCCGTTGACATAAAAATACTTTCCGTTGATAGCAAATTCGCGCATACCAAACTGAGCGATTTTTGCAGCAACCGCTCCCGTGGATGTAACAAGTTCTGCTCGTAACCTGTAAAGCGCAGGAGAAAATTCATCCCACGTAAGCATGTCATCACCCATATCCATCACCACCTCAACAGTTGTAGTATCCTTTACTACAAAAGAATTAACGGACGATATTACCTCATGGGCTTTATCGGTATTAAAGGCTGTGGCAACAAGATTTACTTTTCCCTTTTGCTCCTTTGGCAAAGTGTTAATTATTGTAATTTTCACCTTGGCTTTTTTAGCAGCAACATCGGGGTACACCTGAACGTCATCAAAGAAAACTTTACTACCCGCTGCAAGATAAATATCGCCCACAATGCCATTCCAGTTACCCTGCGTTTGGTCGGTAATGCTGTGCGAATCTTTACCTACCTTGATAGTTTTGGTAGTATTATCAATGGCAACTGTAACCGTATTCTTTGCTCCATGATTTACAAACGTCGTAATATCATACTCATGGGGTACACAGTGGCTCATGTACCCTCCTACTTTTTTTCCGTTTACCCATACTACGGTTTCTATGTGCGGACGCTCCATGTATAATACTACGCGCTTATTTTTCCACGTAGCGGGTACTTGCACATCCTTTTGGTACCAAGCCCAACCTATATAGTGCTTAGCGGGCGTAAGAAAAAACGGAATTTTTAAGTTATCGGCTGTGCGATACTTTGCCAAACGAGGATTGAAGAAAAATGAACTGTCGTAGATGCTACCTTCCCACTTTGTGGTCAACGTTACATCGTCGCCCTTCAGGTTTTCGGCCATGGAACCGGGAAGCACAATATCGTCTGTAAGCACCTTATTAAACCAAGCCTGCTCCTGCCCCACGCCCATGCGGTCAATAGCAAAGCGCCATGTGCCGCTCAGGTCAATTTTATCATGCGCCCACGCGGTGCACACCAGGACTACCAAAAAAGTTAACAGTATATATTTCTTCATAAAATATACTTTATTACTTCACCAAAATTTCTACTTTAGCCGACCTCAATCCTGCGGATGAAGCCTCCAGCACAACCACTCCTGCCTGCTCGCCTGCCTGAACTATAGCTGTGAGCTGGCCATTAAACACGTGCATTTGCGGCAGGTGAAACAGCTCCAGATTTGTAGGATCACCATTGGCTACTGCCCTAAATTTCCCCGGTCCTGCTGTTGCAAACTTCACCAAATGCTGCGCATTGGGGCACAGGTTTCCGTCCTTATCTACTACGCGTACATTAACGTATGCAAGGTCTTTACCATCGGCGCTAACTTCATTTCTATCGGGAGTAAGCACCATGTGATGCGGCGTACCCGCAGTACGCACAATCTTTTCGGCTACAGACTTACCTACCTCATCGTATGCCACTACCTTCACCTCACCCTTTTCATACTTGGTATCCATCCACATCAGGCGGTAGCGGTTTTGCAACGTAGAGGTATTTTTTGATTGCTTTCCCTGACTTTTCCCATTAATAAAAAGTTCGGCTGAAGGATAGCTGGTGTACACAAACACAGGAACTACCTTACCCTCCTGCCCCTCCCAATTCCAGTGAGGAAGCACATGCAGGGTTTGCTCCGTGGTATTCCAAATACTGCGGTACAGGTAGTACCTATCCTTGGGAATGCTTGCCAAATCTATGACACCAAACATGGAGCTGTGGTTGGGCCATGCGTCGGTATCGTAGGGACTGGGCTCGCCCAAGTAGTCAAAGCCTGTCCACACAAATTGCCCCAGCTCCCACTCATTATCATCAGCCAAAGCGAAGTCTTCTTCGGGAAGGTTTGACCAAGAGCAATGCTCAACGTCGTATGACGACGACTGGTGATCGGGATACGTGGCGTTGGCTTTTTTCTCCACAGGCAGCTTATACACTCCACGCGAGCTAACTGTGGATGCCGTTTCAGAACCCAGCACCATGCCTTGCGGCAAACGATTATATGCTTCATGATATCGCTTGGTACGGTAGTTCAAACCGGGGATATCAAGTACAGCGGCAAAGCCATTATCAAACGCGCATGGAATTCTATCCATGCCGCAGGTTACCGGGCGTGTAGGGTCCTCTCTGTGGCAAATATCCTGTAAGAAAACGGCAACTTTATAGCCATCTTTAACGCACTGCGTAGGAACTTCGTTACCTATGCTCCACATCACTACGCTGGGGTTGTTGCGAAATTGATGCAGCATATTGAGCATGTCTTTTTCGGCCCACTCGTTAAAGTAGCGGTGGTAGCCATTATCACATTTAGCCTTATCCCATTCGTCAAAATTCTCTACCATTACCATAAAGCCCACTTCATCGCACAGCGCTATGAGCTCCGGAGCGGGCATATTGTGCGTAGTACGCACGGCATCGCAACCCATATCCTTAAGCAGGGTGAGCTGACGACGCAACGCTGCCGTATTTACAGCGGCACCAAGCGGGCCTAAATCGTGGTGGTTGCACACGCCTTTAAACTTTCTACTTTCTCCGTTCAGGAAAAATCCTTTTTCGGCAACAAAGCGTATATCGCGAATGCCAAAGCGGGTGGCATACTCATCAACTTGTTTGCCTTGCACGTATATTTTAGAAACGGCACGGTACAACACTGGTATTTCGGGCGACCACAACTGCGGTGCATTTACAATAAAATTCTGCTCAAGCATGCTGCCGGTGGCTATGCGTCGAGCATCCTTTTTGGTTGACACTACGGTGCCTTCAGCGTTGTAAATAGCGGTTTCTATTTCTACATCTTTACCTTGCTCAGCGTTCTGCAGCTTGGTTTGCAACTTTACCGAGGTGTACTCTTTTGATACGTATGGTGCGGTAATGTACGTACCCCAGATTGGAATATGCACCTCACCTGTGACAACAAGACTCACGTTACGATATAATCCTGCCCCGGGATACCATCGTGAGGATTGCGGGCGATTTTCTAAGCGTACCGCGAGCTGGTTATTTTTACCGTCGGCATTCAAAAAATCGGTAATATCAAAATGGAAGGAGCTATAGCCATAGGGCCAAAATCCAACTTTTTTTCCGTTGATGTAAACCTCGGCTTCACTCATAGCACCGTCGAATAAAATGCTTACGCGAGATTTTCCTTCGGGTAACGCGGGCACATCAAATGTGATGCGATACCAACCAACGCCAACATAAGGCAGCCCTCCGGTACGACCGGTTTTTTGCGATGCTTTGGCTTCAGCATTTTGCACTACGGCCACATTTTGCAAATCGTTTTTCACATCAAATGGACCGTAAATAGCCCAGTCATGTGGCACGGTTACGCGCTCCCACTTGCTGTCGTCAAAATTTACTTGAGTAGCATCGGGGATATCGCCCTTGGTAAATTTCCAGCCCTTATCAAGTTGTGTTACGCTGCGCAGCTGCGCTTGAGAAACAAGCGTAGCAAAGGCAAACAATAAAAACAACAACTTTTTCATAATTGTGTACTAATTACCATCCGGTTTTTCTACCTCGGTAAATGGACTCAACGGAAGTGAGAATGCTTTTACATCATCGGGGTTAGCCGGATCAAACGGCTTATAATCCGAACGCAAAAAATGTACAATATCCGTAAGGTTATTTTGCTTTATACCCTCCACGATACACTTTGCCAGCTCGTAGCCGCCGTATGTATTAAAGTGCGTATTATCTTCTAAGGCCTTGGTTTGACCGGGGAAGGTGTTTGCGGGATAGTGAGCAAATGCTTTAATAGATGCTTGTGGCCCCCATGCCTCATACAACACTTCGCTCATTTTAGTCAAATCAATAAGCGGCACGTTTTCGTCGGCAGCCAACTTGCGCACAGCATCGGGGTATTCGCCGTGCGTATCTACCACCTTACCGTTCTCATCAAAGTTGCGACGGTGCATGGGCGTCACCAGCACGGGCTTCATGCCACGCTTGCGCGCCTCCACTACATACTTGCGCAGGCTTTGCGTGTACGACAGCCAAGGGCCCTTATCGGCGCCTTTTTGCTTTTCGTCATTATGCCCAAATTCCACAAAAATGTAGTCGCCAGCTTTAGCTTGGGTAAGCAGCTTGTCCAAGCGTCCGGCAGAAATAAAGGTGTTGGATGCTTCACCTGATTCGGCGTAATTGGCAAATGAAAGACCTTGCCCGAAGAATCGTGTAATCATTTGTCCCCAACCGCACCAGGGTTCGTTATCCTGATCAACTACGGTAGAGTTACCACACAGAAAAACGGTGAGCGGCTTCTCGGCTTTGGCTATGCGAATGCCACGCACACCGGGGTTTTCGCCGTTGAACTCAAGGGTTAACTTACCATCCCAGTTGAGCTTATTTATCTCACGCGGCTTAAGGCGTACTTGGCGGTCAATGTTAATGCGCTTATTTCGAATATTGACGGTGAAGGATTGCGTGCTGAACTCGCCTTTTTTTGTTTTTATTTTTTCTAAAAACAAGCGACGCGACTCACCTCGCACGGTTGTTACTGCTGCCTTTGTGGGATTCCCCAGCTCTACTGTAACATCGTAATCGCCCTCGGGCAGGTCAACGGAGAAAAAAAAGCCTTTGCTGCTTATGCATGCGCCTTTGGCATCGGCAGGGGGCGCTACTAAGTCAAATCCGAAACCTTGTTCGGCTGTATATAAACTTGATGAGGTTACGGGAGTGCCTTTGGCCTGCGGATTGACACCAAACACATACGTGCGGTCGAGCAAATACTGCTTTAAGTCACAACCTTGCATTTGCTGTAGCGCCTCTACTACTGTGAGGGCATTGAGGTTAGCACCCATCCATGAGGTATGGGTGTGGTCACCCTTAAAAAGCGATGAATCAACCACTGGTTTGCCTATTTTCTCCAACTTATTGGCTACCAGGTTGTTTAAATCGATAAATTCAACTCCCTCTTCAGTTGCAATCTGACGCGTCCAATCACCGTAAGTGGAGTCGCTGCGAGTAATTGTTCCATCATCCTTGAACATATTGCGCGGCACCGGCGACACCAAAAATGGGGTTACACCAATAGCCTTAGCCTCACGCACATACCTACGAAGATAGGCACCAAAGGTGTACACCGTTTCGGGTTTTCCGGTAGCCTCTATTTGTACGGTTTCGGTTACACAGCCATCTACGCCCCTCAACGAACCACGAGCACGATTTTGGTTTAGTGAACCACCATCGTTATGCCCAAACTGAATCAGCAGGTAATCACCTGGCTTTAAGACATCAAGCGTTTCTTTCCAAAGCCCCTCGGTAATGAATGTGCGGCTGCTACGTCCACCTCGAGCACGATTAACTACCTCAATACGAGCCGTATCGAAGCAGGGAGCAATTCTATCACCCCAGCCCCACTGCCCGTTGCGTCCCAGGCCGTCACCATTCTTCACGGTAGAATCACCTATTAGCACCAACTTAGGTTTAGAAACCTGCTGATTGGTAAAACCGAGAACCAACAAACAGCTCAACAAAACAAAATACCTCAATTTTTTCATAACAAATTAAAGTCTAATCAATTAGCCAGCAACAGGCCAAGGAATCAGAAGTTTATTCACAAAAAAATCACACTAAACAACTATAAATCAAAATATTAAAACAAATAAGGTTGCTACAAAGCAGAACCTCGGAGCAACCTCAAATTTCAGCGTAAGTTGTACGCTCTCAGCACTGCCCCATGCTAACAAAAATAGGGGAAACAAGGCTAAATGTTATGTTATTTTGTACGCAAAGCATGGAAAAAACATGCTATAGCCTATACAAATGTTCAGATTTACTTACATTTTTAGCATTTTGAAGAAAAGCAATCCTATTGCACATCACCCTCACTCCATATAGGTAGTCCCGAGTCGGTAATTGATTCCGCACTAATGACAATTTTTTCACACGTCCCATTATTATCAAAATGCACAACAGCATGTCCCAGCGAGTCGGGCACAACGTTAGGATTCCAGTATAGCGTGCGCCTAAAATCTTTATCTCCCGGCAAAACGTAGCCCCTGTAGCTGGGGCTATAAAATTCCGCAGGTTTAGAATATCCTTGAAAAGTTGTGCTCCTAATTCCTTTTTGCTCTATACGTCGCCTGCCGTTTTTATTTGTATAAACATATATCACTACGGTATTCTGTTCACAGCGATAGCACGACCGCCCCTCTTCATCAATCATCACACGCTCTACATCCTCAGCCAAAAGTTCATCAATTACGTAAACTTGATTTACAGATTCACTCCAATCCTCCGTAGCTTCATTTACGGAGGGTTGAAAGTCGGGGCCATTATTCAGCGTATTATTTACAACAAACCTAACCGGCCGCCCCTTGTAAGTGCACATAGCTTTATAGGTTGCCCCCAAATACATTCCATCGCTCACCACGTCAATGCGTTCTTCCTTACAGGTCAAGAAGTTCATTGACGACATAAAGTCTAAGAAATTTCCCTGCTCCCGTCCTCCTTTGTCCCGAATCTTATCAATTTCCTTTTTTATATCATATGAGATGGTGGCGTACTGCG
This sequence comes from Bacteroidales bacterium, assembly GCA_031553765.1. Taxonomy (GTDB): domain Bacteria; phylum Bacteroidota; class Bacteroidia; order Bacteroidales; family UBA932; genus JAITMY01. Next base: position 98,520 of record JAVBKY010000002.1, read on the forward strand.
CTCTGGGAGCCAACCACTTATTTTTATCGGTAATGGTTACTTCCGCCATTCTATACTCTCTACTTACGGAGTCTTTATCTGTATTTACGGCGTAGGGGGGATTGTCCGACGTGTCCACATCTACTTTTACTCCGGAGGTATTTTTCATTGCCCACGAGAAGTCTGTTTCATATGTCAAATACGGTCGCGGGGCCACTTCAAAATCTCGATCAAGCGTAATACTACTCCGCACCGTCTTCCCCTTTTGCTTACTCATTAAATTCAGGCTTGACACGCCCCAGAATGGTTCAAGTAAAAAATTGAATCTTCCACTCTCATCGGTAATACATGTGCCCCGCTGCGAAAGGTAATCGGGAGAGGATAACCACATATTAAGCTCTACGCCTCCCATCGGTTTTTTACGTACATCACTTAATACCGCACCATCCACCAGCAGCCCTTCTTCAATCCAGTGCTTAACTTTAAAGGGTTTTACACCCGCCAAGGTTTTCCATTCGTATCGAGACCACCCCTGCACCATCATTAGCAAATCCAGCGCCTGCCTGTGTAAGCGGTCATCTGCTTCAAAGTAGAAATCGGGATTTTCTACGTAACCCTTTATATCGGAGGTAAGCAATAGCGAAGTCATTATGCTACTGCTGTGTCCCGTGGGCACAACCGTTTCTGCATCGTAAACCGAGAGCGAAAAAGGGGTTTTGATTGGGCTACCATGAGGGTCGGCAAGATGGAAGGAGATATTAATAGGCTTAAAGGGTTCAAAGGATGTGTGCACCATTGGTTTTAGCTGCACATAATCTTTACTATTGACAAAAAGTAGTCGCTCGGCATACGCCTCTCCTTCGGCACTGAATAGGGTTACTTGAGCAACACCCGTTGGTAAATCCTGCTTGGGAATTACAAATGTTGCCTGCCCTTTATCCCCTACTTCGCAAACCTCAAACCAGCGCGGCTCTCCTCTCACCATCAGCATCACACCCACCTTATTTTTAACCATATCCGGCGATTTCAGTATGCGTACGCGCAAGTTTTGTGAATTCAAATTATCTATCCGCAAAGCATAGCCCGATATCTGCACCTTTGGCAAGTGAAAATTATGCATCTTTCCTTCGTAATTTATTTTTGCTGTATAAGAGCCAATATCGGGTGTCACGTCAAAGAATCCCATTCCATCATGTATGGTGGAGAGCGTGGCAACAAATTCTCCTTGGGCATTGTAGAGCGTACCCGACATGGAGACGCTCTGCCCTCGGGAATCACAGGCTTTAAACGCAACCCTATTTTCCACCCCTCGAATCAGATTGCCACCTTCGGGATAAAACGTCACATTAAGCGCTGACAACTTCAAAGCGTCTTGGCGTGTGACCTCAGTACTTTGCTTCCTATCGCGTAGCGTCATCTTCTTATTGACATAATTTCCTTCCACGCGAGGCTTATTGTATACCGGAAATACACGGGAGTATATACCGGCATTGTCAAAATTGAGCATGCAGCGGGTATAGGCGCGCACTTCATAAAATCCGGCGTAGAAGTTATTCTTGAGTAGAAAATCACCGGCTGCTCTACCATTCTCTACTTTTAACTTTTTTGTTTCCACTACCTCTCCTTCTGCCGATACCAAATCCACGTATAGCACTGCACTCTGCGCGGTTGGCGCGAGCGTTGCTCCCGCCACCACGTAAGCCTGAAACCACATAGTTTCTCCAACGTAATAGCCTTTGTTGTCGAAATGTAAGTATACTTTTTCTTGGGGGTAAAGGTGATTAAATGCGCGCACGTTACTGACAAAGGTCAATAGCTTTTGAGTAATGGTATCACTTTGCGCACCTACCGTAAGAGCGCAAGAGATAAACAGTAAAAAAAATAAAATCTTTCGCATAATAGCTATTTTTATAATACAAAGATTTTGCAAAAAAAGGAGCAACCCTGTACGGCAGAGTTGCTCCTTTGAGCTCCGAACCTCATCAATAAACCCAACAATCAACAAGGTTCGGATTTTGCCGCAAGCGCTTTACTTGTCGGCTATAACTAATTTCAACACTTTGAAAATCCTATCTTTTACTACAAGAACATAGTAAATTCCGGGTGCCAGTCGGTCCAGCTGAAGCTGTTCCTCTGGGCCGGCGGCACTCCACACAAACACCTCCTGCCCCATAGCATTAATGACACGAATGACTTCATTACCCTCCAAGCCTCTCAACGTTACAACATCACTGGCAGGATTAGGGTAGAGTAACAAATTCGGCCACTTATCATCTCCAATACCCGTTCCAAATTGCCATTTTGCAATCAAGAATATATCTTCGGTAACCGGCGTTTCAAAGTCCCAAGGTATCACTCCGCCAATCGCCCATCCCACAAAAGTGTAGCCCTCACGAACCGGTGCTACAGGCATAGCTGCAAGCGTGTTATGATTTACAAGCGTATCCCATGAGGTAACACTCTCTCCATCAAAGCCCACGATATGCTGCTGTATCCAACGTGCCGTTAGCGCTGCTGAAGCTTCCAAAATAGCTCCGGTATCGCACAGTTCTCCACCATTGAAATACCACCCTAAGAACATATAGCCTTCTTTAACTACACTTGGTGCATATTGGATAAGCGATGTATTCAACGGGGCATTGATATTTTTTGTACTTGTGCCGCCATCAGCAAAGCGACCGCCTTGCGGATCAAAAGTCACAACTATATCATTCCTGCTCCAACGAGCCGATAGCGTTGTGGGCAGCGAAAGAATCGTATTGCTTGCACACTGCGTTCCATTGGCGTAAAACCATCCTAAGAATGTATGGTTTTCTCTTGTTACGTTTGGAGCATACTGACCCAACTGCGTATTCAACGGTGTTTCTATGCACTTAACACTATCTGCAGCATCATCAAAATGCCCACCTTGTGGGTTGAAGGCAATCACAACAGTAGTAGCCTCCCAACTTGCGACAAGCATAACAGCGCCTGTATTACTGGCGTTTTCACTTACACTCCAGCCCTTAAAAATGCTATTACCATTTGTAAGTCCCTGCACGTACATCGCATCAAACGAAGCATCAGGCGCTACTTGAGTAGTCTTTACAGCTATCGTACCATCGCTAAACTTTCCTCCATTAGGATCAAAGTTTGCGGTTATGGTAGCAGGTACCACAGCAAGCTTTGCCACGCTATCCGGCAGGTAGTACCCCAAGTGAGGCGGCTGATTGTAGGCTACGTTTTGCCAAGCAACTGCCAACCTATACCCCGGGTCGTGCATTAAGGTAGAAACCCTATTTGTAGTTGGAGTGGTAGTTGTGTATATACGAAGTTTGCTGGGATCACCGGTCTCCCACATAATAACCTCTTCACGCCAGTCACCTAAAATATCAGCGCTCAGGTTAGGAGTAGCCTTAGTGCTATTGCAACTACTCGTATTAGACAAGTTTAACAATGTCGTTTCCTTCCCCGCGGACAAAGTTGCGCCTGTACTCCACTTCCTGATGCTGGGATTAGATTGACCATCCAGCAATTCATCCTGCAGGTCGCCATCCCAATATACGCGAAAGTTGGTAGATGGTTTTTTGTCTGATATTTTTACTCCCTTACAATTATACACTCCGGTGCCGCTGCTACTCCACATCTCAAATCCTCTATGATCCGGATCAATATCGGCCGCAAGCCCTCGCCCATTATCAGCAGTAATAGCACCACTCCAAATGATTGCACCTGTTTTTGCATCGTGCATTTCATACCCTTTGCTAAAAGCAGAACTCTCCTCGTGCACCTCCCACACCTCAAGTCCGGGTCTATCGGGATCTAAATCCGATACGTGCATCGCATCACCATGCCCTAAGCCGGTACGGTACAATAGTTCCAAGCTGTTGTTTCTATAAACAAAAGCACTGGAACCGTATATGATTGCATCTTTACCATCGCCTGCAACATCGGCTACGGATAGATTATGATTTCCTTGTCCATAAGCTCCTACTCCGGAAGTAGTACCGGAATCGTAAAAACCTTTTTCAACCAACTTCTTATTTACCACATCGTATGCCGCCAGCGTAGTGCGCGTGTAGTAACCGCGACACATAACCACACTTGGGCGAACACCATCTAAATATGCTACACAGGCCAAAAAGCGATCGACGCGGTTACCGTAGCTATCACCCCATGATGACACCGTTCCACGCGCGGGCTTATACGCAACCGTGTGCAACTCCTTACCTGTAACGCCATCAAACAGCGTCAGGTATTCTGGACCGCTCAAAACGTATCCGTTATTACTATTCAGCGCGGCATTTCGATAATCCGCTGAAGGATCATCGGAGCCCATAATCACATAGTTATTCTCTCCATCTTTTGTGCCGGGGGCTGTTTTACAAACTATTTCAGCCTTACCGTCTCCATCAAAATCGTACACCATAAATTGGGTATAGTGCGCCCCTGCTCTTATATTTCTTCCTAAATCAATACGCCACAAAAAAGTTCCATCAAGCTTGTAAGCGTCAATAAAAACGTTACCCGTCATTCCCGAAAAAGAGTTATCCCTTGAGTTAGTTGGGTCCCACTTAACAATAATCTCGTACTCACCATCACCATCCACATCACCTACGCTACAATCGTTGGGAGTGTATGTATACGGCTCTCCGTTAGGGTACGAAGTTTGAACCGGACTAGTAGAGTTTCTATTGTCAAAGTAGCTCGGTGGAGTTGTTCCTGCGGGCGGCAGCTGCAGCTGAATGGACTTATACTGGTTGGCCCACACGGGTACACTCTTTGCATTTTCATTCAATTCTACTCCCCCTACAAGAGCCTTCACTCTATAGGTTGAGGCTGTAGTTCCGGCAGCATCGGTATAAGATGTAGCTGCCGTAGCTGGGATGGTTTGAATGAGCACCCCATCACGATACAGATTAAACTTAGTGGCATGATGATTATCTGTAGCCATCAAACGCCAACTCAGATACACACCACCGCTTACCTTTACCGCCACCAGACCTCGGTCGAGACGCTCCATTTGACGAGCGCCAAAAACAGCTACGGATAAAGATGAGAGTAGTACTATGCCTAATAAAAATAATCGTTTCATTATTATCTCCTTCTCTTATTATTTCAAAAAACAAAGGGGTTAAAGAGGCAAAGGAAGCTACCTTTCCCCTTTAACCCTTTTGTCGTACCTACCTGCTTAGCGCAGCTTTACGGTGTCTACTTTTTGACCAACTTAGCCATTTTATTGCTAACCTTTACAAAGTACGTGCCTTGTGGCAGGTGTGCAATATTGCATACTGTATAATCACCGCCTACCACTTCGTAAGTGTTCAAAAGAGCACCTTTTATACTGTATATTTGAATCTTTTCTCCAGCCTTTAGGTCTGAGTTATCAATGCTAAACTCATCGATAACAGGATTTGGATAAACATTCAAAGGCTGCAATGCTTCGCTTGGAACTCCTGTACCACCTAGCACAAAGTAAGCTTCCAAGGTTAGGTTACCGGTAACTACATCCGTATCAAAGTTCCACTTAGCAGTTCCCTTACGCCACTCTACAAAGGTGTAGCCAGTTCGCGTAGGATCTGTAGCAGGCTTTTCTACCTTTCCACCATAGTTGATAACCTGAATGTCACCGTATTGTGCATTTCCGTTTTTGAGTACTACTTGGAAGCTGTCAATCTTCCATGCAGCTACAAAGGTTACCGGTGTTAGCGTAGTAAATGTGCTGAGAGCTTCTGCGTCATAGTTTACACCATCGAGGCCCCAACCCATAAAGGTATGGTGATCGCGTGAAGTAGTAGGAACTCTGTTTCCAAAGGTAGTTCCTTCTTCAACTTCAAGAACCTTATTTGACGTAGAGTTATCACTGAATTTACCACCATTGGGATCAAATGTTACATTAACAAGTACAATGTCATCCTTAATCTTGTACGTAATGTTGTCTATGGATTGCATCATGTCATTATTTCCAGCCGAACGGAAACCGCACGCCAAGAACGATTTAATTCTGCCCTCAAAACCGTCACCGATGATACCATCAAGGCTGATTTCATCTATGAAATGTCCCTTGTCGTGGTTACCACGCTCGGTGATGCTAAACGACATGCTCTTGGTTAGCTTGTTAACAGTAAGATTTACAGTATACCACATATCAAGTGCGGTCAAATTGGCCAACTCGGTACCTTCAGGCCAAAGCGTATTGAACTGGTAGTTGCCTACATGGTAACCAAAGTATACAGTATCTCCACCAATCCTCTTATAGCTAAGAGTCAACAGGTTGTTATCAACCGTCCAAGGAGTATTGGCGTCATGGCTAATGCCCGTAGCGCTGCTGCTATCGGCACGTACGCTAAGCGTAGCTTGCTCGGTAAGGTTGCCGTTAGAGCTGATATGTGGGTACCAGTCAAAGTTCAGGTAAATAACGTTACCTACAATAGCGCTATCCAGGGCCATAATACCAAAGCGAGGACCTGTACCCGTATAGCCTGAGGGATATACAGCATCTACCTTCAGCACCTTCGACTCTTGTAATGTCTTCACTCCCGATGTTGTGGTGTCAAGACCTGCTGTTCTTGATACCTCACGGAAAATTCCGTATTTGCCATCTTCAAAATCTGCGTATCCATTGTAAGGACTGGTTTCTGCTACTTCGATGTAGTAGAACTCTTCCGCCCCTGAACCATCGGTTGCGGCAACCTTGATAGCAGCCTTACCATTACCTGTAAGAGTAACTGTACCGGTAGGAGTTACGGTAGCTACGCTCTCGTCAGAAGATGACCATTGCAGCGTTTTGAATGAAGCATTTTCAGGAGTAGTAATTGCATTAATGGTAAATGGAGCCCAACTTGCAAATGGCTTGCCAAAGAACAATCGACGTGCACCTTGCAGGTCAATCCTTTTTATCACTTGTGTTTTTGACTCTACTACCTTGCTCTTGGTAATTGAAGTACCATCGGTAGTTGCAACACTAATACCCACAGTACCTTCGGCAATACCTGTAACGATACCTGCCGGAGTAACAGTAGCAACATTATTATCGGATGTAGTCCATGCCAAAACTTGGTTATCTGCATTACCGGGATAGATAGCCGCGGTAAACGGAATCTCATTATTTATTGAGATTTCATCGGGACCGGAAAGAACAACGCTATCAATTTTCACCACCTTACACTCCACTTGTATGGTATCGGCAACAGTATTCATTACCGAAGTAGCCACCACCTTTACAAATCCGGCTGTACCCTTTGAAGTAAGAGTGGCCTTACCCACAACATCGGCAATCGGTGTAATTTCATAGTTGGCGGCATCGGCAGCATCGGCAAACGACCATGTAACGTTCTTATTGTCGACGTCATAAGGAGCAACGCTTGCTGTGAGTACGTTTGTTCCACCAACATTAAGAGCAGGGTACTGCTTTGCAATAGCTACTGAAGTAGGATAAACCAACATAGCGTCGGCTGATTGTACTTTAAAGTTATCGAAACGCAGCTGCCAAGCCGTAAGGTTACTACCTCTACGTATCATGTTGACAAACAAGTTAGCAAATGATGACGGATTGAAGTCGTCCGGAGCAGCAACTTCCGAGATGTAGCTTACCCCTGCCTCATCGGTAAGGTTCACGCGTACCATTTTGCTACCCGGAGTAGTGTATGCCTCAATCTTCACGTGGTAGTATGTACCACCGGCGCCAACAAATGGGTGATTGCTACCCAACTCTCCTGAAGGTACTGCTATAGGAAGTTCGGCAAAAGTAGTAATATCACGGTTCTCGGGAAGTACTCCCTGACGCATCCAAAGCGTATCACCCGGGGCTTGCACATAGGCAAAGTATTCCGAATTACCCATATAGTAGTCATATCCGCTATTGTATGGATTATTACTTGACTTGCTGTAGGTTATTGCGCCTTGGCTTGTACGCGAATCCCATATCTCATTCTCCTTCCATCCTGGGTCGATGGTGTTTCTGGGAATTTGTCCGGCAGCAACATAAATACCCTTTCCGCTGGTACGGTCATTACCTCTTAGGTAAAGGGTTACGATATCATTATCGTCCACGTCGCGCAGCGAAATTTGTCCCTCGTTACCATTTGCAGTGCTAAATGGTTGGTAAATCCACCAGTCGAATTCTACGTTTAGCTTACTGTTGAAGAATACGGGATTCTCAAAAGTACAAATAGCACGACGGTTGGAGGACGAGGTTCCCTGCATCAGCTTCAACGAGTTATCTCCGGGAAGCAGCATGTTATCCCACTCTGAGAAGGACAGCACAGTTTCACTAGTATTACTACTCCACAAGGTTTTACCGGCTGCAGCATCGGGGCCATTCAAAGAGTCAACATACGTGAATGAAGCCCTAAGCGCATGCGTGCCTACCTTGGTTGAAGCATCGGTAGCGGCTGCGGTTATAACTACACTACCTTCGCTCACTACAAGTACCTTACCGGTGCTATCCACCGTAGCAATTGTAGGAACTGATGACGACCACCTCAACTTATTAATGCTGGCGTTGCCAGGGAATACAGTTGCTGTAAGTTGGGTACGACCGTACGACACTTTGTAGCCAGCTATTTTAATGCTATCAACAAGTACCGTGCTCAACACATTCATTGAAATGGTATCCGAATGGCCATTAGTTGTGGTAGCTATCACTTCATAGCTACCAGCTGTATTAAATTTAAATGCTGCCACATTGGGCGCTATTGAGTCAATGTTTGCATTGGCAGCATGAGCAGGATTAACAAAACTCCAAACCACTGTTTTGTCAACCGCATCCAAGTTGGGATAAATTTTTGCTGAAATAACAACAGTATCTGCCAACGCTATTTTTTGGTATGGCGTGCTCAATATAACCGAGTCGGGTTGTGGAGCGCTAATAGCAATATCAATAGTATTAGAAACACCACCAAATGTTTTAGCAACTACCTTTACCGTACCCTCCGTTGTTTTGGCGGTAAGAATAGCCCTAGGTATCAATGAGTCAATAGCAGTAATGGTAGCCAACGCGCTATCAGCGGCAGTGGCCAAACTCCACTCCATCATAAATGGTTCTGCGGTAGCCGGCGTAAGAGTCGCAGTAATCTTGCACGTATCGCTAAATAGCACGGTTGCTTTTGAAGCGTTCAAGCTAATGGCTGTGGCTGGAATATGATCCTTGAGTAGGAATACATCGTGCAGCCATATATTTAAACCACCGGCAGTAGCAGGTACGCTACCGTCTGTGTTAACGCGATGCCCTCTCACCTTTACCCACACCGCTCCGCCGTGGCTTCTAACCCAAGCCGGTACAATGTAGGAACCTCTTACTTCATTTTCATTATTGGCAACTGCGGTTTCATCGCGAATCAGCGCCAAGGTAGCCTTGGTGGTTGTGTCTACAATTTCAACCGAGAATGAAATATAGTTGGTAGCACTTGGTCCCTTAAAGTAGGCTACAACCTCATTCAAATCAGCAGGATTTACAGGCGGCAGGTAAAAGCCCCCGCAGGTAAGTATTTTTGCTGAATCAGTAGCACCATCGTAGTTAGCGCTACGTGATACCATCATGAATGACCTGCTAGTAGCCGCTGGAATCCATGACTTAGAATTACCAGCCGGACCTGCCTTTTCATGCCTTATTCTATCACCGCGTGACCCTGAAAACACAGTAACCCTGTCTACAAGTGAAGTCGTGTTCGGTTTATTGTTGGCAATAATATCATCGTCCTTCTCAGGAACCAATATCCAACCGCTTCCCTCCACGTCAAAGTGGTACTGATCCAAAATACGACCGGGGTTAGACAAAGGTTTGGGAGTTACAGCCACCGAAAAGGTTTTTGTAATGCTACCCGAAGTGGCTACTACCTTTACCATACCACGAGCATTACCTTGCACAATGGCGCTTAGCGTATTGGGTACGGCGGTAATGGTAGCCATGGCGCTATCGGCTGCCGTGGCAAGGCTCCACGAAATAAACGGCTCGGCATTAGCCGGTGTCAATGCCGCGGTGAGCGTGCAGGTGTCACCTTCCAATATCCTTGCACTTTTGGTAGAGGTTATATTTACAGCAGTGGCAGGAATGGGAGCCGACAACACCCAAAGCTCATGAAAGTAAGCATTCTTACCTGTAGCATCAGCAAATACCTTAGCCCTCAACTTTACATTGCCTATAGCTTTATTTTTCAACTCGTAACTAATTTTATAAGTACAAGCCGAGGCGCTAGCACCATTTAGAGTTTCCGAAGCCTCAATAACCGTGTCGGCTACCGCATCAATAAACTCAAATACAACCCTCACTGCTCCACTGCTACCTACGCTCGTGTAGACCACAACTTCTTGAGGGTTATTCAGCACTTTAAGAGGCTGCAACCAGGCTGCTTTCGCTTTATCTGTTGTATTTGATATGAACATTATCATACCCTTAGTTGGTGCTGGATTCAAGAGTTTTGCGCAGGCATCAGATTTTGCTGACGCGCCCCCGTTGTAGTTAAGGCGATTAGCTGCTCCTACTCCAGAATTCAGCAAGACGCTATCCTTAGTTGCCACTTGGTCCGCCGGACCACTCTTAGCAAATAGGGTTACCTCCGAATTAGCGGTTCCCCAATCACCACCCTGAAAGTCCTGGTAGTATAGAATTCTCGCAGGATTAATTTGCGCGTTGGCATGCAGGGCAAAGCCCAGCACCAGCGCAAGCGCGCCAAGCAGCGGCACCATAGCACCACGCCACAAGGAGCGAATAGAACATTGCCGTTTTTGTTTCATAGTCTTGTTGTTTTTAATTAATAAAGTGTACAAATAAAAAATAACTAATTAGCAAACTTAAGTGCCTTGCCTTTTTGTGGCTTAGCAAAATAAATACCTTTAGGTAGCTGTCTTACATCAATATCCGTATTTTCGGAGCGTAGTACCTCAACACCATGCGTAGTGTATACAGTAACCTTTACGCCATTGGGGTTGTACACAATACCGTTACTATATTTCAGCTGCATAACGGCATGCTGCTCCACACCAGTAGCACTCGCAATGCTCACCATAATAGTGTATGTTCTTGTATCGCCATTTTCAGCTGTAACCTCAATTTGCAAGTTGCCGTCGGCAAAATTATGGGAGCTACCGCTTACGAAATCGGTGGTAGCACCTCCATTTCCCAGTGTAAACTCAACCACAAACGAACCCAACGCTCCGGTTGCATGGGGAAGTTCACAAGCTATCTCTCCCCAAGCCTGATCAATTTGAGCAACAACTCCATTAACGGTGAGCGTGGCTATGGTGTTTACTTCGGAAGGAACGGCAGGTGTCTCTATGGTTACTGTAACGGTATATACCTTCTTATCGCCATTTTCGGCTGTTACCTCAATTTGCAAGGAGCCCATGGAGAAGTTATACGAATTGCCGCTGGCAAAGCTGGTTGTTGCTTTTGTATCGGTTAGTGAAAATACTACAGCAAATGGTCCCAGTGCGGGTACCGAACTTGGGAGTTCGCAGGTTATGGCGCCCGTAGCTTGATTAATTTGCGCTGCCACGCCTCTAACTGTTAGCGATGCAATAGTATTTACGCTAGATAGTGGAGCCGCTACGGTCGCTGTCACGGTGTAGGTTTTCTTATCACCGTTTTCGGCCGTAACCTGAATTTGCAAAGCAGCTCCGGCAAAATTGTGGGAGCTACCGCTGGTAAAATTGGCTGTAGCTTTTGTGTCATCCAATACAAACGCCACCGCAAACGATCCTAATGCCCCAACAGAGTTTGGAAGTTCGCAGGTTATTGCGCCTGTAGCAGAATTAATTTGCGCTGCCACACCATTAACCGTTAGCGATGCTATGGTATTTACCTCCGACTTAGGCGCAGCCTCCTCTTGTGGAGTATTTGTTTTAAAATTATACCAGGCACTCGAATTGGTAAGATACGCAGCCGTGTTACGAAGCAGCGTCACCGTATTTTCATTAAATAACGTATAGCAGCTGGGTGTACCCTCCATGCTTAATCCCAGCATAATATACTTGGCTGCATTGTTCAGGTTCACCTCGTGCATTTGCGCTCCTGTACCAAAGGAGGCCAGGGTGTGATTAACAGTATCCAAGGCCATACTCCAATTTGTTCCACCAAATGCGGTAGCATACTGTATGCCGTTTGTTACTGTTGTGGGTGCGCTATAGTAGGTTAGCTCTTCTCCAGAAAACGTTACGCCACTATATATAGGGTGATTTTGCACCGCAGCTGCAACGGTTGCTTTAACCTCACCTATTCCTGCGTTACCCGATGCGGCAGTGGTCCAGCCCCAACGACCGTCTTGATATAAAAATGCCTTTAGGCTCAGAATAGGTTTTTTACCCACCATGTTACGTGTTGCTAAGCCTATAGCGTTAGTACCTCCCACGTTGGCGTGTATCACTATTAAGTCAAAATCCTGATAGTAGGTCTCTATATTGGCAGGGACAGTTCCTCCTGCATTCAGGTATGTAATATCAAAGTCGGTAAAGGCCGATACCAGCAGGTCATCGTAGGAAGCTTTTGCACCATCAACGGTAAGCATACCCAGCTGCTTTTTTGTAGCAATAGTTGCCGATATGGTGTACACTTTTTTGCTGCCATCTTCTGCCGTAATCTCTAGGCTTAAGTTGCTGGCAAAGTTGTGCGAATTACCGCTTGTAAAGTTTGCCGTTGCCTTGGTATCGTCGAGCACAAACGCCACAGGAAATGCCCTCATAGCGCCCGTAGAGCGCGGTAGCTGGCATGTAATAGTACCGGCGGCATGGTTAATGGTAGCATTAACTCCGTTAATGGTGAGCGATTGTATTTTATTATTGGTGGATTTCTCCACTCCCCCACCTTCGGCATCATTTGAGAGCAGCTCCAAAGTCACACCCACGTACGCAAGACGTACGTTATTTGTCGAAAATGTCAAAGGGTCGGTAGTTCCGCCTATTTTATAGCGTTCTTCCTCTCCGGCAGAACCGATAGTTACATTCCTGTAAATACGAAATGTTTTAGTACCTACCGCCGCTGTTACGGTAGCACCGGTATATCCGCCACGCGCATAAGGCAAGTACACCTGCTCATAACCTATAACCGAGTTTCCATCAAACGGACGCTTATCGGAGAATACAATGACAGGATATGCCGAGCCTTTATCAGGGTCAACGTCCGAGCCTGTACCATTAATTTTTACGGCTGCAATATTTTTAGAGGCGCTTTTGTCGGTCAGCGACACCTCAACATAGTATGCCGCGTTTGTTAAGTCAAAGTACTGCACTACCGGTGTTCCTTTAGCCATGTATGAGCCATCACTGGAGCTCACAGTTGCACCTCCGGATGCAACGAACGTCATTTCGTTGTTGGTTCCAGATTGTGGCGTATATGTTTTTGTGCCATTTACCAATAACGTTCCCGCGTTTACCGTATTCAAACCATCAAAATCCTTACCCACGTCCACATATGAAGTAGTAAACGAGTAGGTACCTGCCTTGAAACTCCATACCGTACCGGCTGTTGTTCCCAACGCATTAGTAGCATCTACACGCCAATAGTAGGTTTGCTCCATAGTCTTGGTGGCGGTGTAGATATATGCCATTTCGGTAAGAGGCGCAGCATTTAGCTTAGTCAAACTCTCCGCGGATACGCCAAAATAAATATCGTAGGTAACATCTCCTGCCCAAGGTCCGGTTTCATTTTGCCAAGCGAAATCAAACGAGGTGTAAAAGCGGGAAGTTTCACCCACTGCGGGTACCGGCGTGTGGCTTGGATAGGGCACACTAGGCTCGCCCTCGGTTGACACCTTCAGTATTTCAGAGGGGGTAGAGTCATCCAATTCGCTCTTGGTAGTAATTATACGGTAGTAGTAGGGAGTTTCCACCGTTAAAGCCGATACTGTATACGATGTAGCGTCGGCAGCCAACGTTTGAATGGTAGTAAAGGTTGTTCCATTGCTCGACTGTTGCAGCAGAACATTATCGCTTTCCAACGCGTTATTCACCCATGATAAGCTAATCGAATTTTTGGTACGCGCGGTCATCTTAATATCCGAAGCACAACGCACGTAGGGCTTTATTGGCGCATTAATGCTGTTAATGTAGTTTTCGATGTTGAGGTAGCCATTTGCAGCTACTTGTATAGCATCTGTCGCACTGTTTGGGTTCAAGTCATTGCTCACCTCCCACTCATCGGGTATGCCGTCGCCATCGCTATCAGCTGCTTTCTTTCCTTCGCTCACAACGCCCACAAAGTTGTAAATGCCGTTTTGCTTTTCATTCGTAATCAATGCACCCTTGGTACCATACGAAAGCAACTCATTAACCACGTAGGTATCAACCGCGCTACGAGCCGGTAGCGAGGCGCCCGCCGAAGCTATCACGCGGGTAAGAGCATCCTGTGCTGATAGTATTCCACCTGCTATATCGGGATGTGCTTTGGGAATATTGGTAAATGATGCTCTATCTGCTCTAAACGTAGCAGGGCCATAGTTATCATTTACTGCAACGACTCCATTCAAGCTACCATCCTTGTTATTGTCAATATAGTTGCCTTGGTGATAAACCTGAAAGTTAGAGTTGGCACGAGTAAACGGGCTGGAGCCGCTATTAGGTCCGGAAATAAAGTAGTTGCCTTCGAGCCATCCCCATGATGGTCCTTCGGAGTCGCCACCCAAAATATATCCATCGCTACCACCCCAGTTATACACTACGTTGTTGATAAACTGGTTCAGACCTTTTACCTTGGGGTTACGGGTTACGTTATCAATATACAAGTTGTTCAAAATAGAAACTCCACCTATGGTTTGAATCAAGCCACCGGCTGAGTGCGTCATTATACCCTGTCCAATAATACTATTTTGAATGGTAATATTGGTTGGCTCAGTGCCCTTGCCATCCCAGTTAACGGAGAAGTTTTCGTCCAACCCCCACGCTACGGACAGGTGGTCAAACATCATATCCTTACCATTGGCTATGCCCGTGGCATCCTTACCTGCACTTCCGGTTTGCTTTCCCATGTAGAAACGCATGTGTCTTATGATGAGATTATTTGCACCCGAAAATGAAGAACCATCGCCGTACACAATAATTCCATCGCCCGGAGCAGTTTGTCCGGCTATGTATGAGTTAGCCGAAAATATCAGGCGAGATTTAATCTTAATTACACCACAAACGTCAAACACGACAATACGACCAGGTTGCGAAATAGCATCGCGTAGAGATCCTGTACCCGAATCATCCAAGTTGGTTACGTGATATACTGATGGCGAGGCTACGCCACGTGCTCCCAAGGCGTATCGCCCGAAACCTTCAGCACCCGGAAATGCTAACACATCCTGCGCCTGGGCCACACCGGCTCCAAATATAAAAATCAAGGCTAAAATTAAACAGCTGATTTTTTTCATGGTAAAAAACAAATTAAAGTTTACTCCAAAATAAAATATTAATCACTATTCGGCATACTTTCTGGGCAAGAACCAGGTATCAGGAGTTATATAGCGCATACCGGGTTTAGCTTTTTGTAATAGCTCATTCAGGTAGGCCGTTCCTGAGCCATCCTCCCTATTCTTACGCATGGCAATGCGCAACATATCACTCCAGCGATGGCCCTCAAATCCGCACTCCAGCGCAGCCTCACGCAATAGCAACTTCTCCATTGCTATAATTGAGTCCGCTCTTGACGGCAGCACTCCCACAGTGGCATTGTTTACCCATGCCCTTTGACGAATTCCATAGTTGGTACGCCATGGTGAATTAAATACGGGGTATGGCGTATTACGTGGTGTTTGTCGAGCATCAAGGA
Organism: Bacteroidales bacterium; assembly: GCA_031553765.1. Lineage (GTDB taxonomy): Bacteria > Bacteroidota > Bacteroidia > Bacteroidales > UBA932 > JAITMY01. The sequence continues at coordinate 114,220 of JAVBKY010000002.1, forward strand.
AAAACGGAGCCGGATACGGTACAGATAGAGCTGTCGTTGTATCGGGCTTAAGGCCGGTGTACTGTACTCCTGTAACATCACCGCCCGAACGTCCCCAGCTGTAGTTGGGCTGAATACCGTTGTTGAGCAGCGCATGCGCTACGTCAAAGTAGCCTGAGCGATTGGCAGCCTCAGCATAGCGTAGGTGTAGCAACCCTGCACGATATATAAACCATTTACCCTCCATTGCGTAAATATTGGGGATATAATCAAATTCCAAGTTCAAGGTGCTGTTTTGATTGACTGACATTGCGTAGTAGTCATATAGGTACTTCGCCACAACGGGCTGACCATTGTAGTAGTAGAACGAGGAGTTTCTACCACGTCCGTCAAATACGAAACCGTTATCGCGCTGCACCTGCACCTCCCACAAGCTATCAATAACCCAGGTGGTAGGTCGAAGCTGGTACTTACCTAATCCATTTGGCGCAAACATCTCAACAAAAGGATATTGTGGCTCAAATCGAGAGGAGTAGCTAATCATGGTTATCATCTCGCGCCACAGCTGCGCATTGGTTGATGGACGGTAGAATATTTCTTTCCACTTATTACGAAAAGTACTCATATCCGAAGCTTTATAACGCTTGTAGCATACCTGAAACTCCGGCTCAATGGTTTCATCCCACACACTTCCGTCAACTTTATAGGCTCTGTTTTCACCACCGGTTGACAGCTTGTTTTCTGCCTCTTCAATTACGCCAAGGTAGGCCCTTGCTGCATCCACATGGCGGTCGGCCCACAGGTACAAATCTCCTAACACCACCTTCTTATTTAGAAACATAAGGGCCAAGTTGTAGCCATCTATAGTCTCTCCAAAAAGCGGCGAAGTGGTTGACAACTCTGTAGTGGGAAGCGACTCCATACAAAGTATCAGCGTGGTAATCATCTCATCAAAGCTTAACACCGGAAAATTTTGCTCATCCTTTAAGTCTTCGATTGTTGTCAAGGGGTTTGTAACGTATGGAACACTACCAAAATGAATGGACATTTGCAAGTACACCCAGCAGCGCACGGTGGCCACATCGGCGTAACGATAGCTGTAGTCAGCCGCGCTGAGCTTATTTGCTTTTTTCATTTTGTCAAAATTGTCCAACGCATCGTTACAGTTAAGAATCACCTCATAGAAAGGAGCAAGGTTGCAATACTTATTGTCAGCAGTTGCCGTATGGCTGTGAATAGCGGCCATATCAAGAGTTGCATTGGGCGTAATCTCCATCAGGTCGGCACGCAGCTCGTTCAGCACAACTATACTCTCGGCCAAGTTCATGAACTTTCCGTAAATTCCTAAAATAGTATTGTCCGCATCGTTAAATGTTTGATAGTTTTTACCTGCTTCCACCTCGTCCTTATCATCTGAGTCAAGCATGCCAGAGCACGCCGACATAGCCACTGCAACCGAGAAAACCGTTGATAATATAAGTAGTAATCGCTTCATGATTTATGTTTACTATTTTCTTTGTTACAAACTCAATTTAATACCCAACAGTACCGTACGCGGTTGTGGCGACATGCCAATATCTATACCGTACCCCAAAGGATTTTGCATCGCGCTAAATTCTGGATCGTAACCCAAGTAGTTAGTAAAAGTAACCAGGTTGTTCACCGTAGCATATATTTGTAATCCTCTCATAAAACTTACATTCATGGGTATATCGTATGATAGCGATATGGTTTTTAGGCGTATGTATGAGCCATCTTCAATCCAGCGATCAGAGAAGCGCGAGTTACCCATGGGGTCGCCCCACATTGCGCGAGGGGTATTGGTAATGTGTCCCTCCCTGCTCCAGCGGTTGGTCACATTGCGCGTTTGGTTGTACGTGTTTGTCATTGACTCAAGCGATGCTCTCACGGCGTTGTAAATATCATTTCCATAAGAGTATGTCCATACCATGTCAAACGTAAATCGCTTCCATTGCAGCTTGCTGACAATAGAGCCCATAAAATCGGGATTGGGATCGCCTATCACAGCCATATCACTTTCATCAATGATATTATCGGTAGCGTTATTATTTACAAAACGCATATCACCCGCCATAAAAGGAATAAGCGAACCATCGCCACGCTGAAGATTTAAGTCTTCAGTAGCAGCATCCGCAGAGGTTGCATAAACTCCGTTGGTTTGATACCCGTAGAAAAGGCCCACAGGGCTTCCAACCTTGGTAAGCACGTTGGCACCTGCTATCTCCGTAATTTTTTCATCTTGTGGCAAAGAGGTCACCTTATTACGATATGCTGTCCAGTTAACCCCCAAATCCCACTTAAGATTTTCACTGCCAATGATGCGTCCGCGTACTCCCAGCTCCACTCCTCGATTTTGCATGGCGCCGGCATTTGTTAGGTAGTACGCTATACCGTAAGCATCTTTACCCTGCTCCCAAGTAAGCAAGTCGGTGGTCTTGCTTTGGTACAGATCAAAAGTTACACCCAAGCGGTCGTTGAATAAAACAACGTCCAATCCTGCCGTTGTTTTTGTGTTGGTTTCCCACTTCAAGCCGGGGTTAGCAATATTGTTGCGCACCAACCCGTTGAATCCATATAAATTGTACGACACATAGGTAGAGCGTGCGGTATAATTCCCAATATCATCGTTACCTGCAATAGAATATCCTAAGCGCAATCTCAACACGTTAAGCCATTCTACATCGCTCAAAAAATCCTCAGACGAGGCCAGCCATGCACCTGTAACAGAGGGAAAAATACCATATGCCTTATCACCTATTTTTATGTTGCTGGCATCGGTTCCAAATCGAGATGAACCATCCATGGCCATATTGTAGGAAAGGAAGTAGCGCTTGTTGTACGAATATTCGCCGTTAAGGTAAAATGAAAGCCAGCTCCAATCCCCTTGCAGTCCCGACTGTGATGCCATTGACAAATTACCGTTACCAATGGTGCGCATATCATCGCTTGATGAGTTGTAGGCATTTGCCCAATCCCCTTCCGATCCGTTGGTTTGGTAGCGTACGCCTAAAAAGGTTGAAACGCTGTGACGCTTATTAAATACGTGATGAAACTTTAGGTGCAAATCGGCATAGTACTGCAGGTAGCGAGATACCAGCACCTTCATTTCATTGTTCACAATTCCTGAAGAAAGCGGCTCGTGGCTGAGTCCCTTTTGGGGCAAAAAGATATTTTCTCTCGACTTATCAAATGTTACGCCCAAAGTGGCGTTTAAGTCAAACCACTTACCCAAATCGGCTGTAGCACCTATGTTACCAAAAAAGCGATACGTTTTATTGAGAATTGAGGTATTTTCACTTACCAGTACCGAAGGGTTAGATACACCAAAAACGTCGGCTGCCTCATAGTTGGGGGTTTGAAGACCACGCTCATTGTACAGGTAGGTTGTCATGAATGGGGCCTTTATTAAGCCTACATACAAGGGGCTCACGTAGGGAGAAAGTCCTTCATAAGCCAGTGACCTATCGCTGTAGGTAACGTTCACATTGGAGTTCATCCTAAACCAACGGGCAACGTTGATTTGCGCATTAAACTGTGCGCTGTAGCGCGAAAATTCCGTATTTTTTATCGTGCCCTCGTGGTTAAGATATCCCAGCGATAAAGCATACAGCGCCACATCGTCACCCCCTTTGATGGACAGGTAGTAGTTTTGATCCCACGAGTTGGTAAAAACTTCCTTCTGCCAATCGGTATTTTGGTTATAGCGGTAGTAGTCTTTATTGCCCTCTATTCCCCATACATTTCCATTAGACGTTCTTCCTTCTGTGGGTTTTGTTGCATCAATAAATGGCAACTTCTCAATCGCATCCGTAGTATATAGCCCACTGGATGTAAGCATATCAACGAGGTATGTTTTATACTCCCAAGCATCCATCATGGGGTAGTAGGTGTTGGATGGAAGGCTGTTCACTCCGGCGTAAGCATAAAAATCAATTTTAGTAGCATACTCCTGCGCCTTGGACGTTTCTATCAAAATTACACCATTGGCACCCTTACTGCCATAAAGCGATGTTGCATTTTTTAGTATAGTAATGCTTTCAATATCCTTTACCTCAAGACCGCCCAGCGGGGTAATATTATTACCGTTAATAAGTGATGGGGTAACAGCTGCATTTTCGTAAGGTATACCATCAATGAGGACTGTGGGTTGCGAGCTGGCGTAGATGGATGAAAATCCCCAAAGGTACATGTTACCTCCTGCTCCCGGCATGCCCGATCGTATAACTGTATTTACGCCAAGTCCCTCATCCTGTATTAAAGTTTCCGAGCTGGTAGCTGCTTTTTTATAGTTATCCTTGTTGGATATAGCGGTAACAGCACCGGTAGTTGCCTGCCAATCCCTATCTCCATAGGGAGAGTACGTTTTATTATAAATTGTCTTCAACGACTCATCCTGCATTAGTATGGTCAAGTCTCTCCTATTGCCCACCACGACTTCTTTATTGGCCATACCCGGCATCCGAAATTTGAGGATTGCACCTTTCTCCACTCCCTTCAACACAAATCGGCCATCGTCATCCGTAATAGCAGCCGACTTACCATCAATAACGGATATAGCAACACCCGGAATAGGTTTTTTGTTTCCGGCATTGAGCACTATACCCGCTAACGCGGATTTATCTTCCTGTGCTCGGGCCTGTGTGCAACATGCCAAAACAAACAACACCACTACTAATACAACTCTTTTCATATTTTCAGAATTCAATTTTCAATTTTCAAACTCAAAACAACGAGCAGCGTCCTGCGCGCTATAACAACCCTTTAGTCGTTGGGTAGTATTGGCACAAGCTTAATATAGTCCAAGTACAACATGCCCTGAGCCCTTGTTGCGGTGCTACGCGTGGTGTTACACAACCACATGTTTAGCCAACCCGTATAGGGCACCTGCATAGTTTTAGCGCTAGCTCCGATTAGCGCCTTTTTGAGCAGCTGGTTCTTTTCATCCAACGTCCACATACTTAACTGAGTGAGTTTATGTACACCAGCTACATCCTGTCCCACAAAGCAAATCGTATCACCCAAATAGTTATTAAGAATCTTATCACCATCTTTCGCCAACCTGGTAGCGCCAGGTCTCGAAATAAACAACTTCTGCTCCAAGCGCATGGATTGGTTAACCGGCGTATAGTGCCCCTCCACGTCGTCGTAGGCTACGTAGTAAATCTCGTATGGCACGGAGTTTACGTTAGCATAATATTCTATGAAAAAATTATTGATATTGGAGCGTACCGCATCATCACTGCCCGGAGTGTTAAATGTTTTACTAAGTACGGCAACGGTTACAGAGTCTCCCCCTGTAACATTTCTAATAGGATTATTGAACTCATCTACTATCGGCGTAACAATGGTATCCTTTTGCTCTACCTTGCTGCACAAATGCACATCGTATAAACCGCTTGCCCAACGACGATAGCGCGTGAAAACGAAGAGATTGTCGGATGTCCTGCTATAGTTTTCACCTTCAATAATAATCGGTTTTACTTTTTCGCGTAGGCGAATACTAGTACGGTCAATTACGTATACCCGCCCGTTTGAGGCCTCGTAGGCTGCATCAATAGTCACGTTTTTCAACGGCACCTTAACACCAAACATGTTGGCAAGCGTGTCATGCGCTGTAATATCCACCAGCCCCTCAAAAGCCATATCACCACACACATTAAATCCAATGTCGTAGGGAGTTTGATCTTCTGAGACATTTTGAAAATAGGGCGCGTACTTATTGTATAGCGCGTCATAGCCACCATCACGCATAACAACGTATGTCATGATTTTTGATTCATCATCCAAGGGCACTTCAGTCAAAAAGTTGTTTACGTACTTCCACGTAACATCGTATACCGATACTCCGTTTTCATCAACTCCTATTTCAACACTCCTTGACATATCTACCACCGAGTCGCTGAGGCTGTTTATGAAATCCACCTGCTTATAGTTGATGCTACGCAAGTACTCCCATATACTTTTTTTCACCTCCATTACCTTGTCCAAAGTATGAATAACACCATTGCTGGCCACGTGGTCAACGCTGACAATAGAGGCTCCATTAAAAGTTTCGTCGTCGGCATTGTACTTCACCGGCTTTGTGCTTATGGCCTGCATGAATGTGTAGAGGGATTTGTCGCTCGACAATCGCTTTTCGTGGACAATATGGCTTAACACAATCAGCTTGAGTTCGATAAGATTACCCATATCTACCGACGCCCACGCGCTATTATCGGGTATAAACACCGTAAAGTTGTTGGCTTGCTCAAGCAGCTTATCATAACCCGTGATTTCCAGCGCCTCGCGAAACTTGCTCCACTCCTGATTCTCTTTCACCACCTCCAGCAAGTTTTTACTCACTCCATCCTCCGAAGATTTATTATGCGCCGCCCACTCGTCCTCTCTACACGATAAGGGCAACATTAGCGTCACAAAAAATGTGAAAAACAGATACCTAAAAATACGTTTACAGTTCATATGCTTATGTTTTTCTTGCATTCTACTTTACATCATTATCTGCTGAGCAGTTCCTATTTTTAGGCTCAATTTGATCACACGCCGCACCCAGCTCTATTCGGTTACCTTTAATATCAAAGCGAGGCCATAGCTGGTCGTCATCAACTGGAATAAACTGAAGCTGATCTATCCACATGGTGGTACCTCTACCACGCTCAATCACATCAAGACGCATCTTGTGCCTTCCCGTAGAATTTACTCGCACGGTACCAAATTTGCGACAGTTCATGGTGCCTGAACGCTCCTTGGCTGTATAACGCTTCATCCCCTGCGCCAGCAAAATCAGGGCATCTTTTCCCGTATCAAAGTTCTCGTGGAAGCCCACCGATCCCAGCTCAAACTCGTCATCGCCCTCAATGTAGGTTGCGCGCGCACGGCAAGCATTCACGTCTGCACGGCGCCATCCAATCCACACGTTGTAGTCTCCGGGGGTAAGCAGCGGCAAGGTGAGCTCTATACTTGCTATATCAGACATCTTAATTCCTAAGCCATCGGAGTATGAAAACTGTACCTTGGTATCGTAGGATGGCCTGTAAGAGTAGTAGAAGGTTCCACCATTATCATCTGTCTTTACAGCATCGGTATGTGAAGCACCCGATTGGTAGGTTACCTTCATCTCGGACAGCGCCTCCACCTCAGCCTTAGTGAGGTTAAACCACTCTTTACGGTATTTTGGATTCTTAATAAACTCCGGCTGCTCGGTAATTTCCCAAAATACCGCTTGCGCTCCACGTTTTTGCGGTCCAATGTAGCCGTTTACATCCACCAGCACGCCATTGTAACAGCTCATATCGGTGTAATCCGACGACTTGAGAACAGGCCTGCCTGCCTCGTACTGGTTGGCATTTTTATTAATATACTCGTTTAGCAACAAGGTATCCTTTTTGACTTTTACGGTAATGGTTTGGTTGGGGGCAGAGGTGAGCAAAGCCGGTGCATTTATCAAATCTGCTGCATAGTACAGGTCTTTAACACAGTGGTAGGCTGCAAACATCCATAGCGCCACCTCCTTTTGGTCGTCGATATCAAAGGTTGGGTCAAACCTCAATATTGAGGTTAGCACAACGGGATCTATCACCAGCTCCTTCAGCTTATCAACCAAAAAGTCGGCCAAACCATCCATGTCATTTATACCTTCCGATGTAAAAGCTTCATTGGCTTGCAAAAACACGGTGTACCAGGTCAAGTTGGCCTTATCTTCAATCATGCGCTGAACCCAACCCGTATGCTCCAACACTTGCTTAAACAAAGAATATGTTGCAGGCAGCGAATCGCGCACCATTTCGCCACAAGTAGCTGTAGGAGGAGTAAGCACGCTGCTCATCTTATGAATACAGCCGTTGGTCACCCGTATACCGTCCTTATCTCTTGAGTCTTCATTTTTCAAAATCTCTGCCTGACGATTCACCCTAATCTTTACGCCACCTTCAGCATCTACAGTTCTGGTTGTAAGATATTTTGCCAACATTGTGGCTAAAGGCAAACGGCCATCAATAAAATCGCTGCTCATAAGTGGTACAGCATCCGCACCATCTCCATGATTCACCATGTGGTACTTCACTATTCTTTTGCACTCTTCTGCGGTTAAATCACTAACCGAATTTTTTCCCTCCGACTGAAGATAGCTGTTCACCGCATCATTAGTGGGGATAAAACAGGTGTACGTTCCGCGCGCGTGAATTGTGCCGCTCATGTCGGCCTTTTCTACAATATCCAAAAATAGCGTCATGGACCGGTCTCTTTCAAGTATGTACTCGTCAATCGCTACTTCATCGGAAGTAAGAAAGAGCTTACCATCCATATCGTCTTTGCAAAAATTGCAAAGCACCATGACAGCTGCGGCAAGAAGTATCAGTAACCTATTGGATGTACGCTTCATAACATTTACCTTTTTAAAATTCAAAATACTTTACTGATAATACTCGTTTTGTCTTAAATTTTTATTCATTTCCACCTCATCAATGAAAATGGGCCAGTAGAGAAACTCATTTTTTCCATATTTAATTTTAAGGCTTTCCAACTTTTCGGGGGGAGCGCTATTGGTAGCCGCCTGCATCAGGTATTCTCTCCCTTCAAAGTTGTTTCTCTTGGCAAATCGCAGCAAATCGTACCAGCGCTTGCCTTCAAAAGCAAACTCGCGTGCCCGCTCGTTCAAAATCAGCTGCTCCAAATTTTTCCCATCAATAGGATAGATAAATTTCAGGTCAACGTTTTCAACTGCATTGGATCTTACCATTATCTGACGTGTCAGCTGGTAAGCCTCCCACATCATTTGGTTATCCCCGCCGATTAATGCCAGCTGGTTTAACGCTTCAGCTTTCATTAAAATAATATCAGCATAGCGGTAAACCATCCAGTGAGGGAAGCGTTGTTTTACCCTCTTGGACGTTCCTGCCGACTCCAAGCCAACCCACTTCCATACCAAGCCTTGCTGAAAATTTGTACTTCTTATATCCTTTACTGCAGGATTTCTAGTTTCAGACTCAGGAAAAAGACCATCCACTAAAAAAAGACTATTAGGAACCAATACAGTACGCGGAGTTGTAGCGTAGTTAAAGAGATCAAAGAACGGATCATCAAGCGATACGCTAACCGTAGGAAACTGCAGCTCAAATAAGCTTTCGTACGAGTTACCGGAAACGTACAGGTAGTTAAACCATCGTTCAACATATGTGGAGTTAGCAATATATACCGTATCAACAATGTCACCGGTAGTTTCATCGTACACATACTCGGGAGAGCGGTAAACAGGAATAAGTGAGAACTGCTTTGAGTTAATAATCTGCGTACAAAGTTTTTCACACTGTATGTAGTTACCTTGCCACAAGTAAATATCCGCCAGTAGCGCCATAGCCGTCCACCGAGTTACACGCCCCTTACTTTCAGCTGTGCTATTATAAGCCATGGGGAGATGCATCATAACCCTACTGAGTTGAGTTGTCAGCGTATCTATCATCATCTGCTCATTTCCAACTCCGGTCTCCGGGTTGTAGTTGTACGGGTAGTAGTCCTGCTGATCGCTATCCGAGGCCTTAAGCACCAGTGGAACATCCTTAAATGAGCGAAGCAGGTAGAAGTACATCAAGCTACGTATAGTTACAGCCTCCCCAACATACTGGCGATACAGCTCGTCAGAGAAGGTCACGTCCCTTGTGCGCACCAGCTCTGATTTTTCAATTACCTTATTGCAGTAGCTGATGGTGGTGTAAAATTCATTCCACTTTAGTATGGTATTTTCCGGAGAAATTTCTCCACGGATTACGTTCATTTCTCTGCTACCAGCAGAGGCCCCTCCGGCTACCATGTCAGCCCTCAGTTCACCCCAATAGAACATGTTGGTTATCAAATTTTTATTCAACATTGACGAGTAGCAACCTATAACGGCCAAATTAACATCCTCTTTAGTGTTCCAGTAATTCTCCTCCACCACGCCATCGTATGGCTTCAGGTCCAGCCAATCAGAACATGACGATGCGGTTACTGCAATCCAAGCCAACGCAAGTACAAGTAATATTCGTTTCATTAATTTGTGATTTACTGTTTTATTTATAACCCGCTTCGCTTTTCTTTAGAAGGTAACATTTACTCCCAGCATAAAATCTATATTGGATGGTGCCTTTGCCTTGTCGTATCCCACCGCATAGATGTCTTTTGATACGTTACGAATGCTCACCTCGGGGTTCATACCCGTATAGTTAGTCCACGTATACAGGTTATACATAGTGAAGTTTAGCGACAAAGCCGACATACCCAAATGGCTCACCAATTTTTTATCAAAATTATACCTCAACGTAAGCGACTTGAACTTTATAAAACTACCATCCTCCACATACCTGTCGGAGGCCAGCCAGTTGTAACCCTTATTATACAATGCCCTCGGCAGAATATCGGCAGGTGCATCTTCGGGATTATCGTAGGGGTGTGTCCAGCGACGCAACACGGCGGTACTTTGGTTGTCAAAATTGTACATCTTCTCCATATTCATCTTCGTTTCGTTCACCACATCGAAATTATAGCGGAAGTTGAAGTATGCGTCCAGCGCCCAGTTTTTGTACTTTACCGAAGGACCAAATCCTCCCACCACCAGCGGGTTGGCATTACCCAAATACACGATATCCTTGTAATCAATATTACCATCGTGGTTAATATCGGCATACCTGGCATCACCCGGCTGGAACTCATAAGCAATAGAGGGTGCCCAAAATACCATTTGCAAAGGATTTGAGGCTCCCGTTTCATCCCACCTATATATCTTATCACCCTTTTTATCACGAGCTATTGTTTGGTCTTGATTAAGGTATACGCCATCGTAACGGAATCCGTAGAACGAACCCAATGGGTTACCCTCTTGTATACGCGCCATGTATTTGCCATTGGAACTCGAAGGTTCGGTTGAAAGGGCTATGTTTTGGCTCAACGAACGAATCATATTATCGTTTCTTGAGAAAACCATCTTAAAATCTACCTGAAGATCTTTCTTTCTATACGGAGTGGTGTTTATGCTCAACTCCCAACCTTGGTTATCCATGGTTCCCACATTCATATATATGGAACTCACACCCGACACGCTGGGAATACCTACCCCCGAAAACATGAGGTCATCAACCGTTTTTTTATACCAGTTAAAATCAATATTTATACGATTATTGAAAGCAATAAAGTTGGCTCCTATATTCCATTCGCTGGTTTTCTCCCACTTCAAATTATCCAACGCCATGCTTGAAGGGTACGTTCCAATATCATCAATGTAGGGATACTTATAGGTATCGTAACGATTGTAAAACAGGTAGTTCTTATCCGGCACTTTACCACTTTGTCCCCAGCTAAGCCTAAAGCTGAGGTCGTTCAAAAACTTCAAGTCGCGTATATATGGCTCACTTGAAATTCTCCAACGGCCCGATACGCTGGGAAAATATCCGTAACGATAGTTCGAGCCAAACCTGGAGTTTCCGTCCATCGTAACAACAACGCTTACAAGGTAGCGATCGTAAAAATCAAAGCCACCAAACAGCGTTGCCTGTAGCTGGCGCTCATGCACTTTACCCGAGCTAAGCGAAATCAAGCGCGACGAGTTAGACGGGTGAGCCAGCCAGGTATTAGCAGCATTGGAGGACGACATGGCAAATGCGTCTGTTTGCTTATCGGTAGTGTTGAATTTAAAAAATGTATTGAGCTTAATATTTTCGGTAAGCTGTGGCGTAAACGCAAGCGTGTTATACACCTGTACAATAAATGATTCCTCATCAGCATCGGAAGAGCGATTCACCGTATTTTCCGTCCACGGGCGCCCCGTGGCGGCCTGTGGTAGCGAGCCTTTACTCTTCTTGCTCTCTATATCAAATCCCACCGTACCGGTATACTCCAAAACCTTGGGTATAATTTTATACTGCAGCGTAAATATAGGGCGCACGCGATCATTAATATTGTAGCGGCTACTTTCATAGGCCATAGCAACAGGGTTATATATACCACCTGTATTCTTACTCATATCGGCCTTATTAAAGTCGCCCTGAGGAGTTGATTCCGGCGAAAAATAGTTAGGGGTGCGTTCGCCCGAAAGGGTGTACTCATAAATTGACTGGTTAGGCATTTTTGTGTAGGTGGTCCCCAACAAGTCTGTCATAAAGGCATTTTTTTGCTCGCCATGCACATAGCTCACGTCCGCCACAACACTTATTTGATTCGAAATATTGTAGTTAAAGTTGAGGGTGGTTGTAAAGCGATTATAGTTGGTATTTACAATATTACCATCCTCATTCAGGTAGCCCACAGACACGCGGTAGGTAGCCCTTTCACCACCACCCGATAGAGCAAAGTTATGCTCCTGCTTGAACGAAGTTTTTTGAATTTCATCTACCCAATCCGTATTTTGCCCATAGTTATAAAAGTAGTAGGGGTTATTGGGGTCACGTGCAAACTCCGGATAGCGGGTCAGATCCAAAGGCGTACCGGCATTGGCAGCAGACTCAAGAATGAGGGTAGTATACTCATTACCATTAAGGGTAGGAATAGCATCACGTGCTACCGACACGGTACCCTTAAAGCCATACGTTAAGCGAGGCTTTCCCATCACCCCCCTCTTAGTGGTAATCATAAGCACGCCATTAGCGCCCTTGCTTCCGTATAGGGCTGTGGAAGCAGCATCTTTAAGCACGGTAATATCCTCAATATCGCTAGGCGAAATATTGAGCAGCTGCGAGTAGCTTTCCTCATCGGCTGTAGCAAAGTCAAAGTCTGAGGATATGCTGGTTTCGTAGGGAATGCCGTTAACCACAATAAGGGGATCAGCGCTATTGTTAATAGAGGCCGTACCGCGAATACGAATAGCCATGCCGGCTCCCGGCTGCCCGGAGGTAGCCACAATATCCACACCTGCCATACGTCCCTGTAACGCTTGGTCGATAGATGTTACCGGAAGAGCCTCTAAGTCCTTGGCATCCACCCTGCTATAAGCGTAAGTCATATCGCGCTCATTAACATTGAGAGCGCCTATGGCTACTTTTTTCTGCGCCGAAATTACTACCTCATCCAACGCCAAAGCATCCTCTTCCAGCTGAACATTAATTACAGCAGCACTACCAATAGAGGCCGTATAGGTCTTATATCCAATATATGAAAAAGTCAACTTGCGATCAGCTGCGTTTTTAACCGTCAAGCTATAGTTTCCGTTCAGGTCGGTCTGCGTACCCCCCACTATACGATTGTCCTTATCGATTTCAATAACGCTCACACCAATCAAAGATTCCTTACTCATCTTATCTGTGATTCTACCCCTAATCAATACCTTATCCTGAGCAAAAGCAGCCCCTGCCGATAAGATTACGAGCAATTGAAAGACAATCGATATTTGCAGTAGTTTCTTCATCTTCTTTAAACTATCAAAACCTAGTTAATACTTCTTTAGCTACCTCAATCCTATTTAATTCCTATTTTCCTATTGCCGGCGGATAAAGTAGGCAGCTGCTAACCTCATGCACTACTACTTTTGGACCAAATATATTGCTGCGCTTTACGCCCTTTACAACCGCTGCCTCGTAAACCTTGGCCGTCCCAACTGTCGAAAAGTGCAGGTTATTATAGATTGAGTTTCCTTGATCATCTACTTCCCAATTTTTTGTTATTGTCAAAAGGGTGTTCTCCATACCATCCTTATACGTTGTGGCTGCCATGTGTCGAGAGTAGGATTCTCCGCTACTAAGAGCAACATTAGGTAGGTTATCGTTTATGTACATCGTTCCGGATATGACATGAAACCTGAAAAAGTCTTTCATATCATCAACCACCTGAAGGGCATTGAAGCAAGGATCTGCAGCATTAGCCGGTTTTTTCACCTCTTCCAATGTTTGATATTTATAGCGATTACAAGTAAACGCAGCGCTACCTTCACCCATTATAAAAGTCTGCCTTGATGCCAGCTGCAGCGCCCGCATCGCCGTATCGGTAGGTAGCAGTATGGTAGTAGGCACCGCTGTGTTTATAGTCAAAGGACTGGCATTCATCGTCAAAAGATAAATCAACCAGTTGGCTGCAATGGATATATTCGGATTATCAGCCACCGCTTGCTCTAAGGCCTCCACCAGCGTAATTTCCTTCTCACTGGCCCTTGCCGAATACTGCAACGGCTTGTCAACGGTGAAAACTCTTCCGTTACTGAAGTGCTTAACTAATGTTGCCGTAACCCACTCATTTGCGGTTTGATTACCAATCATTTGCAGCTTCCCATCCTTGTAGCGTATCATATCGCCATAATCATTCAAAGCGTAGGCATAGCCATCATAAGCCATGCTTGGATCACCCATGAAGTTTCCAATGCTATCCGCTTTCATCCTCTTAAATGTATGCGACCGCATAAGGCGCTCCATGCGAAGTTGGGGACCATCGGCTGAACTTCCATGGCTAAAATCGTAGGCTGCTTGCCCCGTTGGCCAGTACCAATTAAAACCATCCGTTTTGAGTTGCTCATCTGAAAGCAGCAGTACGGTGTAATCATTATCCGGAAAGTCATTCAGCGGGCAGCGCACGAAATCCTCCCAAAGTGTTGTGGGAAAATACTTTTGAAGAGCATTGGCCATGTATTGGTACTTTGAGGGACGCAATAATATTTCGGTCAGCACCGTTTCAAACCAGTGGGTTTTCACATACGTATTCGAGCCATAGAAAAGACCATTACTTGCCGGCTTAAGGTCAGGATAGTTTGAAGGATTAAAATCATAGCCACTTATCCCCCTACCATTTATAAAGTTCTCGTAGGCATTTCTTGCTCTTTTATACTCGCTTGGCCAAATCATAGTCTGATTCAGCTGCGCATTAATGAAGTAGCGACGCACGTTGTTAGGTAAGGCAAGCACCGATGTATATCCTTCATCGGCATAGTTACTTACCACCTCATCATAAAACTTTTGCACTGCTGCATTATTGGGAGCAAATACGGTATAACCACCTAATTCCTGCCCCGACAAGAAGTAGCGCTCAACGTTAAATGGCACAGCCACTCGGTCATCAGCCGCACGCAAAAACTCAGTTGGCACGTTGTAAAACTTACAGTATACAGCATTAATATTTCTTGAGGGGTACATATTTCTATAGTACTCCTTTAAGTATTCACTTGTAGCATAGGTATAGTAGAATGGCTCTCCCGTAGGGGTTTTAATCTCCAGCAGTTCTCTAAACTTCGAGTATTCGTCGCCCTTAAGTAAATCCTCAAGGTTGGGAAGAGGCTCATTTACACAATCCACCTCGTGAATGATACCGTTCGAGGCCTCCATATCAGAATTCAAAATACTAGCTTGCTGCACATTGCGACCCTTGTATGTGGATGAAGGATAAAACAATTCGTAATCGGATGGCTGCATAGCGCTAACGCTTCGCGTCATATACAGTGGCAAATACTTGTAGTTGTTATCATTAGTTCCAAAAGAACCGTAGGTTGTAGGGTTAACCACCCATACCGAGTCTCCAACCTTCTCGTAGTACTCTCGGTGCATAGTTTCGTAGTAAGGAGTCTTTTTCTTGATACTTTTCAGGGTATCCCAACCTCCGGAAAGCACATCGGTGAGCCTGTACATAGGGTATTTGGTAAACAGCATGGAGTAGCCTACTATTTTCTCAACCATTTCCACCGGCATTTCCTTTACCGACTCATAACCTTTCAAGTTTAGGTAGGCATTCATGGCATCATCATTAGGTGCAAATACTGTCCAATAGCCATTACCCCTAAAGTTTTCCAAATGCGTAGAGCGATCAACTAGCTGCAAGTAGAGATCAAAGCGTCCCTCACCCTGCAACACGTTGTACATAGGTTCACCTGCCCACGAAGGTTTTTCGTAGTATTTATCCCTATCCTTTTGACACTGAAGCATCAACAGCGCTGACACCAACAAAAGAAACCGACTAAAAATCTTCATATCCAATGATTTAACACACATTATTTAGAATCAGACAACACCTATTAACATACGTAGTTCCTCGGTTCTAGGTAATCCATGGAACCATAAACAAAACAGCAAGAGTCACTTAACTTTTATGCACAGAATGCCTTTTAAGCCAATACAAATATGCACTAACACTTTTTAAAATAGAATGGATTTTTGTACAATATCATGTACTAACCGTCACCCGCACCCTCCCCTTCCTTTCATTGCATGCAATTTTGTACACAAATTATCACAACAAACTGTTAATTAAATAATTAAAAATAGTACTTTAGCATACTTCCCGCATTTATATTCCGACAATAGCAGCTATCCTCCCTACAGCCCGCAACCTACCTTTAAACAAATTTCGTTAAAAAAAACAGCAGCTATCCCACTAAAAATTTTGTTGGGTAAGCCATTTCCATGGATTACCTAGGACCATTAAACCCCAATTTGCCAAACTATCTCACTAGAGTAATAGCCATTAGCCCAACGACAACCTCATTAGATAAGGTTTCCACAGCGATGCTCTTCAGATTTTTTGATGGATCTAGTTGCATATCAAGTATAATACCAGCACCTCCTTCAATGGAGCGCCCATAAACTCCCTTTATGCCTAAATCCTGCTCCAGCTTACAACTCACCATCCCCGATTTAAAGTGCACACGATATGGACGCTTGTTTTTCAAGGTAAAGGCGTGTCCATCTACATAAAAATCCTGCTCTATAGGCGCCCAGTTTTCTGGATTAACTAGCTCCAATGAGTCTATAGAGCCATCCGCATACCTTACCTTTATCACAGCATTGGCCATATGGCACTGCATGTGATTTGTACTTCCGGCCATCAACAAGTATACGTGAAAAGCCTTGTCTTTTAACGGAATATCAACTTTTTCGGGATAATTATCCCATAGGGAGGTAAAGGAAATGTTAGGCATCTGCGCTTGAGATGGCGTGCGAAATGGAAGCCCAAAAGGCGTGGTAAACACATCATTCTTAGCAGCAGCACGTAAGCCGGAGTCATCAATACTTGCCAACATTAACGGATGGCACCACTCCCCAATGCCTTGGGTAGGCACCTGTAGCGTTGTGTAAGGTGATCGAGGTGTGAGATAGGTATTCTTAAAAATTTGTGATACCGACGCATTAAAATAGGAATCCATATTCAGCATTTCGTACTGCGCGTCCTCATTAGGCATGACAAAAGAGGGAGCCGCCTTAGCAATCGAATCAGTAACCTCTACGTCAATTGGTTGCCACCACTTCATTTGCCCTTGCTCCAAACATACAAATAGGGTGTGAGGTCCAGACAAAGCAACAATACTACCACTTAGCAAGTTATTGCTACGCTCTTTTACAGAAAAGACACCTTGAGGATCAAACACATCAACTATCTTGCTGGTTGAACGCAGGTGCCAGCTGCTTCCAGTGCTGGCTGTCGCTTGATATTGCGGCACGCCCAAAGCGCTGCCACCCCATTTTACTTCTACCACCTGCTCCGGCAAGGCCTTACACACCACTTTTACCAGCGGATAGCCTGCCGCATTTTCCTCCAGCGACCATGCGGCCTTCTTTCCATTAATAGTTAAGGTCTCTATTTTTTCCGCACGCGCTTTAACAAGAAGCACGAGCTCGTGCTCTACCTTTTTAATGGTATAGGCGTCTGTATCAACTTCTCTCTTGAAATCAAACTCCACGTCGGGAGTGGAGATGGAGGCATAGCTCCAGCCATCCGGAAAACCGGGGCGTATCACCCATCGCTTATTCATAGCATCAGGATTAATACCGAATAACCCCTGCACCAGCGTACGGGAGGTTATCCCCACAGGGTCGCCAAAGTCACGATAGCACTCACCTCGAGCTGCATCATAAAAGCTAACCTGTCCAAAGTTGCCGGGACTTGCTCCCAAATACATCCCATCCAGAATGGAACTCTTAAAGAGCTTAAACGCCTCATTGTATCGTCCACTTTGCCAGTAAGCCAGCGCCGTGTGATTAACCTCAGCAAAAGCCACATTGTTAATAGACCAGGAGTAGGGCATCCAATTGGTAGTGGAAATAGTGGCATAACCCTCATCATTCAACCCCTTTGCCAGCACCGGTATGTGTGGAATTTTTGTATCCACGTAGCGCGTGGCCTGGTACGCCTGAAACTCATCATGCACTTTTGAGTCAATGGCATGATATATAGTCCACACAGCTGCATTAGGGTGCACCCGCTTGAGCCCCATAAAATCCTTATACTCTGCCCAATGTCCATCCTTATCCATCCAAAGACTTTGGTTAATAGCTGTAAGAATCTTATTCGCCTCATCAGCATAAAGCTTAGGGTCTTTACCTATCTTTTGTGCAATTTCGGCAGCCATTTTGTTAGCCCTATAGTTATATGCCGACGAGTGTGTTACAGCACCGCTATTATACTGCAAAGCATCGCTGGCCCAAATACAGCAGTAGGCATCATAAAGTCCGTCGTTGTCGGGGTCAAAGTTGCGCTTCTCCCATGCAAGATGACGCTCCAGCACGGGCCACATGCTGCGCACGTAGTCCATATCACCTGTCCAATTAAAGTGCCAAAGCAGCTCGTCGATGTAGCACAAGTTCATATCATAGTGGTGCATTACCCCCGTTTGATTAGGATTGCGGCAAATGTAGCCGTTGCTATACATTTGCGTGCCCCACTTTTTTGCGGCTCGCGCCAAATGCAGCGCTGTATCTTGCATGGGATGCGGTATAGTCGGCTCCACGTTAACCACCTGCGAAGCAGCGTAACCATCAAAGTGAGCACGGGCCCTATCATGCCACCCCATTACATCACCCGTGTAGGCAGCCCTCCAACCATTAAGTCGCATGCGCCACCCCACTGCACCATGCAACCATGAGCTGGGCTCCCATATGGCATCAGCAGCCATGCTCAACGCGCCTCCCAAAGTATTAAAATAGGAATCAGGTGTTTGAATTTTTACTGTAGAAGCCATTTTACTTCGCTGCTCCTCAGCCCTGCTAAAGCAAGAGCTTAAATCAGGGTAAGCCAACACCTTCTTTTCTTCACCATTTTGTATGGCTAAGTAGTACTGCCTACCGCCGCTCATAGCACAGGTACCTGCTAACATCGGATTGCCATCCGTAACAGAGGATTGCCACAAGCCAAATGGTGTAGCCAATGCGTAAGGAGACACCAGCCTGAGCATAGCATTCTCAGGAAAAACACCGGTCAGCGCTTTGGCTTTATTCTTACTATTGCTATCACCTTTACTGCCTTTTGAGAGCGCCTCAACCAGCTTCCTATCCTTACCATAAAACAGCTGAAATGTATTTTGCGACAGCGCATAAATGTTGCTGGCACACGCGTTGGGTTTAAGAGCAAAGCAGTCCGAAGGATCCACCCCAATATCTCCCTCACGTGAGAATCGCTCGTCGCTTGCTCCACCAAACGCCCACACCAGCTCCGTAGCAGCGGGCAGCTGCTTCGCCTCCACCTGCAACACTACACCCTCTGCATCGGCCATTGCCAAAACGGTAATGCGCAACTTACCTATCCATTTGTCCTCCACTTCGTAAATACGTGCCCCAGGACGATAGATAGCCTTTACTCGTTCTGCATCACCTAACCACTTACTTTCATTGCCACGAATAACGCCCAGCTGGAGATTACCTCCCATATTGGGCATATACAAACCAAATTCCGGAACATCGCTGGTCTCAACGCGAAAGCCCGTATTCGTCCCATAAAGCGCTCGTGTAAATTTTTGCTTCCCGTTAACCGCCACAAAATCCTCCCCCTCCGGAGCATACTGCAGCACGCGCTCCTGTCCGTGCCAATAACCGTCAGCAGCATGTACCTCAACTAAATGAGCAAGCAAGCACACACACAGCAATGTATAAAAACGCATTTTCCTGTATATTTTAAGTATAAAACACTACCTTAACCTCCGGGCACCACAATCAATAACAACCAATCATTCACTATTTTATTTTGTACACCTCGCTTCCGGCCAGCAAAAAGCAGCCAACACCATAATCCTCAAAATCAGGCACTTTATCCACACTCAACGGTTGTCCATCCTTTGGCTCCTTGCCCGTACCCTGTACCCAACCCAAAAAACCGTTGGGTTGCACCGCGTCTTTTACCATTGCATTCCATGCCTTTAGTAGCACCGGCAAGTACTCATTTCTATCCAAAATGCCCTGGTTGATACCCCACGCCATACCGTAAACAAATAGCGAGGTACCGGTAGTTTCCTTTCCACCATAGTTGGAGGAATCATGCAGGCTTACATTCCAAAAGCCATCCTCACGTTGGCATGCCTTTAAAGCCTTACCCATTGCCCTAAAATCGTTCAGGTACTCGGCCCGGTGCGCCTCCTTTTGCGGAATAAGCCCTATCACACGCACCAACGCCGCATAAACCCAGCCATTTCCACGTGACCAGTAGCAGTTTTTTCCGTTAGGCTCTTTGTAAGGAGGCACAAAATCAGCATCGCGCCACCATAGCCCCTCCTTAGGGTTATACAAACCGGTCTTACCATGCTTGTTTTTTGTAAAAGAATACATGCGGTACATCTTGTCAAAGTAGCGCTCATCGTTGAGCAGGACACCCAGCTGCGCCATTACGGGCATTCCCATTTGTATAGCGTCAATCCACGACCAGTCATTATCCTGAGGCGTGTTGAGCAGCATCTCCATACACGTTTTTATGTTGCGAATTT
Organism: Bacteroidales bacterium; assembly: GCA_031553765.1. Classification (GTDB taxonomy): domain Bacteria; phylum Bacteroidota; class Bacteroidia; order Bacteroidales; family UBA932; genus JAITMY01. Next base: position 134,837 of record JAVBKY010000002.1, read on the forward strand.
TTTCGGGGTTGGGCAGCATTTTGTAAAGGTCAACATAGGTTTGACCACAACACTGATCGTCGGCGTTACGCGTAGTATTGCCGTTGCGCATGCCCCACTTGTGAAACTCAGCCCACCCCAAAGCATACTGATAGTAAGTATCTTTAGGAGAAATCTGATGCATCGCCATAAGCCCCTCATAGTACACTCCCCGTGTCCAAATATTACTTGGGCGCACCCTGCCATTCACATTGGAGGGAGCCGAAAAATCAGCATACTTGGTCATGAAGTAGTAGTTGACCGTTTCCATTGCCTTCAAGACATCCTTTCTGTCAGGCTGTTGTTGAGCACTCAATGTCCATGATAACCCTAGCAGCAAGATTAATGATGCGAATAAATTTCTCATTTTTTTTATTATATCATTTTATTAAAAATTACATTCCACTAAATTAGTTTTACAAAAATGTATAAACTTACGACCATAAGGAATAGAGTTTTGTACAAAAGCATGTAAAGGGGTACAACAAAAGAAAGGGGGCTACCCGAAGAAATCGGACAACCCCCTTTTTAACAGCTATTCGGGTAAAATTAAGATTTTCTTTGATACTGCGATGGCGATTTACCAAACTGTATCTTAAAGCACTTACTAAAGTAGAAAGGATCATTTATCCCCACTTCATACGACACCTCAGACACATTTAAACTTGTGGTACTCAATAACTCTGCCGCTTTTTTTAACCGAATAATGCGTAGATACTCGTTGGGCGAGTGACCCGTTACGCCTTTCGTCTTTTTATAAAATACGGTACGCCCCATATTTAGCGCTTGCGCAAACTCATCTACCGAAAAATCGGGATTGCTGATATTCTTTTCTATAACATCATGCAGCTTGTTTAAAAAATCCTTATCCTTATCCGTAAAGCTAATGGTTGGCCGCACCAATCCGGGTTCCTCCACAAAGCGTTGCCTCAACTTCTCGCGCTGCTCAATAAGCTTCACTATACGCGCCATTAAGAACTTGGGACTAAATGGCTTAATAATATACGCATCGGCTCCGGCCTCAATTCCCTCCAGCTGGTGCTTATCTGAAGAGTGTGCCGTAAGCAGGATAATAGGAATATGGCTGGTTTCAAAGTTGCCTTTTAATCGTCGGGTAACCTCAAATCCATCCATTTCCGGCATCATCACGTCACACACAACCAAGTCGGGTTGTTCACTCTGCGCCCTTTCTAACCCCTCTAAACCATTCTTAGCCACCTCTATGGTAAAATGCTCTCCCAGCTGCGCCTGTAAAAACTCCCGTACCTCGTCATCGTCGTCCACCACCAGTAACTTATATTCATGCAAAGGTTTTTCCACGTTCTCCTCCACCTCATCTATAGCGACAGAGATACTCTGCGTATCGGAAATTTGTGCTGACAGCTGCCCCTCCACAATCTCCCCTACTTCGTAATTTTTATCCGACAACGGAATGTGTACGCTAAAACAGGCTCCTCCAAATTCTGAATCTGCATAGTCTACACCCCCCTTATGCACCATAGCCAACTCTGAGGTCAGGTGCAACCCTACTCCAACTCCACCCGACATGTAGTGTACCTGAGCAAATCGCTTAAACAGCAAATCGCGCTTTTCCCTAGGAATTCCCACTCCGCTATCCAATACGCTTAGCGTAAAGCTATCGTTCGGTCCCGAAAAGGTTAGGCGCACGGCCACTTTACCACCCTCCGGCGTATTTTTAAAGGCATTGGATAAAAGGTTGTAGCATATCTTATCCATTTTCCCTTTGTCCAGTAGCATTTGCCTTTCAGGTTCATTTGTTTCGAATAGGAACCTCACCCCCTTCTTCTCCGCTAAATCCTTAAATGTATGGAAAATATCTCGGAAAAATTCAACAACCTCGGTGCGCTCCAAGTTCAACTCCATTTTATTATTCTGCAGCCTGCGAAACTCCAATAGTTGGTCAATAAGCCTCAGTAAGCGAGCGGAACTTTTGGATAAAACGGTAACCTGCTTGGCCACTGCTGTCGGCAATTTTTCCTGTAGGGTAAGATTCTCAATAGCACCTCGAATAATCGTCAAAGGCGTACGAAACTCGTGCGATATATTGGTGAAAAATCGCAGCTTATACTCCGTTAGCTGCTGCTCCACCTCCACGGCCATATTCAAGCGATGTATTTTTACAAATACATTCCACATAAAATAAATAATACTTGACAAGCAAAACAAGTAAATAAGAATGGCCCACCAGGAACGCCAAAATGGGGGTACAACAACAATATCCAGCACGGTAGGCTCTTCATTCCATATCCCAAAGCTGTTGCTGCCCTTTACCACAAACTTGTACCTACCCGCCGGCACATTACGATAGGCTGCAACATTATACCTTGAAGCCGTATTCCAACTCTTCTCATAACCCTCAAGATAGTACATGTACTGATTAAATTCCGGCTCATGAAAGTTGAGCATGGCAAACTCAATGTTAAACGAATTTTGTCCATACCTTAACTTCACCCCCTGCGTCGTGGTAATACTTTCTTTCAATGGCGACTTATCTACCCCCGGTCGAATTTGATTTCCATTTATTTGCAAACCCGTAAGCACAACCTGAGGCATGTAGGACTCATGCGAAATCTTGGCCGGGTCAAAAATGCAAACCCCATCGTAGCTGCCAAACATTAGCTCACCATTGCTTTTGCGCCAGCACGACATCTCATTAAATAAATTTGCCTGACGCTTGTCCGAAAAAGTATAGTTTTCAAATTTTTCCGTATTGGGGTTAAATCGAGAAATTCCACTTTCGGTGCTTACCCAAATGTTGCCTCGCTCATCTTCCTGTATAGCCTGTATGATTTCATTGGAAAGGCCATTTGCTGAAGCATAATGCTTAAACCATGAACGCTCCAAAGGATGCTCACGCATCAATAGGTTGAGCCCTCCTCCATTGGTACCAAGCCAAATTCGACCTTGCCTATCCTCCAGCAAGGCTTTTACTTCATTGTTATTAAGCGTACTATCATTTTTTATATCAAAGTTGAAGTTGACGTAGCGATTTTCATCCTCAATAATCTCATCCGGATCAAAAGCATTTACGCCCTCGTTAGTGCCAACCCACATTACACCCTGCCTATCCTGAATTAGCACCCTCATCATATCCTGTCCCGGAGTAAGAGCCGGAATGCGGCGAAAGTTTAGCTCTCCGTGGCGCTCTTCTGCTAAATGCAAACCTCCACCAAAACTAGCAATCCACATGCGCTCTCGACTATCGCGTATTATGGAAAAAATATTATTACTTGACGAAAGTTGTCTATCGTAATCTTTCAATCGGTAGTTACGCGGAGTGCCACTACCGGTTTGGGAAAACACAAATAGCCCCTTACCTTTGGTTCCCACCCACTTATTACCATTTTTGTCTTCGGCTATGGTATAGGGTAGCCCTCCGGGAATTTGGTGCGCATGCACTCTCCTTAGCAAAGGATCGCACACATAAAGGTAGCCGGTACGCGTACCCAACCAGTACCTCTCTGCCGCATCTTGGTAAATTAGCCGCACCGCATTGGCGCGGCTGCCGGCCTCGCTCGGTGCCGGATAGAAGAACTTCGTTGCATAAGTGGTTAGTGAAATTTTTGCAACACCGGCAAACTCCGTTCCCACCCATATTTCACCCGACTTATCCTCCGTTATACAAAGCATGTAATTTGTGGGCAGAAGTCCTCTTTCAGTAGTATAATGCTGAACTTGACCTCCAGTATGAAGAGCAAATAAACCATTACCATAGGTGGTAATCCAAATGATATCGCGTGAATCATGATATACCTCATAGCGCTCCATATCTATGGAGGAAAGAATTTTCGAAGGGATTAACTCTATTGGCTCAAAACATCCGTCGGGCTTTTGCCGCCATATTCTACCCGACATGTTGTACACCCAATGATTGCCCTTATTGTCGGTAAGAAAATTGGCATGGTTCAACTTTACGTTTTGAAACAAATGCTCGGCAGATTCCACCAGCATTTTATCCGGATTGAATACGTATACTCCTTGCTTTGCAGCAAGCAGCACAACACCCTGCGAAAACACCTGTGCACCGGCTATTGACAACAGCTGCTTACCCGGATAGTCAACCGGCTTGACAAATACTTGTTCCTGCTTATCATAAACATCAACCCGGCTGCTGCTCACAAACACCAGGTATTTATCCAACTCCAGCGCACTATAGAATGCTCTACCCTGCAGTACCCTCTCCACCTTACCTCCAACAACCTTAAAAAGACCTGCATCAGTACAAATCCATACTTGATGAGCTGCATCCTCAAACAAGTAGTTGACTGAACGCGTTCCCAATATTTTTTTATTAATATGCCAGGATTTCAAGCCCCCAACTTCATGCTGAACCCTGCAGCAGCCATCATCTGTTCCCCACAACCACACATCCCCATCTCCCATCACCTGCACGTAGGAAAACTTTTTGCTTACGTTCTGAGGGTCGTAATCCACAAATGATTCCAAATGTGAATCATAACAACATAGCACATTAGAGGTAGTACGAATCCAAATGTAACCCTCCCCATCCTCCTGCATGCTGCGAATCCGATTATCCAGCAGCGAATGAGCCGCCCCAGCTTGAGGCTGCATCACGCTAACCTCCTTACCATTATAGCGATTCAACCCGTTGGTAGTTCCCATCCACATAAAACCTTTGCTATCCTGCATCATGCACCTTACCGTATTTTGCGACAAGCCATCGCGGTCGGTAATAGTTTCCACACGCAAAATATCAAATGCATACGTTGTTGCCACTGGAACAAGCAAAAACAACATCAACACAAGACTACACCTTACAGGTAAAAAACGCATTTCTTTTTCTCCTCTTTACCACAGCATGCATTAATAAATATCAACAACACAGGATAGCAAACAGTCCAACCTTATTGTTTCGTGTGGCGACACAAAAATAATAAAATATAGTGAACAAATACAAAAAAGTTGCAATGTATACTAAAAAGGAAGGAGGTAAAACAAAAAAGCCTTGATAACATGTTGCTATCAAGGCTTTTTGCGAAGTCGGGGTGACTGGATTCGAACCAGCGGCCACACGCCCCCCAGACGTGTACTCTAACCGGGCTGAGCTACACCCCGAGCTCATTTTGGGAGTGCAAAGGTAGCATTCTTTTATTGAACTTTCAAAATTATTCGTCGAAAATTTTGACTACCCTGCATTTTTTATTGCGAAAAGAGCTTAATTCAACTCCTCACCCTTTTTATTATAGAAGCTAAAGTCAAGATAGCTGCTCTCCTGCGAGGCTATAATGGTCAGACTACATTTGTACTTACGCTGCCACTCCTTTCGCTTCGAGCTAAACAAACCCTTATTGAGGTATGCCGCCACAAAAGGATGCACACGCAACGTAAGCGTCTTTTCATGGGCTTCAGCAGTGAGGTATGCCACACGACTTTCCAGCTGCTCGTCAAACAATATGCTTGGTCCCACTTTACCTGTTCCTCCGCACGTAGGGCAGGCCTCCAGCGTTTGAATCTTCATTTCGGGACGCACGCGCTGACGCGTGAGCTGCATAAGTCCAAACTTAGAGAGCGGTAGTATGTTGTGCTTGGCACGGTCGCGCTCCATCAGCTCCACCATACGCTCGTAAAGTTTTTTACGATTCTCTGCGGAGTGAAGGTCAATAAAGTCCACTACAATGATGCCCCCCATGTCCCGCAGGCGCAGCTGGCGGGCAATTTCTTGCGCAGCATTTAGATTCACCTCCATTACAGTGGCTTCCTGATCATTGCCGCCCTTGCTAGAGCGTATGCCGCTATTCACATCAACCACATGCAGCGCCTCGGTATGCTCTACCACCAGGTAGGCGCCCCCTTTAAGAGAAACCACGCGACCAAAACCTGATTTAACCTGCTTGGTTAATCCAAAGTGCTCAAAAATGGGTTCCTGACCATCATACAACTTCACTATTTTCTCCTTCTCGGGAGCAATAGAGCTGATATAGTCTTTCACCTCATTGTACAGCGACTCGTTATTAACGTATATACTGTTAAATGAAACGTTTAGCAAATCGCGCAACATGGCAGTTGTGCGGTTCATTTCCGTTGCAATCAGGGCAGGAAAATTTCCCTCGCGCAGCTTGCTGCAACAGGTCTCCCACTGCGCAATGGCTGCGCGCAATTCGGTATCCAGCGTAGCCACTTTTTTACCCTCACCCGCCGTGCGAATAATTACACCATAGTTGCGGGGAGTAATACTTTCAAGCAAGCGTTTTAGGCGCTTACGTTCGTCGTTAGACGAGATTTTTTGAGAAATGGAAACTTTATCAGCAAACGGAATCAACACCATATTGCGGTTAGCAATCGAGATCTCAGCAGTAAGGCGTGGTCCTTTAGTAGATATGGGTTCTTTGGCAATTTGCACCAGCACAGGCTGCCCCACGGCCAGCACATCGCCTATTTTTCCGTCTTTAGGTAAATCTTTCTCTAATTTAAATTTGGTAATATCAGGAATGCGCTCCTTTTTTACCAACGCATTCACATATTTGGCTGTAGATAGAAATTGCACGCCCAAATCAAGGTAGTGCAAAAAAGCATCCTTGTGGTAACCAACGTCCACAAAGGCTGCATTAAGACCGGGCATAATCTTTTTTACCCGTCCCAAGTAGATGTCTCCAACTGAGAAGTTCGCATTGCTCTGCTCCTTGTGCAGCTCTACGAGCTGCTTATCCTCCAGCAGGGCAATGGTTATTTCGGAGGAAGCTACATCCACAACTAGCTCATTATTCATAGCTTCTCTTATTCATTACAACAACGTTAGCAGCGCTTCTACGCGGAACTACGTCGACACATTACAAAACACAACAAACCTAAAGAGCAGAGCGCTTTAGGTTTGTCAATCATTTAGAAAAAACTAGGCCTATTTCTTTTTATGCCTGTTCTTACGCAGGCGTTTTTTCCTTTTATGGGTGGCCATTTTATGTCTTTTTCTCTTTTTTCCGCAAGGCATGGCGTTCAAATTTTATAGGTTAATAATTTTTTTCAGGAGATAAGCCCTACTTTCTTTTCACGTTGCCCTTCACCTTGTTGCTAAAACTTTTAGCAGGCTTGAAAGCGGGAATGTAGTGCTCTGGGATAACGATAGTGGTATTCTTCGAAATGTTTCGTGCCGTCTTTTGTGCTCTCTTCTTTACGATGAATGAACCAAAACCACGCAAGTAAACATTGCGATCCTTTACCAGAGCGTCCTTCACTACTTCCATGAAGCACTCTACAGTTTTTTGTACAGCTACCTTTTCTACACCGGTAACCTTTGCAACTTCGTTTACGATGTCTGCCTTTGTCATTACGTTACTCTTTTAAGAGGTTAAAATTCTATTTATCTAATCGGAGTGCAAATATAAACAAGTTTTTCAACATTGTGTTTATAGTCAAACCTTTTTTTTGTCTTTTGAAAAAAATTAGCTTTACAACAGACTTTCAAAAAATAATCAGGTAAAGTTTTTGTCTATCTCGAATTAATTATTACCTTTGCCGTCCGTTTTAGCAACCTCTTACCGAAAATTAAGTTTCTGAGTAACGTTGCGCTTACCAATTTAAAGGGAACACTATCATGAAAGTGGATTTGATGAAGGTCGCCGAGGCGGCTTTTTACGCAGAGGCAAAGCAACACCCCAATTTTAAGAGTGGTGATACTATCACAGTTACCTACCGTATTGTGGAGGAAAACAAAGAGCGTCTGCAAAAGTTTAAAGGCGTGGTTATCCAACGCAAGGGTCAGGGAAATACCCAAACCTTTACCGTACGCAAAATGTCTGACAGCATTGGTGTAGAGCGTATTTTCCCTATCAACTCACCGTTTATCGAAAAAATTGAGTTGAACAAGTCAGGTAAGGTGCGTCGTACACGTATTTTCTACCTGCGTCAACTTACCGGTAAGAAAGCCCGTATTAAGGAAAAGATCGTAGCTACGGCAAAATAGCTAATCTATTTAGATAGGGCGCGGTAGCTCAGATGGTTAGAGCGCATGATTCATAATCATGAGGTCTCCGGTTCAATCCCGGATCGCGCTACACAGTAAAACAGCCACTTACATTTGATGTAAGTGGCTGTTGTTTTGATATACATAAAAAACATACTTGCAATACATATTACTGAGTAATGCATATTGCGAATGTAAAATACAATTAAACGTTTTACATCTTAAATGTAGGTAGTTTTCTCATTCTACACCTCTACAAGCCTGCCCTTTTCAAAATCTCTATTCTGCAGGACGTAATCCAACACAAAAGATACGCTTCCCAGTAACGGTGCATTGGCACCCAAAACGGACATTGTTACTTTACAATTTTTGAGCAGCCGCGGGAGCACATACTTATTGAGGTTCTGCTGAATGGGAAGCAGCAAGTATTGCTGAGCAACCGAGAACTCACCACCAAGCACAATCATTTCCGGATTCAACAGATGTATAACAATGGTTATTGCCCGACTTAAATGCTCGGACATCTGCGTAAATAAGTTGATGGCAAACGAATCCCCCATATTGAGTGCCTGCAATATATGCTGTAGCGTAAGGGTATTACTCCCCTCCTTTACGTATTGGCTAAGCACAGTACTTGCTCCCCCCTGTACGCTTTCCAGCACTTTGGAAACCAGCGCAGCCTCCGAAACCTCTGTTTCTAAGCAACCTGTTTTCCCACAATGGCACAACTTATTATTATTAGCAATAGAAATGTGTCCAATCTCACCCACAAAACCCTCATTCCCCAAATACAGCTCGCCATTCAGAATCATTCCAAGCCCAATACCCACCCTACCAACATGCAAATACATCATATCCTCCATTCCTCGCCCCATACCAAGCAAATGCTCCGCACGCGCCATAACATCTAAGTCGTGCTGCACAACAACAGGATATGGAAACATTTTGGAAAAAATATCAGTTACCGAACGATCTGTATTGGCAAAGTAGCTATAGTTAATCCCTGAATTCTTATCAATCAAACCGGGAATAGCAATGCCAATACCCAAGATTCTCTTTCGCTCAACACCACTTTCATTTATAATTTGACGAACATGCTTCTGAAGCATTTTCAACATTTCATTAGGAGTGCTAATGCCAATGGCCACAGAAACTACAGGAGTTACAAACTCGTTGTTCAGGTTGGCAATGGCAATACGCATGGTAAAGCGCTCCACGCACACAACCACACAGCATCCCACATTAGGATTTAAGGCATAGTTAAAGGCACAACGCCCCCCGCTGGACTCAGCCTTGCCTTTAACCATAACAATGTGCTTACCCAACAACTCCTCCACCAGCTTCCCCACGGTGGGCACCGTGAGGTGCATAATTTTACTCAACATGGGAATTGTTAGCTGTCCCCTATAATATAGGTGTCGAATCACCTCTTTTTTTAATGTTTGCTGCCTGCTCATTCAATCACCGGTATAGTGTTAAAAAAATGCTATAATATGTGACTTTTTTATAAAGTAGTTCCATTCATAAGTCGCTACAAAGATACTATTTCCGTGGAATAATAAAAATTTTTTATAAAGTTTAATTACTTTTTTTCAACTTCTCAAATCAAATCAGTAGATAGTTAATAATCAATTATATATATTCGTAAAATGGAACAAAAAATATCACAAATACAGCACATTTCATTCGCGTTAATTTAAGCTAAAAACATCGGTTAATTAAATTTTTAACGAAGATATTGAGGAAAAATAAAAAAATTCACCCCTATATTTGCCCTATACTATTTAACACAAAGTTCTCTTCATCCCATAAAAAACATTTATGAGACGCTTTTGGAAAACTTCAATAGGAGCAATAATGACCTCCATGCTGGGATGTACATCGGCCGAAAAGCCGGCGCAACCCAACCTCCTATTTATATTTCCCGACCAAATGCGGCAAATGAGCTTTGGCGCTGACAAGAGCGACCTCGTTATAACCCCCAACCTTGATGCATTTGCTGAAGAAAGTATGGAGCTGACGCAAGCCATTAGCAGCTGTCCGCTTTCAAGCCCATACAGAGGCATGCTAATGACCGGCATGTACCCCTTTAATAATGGAGTAACAGGTAACTGTCAATCGGAAAATGCAGCACATGGCGTCACTTGGAAGGCAAGCGACACTTCATTTTCCGATGTACTATATAAGGCAGGGTATAATACTGCTTATGTAGGTAAGCTGCATCTAACATCACCGGCACCCTCCAAGGAAAAGATATACCAAGCCTATACCCCCATTAACGAGCGACACCACTTTGAGTATTGGTATTCGTACGGCGCAGAGGATACTCACCTGCACCCCGCTTACTGGATTGGCAATGCTCCCGAAAGCGACTACAAGCGCTTTGATGAATGGAGTCCCGAGCATGAGGCTAACGTAGTAATTGAGTACTTAAAAAATTCACAGAAACAGCGTCGCAACGACAAACCATTCGCACTGTTCTGGTCCATCAATCCTCCGCACCCACCCTACGATCAAGTACCGCAAAAATACCTTGACTACTACGAGGATAAAACATATAAAGAGCTGCTCACGCGCGGAAATGTTCGCTTTGATAAGGCCGATAGTAATGCAGAAATGCACATAGGCGCCACAAAAAATGCAACGCAGCTGGCGCAACAATACGCACAACACTACTTTGCGGCCATTACCGGCGTGGACGACCAAATAGGCCGCGTGCTGCGAGCGCTAAAAAAGTTGGGGTTAGATGAAAACACCATTGTAGCATTTACCTCCGACCATGGCGAAATGATGGCTAGCCACGGCCTCATGTCAAAAAACATATGGTACGAGGAGGCCATGCGTATACCATTTGCCATACGTTGGCCCGAAAAAATAAAGCCCTCCATCAATCGCACTGCCGTACTCAGTCCTCAGGATGTAATGCCTAGTTTATTAGGTCTAATGGGATTAAATAAGAGTATACCCAAAACGGTAGATGGTAAAGACTTCTCACCACTTTTTTTAGGAAGAAATATCACTGTTCCACATTGGGGATTTTACTTTTACAACGATATAGGACAGCCCAATGTAGGTGCGCGCGGGTTACAAACTCTCACCCACACGTTTGTAGTATCAGCCATGCGCGACGGCACATTCCAGTACTTTTTATACGATAAAACTACTGACCCACTCGAGCTGCATAACCTTGCATCACAACATAAAGAAGTGTGTCATGTAATACTACACCACCTAATAGTGGAGCTCAAAGCAATAAATGACCCATGGGTGGCAGCCAACGAGGCAAAATTAAAGTTGTAAAAACAGAATTGTGAAGAGAAACAAATCCATACTACTCGTCCCCATTGCCTTGGGTGCATTAGCCGGATGTACTCAAAAAGCACCTTCAGCCAAGCCAAACGTCATTATTATATATTCGGATGATGTAGGCTATGGTGATTTGAGCTGCTATGGTACAACACAAATTTCAACTCCTAACATAGACAAGCTGGCTAGCGAAGGCGTGCGCTTTACTAATGCACATTCCACTTCGGCCACCAGCACACCATCACGCTATGGTCTGCTTACCGGAGAATACCCCTGGCGTAAAGAAGGTACCGGCATTGCTGCCGGCGATGCGGCGATGATAGTAAAGCCCGAACAGTACACCATGGCCGACATGATGAAAACTGCGGGATATGCAACCGCAGCAGTAGGCAAATGGCATTTAGGATTAGGCGCAGAGCAGGGCAAGCAGAATTGGAATGGCGAAGTTTCACCAACGCCAAGCGACATCGGATTTGACTACTCGTACATACTGGCTGCAACGGGCGACCGTGTGCCCTGCGTGTATTTCGAAAACGGGAAAGTGGTAAACCTTGACCCCAATGACCCTATTGAAGTAAGCTATACTACACCCTTTAAGGGAGAACCTACCGGCAAAAACAACCCCGAGTTGCTACGCGTAATGTACGACCACGGACATGACCAAGCCATTGTAAACGGCATTCCCCGTATTGGCTACATGAAGGGAGGCAAAAGCGCGCTTTGGATAGACGAGGAAATTGCCGATAATATTACGGCGCATGCTGTTGACTTCATAGCAAAAAACAAGAGTAATCCGTTCTTTCTATACTTTGGCACCAACGACATTCACGTACCACGCGTACCACACGAGCGATTTGCGGGAAAAAGCGGGATGGGGCCTCGTGGCGACGCCATTCTATCACTGGACTGGACGGTGGGTAAAATTATGCACACGCTCGACAGCTTAGGCCTTACCAATAATACGCTGATTATTTTCAGCAGCGATAATGGCCCCGTGGTTAACGATGGCTACGTAGACCAATCAGTGGAGCTGCTGGGAAGCCACAAGCCTTGGGGTGTGTGGCGCGGTGGCAAGTATAGCGCTTTTGAGGCCGGAACGCGCGTACCCATGATAGTGCGCTGCGGAAAACATATTAAGTCCACTACAAGCAACGCGCTATTCTCACACGTTGACATTTTTGCTTCGTTGGCAACTATGCTAAATGAAAAATTACCAACCGGAGTAGCACCGGATAGCCGCAACGCTTTATCTGCACTGCTTGGTAAGGATAAAAAAGGGCGTGATTACGTGGTAGAGCAGAATTTGAATGGCACGCTATCCATACTTTCGGGCGACTGGAAATATATATCACCCAGCGATGGTCCGACCATGATTAAGGAAACCAATACTGAGTTAGGCAACCTGCCTCAACCTCAGCTGTACAACCTGCAGCAAGACTCTTCAGAGCGCAATAACCTATGCGATGAAGAATTAGAGAAGCTAGACCTATTGAAAAACATTTTGACCGAGGAGTTGGGAAAATAGTCATGTAACCTACTACCCTACCTGAGATTTTTATATATCAATAGTAACTAAAAAAAGTAAATAAATCAAACATGAAGCATTTCCTCTACATTTTGTTCGCAATGGTGATCACAACAGCCTGCCAGAACAAGCAAAATTTAGTAAAAGAGAATTTTGACTTTGCTGAAAAGCAAACTAAAGTTTTACTTACTGAAGCCACACCAAAAATGCCCTTGCTACCACGTACCGTGAATAACAACACGCTGGTAAGCACCGACATTTACGACTGGGTTAGCGGATTTTTCCCCGGCTCGCTATGGTACCTATACGAATACACCAAAGCCGATTTTTGGAAAGGCGAAGCCGAAAAGTGGACAGCACTACTGGAGCCCATACAATACTTTTACGGCCACCACGACATCGGTTTTATGATGCAGTGCAGCTACGGCAACGGCTACCGGCTAACTAAAAACGCCGGCTACAAGGATGTATTAATCAACACCGCAAAGTCGTTGAGCAATCGCTACAACGCCACCGTAGGCTCCATTCAGTCGTGGGATATTAAGGGCTGGCAGGCACAGCGCGGATGGATGTTTCCAGTTATTATTGACAACATGATGAACCTAGAGTTGCTGTTCAACGCTACCAAACTTTCGGGTGATTCATCATTTTACAAAATGGCCGTATCACATGCCGATGTTACCATGAACAACCACTACCGCCCCGACTACAGCAGCTACCACGTAGTGGATTATGACCCCGCTACCGGTAAGGCACGCAACCATCACACCGCGCAAGGCTACGCGCATGAAAGCGCATGGGCACGCGGACAAGCATGGGGTCTATACGGTTTTACCACATGCTACCGCGAAACCGGCTACGAGCGCTTTTTGAACCAAGCCGAAAACATTGCGGCGTTTATTATGAACAACCCCAAAATACCAACCGACTTGGTACCCTACTGGGATTACAACGCACCGAATATTCCCAACGAACCGCGTGATGTTTCGGCTGCCTCTATCACAGCATCGGCTCTGCTGCAGCTAGCCGCCATTTGCCCCAATGCGCAAAAGGCCGGTAGTTACAAGGCATACGCCAACAGAATTTTAGAAAGCCTCAGTTCTCCGGCATACCGTGCCGAGTTGGGAAAGAACCACGGCTTCTTACTTATGCACAGCGTAGGCAGCATACCTCACGGTAGCGAAATTGACACACCGCTTAACTACGCCGATTACTATTTTCTCGAAGCACTTTTGAAAAAATAATACAAACCCTCAAAAATAAAAAGTATGAAAAAGTTATTACTACTACTCATGACGTTATTCACGTTCATGTTCAGTACGCAAGCAGCTACGCGCTATGTGGATGCTGCTGCTGCAGGAGCTGGTGATGGCACCAGTTGGACCGATGCTTACACCACCATTGCTGCAGCGCTATCAGGCACTTCTGCCGGAAATGACATTTGGGTAAAGGTGGGGACATATAACATTACCGCTGTCCTTACCGTAAAAAGTGGAGTAAATGTGTACGGCGGATTTATTGGCACAGAAGAAACCATAAATGACCGAGTAAAAAGCGATTTGGATGAGAATGGCACAGTAGATCCCTGGGAGTATAAAAACGCAACTGTACTGATTGGTGCAGCATCTGCTAGTAGCATGATTTCAGCAGGTACGCTTGGAGCCTCCACGATTTGGGATGGTTTTTCAATAACAAACCATATCGGTATATCTTCGGCTGTAGTAACTGCAGCCACCACCACTAATAACTTTGAAATTCGCCGGTGTATTTTCTCGGGAAATAATCCTACAAATCCGGCTTATACAGTATTTGGAATTTTGAAATTAGATGGCGGTTCTATTGGTAATGAATGTCTATTTGAAAACAATTTCATAGAGGTAAGCCCCAAGCCATACTATGGAGGAATAGTAGGAGTTATCAACGGAAGCACACTTAAGAATTCGATTATCCGCAACAATAGCATAAACTCAGTTACCGGAGCCCAACAAGTTCGAGGAGGATCTCTATATCTCAACAACAACGCAATTGCATTAAACAATCTCATATACAACAATACTGCTGCAAAAGAAACAGCAAGCACCGCACAGCTTAACGGAACTGTGTACATAGACGAAGGAGTCGGGAGATCTTATTTGATAAATACAACTGTTGCAAACTGCTCCTCACTTGCCGGAACAGCACTTCACATAAACAAGGCTGTTGCGACAGTTATTAACACCGCACTTATCAACAGCGGCACGGCACAAACTGGTGGTGTTAGCCTATACTATTATAACTGCGCGTTTGCAACTACCACCACTCATGCCAATGTAAAAGATGCTATTGTGGTAAGTTCAACTGCAGCTGCAAGTTTTATTCTTCCCACCACATTCTCCGGAGTTGCCACAACTTCCGCAGATAGCCTTACCGTACGAGCAAGCAAATGGAGCATTCAAAGCACATCGCCATTTGTGGATGCAGGCACGGATACAGTTGCATACCTTGCAACACTTGGATACAGCACCGATATTCTTGGCAATTCGCATAATATTGCCTGCACCCCCGCCATTAAAAAGTGGGATATTGGCGCATACGAATTCCAAAAAACAGCGGCAACATTCACATGGGCTCAAGATTTCTCAAGCCTCAGTATGGGAGGTACCAACGTACCACTTACTGCCGAACTTAGCAATGGCGATGACATCAACATTGTATATACTACCGATGATCCCTTGGTAGCAACTATTGCAGGTGGAAATGAGTTGAAAATAGAAGGTGCGGGCAGTGCTAACGTAATAGCCAGTTACTTCACTGCCGGCAGCTACGCTTGCTCGCAAAGCAAAGTTGTTACAGTAAGTTCATCGTACACTCCCTCGCTCAGTCTGCCTACGGATACGCTAAAAATTGCCGCAACAGCAGGATTAGACTCTATGGTTGTAACCAGCAACTCTCCGTTCAGCATTACAAACACGCTACCGACTTGGCTCACTCCTGAAAAGACTTCGGGTAACAACGCTCAAAGCGGAACTGAAGCCAAGGACACAATAAGATTCACCATTTCCGCCAACCCAACCCCCTCTGTACGCTACGCGAAAGTGTTAGTTTCTTCCGGTGGATTGCTCGACTCTGTTATTGTGAAACAAGCGGCAGGCGCAGCCACCTTCTCACTAAGCAAAACAAGCTCTAACCTCGCCTTTAAAGGCATGCGTACAGACGGCAAAGCCGATACTATTTCGGTAACGTCAAATACCGCATGGAGTATAGATAAAGGTACCGCTACATGGCTAACCGCTTCACCAATGAGTGGCAATGGCAACGACAATGGCTCAGTTACCACCAAGGTAGCATTAAGCGCAACTGCGCAAACCTACCCCAACCCACTGCGCACAGCCATATTGGAATTTAATCCAGCAGGCTATAGTGGTGCTTCTACGGCAACCGTAACGCAAGAAGCAGCTCCTGCTCCAGGCTACATTTTTGTTGACGGCAACAAAGCCGATGACAGCGATGATGGTAGTTCGTGGGCTACTGCGAAAAAAACAATCAAAGCTGCTATTACAGCAGCCACCGCCAACCGCGATACAGTATGCGTAAAGGCCGGGACATATATTATTACCGAAACGCTTGCAGCCGTTGAAGGTGTTAGCGTATACGGTGGCTTTGCCGGTACGGAAACAAACACGGTTCAACGCGCGCGCGCTAACGCTACAGATGCTCCCTGGAGTTTTGTAAACGCAACTATTTTGGATGCCAACAATACAGGCACCAGAATTTTGAGCAGCAGCAGCTTCAGCACCATTACACGTTGGGATGGCTTTACCCTGCAAAATGTAAAGAACCCTGCTGCCAACGGTGGCGCCGCCAGCCTGCAAAAGAATATGCACTTGTACAACTCCATTATACAAAATAATACGTCTACCGGTAACTATAGCGGTATAGGCGTTCTTATGCACCGCGATGCGGGATTATACAATTCATTAATTCAAAATAATGAAGCGCCAACAACCGGGGGAGCCATATATATTAACGGTGGAACAACCTCAGGCGATCAGCTAACCATCTCCGGCTGCCACTTTATAGGAAACCGTATTGCCGCTGCCGGTAATGGAGGCTCTGCTATTGCCAACTACTTTGGTAGTGGAAGTGGTACCTACACCATAAGCAAGTGTCTTTTTGCCAATAATACATCAATGGGTAATGGAGGAGCTATTTACTCTAATACGCAAGGCACAACCTATATGCTATTAGAAGATTGCGTATTTACAGGCAATACCGCTAATGGTACGGGTGGAGCAGGTCCAGCCGTTCGTAGTAACTTCGGCGCTATTCTCAACAGATGCTTGCTTTACAACAACTCTACTTCGCAATCATCTATTACCGGAACAGTATATATCAACGGTACCGGCTACGTGTACAACTCTGTAATAGCAAATAACTCTGCCCCCAGTGGCGCAGGTGATGGATACGCCATATTCTGTAACGGAAGCGCCACCCCTAACGTGGTAGCAGGATCTACAGTAGTTAACAATGTAACACGCGGTATTGGATCCGGTGCTGCTGTAAATAAGGTGGTAAACACCATTGTACAAGGCAACACAGCCAACTTGACAAATGTCAAAACAGGTGGTGTAGTAATGGATACATCAAGAGTCCTAACCTCCGGAGTTGACTTCCGCATAGCCACGTCATTTAGAGGCGTAGCTACCACAGCCGAAGAGTTACAAGCAATTGTTGATGCCGACTGGCGCACCACTGCTGCTACCGCAGCAGGTGCGAACCTTACCGGCAACACCTACGCTGAGGGCGACCTATTGTTAACCGACCTCTACAACACAGCACGTCCTGCCAGCGGAGCATGGAATATTGGCGCATACAACTACGTTAACTCACTAATTCCCAATCCTATCACATGGACTCAAACGCTGGCCCTTGATTTGGCCGGCTCGCCAAAAGAAATGACGCTGAGCGCAACAGCTCTAGCATCAGGCTCTGTACGCTACACAGTAGATAATACCCAAGTGGCTTACATTGAAAATGGCAACATCCTAAAGGCTTTTGCTCCTGGCACAACTACTGTACGTGTTAACCACAGTGGCGATGCTACACACGCGGCAGCAACCGAGGTTGCTAAGGAGGTTGTGGTAAGCGGTCCCGCTTCAACGCTTTCGCTGTCTGCATATACGCTCAATGTAGCAAAAACAGCCAATAGCGATGGCACCATTAAGCTTACATCAAACTATGGCTACACCATTCCTTACAAGGCAGTTTGGATTACATCGATTAGCCCCGCTACTATTGACGAGGCTAGCACCGAACGTACAATTACGTTCACGGTAGCCGCCAACCCCAATATTACACCACGCACTGATAGCGTTGTATTCTTATCGGGAGGTTTAAAGCAAAAGTTAGAGGTAACGCAAGTTGCAGGTGATCCGGCGCTTAGCGCCACACCTGCCAGCGTTACGCTCTCGGCCTTAGAAGGCGATGCTAAAACATTTTCCATTAGCAGCAATACAGCATGGAGCATTGCAGGAGCACCCGAATGGGCCAACCTAAGTGCGACATCAGGTACCGGAAATGCTACCATTACCGTAACCATAACACAAGAGTACACCAACACCTCTTCCGACCGCAATGCACCTCTAACACTAAGTGCTGAAGGCGCAAGTGATGTTACGGTGACGCTTGTTCAGTCCAAGGCTCAACCTGCTGCCATTCTTTACGTAGCCGGTGATATTGCAGCCAGCGGTGACGGTGCATCATGGACAACGGCAAAAAAAACTATAGGCGAAGCGCTATCTGCAGCAACAAATGGTAACAAGATTTTTGTCAAAGCAGGAACATACAGCATTGACGTTGCTTTGCGTAGCAAGGCAGGAGTACGTGTATACGGTGGCTTTGCTGGCACAGAGGTTGGTGGTGACGGGCAAGAAAACAACCGTCAGCGCCCCACCAACTACAAGGCTTGGGAATTTACCAACTCAACCATTATTGAACCTGCTGCCGGCGTTCGCGCAATTGACTCTACCGTGTTGGCCACACCGGCTACATGGGATGGATTTACGCTGCAAGGTGCACGTCACATATCCACAAAAGCCGACTCGGCTCGCTATGGTGGTGCGGCACACTTACGTAAAAATACGTTCCTAAACAACTGTATTATTCGCAACAACATTGTATACAGAGGTGCTGGTGGCGTATACATGGACGTTGACGCACGTGTTTACAACTCTCTTATTGAGAGAAACAGATCAATGTTTGGCGGTGGCGGTGGTGTGTCCCTCGAGCAGGTTAACACCAATAGCAACTACACCCCACTGCAGGGTAATATGATTGCCGACAACAGGGCGCACAACGGTGCTGGAGTTGCCATAAACTTTGATGCTGCCACCTACAGCGGAACGCTCACCCTATTCAACAACTACTTTACCCGTGATACGGCAGATTTGTTAGGTACAACCGATCCGGCACAAATTGGTAATGGTGGCGGTGGAGCCTTGTATATTAACCTTACAGCAATCTGTACCATTCTTACCGATTCTTGTACTTTCGACGCTAACTGGAAAATTACGGAGTTTGCCGGTAGCGGAACTCCCGGTGGAGGTGGCGTACGTGTACAAGGTGGTGGCGGCACAACTGTTTTCAACCGTTGCGCGTTCATAAACAACCACATTGTAGGCACAGCCGGAGCTTCGGCATTGCACACCAACGACCCCAACCATAAGTTGCGCGTGTACAACTCGCTATTTAAGAACAACAGAGGTGGTAAGTACAACATTGAGCTACGTAGTGGTCACATGATGAACAATACCGTAGTTAGCAATGAAGGTGCCGGCATAGGCTTTATTGGCGACGCCAGCAAGGTGCTCAACAATGCCGTGAACAGCAATGGCACCAACTTAGAGACAACAGCCGATCTCAGCAACTTCAGCAACATTACGTTCGTAGATAGCGCTAATAACAACTACAGGCTGAAGTTAGGCTCAACAGGTGTAGATAAGGGCAAAATCATTACGCTACTTGAAACTGACGCTATCGGAGTAGAACTACTGAAGAAGGACTTTGCAGGAACAGCTCGTCCGCAAGGCGCGTCATACGACCCCGGAATGTACGAGTACATTAAGGTGAAGCCTTCGGCCACCATCGCGTGGGCACAAGATCTTAGCAACTTGGATATCACCAGTACCGACTTTACAAAGTTAACGGCAACAGTAAGTGGCGCTTCGGCAGACGAGACTCCTTACCTCTCGCCCATAGCTTACGTATCAAGTGATGTGCTTACGGTGGATACCAAAGGCGACACGCTAATTTTGATGGGAACAGGAACTACCACTGTAACCGCTCACACCAATATCAACCCATACTACGATACGGTATCAATGGTAAAAACGGTAACGGTTACCGGAAGCAACTACTTGGCAGTAACACCAACTAGTATTCCTTTAGATTTGTACGTAGCTGATAGCGTTACCTCATTTAAGTTGAACACCGATAACAATTGGAGCATTGCCGGCGTTCCCGACTGGATTAGCCTTAGTGCAACTTCAGGTAATGCAGGTAGAGCGGAAATTTGGATTAGCATTCTGATCGACAACTCGCTAACGCCTCCACGCAGTACTACACTTACTATTACGGCAGGCAGTAAGACACGTACTGTTACCGTTAATCAAAATGGCTTGTTATTTAGCATCTCTGCTACAGAGGTTAGCCTATTGGCTTATGGCGATAGTAAAGATTTCGACGTAACTGCGAACCTAGCCTGGGGTGCATCCTCCGACGTTGAGTGGTTAACCGTTAGCCCGGCATTCGGCATAGGTAACGCAACTGTGTATATTACACCTAGCGACAATGATGGTCCGGAGCGTACTGCAACCATTAGCGTACAAACGGATCGCGACAACGTACCTGCGCTAACTATTTCAGTTGTACAGGCAGGTACTCCTCAGCCTCCTACCGGAGTGGAGAAGGAAACGGTTACCGCGTTCATCTATCCTAATCCTACATCCGGCATGCTGACCATATCACTATCAAAAGAGGTAGGCAGCGGACAGCTACAAATCTTCAACACCATGAGCGTTCTTGTACACTCAGAGGCTTGGAGCGGAACGGAGCAAAACATTAATATCAGCCACCTAGGCAGCGGACTTTACTTCTTGCAGCTAAATGGCGCCAATGGCAAGGTACTTGGCGTAAAAATTATCAAGAAGTAGTCGTTCTCAGTAACTCTTACTGAGGCAGCCGACACCAGCGTGCCGGCTGTCTCAAAAAAGAGTTAAAACAAAAACAAATTCAAAACAAAAAACAGATGAAATATCTACTCACGTTAGCGTTAAGTTGTTTGCTCGTTTTGGGAGCAAGCGCGCAAAATATGCTCAATGTTTCGGGAACAGTACTCGATGACAAAAATGAGCCGGTAGTGGGAGCAAGCGTTGTGGTAAAAGGAACTTCAAAAGGTGTTATCACAGGAGTATCCGGTGAATACACCATTCAAGCACCGGCCAATGGTACGATAACCATATCCTTTGTAGGAATGGGAGAAAAGGAAGAGGTGGTTAATGGGCGCACAAGCATTAACGTAACTCTTACCGCTGAAGATGAGCAATTAGATGAAGTGGTTGTAGTTGGTTACGGTGTACAACGAAAGTCCGACCTCACAGGAGCGTTGGCATCAGTAAAAGTTGATGATGCCATTAAGTCCATGCCTGTAGCACGCATTACCGACGCGCTGCAAGGGCGCATGGCCGGTGTATCTATTGTTAACACCTCTGGTCAACCGGGCAGTAGCGCCAGCATCCGTGTACGTGGCATGAACTCTATTAAGGGTGATGGTAACCCTTTGGTGGTAATTGATGGGTTTATTGGAGGCGACATGTCATCGCTTAACCCTGCCGATATTGCTTCTGTTGAAGTTTTGAAAGATGCTTCGGCAGCAGCTGTATACGGTTCGCGTGCAGCCAGCGGCGTAATCTTAGTAACCACCAAAAAAGTTAATAAAGGTGCCCCCCAAGTAACCTACAACGGCTATGTAAACTTTAAAACGCCGGGGAAAATTCCCGAACAGCTGTCAGTATCCGAAAATGCCCACCTGCAAAATGCGTACGCCAGCGAGCGCTACGGTAGCTCAATTCCTGCCAACGTACCTACATTTACCGAGGAGGAAATATCCTCTTTGCAAGGCTACGATTATATTAGCGAAACTTTCCAAGATGTCGCCCTTGAGCAAATGCACGAGGTGTCAATTAACGGTGGTGGAGAGAACAGCCGCTACCTGATTTCCGGCAGTTTTAACAACAACGATGGTATTGTGCGGAACTCCTCGGCAACCCGCGCCAACTACAGGGTAAAAATAGACACAGACATAAAAAAATGGCTCAAGGCCGGTGTAAACATTTGGGGGACTTACAGTAAAAGCGAGGGACCATCGTTTGGCCAGTACAAAAACCTGTTAAACTACGACTTGATTTTCCCACGCTTTGTTCCTGCGCAGGACGACCAAGGCAACTACAACGATATAGCCATGTACTACAACCCCATGCGCAAAGTTGATAAGGTTAAAAAAGATGGCTACAACTACGATTCACGATTGCAGGGTTATGTTGACTTTACTATTCTTCCCGGGCTTACCTTCCGTGCGACAGGAGGTGTTACGCTAAAAAACTCCAATACACAAACAGCCAATGTAAAGGATTCATACCAAGCCACTTTCGACGGATACACATCGGCAAATGCAAGCAATAGCAATACTTTTTCGTGGCTTAACTCCAACATACTTTCGTACATAAAGGAGTTCAATAAAGACCACCGTATTAATGCCACTTTGGTGTTTGAGCAAGAATATAACGAAACATTTGCAAATTCCGCAAATGTTTCTAATCTATATGATGACAATATTGCATATAACAACTTGTCGTATGCCGATAGAACCAGCGCCATATCCAGTCGCATTAAAACGACCATGATGTCAGGCTTAGCGCGGGTAAACTATGTTTTATTTGACCGCTACATGCTCACCGCCTCATATCGTTACGATGGCTCATCTCGCCTTGCCGCAGGTAACTATTGGCATGGATTTCCATCTGCAGCACTTGCTTGGGATATCAAAAAGGAAAACTTTATGGAGAATTTTGAGTGGCTCAATCAAAGTAAATTGCGTGTAGGATACGGAATAACCGGCAATCAGGCTGTTCCCGCTTACTCGGCATTCTCTGAAAGTACTTTTAAGAAAGACCAATCAGGTGTAGGAATTGCCCCCATAAGAAGGAGTGCAGATTTAGAGTGGGAAAGAACAACAGAGTATAATGCCGGCCTCGACCTTGGATTTTTCTCAAACCGCATTACCCTCTCGGCAGATTACTACCACAAATACACAAAGGATGTAATACTCGAGGTAGCTCTACCTCCCACCGTAGGATACTCATACACATGGAAAAATTCAGCGGAAATACTCAACCAAGGGGTAGAGTTCACTATTGGAGCCGATCCCGTGGTCAATACCAACTTCCGTTGGCATACCGATGTTACGCTAACTCGCAACGTGGGAACCCTAGAGCGTATTGATGGAGTTCAACAGTCAATGTGGTTAAACGGCCTTTATGAGGTAACAGCTTACAACTACATTGTGGGAGAAAAGATAGGTACCATGTGGGGCTATGCAAATGATGGTATATATAAAAGTACCGATAATGTGCCTGCAGGATTAAGCCCCGGAGCATACCGTTACAAAGACATAAATGTGAACCCCGATGGAACTATTGGCGATGGCATTACTGATTACAAAGACCAAGGCATTATTGGATGCGGTCAACCCACATTTAGCTGGGGCTGGAACAATACCCTTACATATATGAATTTCGACCTATCGCTATTCATTATCGGATTTCACGGATTTGACATTTTCAACAACAACGATTGGTTGACTACCATTGACGGTAGGTACGTTTCACCCAATCCCGACTGGAACAATCGCTGGACTCCTACCAATGAGGATACAGACATTCCGGGATTTGTAAACAACAACAACGATAAGCCTATATCTTCTCGCAAAGTTGAAAAGGGCGATTTCATAAAGCTCAAAAACCTAACCCTTGGCTATACCTTGCCACGCAACTTATTGCAAAAAGCAGGCATTGTTAACCTACGGGTATACGCCTCGTTGCAAAACCTGTATACCATTACCGAATACTCAGGCATGGATCCTGAAGTTACGCTCAAAAGCCCGCTTACACCGGGAGCCGATTGGGGCTACTACCCTAATGGTAGGAACTTTTTGGTGGGTGTTAACTTTACCTTCTAATTAGGATGTATTTATTCACAATGAAAAGAAATTATCAAGCCATGAAATCAATAAATATTATTAATAGAGGTAAAAATCTCCTGCTGGGGCTCACACTTGGTTTTGCCATGACCTCCTGCGTTGATTTGGATCAAGAGCCGCTCAGCTTTTATACGGCAGAATTTACCCCCTCCGAGCAAAGCTTTACGTCTCGTGCCAACGGTCTGTACCGTAAATTTTATACCGGCGATGACGCCAATGGAAACTACGAATTCAACACTCGCGTGTTTGCCATGAGCGTTGGAGCCGACGACGTTATTCGCGGATCCGTTAAAGATGGGACGAACAACCGCGTGGAGTTTATGGATGAGCTAAATATTCAATCCTACTCAAGTATTGAGAACGATAATAAAGCCGACGTGGCCTTCATGTGGCGCAATATGTACGGAGCAATACAGACAGCCAGCACCTTTATCAAAGATGTGCTACTGTACAATATTCCCGACGCGGTATTTGAATCGGAGTGGAACTCCGATACCGCACGTATGGCCGCCGAGTTTAACCTTGCCACCTACGAGCGCTTAATCAACTCCGGTCAAATGGCCCCTGACTCATCGATTACGCTAATGGCAGAGGGATATTTTGTACGTGCACTATCATACTTCTATCTTGTACGCTTCTTCAACAATATTCCCTGCTATGCCGACTACAGCAATCGCACCAGCGTAAATGGAGACGCTGCAAGATCGGAACAAATACCAAACACGCCGGCAATTGACATCTATGAAAAAATGATTATACGCGATCTTGAGTTTGCCTCCGCGATTTTACCTGTTACCAGCCGTTCAGGCAACAGCTCTCGTCCCAGCCAGTGGGCTGCCAAAGTTTGCCTTGCCGATGTATATATGCAGATGGCCGGATGGCCGTTAAAGGACGTTGGCAGATATGCTGCTGCCGCTGTTTTATGTAGGGATATTATTAACAACAGCGGATTATCTCTAACACCAAGCTATGCCGATTTGTGGAAGGAGTCACTCAAAACTCAAAGCAATGAGCACATGTTTGCCATACACCACTTCCAAGCCGCAACCACAGCCGAGAGTTGGAACAGCAACTACGGCATGTCCTACTATGCCTCCGAGGAAGGTGGCTGGGCTGACTACTTGATGGATTCTGCTTTTTATGAATCATTCCATGCCGACAAGCGAAAAACTTTTATTGGTCTTAATCAGCTGGCATCAACTCCACCTATCAACTGGAAACAATCTATACAAAAGGCTCCACCCATTGGTAAATATCGTGGGTATAATCGCGAAGGATCTCTTTCCGCACAGTCCAATGGTTTAACTCCCATTTATCGCTATGCGCAGGTACTTCTTATGTGTGCTGAGGCAGTAAACCAAACCGAAGGCCCAAATGCAGCATTACCATACCTACAAGAGGTGCAAAGCAGGTCAACACAAGACGGGCAACCATACACGTCAACCGGTTTAGATCAAGCCGCTTTTGACAAGGCTGTATTCGATGAATTTGGATGGGAATTTGCCGTAGAAGCAAAGCGTTGGTTCCAGCTGGTGCGTAAGGAAAAAGTCGTGGCACAAAATCAGTTCAATCGTCGCGTAAAAAGCAGCCTTGACACACGAAGTATCACCACCGAGGCTGCAGCTCAAACGGGAAGGGGTTATCTATTTCCCATCCCTACAGGCGTTATTGACATGGCTGCCGGTGTGGGTATTACCATAAACCAAAACCCCGGATATTAGCATAACAACAAGTTTAGAGGCAAAACACTCTTTTGCCTCTAAACTTTAAATCGGTTTTTTATGAAAAAGTTTTTCCTCCTACTCACCTTTACGGCAACATTGCAACTACATGCCAGCACTCAATCGGAGCTGTATAACTACCCCGTTGACATTCCCGATAACGCTACCGAAGACGAGATAAGCAGCTACAGAGCATTAAAAGCGGCATACTATGCAAGCTTACCAAGTGCTAATTCTGCCTCTGCTGAGGCTTATGTAGCAAGTTTAAAGGCAGACTCTTGGAGCGCAGTACCCACAGGAAATATTACGCAGGCGCAGCTGGCGAATATTGCAAAAAATATTCGCGACCTTGCTCGCGCTGCCAATAAAGGGACCACGAGTGCACAATCGGCTCTTAACGAGCTGCTGAATGCGCTCACGCTTCGTGGCTACAAAGGAGTGGGTGGAATAAATTTTTCATTAGCCACAAACGATTACACCAGTTGCGTGGATATAGTACAAGGGTGCACCGAGGGAGCATCCATGTACAGCGGGTCACGCAAGAGCGACTGGCTGAATTTTATCCGCCGCATTTGCGAGTTTGGGCAGGTATACAACCCCAACTACCTCACCGAGCTGAATACAGACTACATGTACAATGTAGCACCTAACTTATTTTACTATCCATTTGTGGTGGATGAGGAAAATTTGGGCATACAGCACCTCAAAGCATGCAGCCGCTACATGAATCGTTTTGTAGAGCCTACCGACGGTAAAAATGACGGGTTAAAAATTGACGGTACGGGCTTTCACCATGGCACACACTACCCCAACTATCTATACTGCTTCCAACGGTGGTTCATTATTGCCGAAAGATATCGTAATACACCATTTCGCATTAGCGAAGGCGGCTTCCAAGGCATAAAATCGCACGTTATGTGCATGTACCTTACCGCAACAAAACCTACCGGTAGCTCATACAGCTACCTAGCCAACTCGCTATCGGGACGCAACCCCTACCTCAATGGTGGAATAGGGAATCAGGTATCGAAAGCGGACTTTGAAACGCTTTTGGAGTTGGGAAAAGACGTTACCGGTAATTACGATACCGATTTAGCCAAGGCTTACAACTACTTTTTTGACGTAAACAGCAGTACGTATAGCACAAGCAAAGCCGATTTGGATGGATTTTATCAATTTAACTATAGTCCGGTGGGTGTGCTGCGTAAGGGTTCTTGGGTTGCCACTATGCGCGCACCTACCGTGAACTTTTTCGGCTCCGAAATGTACATTTCCGAAAATCGGTTCGGGGCGTACCAAAGTCATGGTTCACTCGAAATAATGTACAAGGGCGATGCAAAAGCATCGGGAATAGCTTCGGCAAGCGACTGTGGTGGCTGGGATTGGAATATAGTACCCGGAGCAACCGTTGTACTTTTTACCAAATGGACGGACATGATGCCAAATAAAAACACGACACAACGTTGCGACCAGTACTCTGCAAAGAACTTTTCCGGCGCGCTCGCTGCCGAAAAAACCGGCATCTTTGCTACCGATTTTGAGCAAGGCAACGTATGGGGTTCCGGTCAATTTACATCCACTGCATTGAAGTTCAAGAAATCATATTTTGCCTTTGATAGCATTATTGTAGCACTTGGCAGCAACATCAGCTCCGGTGGCACAGTAACTAATACAGGTAATACGGTAACTAACTTGTTTCAAAACATAATTCATCCCGTTTCCGGTAGCTTTATACATAACGGCAGCACTATTAATACCACACAAACTACCACTACCTCCAACAACACAGCGCCCAACTGGTTTGTTACTCCAGCCGGCACAGGCTACTTTGTTCCAAAGGGGCAGCCAGTAACATTTATATATGGGTCGCAAACCACACCTAAGGAAACAGGTGCCGATGCGGCAAGTCCCACAGCCACAACCACCGCTGCAAAGGCATACCTCGACCACGGCAAAGTACCCACAAGCGCTAAATACGAGTTTGTAGTATTGCCCGGAGCCACCGCTGCATCTATGACAACGCTGGCAAGTTCTATCGGTAATATGTATACCATTATACAGCAAGACAACAAGGCGCACATACTGAAAGTCGGCAAGCAAACCGGATACGCAGCCTTTGCCGCACTCACCGGACTTACGGGCAACGCCATCACAGCAATTGACGCAGCATCGCTGGTTTCGTTAACCGAAAAACATACCGATACGCTGGCCTTGGCCGTTTCTATTCCCGACCTGACTTTTGACAGCAATGGTAACGCTATAGACAAAGCTGTTACAATTACCATGAATGGTTTTTGGTATAGCGATTACATTCCACAAAATGTAAAAATCCAACACATACAAGCAAACAACATTTGCAAAATTACAATTACAGCACAAAAGGGACTCGGCACTTACATGACGCTCTACAAGTCATCGTATGTACCGCCTACAGGCATAAACGGAAGTCGCAGTAACTTAGACGTAAAAGTTTATCCCAACCCCACGCACGATGTAGTAAGGGTATTGCTACCCAAAGTACCAAACAAGCCCGTTACAGTAAACGTGTATAACACCGAAGGGCAGCTGCAAAAGCGCGTAATCGGCATACCCGAACACAACGAAGTTGAGGTAGACTTGCGTTCGCTAAACACAGGCATTTACTACCTGCAAGTTAAAGTAGGCAAGGAATTGGCTACACCAAAAGTGCTGAAACAGTAAAACATAAGCACATGAAAAGATTTTTTCTTACAGCAGCCATTTTCATTGCCGCTCTCGCAAATTCTTTCTCGCAGCAAGAATTTACCCACCCTGATTTACTTTCGTGGGAGGATAACAACGTGTTGTTTACGCCATTGGGGAACTCCACGCTTACCATATCCGACATGCACTACAAGCACGGGAAACACAGCTTGGCATGGACGTGGTCTGAGGACAACTCGAGCATTCAGCTCAACCGAAAAATAGTATGGACGCCCGACCCTACCAATGCCCCCGACCCGTCAACATACTCTTTTGTTTTTTGGCTTTACTCCGTACAAGCGCAACCCAACGCTACGCTACGCTTCGAGTTTTTAAAGAATAACAAAGTATGCTCATGGTTCGACTACAAGTTGGACTTTGTAGGATGGCGTGGCGCGTGGGTTGCCTTTGAGCGCGACATGAAAGGCAAACCCGAACCCGACATGGATGCGCTGCGCGTAACAACGCACGGCTCACAGTATGGCACGCTCTACTTCGACCTGACGATACCATCGTCGCTACAAGACTTACGCCAGCATACCGCCGATACACAAGCCCCGTTCATCAACGCAGGGAGGGAAAGTCTTTGGCATGATAGCGAAAAATGCTCGCACTACGAGTTTGACGTACCGGTACTACCGCTTAGCGAAAGCGACAAAAGCGATATGGCGCAAGTAGAAAAACGCTTTTCCAATTTTTACTTAGAGGGTAGAAAGCCTGCCAACGTTGACTCGCTGCAAAAAAAGTTAGACACGTATGGCATACAGATTAACGTCGACGGCACATTACGAGGTAAGCCTATTTTCTTCTTACGCTGGGGCGAAACCTACTTTTCAATGGGGCACCCGCGCAACACTCGCATGTTTGCCAAAACCGTAGCCGATCTCGATGAAAGTAACCGCCTGCTGCTGCAAATGGCTATTACCTACAACCTTTCCGACAACAAGGTCAATAAAGAGCGAGTAAAATCGATGTTCATGCTGCTCACACGCTACATGAAGGATCAAGGTTTTGTGTATGGCGCATCGCTAGGTAGCATTCATCACCTAGGCTACTCCATGCGCGATTTCTATACCGCTTTTTTCCTCATGAAAAAGGAGTTATACAACGAAGGTTTAGGTAACGACATGCAGCGCGCCATGGAGTGGTTCTCAAACGCTGCCGAAGTTAAGCATAACCCAACAATACCCGGCATAAGCATTGACCTTTTCAACACCATGCTCATGGGTCGATTGGCTGCCATACTAATGCTTCCCGACAGCTCCGAGAAGGCAACCTACCTGCGCTGCTACACCCGCTGGCTTAACAATGGTTTTGCCATATCACCGGGGCTCGAGGCCACCTTTAAAATCGACGGCACCGTATTCCACCACGCCAACAACTATCCGGCATACGCTCGCGATGGCATGCGTGGCGCAGTAGAAGGCGTATATATTTTATCAAGAACAAAATTTGCCGTATCGGAAGAGGCACACGCTACACTGAAAAAAGCATTGCTTACCATGCGCTTTTACTGTAACCTGCGCGACTGGCCTATTTCTATGGCAGGCCGCCACCCCAAAGGTAGCGAGGGGTTACAGCCAAGTCAACTTGCGCTTTTAGCGTTGGCCGGCCCACCCGACAAAAAGCAAAGTATTGATAAGGAATTAGCGGCTGCCTATTTACGTTTAGTGCAAAGCCAACCAAGTAAATTCACAGCAATTTTCGAAGAAGATCGCATCAAACCCGAGTCCTCACCACAAGGTAACCAAACCCTACCCTACGCCAGCGTAATGACGCAGCGTCGCGGTGAGTGGGCCGCTACCGTGCGCGGGCATAACCGCTACCTGTGGGCCGCCGAAAGCTACGAAGGCGCCAACTGGTATGGTAGATACTTAGCACATGGCAACCTGCAAATTGTAGGTAACGGCACTCCCATTGGCAATGAAGCCTCAGGTTACCAACAAAAAGGTTGGGACTGGAATCACTGGTGGGGAACAACCGCCACCGTGCTACCTATTGAGCAGCTCAAGGCTAACATTATTAATGCCGACCCATTTTCAGGGTTTGAAGAAATGCTTTACTCCGACGAAGCTTTTGCCGGTCCTGTTTCCATTGAAGGAAAAAATGGAGCATACGCCATGAAGTTACACGAGCACGACAAGTACAACGGAACATTACGCGCCCGCAAGTCGTACTTCTTTTTTGAGAACCGCATTATTTGCCTCGGCACAAACATTGAAAGTAAAATCACGGGGCATCCAACAGAAACAACGCTCTTCCAGGAGGTCATTCCACATGTTGGAAGCAGCATTACTATAGATAGAGCAAACATCAATGATTTTCCCTACAATTGGGAGGACATAGGCAACCATTGGATAATGGATGCTCAGCACAATGCCTACTTTGTACGCAACGCCAATGTGTACGTGCGCCGCAGCCATCAGCAATCCTTTGATCAAGCTACAAACCAATCCACTGAGAATGACTTTACCGTGGCCGCCATATCGCACGGCAATGCGCCTACCAACGGAAAATACGAGTACGCCATAGTTATACAACCAACGCAGGATGAGTTGAACTTATGGAGCAAAAATTTGAATACAAAAACAAACTCGCTTTACAAAGTTATTCGTCACGATAAGCAGGCGCATGTGGTGCGCGATGAAGCATCAAAAACAACAGGCTATGCAATATTTGAATCGGGAAACATTGCAAAAGGGAACCTGCTACTTTCCACCACCATCCCTTGCATGGCTATGGTAGTTGAGAAAGGCAAAAACGACATTACGCTCAGCATTGCCGACCCCGACCTACGTCTGTACGATGGCCCGTCGGATGAAGCATTCGATAAAGACGGCAAGCGCATTGAGCGCAGCATATACAGCCGCCCGTGGATTGGTAATGAATCAGGAATCTCGCATCCACGCATTACGCTGCAGGGAGATTGGAAGTTAACTCATCCGTCGGAATATTGCAAAGTTATTTCATCAGATAGCAAAATTACAGTGCTGGAATTTACCTGCCAAAACGGATTATCACGCGAAGTACAGCTGAAGAAGTAATACAGCATCATTTTTACCATGAGATTTTTTAAAGCAAACATATTAGTCCATATGCTACTTTTTGCCTTCACCACCAATGCGCAAACATTGGATAATTTGGTAGAGCTGAAAGCAAAATCACACAATCCCATATTCAGCAAGTTGGACCAAGCATACCTTGCACCCGCCCTCGAAATGGATGGATACTGGGTATGGGGCAGCTCTGTTGTAAAAGACGAAAAAGGCAAATACCACATTTACGCCTCGCGCTTTCCAAAATCGCTCCCCTTTCACCCGGGCTGGATGCTAGCCTCCGAAATAGTTCATGGCGTATCCGACTTACCGCAAGGTCCCTATCAATTTTTAGACGTGGCGCTACCGGCACGTGGCGCTCAATTCTGGGATGGTCGCTCTACGCACAATCCCCGCATACTAACCCACAAAGGTAAGTATTACCTCATATACATGGGCTCCACACATCCTTTTGCCGACCCCACACATAACGAATTAACGCTTGATAGCAAGTGGTGCACTGTAGCACGCAGTAACAAGCGCATAGGGCTGGCCATGTCCGATTCGCCACACGGCCCATGGCAGCGGTTAAATGAGCCTATACTCAAACCTCAACCTAATACTTTTTACAGTTTCCTAACCTCCAACCCATCGCCTACTATTCAGCAAGATGGTTCGGTAATGATGATGTTCAAGGGGCGCGCATATAAATCCGATAGTACCTACTCAAGCATGGCTATAGGTATGGCATACGCTCCGCAAGTTGAAGGGCCTTACAAAGTCCTCAACAGCGAGCAACCCATATTCAGCATAGAGGAGCAGGGCGAGGCAGAAGACCCATTTTTGTGGAAAGACAGTAACGGCTACCACGCCATTTTTAAGGGCCATGTAGCCAAATTCACAGGCGAGAGAGGCGGCGGAGTCATGGCGCACTCAAAAGACGGAGTACATTGGGTAATGGATAAAGCCCCCAAAGCATATTCGAAAACCATTGAATGGGAAAACGGAAAAGTAGCAAGACAAGGACAGCTGGAGCGACCATTTATTCTATTTGAAAATGGCGCGCCTGCATATATTTTCTTCGCCACCATGGATGGACCGGGTGAATTTGAAAACGGCACACGCTCATGGAATATGGTAATACCTTTTAAGAAGTAGGAATAACAAAACGCAATCTATGAATATGATGAAAAATATTATCAAGCAATTCACCATTGAAGGAGTCGTGGAAGAGATACGTCCGCTTGGTGCCGGGCACATCAACGATTCATATTTTGTCCTTACCACCGGCACGAGCCCCAACTACGTATTGCAACGTATCAACCACAGCATTTTTAAGGATGTGGATGCTTTACAAAATAATATACAGCGAGTAACGCAGCACATCCGTAAAAAATTAGTAGAACAAGGCGAATCAGATATTGACCGTAAGGTGCTCACCCCAATTAAAACAAGTAACGGAACGCTATACCACCAAACACCCGAAGGTGAATATTGGCGAGTAATGCTTCACATTAACAATAGCAAAAGCGTTGACGATATTTCGCCCGAATTAGCCCTTGTAGCAGGAGAAGCATTCGGTAACTTTCAGGCTATGCTGGCCGACCTTCCACAGCCCCCATTAGTGGAAACCATACCAAACTTCCACAATATCGAGGTGCGACTTGAAGCCTTCCATGAGGCTACAAAGCAGGATTTAGCCAAGCGAGCAGAGGGCACAAAAGAATTAATTACGGAGTTGAAAAAACGAGCAGAGGAAATGTGCCGAGCAGAACAGCTGTACCGAGAGGGCAAGCTAACCAAGCGCATTAACCATTGCGACACCAAGGTTAACAACATACTATTTGATGAAAACAACAAGGTGCTTTGCGTGGTGGATTTGGACACCGTAATGCCGGGTTTCGTATTATCGGATTTTGGTGATTTTATGCGCACCGGTGCCAACAATGGTAAGGAGGACGATGAGAATCTCGACAATGTATTTTTCCGCATGGATATTTTTGAAACCTATGCCAAAGGATACCTGCAAACCGCGCGCGATTTCCTCACTCCCATCGAAGTAGAGTTACTGCCCTTTGGTGCAAAATTGCTCACCTACATGCAGGCAATTCGCTTCCTTACCGACTACCTCAACGGCGACACCTACTACAAAACTCGCTACCCCGAGCATAACCTGCAGCGCACCAAAGCACAGTTCAAGTTACTGCAGAGTATGGAGGAAAATTACACACAAATGTGCCAACTTATAGAAAGCCTATGATACACGTTCCCTACATCAACCTACACATACACTCCATTTACGATGTGTCGGCTGCGTTAATCGCGCAACTACCATCCTACCCCATTGCATGCGCAAATTGGGAAGATTATCCCTACACGCCCAAGGTGGATGTAAAAATAGCACACACATCATCTCATCTGCTGCTACACTATGCCGTACAGGAAAAAAGTATTAGGGCCAAATACACCCAACCCAATACTGCGGTATGGACTGATTCTTGTGTTGAATTTTTTATCTCATTTGATAAAAAAACATACTACAACTTTGAGTTCAGCTGCATTGGAACACCCCTGTTACGCTACAACACGGCTCCGAATATTGGCGAATTAGCACCGCTCCACATCACCAACAACATACTCACAAATAGTTCGTTGGGAGAAGAAGCCATAGAGTTGAAAAATGGAGATTTAGCATGGCAGCTCACGGTCGCCATTCCATACTCCTGTTTTTTTGCTCACAACATTCCCAACCTAAACGGGAAAAAAGCATATGCCAACTTTTATAAATGCGGAGATGAGCTGAATGAATCGCATTTTCTCTCCATGTTTCCCATTGACACAACGGCACCCGACTTTCACCGACCTCAAAACTTTGGAGAAATTGTATTTTTATCAAATCAAATATTCTATAGCTATGAAAAAGAATCACCTCTTAATATTTCTACTTTTAACGTTGACCCTCGCCAGCTGTCAGAAAACGCAGACATGTCGTGTACTACAGCTTAACATTTGGCAGGAAGGCACCAAAGTAGAAGGCGGCTACAACGCCATTGTACAACAAATCATTGATTCGAAAGCCGACATTGTACTATTAAGCGAAGTACGCAACTACAACAGCACCCGCTTTTGCGATCGTATTGTAAAATCGCTTGCCGAAAAAGGAAAAACATTTTACTCATTTCACAGCTACGATAGCGGAATATTATCACGCTACCCCATTATTGATAGCGTACATACCTTTCCGGAAAAAGGCGACCACGGAAGCATTCAAAAAGCCGTAGTACGTATTAACAATCACGAGATTGCAGCCTACTCAGCCCACCTCGACTACCTTAACTGTGCCTACTACATGGTGAAGGGATATGATGGCAACACTTGGGCAAAATACGATACCCCTTTTACTGACGTAGATAGTATCTTAAAAGTAAACATGGCATCAGAGCGCGATGATGCCATTCACACCTTTTTGGCCTCAGCTGAGCAAGATAAAAAGGCCGGGCGAATTATTATTCTTGGAGGTGATTTCAATGAACCCTCTCACCTTGATTGGATAGAAAGTACCGGCAACATGTTCGAACGTCAAGAACTTACCATTCCGTGGACTGTGAGTACCATACTCACCGAAGCCGGCTACACCGATGCTTACCGCCAAGCATACCCCGACCCCGTCACACATCCCGGTATCACCTACCCAGCCTACAACCCCGAGGCAACAATGAAAATGCTCACCTGGGCACCCGACTCTGACGAACGCGAGCGTATTG
The DNA here is from genome assembly GCA_031553765.1 of Bacteroidales bacterium. Classification (GTDB taxonomy): domain Bacteria; phylum Bacteroidota; class Bacteroidia; order Bacteroidales; family UBA932; genus JAITMY01. The sequence goes on from JAVBKY010000002.1 coordinate 170,159, forward strand.
ATTTTGTTTACTATTTACCATCTCCTCATCTCACATTAAATGAAATAACCATTTACGGACCGGCAAGTAGCGTCAGCCATAGCACTCAGGCACACGAAGACAGCAACGACCAGTTTGATATGGGTGAGGGCATTTGGCCAAGCGACCATAAGGGAATTTTGGCAACATTCAGCATCAAGTAAAAACGAAAATCAGCTGCCGAACATACAATATTTATGCTTTTTGTAATTTTACAAGTAATTTATTCAATCACAATATCCACCAAATTATGCAACAGAATAACTCTGGATCCAAAGGAATTATCATTATAGGAGTGCTGTTTTTTATATTCGGCGCCATAACTTGGCTCAATGCCACCCTTATACCCTACCTAAAGGTAGCTTGTGAACTCAACAACTTTCAGTCCTACTTTGTAACATTCGCTTTTTACATCTCGTATTTAGTAATGGCGCTACCCTCGGCAGGCATACTGCGCCACACAGGGCTAAAAAACGGCATGTCACTTGGGTTGCTCGTTATGGCTGTAGGTGCCTTGATATTTGTCCCCGCGGCCTTGCTACGCACCTACCCTCTCTTTCTCATAGGTCTATTCATTATGGGTACAGGATTAGCACTGTTACAAACCGCTGCCAACCCATACGTCATTAAGTTAGGCCCCATTGAAAGCGCCGCACAACGCATGAGTATCATGGGTATTTGTAATAAGGTGGCAGGTATTATTAGCCCCTTTGTTATGGGCAGCATTGTGCTCAGCAATATTGACACCATAGAAACCAAAGCCAACACCCTGTTTGGACTTGCACGCGAAGCCGAACTCGATCTGCTCGCGCAGAAAGTTATTATTCCATACCTTGTAATTATGACGCTCCTAGTGGCGTTGGGAATTTTAGTAAAGCTATCGCCCCTACCCGAAATTGATGCCGAAGCCGAGGAAGCCACAAGCAAAGAGCACAAAGTACGCACCAGTATTCTCCAATATCCTTTCTTTTGGTTTGGCGTGTTGGCGCTATTTTGCTACGTAGGCGTAGAAGTTATTGCCGTTGATGCCATAGCTCTGTACGGAGTACAGCAAGGTTTTTTGCTCGAGCAAGCTAAAGCATTCAGCATGTTTCCGCTTATTGCCATGATAGTAGGTTACCTATTGGGCATTGTATGCATTCCAAAGTTCATATCGCAGGAGCGTGCCCTAGCCTTTTGCAGTATATTAGGTATGATACTCGTAGTTGCCACCGTTAGCACCAACGGCGCTACAGCCATAGGCCTAGTCTCATTGCTTGGTTTTGCACACTCCATTATGTGGCCAGCCATTTTCCCTATGGCTATTCGCGGTCTGGGAAAATTTACCGAGCAAGGATCAGCCATACTCATTATGGCCATTGCCGGAGGAGCCACGCTACCACTACTATACGGACATCTAGCAGACTCTATGGGTAACCAAAGTGCTTACTGGATGATGATACCACTCTACATTATTATTCTTATATTTGCCTTGGCAGGAATTAAAAAAGCGAAGTAAGACCATGCAAACCAAATATAAGTTACCCAAAAACGGCGGACTCGTTACAGAATCAACACCCAGCGATATACTGCGCCGCTACGAAAAGATTCGTACCAGCATTTTCGACAGCGAGTACGAAGGCGTACAGTATCTTTCTGACGCTATTGTAAATATGATTAACTCGCACGACTATATGGTTGACCCCATAATCGGCGAGCAGAATCCATTTGTACTTGGCCTTAGTACGGGGCGTACCCCTATAGGATTATACCGTGAATTGGTAAAGCGCTATAAAAACGGATTGGTAGATTTCGAAAAGGTGGTAGTATTCAGCCTTGATGAGCTATACCCCATTAATGCCAGCGAGCAGCAAAGTCGCAACTATCGCATACACGAGGACTTTCTGAGTCACATCAACATACGTCCCGAAAATATCCACATTTTCGACGGAACCGTTCCCACCGAAGACGTTTCAGAATACTGCAAGAAATTCGAGAATAGCATCAACAAGATTGATCTAATGATCATGGGGATGGGCGAGCAAGGTCAAGTAGGATTCAATGAGCCGGGCGCCTATCCCAAATCGCGATCACGCTTGGTGCAGCTCAACTACGACACGCGCAAGTCGCTCCTGCCCATCTTCCGCAGCTACGACAAAATTCCGCGCATGGCCATGACCATGGGCTTAGGCACCGTAATGCGTGCTAGCCGTATTTTACTGTTGGCTTGGGGTGAAGAAAAGGCAAATATTGTGCGCAAGGTCGTTGAAGGAGAAATATCAGAACAAGTACCCGCGTCGCACCTACAAAACCATCCCAACATTGAAATGGTAGTGGATGCTAACGCTGCCGAGCAGCTTACACGCGAACAAACCCCCTGGCTGGTAGGCCCTTGCGATTGGAGCAAAAAATTCACCCGTAAAGCTATTGTATGGCTCTGCGGACAAGTACAAAAGCCCATACTCAAACTCACCTATCAGGATTACATCGAAAACTCTTTGGGTGGACTGCTTGAGAGCGTTGGTACCTACGACAAGGTCAACATTGATATATTTAATGACCTGCAGCATACCATTACAGGATGGCCGGGCGGAAAACCTAATGCTGATGATACTACCCGCCCCACACCCTCGCAGCCATTTCCCAAGCGCGTGCTCATCTTCTCCCCTCACCCCGACGATGATGTTATCTCCATGGGAGGCACCTTCTTACGCCTCGTCGATCAAGGACACGATGTACATGTAGCTTATCAAACATCTGGCAACTTTGCCGTACACGACGACATTGTTATCCAAACCATGGATACCGCACGCGAATGCGGTCTTGGAGACAAATTTATTGAAACCAAGGACCTCATTGCCAACAAAAAAGTTGGTGAGCCAGATCCGGTGGAGCTACGCCAAATAAAGGCCTCCATACGCCGAGCTGAAGCTAAAGCCGCTTGTCGCCTATTTGGACTTAATGAAGAAACACACGCTCACTTCCTCAATATGCCCTTTTACGAAACCGGTGGCATAAAAAAGGGCGTACTAACACAAATCGACATTGACATTGTAGTAGGGTTACTGAACGAAATTAAACCTCATCAAATCTACGCAGCAGGCGACTTATCCGACCCACACGGCACGCATCGCATTTGCATCGAGGCCGTACTTATGGCTATGCATGAAGTGCGCAATGAACCTTGGGCTAAGGAAGCACACATGTGGCTTTACCGCGGCGCTTGGCAAGAGTGGGACTTAGGTTTAGTGGATATGGCAGTTCCCCTCAGCCCCGAGGAGGTATTAAAAAAGCGACACGCCATATACCGTCATCTATCACAGAAAGATATAGTGCCATTCCCAGGCAGCGACACGCGCGAGTTCTGGCAGCGCGCTGAGGATCGCACTCAAAACACTGCCATGCTGTACGATAAGTTAGGTATGGCTGAGTATCAGGCCATGGAAGTATTTGTAAAAATAATTTAAACCGGACAAGATGTTAGTATTTATTGAACATGATGCAACGTCTGTTGCTAAGAGAGCTGCCGGGTACATTGCGACAAAAATTACGGAGCATGGTAAGAAATCCAACGAACCTTTTGTTCTGGGTTTACCTACCGGATCAACTCCGCTTGAAACCTACAAGGAGCTTATCAGATTGTGTGGAGAAGGAAAAGTATCGTTCAAAAACGTAGTAACCTTCAACATGGATGAATACGTAGGGATTCCCAAAGAGCATAGCCAAAGTTACCATAGTTTTATGTGGAGCAATTTCTTTAAGCACATTGACATAAAGCCTGAAAATGTGAATATACTTAATGGCAACGCTCCCGATTTAGAGTTGGAGTGCGCTAGCTACGAAGACAAAATCTCCTCTTACGGTGGCATCGATCTCTTTTTAGGTGGCATAGGCAATGATGGGCATATTGCTTTCAACGAACCATTCTCATCACTCAACTCGCGTACACGCATAAAATCCCTCACAGAAGATACTATTATTGCCAACTCTCGTTTTTTTGATAACGATGTTAACGCCGTACCACGCAAAGCGCTTACCGTGGGCGTGGGAACAGTACTATCAGCACGCGAAGTACTCATATTAGCAACAGGACACAATAAAGCACAAGCCATAAAGTATGGCATTGAGGGAGCTTACTGCCAAAAATGGACTATCAGCGCGCTACAAGTACACCCTCACGGTATTATTATGTGCGATGAATCCGCTGCCGGCGAACTAACCGTAAACACCTACAAATATTTCAAAGGCTTAGATAGCAAACTGTAGCTCTATATCCTACAAGGAAAAATAAAGAGTGTGAGGCGTTAACGCCTCACACTCTTTATTTTAATTATACCGTACAGGGTTATACATCACCTCGTTCAAGTGTTATAAATACGTAAATTTACGTAAAAATCGATTGTTAAAATTCAAATTGAGCGTTTTCAAATTTTGCAAAACACTTACATTCAATAACTTGCAAACAACAAAAAAAGATCATATGCCAATGACGTTATTTTAACATTTGGAATACGTAAAAATCTGTACTACTTTTGCATCTAAACAATAGGTAGTTACCTGTTTACTACGGAGATATTGCAAATGCATTCGCATTTATCAACCGCTAAAAAAACAGGACACCATAAATGGCGAACCCGCCAACAGCGAACGTAATTCATTTACGTTTTTTTAAGAGGGGAGTTGGGTTGTTTGCGGTTTCCGTAAGCGCCCAACTTTTTTTATATCCCATTACAGTTGCACAACCTTCATTTTTTTCGCATCTTTGAGCTACGCATTATCCCTCAGCCATGCTGCAACGCCTCAAAAATTTCATCGATCAACACCGCATTTTTTCACCAAAAGAAAACATTCTGGTTGGCGTAAGCGGTGGCGTGGACTCCATTACACTCTTGCATCTGCTATGTGAAGCGGGCTACCAAGTAGGCGTGGCCCACTGCAACTTTTCGCTACGCGGCAACGAATCCGATGGTGACGAGACCTTTGTGCGTGAACTTTGCCACAAAAACAACCTACCCTTTTTCACCCGTCGCTTTAATACCGAAGAGTATGCCGAAGCGCAGGACGTGTCCATTCAAATGTCGGCACGCGCGCTACGTTACGAGTGGTTTGAGCAATTGATGAGCGAAAATGGCTACGACAAAGTTGCCGTAGCGCATAACCTCAATGATAACGTTGAAACCTTTTTTATCAACCTTACACGCGGCACCGGCTTAAGCGGACTAACAGGTATGGCGCCACTACAAAACAGGGTTGCACGTCCATTACTATTTGCCACACGCGATGAGATTATGGAGTACTCTGCACAGCACAATCTCACCTACCGCGAGGATTCATCCAACGCCAGCACCAAGTACGCGCGCAACTACATTCGCCATCGAATTATGCCGGAATTTACCAACGTTAACCCCTCGTTCCTGCGTTCCATGCAGAACAATATAGAACGGTTGACCGAAACACAGCTCGTTATTGAAGATTTTGCCTCAGAGTTAAAAAAGCGTTGCTGTGCCATCGAAAGCAACGTGCTTCATATCAGCATAGCGGTATTGCCGGCAGTACAACAAGGCTTTTGGCTATACGAGCTGCTGCGCGAGTATAACTTTTCAGGGGCTGTGGTTAACGACATAGCACAATCACTCAGCAAAACTTCAGGAAAAAAATTCTACTCCCCCACTCACACACTCATTAAAGATAGAGATACGCTTATAGTTTCGCTAAATGTAGGCGCAGCACACTTTACCCCTACTGATATACCTCAAGAGGATATTAAGAACGGTACACAAATATCGCTACCCAATGGCAGCGCACTACAGCTGAGCATTGTGGGCCAAGAGCATGTTAACTTCTCACTCGGCATGAGCGTTGCTTTTTTTAGCTACGATAAGTTGCAATTTCCGCTCACGCTGCGCCGCTGGCAAGCAGGCGACTCCTTCGTACCCTTCGGTATGACGGGTGAAAAAAAGTTGAGCGATTTTTTTATTGACGCAAAGCTGAACCTGCTCGAAAAAGAGCAACAGCTGGTGCTTTGCGCGGCCAATGGTGATATTATTTGGGTGGTAAACCAGCGCCCCGACAATCGTTACCGCATTACCTCCTCAACAAAAAACATTCTAAAAGTCGAAATAATCTAAACACTTCAGCGATTCAACAGCTCAACAACTCTACTATATGAAAACAAAACTCTTCCGCATAATAGTCCTCACACTATTTCTGGCAAGTTGCCAGCCGCGCGAAACCGAGGTGGTGATACTTTCCCTCAACGACCTGCATGCCAAAATTGACAACATGGATAAGGTTGCAGCTTACGTAAACGAGCAACGCGCCCAAAATTCCAACGTACTGCTGCTCTCGGCAGGCGACCTATTTTCAGGCAACCCCGTGGTGGACTACTATCCCGATAAGGGCTACCCTATTATTGACATCATGAATTACATGCGCTTTGACGTATCCACCATAGGCAACCACGAATTTGACTACGGACAGGAAATACTTGCTAAGCGCATTGAACAAGCCAACTTTCCCTTTGTTTGCGCCAACATTAATACCGATAGCAGCCCAATTCCCGCGCTGAAACCGTACATTTTTTTCACCAAGGGTGGGGAAAAAATCTGCATAGTGGGGCTCATACAGGAGCGCCCCGAAGCACACGAGGACAAGCTGAAGAAGTTGGTATTTACCAATCCCATTGAAGAGTTTGCAAAATATGTACCGCTACGCGAAAAAAGCAACCTGCTTGTAGCGCTCACGCACATAGGCGTACTTGAAGACACGCTGCTTGCCTCGCGCTACAGCGCGTTGGATTTGATTGTTGGAGGTCACTCGCACACTAAACTCGACACCGGCGTGCTGATAAATGACGTGCTGGTAACCCAAGCCTACAGGTATGTAAGCTACATAGGGCAAACTACCGTAAAATTCAAAAATGGAAAAGTAGTAAGCAAGCGCAACAGGCTGGTAGATGTTGCCCAACTTACGCAAAAAGACACTGCCGTTACCCGCAAAATTGCGCAGTACAACAACAATCCCGAGATGCAGCAGGTGGTGGGCACATTTAAAAGACCCATTGTTGGAGGCTTCAACATTGGCAACTTCTTTTGTGATGCCGTGCGCGCGCAAACCCATTCCGACATTGCGTTCCAAAATCTTTTTGGTGTTCGTATGGACTCGCTGGCAAAGGGACCTCTTACCAAAAAAGACCTCTACCTTGCCGACCCCTTTGGCAACGAAATTATACAGTTTACCATGACCGGAGCAGAGGTGCTTCAGTTCATCACCAGCGTCTACAACCATTTTCAACGCTTAGATTTATGCGTTTCGGGTATGCGCTACAAGGTAACGGTAAAGAATAAGCAAGCTTCGGTACAGGCATTCCTACCCAATGGCAACCCCATTGACAAGCACAAAAAATACACCGTGGCTATGAACAGCTACATGAGCACCAAAACCGAAGAGTATCAACTTCCGGTAAATGATAAAGGAAAAGGGCTAAAAATCACCACGGCAGAGGCCACCGAGCAGTACCTGCTGCATGCGAAAGAGGTTGGCTATTCTTCACCAAAAAGGGCGGAGTTGGTAATACCATAGCCCCTCCCTCTTTTTAACCATGGCAGGTTACAAGTTACGCCGACGCTCAGTACTCACGCCGGCTACAGGTTACTTGTGACCTGCAACTTACGGCTATTCTCGCCTCCGTATTACCAGTTTTTTTGGTACTATTGTGGCTGTGGTTGCCGAGGGCATTATCAGCTCGTAAGACTCGGCATGCGTGCCTATGAGTGCCATATTACTCACCGCAACCTCCTTATCCACGCCCGCCTTTCTACTATCAAATCGGGCTGTAACATTAGCGGTATCTATTCGCACATCATCGCCGTCAAATACGTAGACCAGCGTTCCGTAATTGGCTTCCGCCATCAACGTAGAATGCTCCTCCCCAGCCTTCGGAAAGATTTAGATTAAAGATGCAGTTAACCAGCGTAAGTTCTCCGCCATGAAGCCAGATAGCGCCACTATAGATTGTAGCATACCCACCTCTCAGAGTAACACCGTCGATCAGCACAATGGAGTTAATCACTTTAAAAATGCCCGCATTATCGGTATTGCCGGTTACGGCGGTGTAATCGGCATTGTAAACATCGTTATTATTTACATCGCCGCTAAATATGGTTACGTAGGTATCGGGATCCCTTTGGGTAAAGTCACTACTGTAGCCTCCCCTAATTGTAAGAGTTTTTTGATTAATGGGTGTGTAGCCATCCGAGGGTGTGGCTGTGGGCACATAGGTTCCCGCGGCCACCCAAATTTCATCACCGATTGCCGCCATATTTATGGCAGAATTGATATTCCTATAGGCTGTAGCCGGGGTTAATCCGTCGGTATTATTACCACTTGGCGAAACGTATAGGGTTTTCGCATTGAGGAAATAGGGTAAGTACAAATAACAATAACGGCAGGAAAACTTTTTTTACTTTCATTTTACATGTATCTATGGTTAAACAATAAAGCCTATACAAGCTGCTATTGTTCTCGCCCAACTCATGTAAAACCAAAGCGTGGGACATCACTTATCTGTCGAAAGGTACGACCAAGCACCCGAAGTCAAAATAAGTAACGCCCACGCAAAGCGAAGGCGTTTCACTTATTGTTCATGACTTCTCAAAAATTGGTCGTTTTTTCGACAAGAACAATAGCGAAACGCTATAACTATATAAAAAAAAGTAGCAAATTCTTCTTAAATGAAAAATTTGCTACTCAAATTAAAGCTCGACACACGCCCCTCTACACCTTTTTTGCTATCGCTTCAGGGTTGTGCTTATACTTAAATACTATGGCAAATACTATAGCAATTACCAGCGCGTAGCCAGCAAATACAAACCAAATAGCAGGCCAATCGCGCACGCCATTTGCCGTAAAATGCTCTACTACCCAACCGCTACCGTAGCCGCCAATAGTGGCTCCAAGGCCGTTGGTCATAATCATAAATAAACCCTGCGCGCTGGCACGAATGTTGGACTTTACCTCGCTTTCCACAAACAGTGAGCCCGAAATATTAAAAAAGTCAAATGCCACACCGTACACAATCATAGAAAGCAGCAATGCTACAAAGCCCATTCCACTGGGAGTACCTACGCCAAATAAACCGAAGCGCAGGAACCAAGCCAGCATGCTCATCAGCATCACATTTTTTATACCAAAACGTTTTAGGAAAAATGGGATAAGTAGAATGCAGAATGTTTCGGAAATTTGCGACACCGAAAGCAAAATAATGGGAAAGCGTACCGCGAGGCTATCGGCATACTCGGGAATGCAATGGAAGCTGTCGAGGAAGCTGCTGCCAAAAGCATTGGTAATTTGTAGCGCCGCACCCAGCAACATGGCAAAAACAAAAAATATTGCCATTTTAGGAATACGGAATAGCTTAAACGCATCAAGCCCCAAAGCCGAAACCAGAGATCCGTTTCTGGGAGTCTTGGCCGGAGGACAAGCAGGCAAGGTAAACGCGTAAAAACCCAGCACCAGCGCCATTGCCGCACCAAAGTACAGCTGATGTTTGCTAAACGCAAAACCCGCAATATCCACAATCCACATAGATAGCACAAAACCCACCGTACCCCACGTACGAATGGGCGGATAGTCCTTCACAATATCCATCCCCGCCTTTTCAAGCGCGTTGTACGAAACCGTATTAGCCAGCGCAATGGTGGGCATGTACACCATTACGTTAATCAGCATAGCCACAAACATGAGCGATGGCGACGTAATGGTAGAAATCCACACTAAACATGCGGCGCCCAGCAAATGGCATATCCCCAACAAGCGCTCGGCATTCACCCACCTATCGGCCACAATACCCAGCAGCGCAGGCATAAACAACGAGGCAATACCCATGGTAGCATATACGCTGCCTATTTCACCTCCCGTAAAACCCAGCTCACGCCCCATGTATCCGCCAAGCGAAATAAGCCACGTTCCCCACAATCCAATCTGAAGGAAGTTCAGTATAATCAGTCGCAATCTTAAGCTCATAACTCGTATTTTTTTAATGTTACGTGCTGCAAGTTACTAAAAAAATTCACTTCACAACCCCATTATTTGTAAAATATAGGGCGTAAGTATAGCTGTAAAAACACCGTTCAAAATAAGCGCCAGACTGGCGTAAGCGCCATAGGTAGGACTAACCTCTACCGAGCGCGAAGTTCCCAGCGCATGGGCGGCAGCGCCCATACTTAGGCCCTGCGCTATCGGGTTTTCCACTCCAAATAGTTTTAGAATTTTGAACCCAAATATAGCGCCAAACACTCCCGTTATTACCACCGTAGCCGTAGTCAGTGCGGGAATACCGCCAATTACCTCCGACACCTCAATGGCAATAGGCGTGGTTACTGATTTTGGTGCTAACGACATCACCACCTCCCTACTTGCCCCCAGCAACCATGCCACCACCGTTACCGATACCACCCCCACTATACATGCTGCCAGCTGCGAGAGAATAATGGGCGTAAGCATTTTCTTTATTTTTTCCAGCTGCAGGTAAAGTGGTACGCCTAACGCAACTACCGCAGGTTTCAAAAGGAACTCAATAATACGCGCGCCTTTTTTGTAGTACGAATAATCGATATTGCACAAAACAAGAAATGCAATAATACACGTAATGCTCACCAAAACGGGATTGAGCAACACCCAACGAGTACGCTGTTGCAGCAGCTGCGCGCCATAGTATACGCCAAAAGTAAGCGCCACCAAAAATATTTCGCTTTGCAAAAATTCCATTACCTTTTCCTCCTAAACAGCTGATGAACCCACCCTGTAACAACCAATACCAGCAACGTACTCACCAGCGTAGCTACCACAATCGGGATAAACTCCGCCTTTATTATATCAGCGTATAGCATAAGCGCCACCCCCGATGGGATGAAGAAAAGCATAAGGTTACCCACAAAGAAATCGGCCACCGCTTTTACCCAATGCAGCTGTAGCACCTTAAAGTGCAACAGTGCTGTAAGCAGCACCATACCTATTATGCTCGACGGGAACTTAACTCCCGTAACATACACCAGCAGTTCACCCACCGTAAGGCAAGCAAAAATTATAGCGCAAGCGCGAATAAAATTCATTATCCTACTCCTAAAATATAGTGTTCGAAAAAGCGCAGCAACTCTATTACCAACGCTATGCCCATGTGAATAATTACACCTCCCCAAATATGTCGCGTTTGAAATGCTAATGCTCCCAAAAAGTAACCACCAAACAATGCCGATATAGCCTCCAGCGCAGGTTTCCCAAAGTGTATAGCTACATACACCGCCACCATGGGCAACACAGCGTTACGTCCCAGCAGCTTTGCCATCCCAATTACCAATGCCCCGCGGAAGAATACTTCTACTGCAATAAAATTGAATGTATAAACCAGCTCAAACAAAAATGTATTGAGCCATGCAGGTCGGTCAAAAACATTCTGAAACAACCACGGTTTATAAACAGGGTAGTACGACAAAAAATCCGATGTGAAAGATGCAAAAATGAGCAGCGGAAACACCACGATATACAACGACAAATAGGCTCTTATATGATGTGTACCTTTACACAACCCATACAGGCTTTTTATTTTTCTATCAAAAAAACCTCGGATAAAAATCAGCGGAAGCACAATAAATGTGGTGTGACGCGTATATGCAAGCAACTTATAGATATAGGTATCTTCCCAAATCCGACAATCGGATAAATCGACCAGTTCGCGCCACGAAATATGAGAAGAAAAGCTGAGTAGAAAAATAAAAACGAAGCTCTTAATGTAGAACCAAGGGTTGGAAAGCGTAGCGTATTCACGCTTAATAACCAGTATAGGAATGGACACCATGTAGTATATGGAACCATAGCATAGTAAAAGGTTGAGCAAACGACTTCCAGTTGGAACTGCCCCCCTGTCAACACTGATATTCAAACCCAAACCATACACCAACAGCACGCTACACGCTATAAAAAGCACAGCGTAAGCATAGGCTTTGGCATTAAAATCTTGAGTGAAAAAATTGCCAAAATCCCGAAAAAGCAGGCGAAGATTATTCAACATCAAAACAAAAGAATCTAAAACATCGACAATTAAAGAGGAAACCTCCAAGGCATTGTTCAAGGTCGTAATTTGCGACCTTGATTAAACTTTAACATACAATAGTAAACTGCATTTAATTCACTTTGTATTAAGCGTTGTAGGCGCGACAACCTTGTAGCCAGAGGTGAAGCCCCTGGTAGCAATGACAAGTGTGGTATTTTACGCGCGGAGCAAAAGCGTTTTTCAAAGGAAAAAGTTTGCTCCGCACGCCACACTCCATGCCACATCAGGTTACCAGGGGCTTCACCCCTGGCTACATGCTGACAGTCCTACGGGCTGAAACACCGTAGGAAAGGTTAGTAAATACAACTACAAAAGTCTAAAAAACAAAAGGCAATGAATTGATTTACAATTCATTGCCTTTAAGTGCCCAGAACAAGACTCGAACTTGCACACCCTTGCGGGCGCCACCCCCTCAAAGTGGTGCGTCTACCAATTTCGCCATCTGGGCAACTACTACTTTTGAAGAACTTTTTTTGGTGCCCAGAACAGGACTCGAACCTGCACAGCCTTGCGACCGCTAGTCCCTGAAACTAGTGCGTCTACCAATTTCGCCATCTGGGCTTTCCTTTTTAGGGATTGCAAAGGTACAAAAAATGTCGCAATTGCAAAATTATTACTCAAAAATATGATATTGAGTCAATCGATCAATAGGATATTGTAAAAACTCAACATTATCAACGCCATGCCGCTTAGCTACCTCCTGTAAAATATCCGCGAATAAAAAGCCTACCGACCCAACTATTCCAAGTTGATAAAGAGAAGAATACACTGCATTCACGTGATTTTCAAAGAAGTTATTGAATGACTCTTCAACCAGCTGTATTACCTTCTCGTTTTCTCTATTTCTCAAGATAAAATCAAGGAGGGATGCAAGGTAAATGGCAGGAGAATCACCATGATAGACAGCCTGTAGTACCTCCTCGCGTGTTACCCCCTGCTCATGCAGCTGCTGCGCCAAGCCCTCCGACAATTGGTTGTAGAAAAAAGCCCGTAGCAAACGCTTTCCCAAATCGGTAGCGCTGCCATCATCACCTAATATATAGCCAAGCGATTTTGACGTTTTCACAATGGAGTCACCATCGTACAATCCACAGGCAGAACCCGTACCGAGAATGGCGACCACTCCTTCTCTCCTGCCAAAAAGAGCCCGTGCCGCACCCAAAAAATCGGGCAACACTTCAACATTAGCCTCTACAAAAATTTTGGAAAAAGCAGCAGATAAAATTTTGGTAGCATCAGAAGCACCACAACCTGCACCGTAAAAAAATAAGCGTCGTACAGGCACACCCTGCAACTCAGCTGGGGTACGCTCCCTCAGAATTTTAAGCATGTCGGCAGGCGCCACATGCAGCGGATTCAGACCACGTCCGGCGTAACGTTGATGCGTTCCGTCAGCCAGCACCAAACGCCAATCGGCCTTGGTAGAACCGCTATCAACAACCAATATCAATTAAAAATTACGAATTAAAAGTTACGAATTGATATTTTTATCGCCCGCAGGGCATTTATCTTTTTATCGTGCGAAGCACATTTATCTGTGTTTTACTTCTCCACCTTCACCCTATAGCTGGCAGAAACCTCTCCTTTGCTTATCTTCACCAACTTCGATTTAAGCAGCTGGCGGCGTATAGATGAAAGTTTATCTATAAAGGTTTTACCATCCAAGTGGTCGTACTCATGCTGAATAATGCGGGCGCGTATACCATCAAACCACTCATCATGCTGCACAAAGTTTTCATCGCAGTACTGCATGCGCACACGCGTAGGACGCTTCACATCCTCGTGAATTTTAGGCACGCTCAGGCAGCCTTCGTTATACGCCCAATCTTCGCCATCTACCTCTACAATATGCGCATTTATAAAAGCCTGCTTAAAATCCTTCCCATCGGGATAATCTTCGCTCAGGCAATCAGCGTCAATTACAAACAGACGAATATTTTTCCCTATCTGGGGCGCGGCCAACCCCACCCCATCGGTATGATACATGGTCTCCCACATATCTACCAACAGCTTCTTAAAATCGGGATAGTCCGGTGTAATATCCTCCGACATCTTACGTAAAACCGGAGAACCGTATAAGTATACAGGTAAAATCATTTTTTAATTGAGAATTAAAAATGGAAAATGGAATCACTCTCCATTCTCAATTTTTAATTATTTTAATCCTAAGTTATGGCCCATCTTTACCTCTTTGGTTTTGAGATAGGTCAGATTGTGCTTATTGGGTGCTATTACTATAGGTACGTTTTCCACTACCTGTAAGTGATAACCTTCAAGCCCCTTACGCTTGAGCGGATTATTGGTCATAAGTCGCATTTTATGCACACCCAACTCATGCAGCATGCTGGCTCCTACGCCATAGTCACGCTCGTCGGCACGGAAGCCCATAGCAAGATTAGCCTCCACCGTATCCATGCCCTGCTCCTGCAGCTTATACGCATGAATTTTGTTGAACAGGCCAATACCACGACCCTCCTGATTGAGGTAAAGCACCACACCCTTACCCTCCTGCTCTACCATGCGCATTGCTTCATGCAGCTGATGCCCGCAATCACAACGGCACGAACCGAATATATCGCCCGTAACACATGACGAGTGCACACGTACCAGCACCGGCTCATCGGGCGCCCATGTACCTTTTACCAAGGCTACATGCTCCTGCCCATTCGACTTTTGACGAAAAACGATCAAGTCAAAATCACCGTACTCCGTGGGTAAACTCACCCGGTCACCGCGATCTACAATGCTATCGCTTTGCAAGCGGTAAGCAATCAAGTCGGCAATAGAAATAATTTTTAGATCAAACTTTTTTGCCACCTCTTCCAGCTGCGGCAAACGCGCCATGGTGCCATCCGAGTTCATCACCTCTATGAGCACTCCGGCAGGTTGCAATCCGGCCAAGCGCGCCAGGTCAATGGCAGCTTCGGTATGCCCTGCACGACGCAGCACCCCCCTATCGCGAGCGCGTAGCGGGTTAATATGTCCCGGACGCCCAAAGTCCTCAGGCTTCATGTTGGGGTCGGCTAAAGCACGAATAGTAGCAGCACGGTCATGCGTAGATACGCCTGTGGTGCAGCCATGTCCGAGTAAATCGGTAGTTACGGTAAACGGTGTTTCATGCGAAGAAGTATTGTGCGACACCTGCAGTTCCAACTCCAACTCGCGGCAGCGCGACTCGGAAAGCGGCACGCAAATTACGCCACGCCCCTCGTTGAGCATAAAGTTCACCATTTCAGGTGTAACAAATTGGGCAGCAGCAATTAAATCGCCTTCATTCTCGCGATCCTCATCGTCCACCACTATCACAAATTTCCCTCTGCGGATATCCTCTACGGCTTCTTCTACTGTATTCAACATTGGTTTTTCCTTCAAAAATTTGGAGTACAAAGATAGCGAAAATTCAAGGCTTTGCGCAGAAAAATGAAGCAACCTCTACGAAATTATTTGAAATAGGCATAAAACAAAATTTCCTTTACCCGCCACTTAGTGGGTAAAGGAAATTGCTCGTAATAAAACTACAATGGACTATTGGCAACTTACAACGTACTTGCCACCCTTTCCGTCAGTCGCATCAGCACCTGCTACATTTTGATTGTTAGCAGCCTTTACAGCAGTGAGATTAGCATCACAATATTGACCGTTAGGAAACACTGCTGACGCCTTATCAGGCTGAGAGTTACTTCTGTTAGTAACAGTAACAGTACAATTTTGACAAGTACTTTCTGTTGGGTCGTCGCCACCACCGCAAGAAGTAACAAATACTACTGCGCCAGCCATAAGCGCCATTGCAATTAAACTTTTTTTCATAATATTTTTTGGTTTAAAATGGTTTAATCTGGGTTTTTACTTAGGCAAATATAGGGCAAAAAAACATTATTAGTACACTTTTTTTCGCTTTTTTTTAGACTGCAATATTAAAATACATCAAATTTGCATGACAATCAATTGGTTAAAATATCGTGTACGTACACAGAGGTATGAATATTTAGCTTTTGCAAGGTTAAAAATTGCTGTACTTTTGCAGCCATGAAGCAAAAAAAACTCCCAATCTTAGAAAACGTCGACATAGTAGACGTAGCAGCCGAGGGCAAGGCTATGGCACGTATAGAAGGCGTTGTATTGTTTGTTCCCTTTGCCGTACCGGGTGACGTGGTAAACGTACAGCTCACAAAAAAGCGTAGCCACTTTATGGAAGGCTACATCACACAGCTGGTTACCCCTTCACCCCAACGCCTAACTCCTTTTTGCGAGCACTACGGCACTTGTGGCGGCTGCAAGTGGCAGCCGCTACCCTACCTCGAACAGCTTAAGTATAAGCAGCGCCAAGTAGAAGATCAGTTAACGCGTATTGGCAACTTCACAAACCTTACGGTGAACCCTATCATAGGCTCCGAAAAAACTACGCTATATAGAAACAAGCTGGAGTTTACATTTTCTCACAAACGTTGGGTGCCCAAAGAAGAGCTGGACTTGGGTGAGGAGATAAAGAACCCTGAAGCCCTCGGGTTTCATATTCCCATGAAGTTTGACAAGGTGCTGGACATTAACCATTGCCATCTTCAAGCAGAACCGTCAAATGCTATTCGCTTATCCATTAAGAAATTTGCAGTAGATAACGGTTACGAATTCTTTAACCTGCGTGAGCAAACAGGATTAATGCGCAACCTTATTATTCGCACATCAAGTACGGGCGAGCTGATGGTGATTGTTGTTTTTGCCAAAAACGACACGGAGAAAATCAGCGCGCTCATGCAGCACCTACAGCGCGAATTTCCTCAAATCACATCGTTGCTTTACGTAATAAACGGCAAGCGCAACGATACTATAGGCGATCAGGAAATTATTTACTTTGCAGGGCGCGACCATATTTTTGAGCAAATGGAAAACTTGCGCTTCAAAATTGGAGCGAAATCATTTTACCAAACCAACTCGGAGCAGGCGTATAAGCTATACAGCGTAGCGCGCGACTTTGCCCGCCTTACGGGTAACGAGGTCGTGTACGACTTGTACACCGGTACGGGCACCATTGCCAACTTTGTGGCAAAGAATGCTAAAAAAGTAGTGGGTGTGGAGTACGTGAAGGAGGCCATTGATGATGCTTGGGTAAACGCCCGCCTCAACAACATTGATAACGCCACATTTTACGCGGGCGACATGAAGGACGTGCTCAACGATGACTTTATTGCGCAAAACGGCAAGCCCGATGTAGTTATACTCGACCCGCCACGCGCCGGTATTCACCCCGATGTGGCGCAAACCATACTGCGCGCCGCGCCCAAGCGCATAGTGTACGTTAGCTGCAACCCCGCCACCCAAGCACGCGACCTTGCGCTAATGGCCGAGCAATACCAAATTACCGACGTGCAACCGGTGGATATGTTTCCGCATACGCACCATGTGGAAAATGTGGTAGCATTGACAAGGAGGTAATTTCAAATTTCAAATTCCAAATTTCAGATTTCAAATTCCCAAATTGGAATACAAAAAGAGCGCGACATTTTATGTCGCGCTCTTTGTTTAAAATCTGAAATTTGGAATTTGAAATTATTGTACCACCTCTACATAGTTAGCCCTTAGGTCATCATGAAACTTGGCATACGACACCTGCATGTAGGGCAGCAAGAATATGAAACCGATACCGAGTGTGAGAATGCAAAGCAGCCCCCAACCGATAAAACGGCAATTCAGGCAAAAGTACTTCCACTTGTAACCGTACATCATTTCCTTACTCTTCCTTAACGCAGCCATGGGAGCAATGGTGGGATCTTCAGCTAAGATGAAGAAAGTTTGCGAGTAACCAATACTTGCAATAATACCGGGTACAATGAGCAACAACATCCAGAGCATGACGAAAATCACCATCAAAAGGTAGGTTACCAACGCTGTTCCAAAATTATTGAAACCACTAAACAGCACATTGAAATCCGCTTGCTGACCTCGCGAAAAATTGAGGAAGAAGCGAGCGAACCCCAAAACCATGGGTGCACCAATAAGCAAGGTAATAGCGCTACCAAACAACGGCACGATACTGGGGGTGCCAACTATAAGCATATACACCACCGCTACGCCAATAGGCAAGCCCCAGTTGCCTTCCAGCGTTTCGCGGGCTTGCTTCATCAAATCTTTATTTTCCGTAATCATAATGTTTGTTTTTTAGATTAAACAAAACAAATGTAAATAATTATTTCTTTACAAAGTGAAAGTGCGAACCATAGCGCTCAAATGCGGCCTTATCCAACGCCTCGCGGTGGTCGGGGTGAGAAATGTTGATAATTTGCCTTGCGCGCTCCTGCAACGACTTACCGTACAAATCCACAGCGCCGTACTCGGTTACAATGTAGTGTACGTGGTTACGCGTAGTTACCACACCGGCGCCAAGGTTGAGCGTAGGCGCAATTTTGCTGATGCCCTTATCGGTTACCGAAGGCATAGCAATAATAGCCTTTCCGCCCTGTGAAAGTGATGCGCCATATATAAAGTCAATTTGACCACCCACACCCGAATAGAATTTTGTACCCAGCGAGTCAGCGCATACCTGACCTGTGATATCAATTTGCAGCGCCGAGTTGATAGCGGTTACCTTGGGGTTCTTGGCAATAATGAAGGGGTCGTTGGTGTAGCCTACGTCCTTCATCAGCACCATGGGGTTATCGTCGATAAAGTCGTAGCACTTTTGTGAACCCATAAGGAAGGTAGAAACCATTTTGCCCTTATCAATACCCTTGGCTGCGCCATTAATAACGCCTTTCTCCACCAACGGAAGAACGCCATCGGCAAACATTTCGGTGTGAATACCGAGGTTCTTGTGGTTACCCAGCTGAGCCAATACTGCATTGGGAATAGCACCGATGCCCATTTGCAGGGTAGCACCATTTTCAATCAGTGCCGCACAGTTCAAACCAATAGCCTTTTCAATTTCGGTAGGCTCGGTAAAATGCGCGGGCTCCAACGGCGTATTATCTTCTACAAAAATATCAATCATGCCCATAGGAATCATGGCATCACCAAAGGCGCGGGGCACATGAGGATTTACCACAGCAATCACCGTTTTTGCCGTTTCAATAGCCGCAAGCGTAGCATCTACCGAAGTTCCCAGCGACACGAAACCGTGCTTATCGGGGGTTGACACCTGCACCATGGCCACATCACAAGGAAGTACTCCGCTACGGTACAACTTTTGCGTCTCACCCAAAAAAATGGGGATGTAATCGGCAAAACCTGCCTGCACCGCCTTACGCACGTTACCACCAACAAAAAATGCATCGTGTTGAAAAACACCCTCGTACTTTGCCTCGGCATAGGGAGCTTCACCCTCGGTATGCAAGTGGTGAATGTACACATTGCGCAGTTCGCCTGCATCGCCACGAGCGCATAGCGCCTTAATTAACACCTGTGGTGCGCTGGCTACGCTGCTCAGGTGAATGTGATCGCCTGATTTTACTGCCTTTACTGCCTCGGCAGCTGACACGGCTTTGTAAGTTGTTTTGAACATGATTAAGTTTGTAAAGTTTGTAAAGTTCTTAAAGTTTAAAAGTCGTCAGTCAAATGACTGGCAATAAATTTTATCTTTTTATCGCGAAGCGTTTATCGTTCCGCCTCAAGCGGAACATTTATCTATGCTTATCTTCCTTTTCTTCGCAATGTTCCACCAGCCCGCAGCCCTCGCACGATAACGGTTCTTCTACTTTTTTACGTCGTCCTTTTTGCCAACGCAGAATCTCCTCCTGCCGCGTACACATAATGCCGCGCTTACGCATTTCCTTATTGTGCCCTATTTCGGTTTCAGGAAATCTTCCCTCTTTTGAAAAGAAAATTTTTATGCCCAAGCCTAAAAAGCACAATCCTAAAACAACCGAAAAAGCAAGAAAGGTGTGCATTTATTTTACGGCAATGGTTTCAATTTCTATTTGTACATCCTTAGGTAGTTTTGCCACCTGAAACGTTGAGCGGGCGGGTTGCTGCGCAGTAAAGTGGCGCGCATACACCTCATTCATGGCTGCAAAATCGCCAAGATTTTGCATAAGCACGGTAGTCTTCACCACATTATCGATTGTGTAACCGGCCTCAGCCAAAATGGCTTTAATATTGGCAAAAACCTGCTCAGTTTGCGCTACAATATCACCCTGCACCACTTCGCCTGTAGCAGGGATAATAGGTATTTGTCCCGAGATGTAAAGCGTACCATTTACCTCTACAGCTTGGCTGTATGGTCCCACTGCAGCAGGCGCCTTATCTGTGTGAATTATTTTTTTCATTTTTCATTCTTAATTTTTAATTCTTAACTATTGAATAGGCATTTGGTCAAAGCGGCTTTGACGCCTATCGTATTTCAAGTCCTTCAACATTGAAGATTTAATAGCTATGCTAAAGTTCCAGCTCTGCCACGAACCTATGGGAATCCACGAAAAGTTCATTGCCCAGCAGTGCAGGTCACGACTCAGGTTAACCGACGTGGGAGCTATTTTACGTGCGGCAAGGTCGTATCCCGACTGGAACCCGATTTGCCATTTTTTGGTAAGGCTAAAGCTACCGTTAAAGTTCAGCGTTTGTATAATGGACTGTGTCAGCAAGGGCTTGTTATATGAGAACGAATAACTGACATTAAACGACCAGGGCAGACTAAAATCGGCATAGCGCACCTGAAATCCATCATACTCCCCCATGGGGTCAAGCGCTGAGGGAATAGGTTCAGGTAGCGTGTTGGTCACCTTTTCATCGCGGTTGAATGCGTAACCAAAGGAGAAGCCAAAATTGGTAAGCCGAACCAGCGAACCATCCTTGTAACTCCACCGCGCAGTGACCCTTTTCCCATCGGGACTCAGGGCATAAGGATTGAGCGTTCCGTTGAAGCTAATACCCAAGGTTCCAAACAGCGTTGTTCGCCCCGAAAAACCGATAGCCGACAGCTGCATGGAGTCGGCCAACATGTTGTATGAGGCTGAGAAGTTGAGCGCCTCCAAAATCTTAATTTTCTTACTACCTGTTCCCGTTGTATCCTTTTTACTCTTCACTTTCATTTCAAGTGTATTGCCCAAGCTGAAACTCAATGAGGCATTTCTACCCGTTCCTGCGGTACCATATATACCCCCTGCGTTGGGTGAATAGCGCCCCATTTTTCCGGTAGAATCCACTTGCACTTCTTCGTAAATTCCCCACTTGGGATCGCTAAAATCGGGGCGCCAGCTGAGGCTCACGTTGGGTGAAACCACGTGACGAATTGCCTGAATAGGCGACTTACTGCCAAACTGAAGCATACCATACAGCCTGGTAGAGGCCGAAATCGAAGTAGAGAAATCGTAATCGAGCGAGGGAGTGTAAATGGTATCCCTCTTTATGTACCCTTTACTACCGGCCGTATCCACCCACTCTTGCTTTACATGGCTAAGATACATACGGCCCTGAAGGGATACACCGGGATTAATGCTAACAAACTTAGCCAAAGTAAGTGGTATTGACAACGAGGTATTAGCACGCACACCATTGCGCATGTGGTGCTTCACAAGATTATTAAGATCCTCATACTCGTACTGTTTTGCACTAACGGTATTCTGCATATTCACCGAAAGTGGAACACGAATCTTCTCATACCATTTTTCAGAGCCTACACGATTTTTTCGCTTGAAGGGCGATATAGCCGCCATGTTAAAATTCAACGTAGGCAAGCCCAATGTAATAGTACTATCACGCGTATTTTGAGAGTGGGTAGCCGCCACGCTCAAGCTAAATGGAGTCCCCGGCCATACCTGAGAATATGAAATGCTGGAATTCGTCGTATTGGTTAACGACTGCTCAAGCGAGCGTCCATTAAGGTCATTGTAGCTCACCGTAGAAAAGTTCACGCTGGCCGCAAACGTTTTATTAGGACTAAACTTGGGATCCTGCGAGTGATTCCACTGTATTGCAAAGTTTTTACTTACGTTATAATCAGCTGTACCGGACTCTCCTGTAACATTGTAGGCATAGTTTACGTTAAAGCCTCCGCTAAAGTGGTATTTCCACGTGTAGCTGGAGCGTGCACTTATATCCCACGAGCCCAGCGTGTAAATACTACCCGTAACCGCCGCATCAAAGTAGTCGTTACCGGCAAAGTAGTACCCTCCATCGCGGAAAAAGAACCCGCGCGATGTTTCTTCACCATACGAAGGAATAATGATACCAGATGAGCGTGATGATGTTTGCGGAAATAATCCAAAGGGAATAAACAGCGGCGTGGGCACATCCTCCAACACAAAATAAGCCATACCCGTAATAACCTTATTACCGGGAATAACTTTAGCTTTGGTTAGTGCCAAATAGTAGTGAGGGCAAGTGGCATCACAGGTGGTGTACTTACCACCTTGAACATAAATTGTATTATCGGGCATGCGCTTAATAGCCTGCCCATGCAGGTATCCTTCGCTCTGCTGCGTTATTACGGTATAAATTTTTGCTTTTTTCGAGTCGAAATTGAAGTACATGGAGTCCATTTCAAAATTCTCACTCCCCTGCTTAAACACAGGTCTACCTTTCACCTGTTTGGTGAGCGTATCGTAAGTACCACGGGCAAAAGCAACCTTCTTCATCATATCAAAATCAATGAAGTCTGCCGTAATTTCCATATCCTGATAGTTCACCTTTCCATTACCGTAAATAAGTACGCGACGGTTATCCTCCTCCAAAATGTATACAGTAGAATCTGTCCCCTTTGAGAATACGGGGTCGGTAATGGCATCATCGGCTACGGTAGTATCTACGGGCGTTGTATCACGCGGTACCATTGCGCTATCAACTGCAACAAGGGGAGCGCTATCTGCCTTCACCATAGGCTGCGCCTTGCTCACTAAACACATGAGCACGAGCACAAAAAACGCAATATATCTGTTAAGGTTGGTGAACAACTCTTTACCGCTAAGATTATTTTACTACTTTTGTTAGCCGAAAATAAGCGGTAAAGTTACTCAAAAAAACGATAGCGACCGAAAATGCAACGCAAGTTTGCCTTTGTTTTCATAAATTCAACCTTTCACCTTCTTTGCACAGCCATAGCTGTGCTGGTTTTCAGTTCTCCAACTCAAGCCGCTCCGCACAAAAAAGAAATGGTAGTGGTAGTTGACCCGGGTCATGGCGGGAAAATGAGTATTGGGGCTAAAGGTGCCTTCTCCATTGAAAAAGATATAGTGCTAAGCGTAGCAAAAAAGGTGGGCGCATTGGTCACAAAAAACTACCCCGACATAGAGTTGGTATACACCCGTACTATCGATACCTTTATTGACTTGGAGGCACGCGGAGCAATTGCCAATAAAGTAGGTGCCGACCTATTCATTTCCATCCATGCCAATGCTACTTCCAATAAGGGAGCAATTGGTACTGAAACTTGGGTAATGGGTCTGGATAAAACGGACAAAAATATGAACGTAGCTATGACGGAGAACGCTGAAATTGTGTACGAGGACGGCTACGAGACCAAGTATGAAGGCTACGATCCCAACTCGCCCGAGTCATTTATTATGTTTTCCTTTATGCAAAATGCGCACATGGGGCAAAGCCTCGATGTTGCCGCTATGCTCGAAAAAGAGTTTACCAACCGCGCCAATCGCAAAAGTCGTGGCGTGCAGCAAGGTCCATTTTTGGTACTGTGGAAAACAACTATGCCCAGCGTGCTTACTGAAATAGGATTCATTTCAAACTCCGAGGAGGAAAAGTATATGAACTCGGAGAAGGGGCAAAACGAAATTGCAGAATCAATTGCCAGCGCTATTGGCGAATACAAGAAAAGATGGGAGCGCACGCACAACGTGAGTAGCCAGCGCAGCGCAGCTAACGCCACCCCTGCCAAGCTACCTGAGGTAGCAGCCCGCAAACCGGAAGGGACCACCGGAGCTGTAGTAAAACCATCTACAGGAAATACTAAAACGTCGGAGACGAAGAAACCCGCCACGCCTGAAAATAAAACAACATATCACGTACAAATTTTTTCCACCTCGCGCATACTTAAGGACAACGCACCCGAGTTCAAAGGTCTGAAAAATGTGGAATATTACCGATACGGCAACAGCTGTCGCTACTTTGTGGGTAGCTGCCCCAACGATAAGGAGGCGACAAAGCTACTACGTGATGTAAAAACAAAATTTCCCGACGCGTTTATTATCAAACTGCGCAACGGAAAACCTGAATAATTATGCTGTTGGGGGTAGAAAATGTAAAGCGCAAGTCTTATCATTTTCAATTCTCAATTTTCAATTTTTAACTATTATGAAAATTGCAAGAGAGGCCAAAATAGGAATATTTGCTTTTATTATGCTCATAGTGCTATACTGGGGCATTAACTTTCTGAATAAAAACGAGCGCCTCAAGAGTACCAACACCTACTACGCGGTATACGACAACGCCAGCGGTTTGCAACGCAAATCACCCGTAATTATCAATGGTGTAAGCGTAGGTAGCGTTACCGCAATTACCTTGAATAGGCACAACAAAGTAGTGGTTACGCTGGAGGTTGAGTCGAAACACAAGTTGCCCGAAGGCAGCATGGCGGCAGTGAGCAGCGGCGGTATTTTGGACAAGAAAAATATCAACCTGATATTTACCACCAATGATTCCTACATGCAGTCTGGCGACACGCTACGCGCCGTAGTGGGGAACGATGATATAATGAGCATGATGGGCCCTATAGCAGGTAAGGCAGACAGCCTTGTCGCACAACTAAACGCTATAGCCACGGCCATGCAAGCTATGCTAAGCGTACAAAATCAGCAAAATCTAACATCCTCCATATCAAGCGTAGCGGAGCTATCGAACAACCTTAGCAAAGCAACGGCTGAACTTAATAAAATCGCCTCCGAAAATCATGCGAACTTCAACACCATGGTTAGCGAGTTGAGCACCGCATCAAGCAACCTCAACTCCGTTTCGGGGAACCTAAAAAATAGCAACGAGCAAATCACCTCACTCATTAAAAATGCCGATGCCACCATGGCAAACACGCAGGCGCTGACTGCCACACTTGACAAGTATGCCGCGCAAGGTCAGCTGCTCAACGTAATGCAAAACGACTCGCTATACGTAAACCTTAACCGTACGGTAAAAAGTCTTGATGCACTGCTGGTTGACCTCAAAAAGAACCCTGAGGACTACGTGCATCTCTCCGTCTTCGGCGGAAGCAAAAAGAAGAAGTAAGGCGAATAACCACAGGCAAAATTCACTATCTTTGTGGGATATCATGTAACCCTCACAGGGTTTATACCCTTGTGAGGGTTATTACATACAGCAAACAAATAACTACACATATCATGAGCACAATTGACTGGAAAAACTTAGGTTTTGGCTACATGCCCACCAACGCAAACGTACGCTGTTACTACAAGGACGGCAAGTGGGGTAAACCCGAACTCAACAATACGGAATACATTAACATGCACATGGCCGCTACCTGCCTACACTACGGACAGGAAGCATTTGAAGGCCTTAAGGCTTACCGGGGTAAAGATGGAAAAATTCGCCTTTTCCGCATACGCGAAAATGCTAAGCGCATGATTCAAACTGCCAACTACATACAAATGGCGGCGCCCACCGAGGATATGTTTGTGGAGTCAATAAGAATGGCGGTAGAGGCTAATAAGGAATTTGTGCCACCCTACGAAAGCGGCGCCACCTTATACATTCGTCCTCTGCTAATAGGTGTTTCGGCACAAGTAGGCGTAAAACCCGCCACCGATTACCTATTTATGGTATTTGTTACACCTGTAGGTCCATACTTTAAGGAAGGTTTTAAGCCTGTAAGCGTAATCATTGACCGTGACCACGACCGTGCTGCTCCGCTGGGAACAGGTCACATCAAGGTAGGCGGCAACTATGCAGCCAGCCTTATTTCGCTCGACATGTGTCACAGCAAGGGATACAGCACCGTGCTGTATTTGGACTCTGCCGAAAAGAAGTACATTGACGAGTGCGGCCCTGCCAACTTTTTTGCCATCAGGGGCAACTCGTACATTACGCCTAAATCGCATAGCATATTACCCAGCATAACCAACATGAGCCTTATGGAGCTGGCCAAGGATATGGGCTTAACCATAGAGCAGCGTCAGGTTCCCGTGGAGGAGCTAAGCACCTTTGACGAAGCGGGCGCATGCGGAACGGCCGCCGTTATTAGCCCCGTAGGTAAAATTTTTGACCCGGCTACCAACCAAGTATTCGAATACTGCAAGGATGGTAGCGCGGGTAAAATCAGCACCCAGCTGTACAATCGTCTTCGTGCTATTCAGTATGGCGACGAGGCCGATAAGTTTGGCTGGATTGACGTTATTTAGTTAGGGATTAGAAATTAGTGATTAGGGATTAGAGTAAAATCCCTTTTGTAGTTCTCCAATCCCTAACCTCTAATCACTAATCTCTTGTTTTTATGATAGATAAGAAAAGCATATCTACTGCTGTAGAACCTGAAAAAGCAGTGCTCATTGGCCTCATTACCGAGAAGCAAAATGAGCGCGCCTCACGTGAGTACCTTGACGAGTTGGCATTCTTAGCGGAAACCGCGGGCATTATTTCGCTCAAAAGTTTTACGCAAAAACTTCCATACGCCCATCCCAAAACCTATATTGGCTCAGGAAAAATTGAGGAGGTAAAAGCCTTCCTTGAAGAAAATGAAGCCAACGTAATCATCTTTGACGACGAACTTTCGCCTGCGCAAACGCGCAACTTGGAGAAGTTATTCGGCAAAGTTATACTCGACCGTACCAGCCTTATCCTTGAAATTTTTGCCATGCGGGCACGTTCCGCTTACGCAAAAACACAGGTAGAATTGGCGCGCCACCAGTATATGCTGCCCCGCCTCACCCGCCTGTGGACGCACCTTGAGCGCCAGCGCGGAGGTACGGGAACCCGCGGAGGTTCCGGCGAGCGCCAGATAGAATCAGACCGCCGTATAATCCTCAACCGCATAACGCTGCTGAAAGAGCAGCTGAAAAAGATTGACCGACAAATGGAGCTACAGCGCAGCAACCGCACGGGCATGGTGCGCGTGGCGCTGGTGGGCTATACCAACGTGGGCAAAAGCACCATTATGAATTTGCTGAGCAAAAGCGAGGTATTTGCCGAAAACAAGCTGTTTGCAACACTTGATACCACGGTACGCAAGGTGGTTTTTGAAAACCTACCCTTCCTGCTTTCTGACACCGTAGGTTTTATTCGTAAGCTGCCCACGCAGCTGGTGGAGTCGTTTAAGTCAACGCTGGATGAGGTGCGCGAAGCAGACCTGCTGATACACGTGGTAGATATTTCGCACCCCAACTTTGAGGAGCAAATGAACGTGGTGAAGCAAACGCTGGCAGATATCGGCGCTGCCGAAAAGCCCGTTTACTTGGTGTTCAACAAAATTGACTCCTATTCCTTTATAGAGAAAGACGAGGATGACTTGACGCCTAAAACGGAGGAAAACATTTCGCTGGAGGAATACATGAACAGCTGGATGGCGAAGAAAAATGATCCGTGCATTTTTATTTCGGCCAAAAACAGAACCAACATCAGTAAACTCCGCACAGACCTTTATAAGATGGTTGCCGAAATTCAGGGCGGAAGATATCCATTTGATAATTTCCTCTGGTAAAAAATTACGGAACGCGGATAGCGCGGATGTTACTAATAGAAAAGCCACCAATATTGTATATTAGTGGCTTTGGTTTTATAACAAAGAAATTTCTACTTCGCTACTTTTTTCAGCACAGCCTCGCCTTGCTTAATAAGCGACTTGGCATCGTGGTAGCCCTCGGCCATTGCAATACGCTTGCCATCGGCACCTATGTACATAAGCGTGGGATAGGCTCGTATGGGAAATTTTGAATGCAGTTTACTTCCCAAATCCGACTCCCAATCTATCTTTAGGTTGATAAATTTTTCGTTGTAAAAATCGCCCACCTCCTTATTTGGAAAAACGTTACGTGACATGGCCTTGCAGGGTCCGCACCACGAAGCGTAGGCGTCCATAAAAATAATTTTATCCTCCTTACCTGCTTGCTCCAGCGCCTCCTCAAAGGTTCCCTCAAAAAATTTTATACCTGCTGCGGCCTGAGCGTTTGCATTGCTGACAAGCAAAACTGCCGAAAGGCAGAGCAAAAGAAGTTTTTTCATTTATTTCGATTAATAGGTTAAGGTTGTTCAAGGTTATTTAAAACTCCACACTCCAACGTGCGGAGCAGACGGACACATCCAAACTATGCAGCAAATATTCTTTGCATTATAATATCCGTAGCACCTTTGCGCTGCTGCACGTAGGCTTTACTTATGCTACAGCTGTTATCGTATGCAGTTTTGTCATTTCGCAATCTTCCCACTACCTGCTGCAACTCGGGCAAATTGGCTACGGAGAAAGCGCCTCCTTGCTCTACCAAATCCACAGCCTCCTTAAAACGTTGATAGTTGGAACCAAAAATTACGGGCACACCATACACCGCCGCCTCTAACGTATTGTGAATGCCCACGCCAAAGCCGCCGCCTATATACGCCATAGCACCAAAACGATACAGCGAAGCCAAAAATCCAATGGCATCAACTACAAAAACGCTGTAGTCGGCAAGGTTAACGCTAGGATTTTTTTGCAACTCTGAATAGGTTATTGCAGGCTTTTGGAATAGTGACAGCGTATGTTTTATACCGCTTTCACCAATTTCATGTGGAGCAATTATCAGCTTCAAATCGGGTGATTTATTCACCATGTCTGCCAACAAATTCTCGTCGGGAGGCCAAGTACTACCTGCTACCAACACTATTTGATTTTGCGCAAAATCGGTCAGCTGTGGCAGAGTTTTGGCAGTGGCTGCCACCGTCAGCACCCGGTCAAAGCGCGTATCGCCAGAGTACGAGGCGTTGTACACCCCAATGTCGGCCAGTAGCGATAATGATTCCTTATTCTGCACAAAAATATGCTCGCAAAAATGCAGCATTTGTACAAAAAGTGCCCCAAAAAGGCGATCGAAAAATGCTTGATTTTCGCGAAATATGGCTGAAATTACATACGTTTTTGCTCCTGCTTGTTTCAACGCATTAAGATGGTTGTACCAAAATTCATATTTTACAAATATGGCAATGGTGGGATTTACCATATTCACAAAGCGCTTAGCCGTGCGCGGCAAATCAACAGGCATGTAGCATACGTGATCCGCACCGTTATAATTCTTGCGCACGTCGTAGCCAGAAGGCGAGAAAAATGTTACCAGAATAAAATACTCGGGATGCTGTACCCGTAGCGCCTCAATTACAGGGCGCCCCTGCTCAAACTCACCAAGTGATGCACAGTGAAACCACGCCAGCGGACGGTTGCCACGCTTACTCAATACCTGCTCCAGCTGAGAAAAAAGTTCTCGCCTTCCCTTTACCCACTTGGCTGCCTTGCCATGAAACGGCGCAGCAATATGAATAGCCAACCAGTAAAGGAGCATGCCTATATTATAAAGCAACTTCATAGCGCCTATGTTAAAAATTAGAATTACCTGTCAATTTTTTTCGCCCGTTGCAATGTTGCTGCACCACGGTTTGCAACATTTGTATCGCCACATCATTATGCCCACCCTGAGGCATAATGATATCGGCATATCGCTTGGTTGGCTCCACAAACTGCAGGTGCATTGGCTTTACTGTTTTATCATAACGCTCCAACACCTTATTCACCGAGCGTCCACGCTCCACAATATCGCGCGATATTACACGCCCCAGCCTATCGTCAGCGTCTGCATCTACAAACACTTTAATATCCATAAGATTACGAAGGCGCTTGTCGTAAAAAATAAGAATGCCTTCGATAATAATGACGTGCTTAGGCTCTACTCTAATGGTTTCAGTGGAACGCGTGCAGGTGAGATACGAGTATATGGGTTGTTCAATATTCTCGCCACGCTTAAGCCTTTTCACGTGTTCTACCAATAAGTCAAACTCCAAAGAGTCCGGGTGGTCAAAATTAATTTCCTGACGCTCCTCCAGCGGCAAATGGCTGCTGTCACGGTAGTATGAGTCCTGCGGAATAATGACCACATCCTCCTTCGGCTGCAGTTCCTGAATCTTTTTCACCACCGTAGTTTTTCCTGAGCCTGTGCCTCCGGCAATGCCTATAATCAACATGTCTTTTGACATAAGTATCTACAATTTTGCTTACAAAGGTACAAAAAAACGAAATCACTACTTAGGTTTACAACTTTCATTTTTCAACCACCAGCAAACCCTTACACAATAAGCATTACCAAGATAATACGCACATGTTTTTTCATTTTTCACTTTCAATTTTCAATTCTCAACTTTAATAGCTACCTTTGCAGTCCTGAAATTATTCACTTTAAAATAATAACAATGGCAAAAATCAACTTTGGAGGCGTGGTAGAGGACGTGGTTACCCGCGAGGAGTTCACTATGGAAAAGGCACGCGAGGTGCTTAAGAACGAAACTATCGCTATCATTGGCTATGGTGTGCAAGGTCCCGGACAATCGCTTAACCTGCGCGACAATGGCTTCAACGTAATTATTGGACAACGCAAGGGCGGCAAGAGTTGGGATAAGGCTGTAGCCGACGGCTGGGTTCCCGGTAAGACACTTTTTGAAATTGAAGAGGCTGCTCAAAAAGGTACCATTATTCAATACTTACTTTCAGATGCCGGACAAATTGAAACATGGCCTAAGTTGAAGCCCTACCTCACCGCAGGCAAGGCGCTTTACTTTTCACACGGCTTTGGCGTGACGTTTAACGATCAAACGGGCATTATCCCCTCTAAGGATATCGACGTAATTTTGGTTGCTCCCAAGGGTTCAGGCACCTCACTTCGCCGCTTGTTTGTAGCTGGCAAGGGTTTGAACTCAAGCTTCGCTATTTTCCAAGATGCTACCGGCAAGGCACGCGAAAGGTGCATTGCTCTCGGTATTGGTGTAGGTTCGGGCTACCTATTTGAAACTGACTTTAAGAAGGAAGTTTACTCTGACCTTACCGGTGAGCGTGGCACGCTGATGGGTTGCATTCAAGGTATTTTCCAAGCGCAATACGAAGTGCTACGCAAGAACGGTCACTCACCCAGCGAGGCTTTCAACGAAACCGTTGAAGAACTTACCCAAAGCCTTATGCCGCTGGTTGCCGAAAACGGTATGGACTGGATGTACGCTAACTGCTCTACCACTGCACAGCGTGGTGCGTTAGATTGGAGGCACAAGTTCTACGCTGCTACTCTTCCCGTATTTGAAGATTTGTACAAAAGCGTAGCTACGGGAGCAGAAGCAAAGCGCACCATTGACACCTGCAGCAAGCCCGACTATCGCGAGAAGCTCAATGCTGAGTTAGCTGAGCTGCGCGAAAGCGAAATGTGGCAGGCTGGTGCAGCAGTACGTAAGCTTCGCCCCGAAAATAGCAAGTGAAAATAAGCTGCTACTATAACGAAAAACCTCGACAAGATTTGTCGAGGTTTTTCGTTATAGTATGTTGTCAACTCTACATATCCGCCACTATTGTCCCAACTTAAATATATAAGTTATAACTCCATTTTGATGAATAGGACTATTGGGAGAGGGATTAAACTTTGCAGCACGCGCAGCACGTTCCGCTGCTTCATATAGCGTAGCATCTATAAC
This sequence comes from Bacteroidales bacterium, assembly GCA_031553765.1. Classification (GTDB taxonomy): domain Bacteria; phylum Bacteroidota; class Bacteroidia; order Bacteroidales; family UBA932; genus JAITMY01. The sequence goes on from JAVBKY010000002.1 coordinate 201,837, forward strand.
CGTCGAGCCCTTCTGATCCGCCTTAGCTTCTACCACATTGCCGTCACGATCAACCTTAATGCGCACAACAACCTTACCATCATTCTGCACACGGTAATCCGGTTGGGGAAGTGTACTTTTAAGCGAGCGCCCAGCTAAATCATAGCCCGTACCTTGAGTACCTAATCCCGTACCGTAAATGCTGCCATCGGCAGTGCCGTGTAGCATACCTTGGTTTCCGCTACCACTACCATCGCCCTGACCTTGCGTTGCTGCAGTTCCTTTACCTGGAAATAAAGCGCTACGGTTTACCTCACGCGGCTTTTCCGTTGGCACATCCGGCTGCTGAATCTGTTGCTGGGTAACTTTTGGCTGCTCTATAGGAACATTTGTTTTTTTATCCTGCTTTACTTTATCTTTCTTCCGTGGCTTTACGGCAGGAGCATCTTCAAAATCCTGCGTAACATAGTGCTCTTCATCATGAGACACCTGTTGCTGAGCTTGTGATTGTGGCTGGTTTTGCGCCTGTGCGGGTATAGGCATACCGGGCATAGGTTCTTCAAGACCAAGTCCCCCATTCAAGGTATTACCAAAGCTCACCAAGACTCCCTCCTCACCCTGAGGTATTACGGGCCTTTCATAGCCCCAGTATAGCAGTGCGCATAGCAGGAGACCGTGAAAAATCACAGTGCTTAAAAACCCGCTTATTTTATCTGACTGCATTAAATTTGCCTTTGATTTTTACACTTGGTTACTTATCGCCCTTTTGGGCAAACAGCACCATCTTCACTCCCAACTCATATCCAACATTAATAACATCGACCACCTGCTGAAGGCTCAAGTTCTTATCGGCTTGAAGCACCACGCTAACCTCCTCACCTCGCGCCTTTGATTCAAGCAGTAAGCGCTCAAGTTGAGGCTTAATCATGTCAAACGACACCTCTTCATTGTTAATGTAGTAGTGCAAATCCCTTGAAATAGCCATCTGCACCGTCTTCTTCAAGGTTTCATTTTTAGCCGCAGTTGCCTTAGGCAATACCACTTTAATGGTAGCTGGCGTAACCATGGTAGATATGATAAGGAAAAACAGCAGCAGGAAAAACATGATGTCGTTCAACGAGGAGGTGTACACCTCGGCGCCTCTGTTTTTGCGACGTACAATTTTCATTAGTTGGCTTTTTTCTTGTACAGTTTAATACTCTTGAGTACAACGTTTGAGTCCTTGTCCACTTGATTTATCACACGGTCAATTACTCCGTTCAAAATATAATAACCGGCGTAAGCTATAATCCCCACCAACAAGCCTGCACCCGAGCAGATCATCTTTTGGTAAAGACCATCGGAAATGCTGGCAATATTCAAATCATTGGTAACCGATATGTTGTAGAAGATCTTAATAACCCCGAAAATTGTTCCCAAGAATCCCAACATAGGCGCAATAGCAGCCGTAATACCGAGGTAGTTCATTTGGTTCTCCAAACGATTAATTTCCTGACGAGAGGCCAGCTCCATGTTTGATTCAATCTCCTCCACATTGTTCTCAATCTCCTCTAAGCCTGACTGAATTACACGAGCAGAGGAGCTTCGCATACCTGCACAAAGCCCTTGTGCACCTTCTATTTTTCCATTTCTCACCATGTCGCTAACAAGCAGCGTCCACGAATTGTCCTTATTCTTGGCCGTGCTGATTACCACCCAGCGCTCCACAATAATATAAACCGAAAGTATGGACAGCAAAAAGATAGGCACTAATATCCAGCCACCTTTAAGCAATAATTCAAAATAGCTTACGCCACCATCGCCACTATAAGTTAGTTCGCCAACTTGTAGTGTAGTAAATAGTAAATTCATATTATTAGTTTTTCAAAAATTCTGTGCAAATGTTGCAAAAAATAAAATCCCCAGCTAATTTTTGTAGTTAAATACTATTAAAGTTCTACGGCATCTTCTCCTTCTGTTTTTCTACTTGCTTTTCCTTCTCCACCTTTAGGCTATCCTGCTGTTTCTTTTTTCGGAAAATAGCCTGCCACAAATCAGCGAAACTGTCAAAGTCTTCCTGATACACAACTCCTACCCCATAACGATTGCTATTTTGCACCATATTAGTGTACTGATCGTTGGCATGACTAAAAGCCCTCAAGCGTAACTTCCCTTGCGGGTCTACCATATAATCCACATCCACATCACCCACATATTGGCTGGCGTTGGGATTCGTCTGATTGCGCTGCGACTGATACTCTACACTACTGCTCACCGATATTTTTTTACCAATATTAGTGGATAGCGACACACCCCAATCAGGATTGCCCTGTCCCACATCGGGAATATTTACAGCTACATCCACATCTACAAACTGGGAAATAAGCCCTGTAACCTGCGAAGTAAGGAAGCTGCTTAGCGTGTGTCCTGTTATACCATCGGTAAGAGTTGTACCACTGCTACCCTGCGACGACATAAACTGTCCCATTATAATAAGGGCCATAAACTGCGTTACCACATTATCCTCGGTGTTAAGCTGCGCCTGCATACGATCGCGCGTTTCGGCATCCACGGTAGGTGCATCAATGCTGAATTTGAGATCTGGTGAGGTGAGTCTTCCGGTCATGCGTACCTTACAGTCAATAGGCACAGGTCGCTTGTACGTAGAGTCAAGTAAGGGCGCCAGCGGGGCACGTAACTTATAGGTGGCCTGAATATCGGCAGTAGCAGCCGATACATCCCCATTAAAGTTAATAACGCTCCCGTTATCAATTTTGAACTTTATGCTAAAAAGATTTTGAACAGAAATAGCATACTCACCCCGTAGCAGGTTGTAGTTGCCAAACACGCGGAAAATATTGTTGGCAGGCTGCACTTCCAGCTTAATGTTACCGCTACCCGCAGCCTTAATCACATCACCCGTGTTTTGGTTTAGTACTAACTGAACCTCAGCATCGGGAGTAACTCTAAAATCCAAATCTGCTTTTAGGTTAGACGCTTGTTCAACCTCGTCCTCTTTAACCTCTTTTTTAGTAGCAGGTGTTACAAAGTCAATAAAGTTTGCGCTTTGCCCACCGGATGATGCCCCACTCAATGGGATAGACAGCTGCGTATTGGGATCTGTAGTGGCCACGGCATTTATACCAACTTCACCACTGCGTCCATGAATTTGAACCACTCCTGTGGCATATCCTTGCCCATAAAATGTTTCATTTTGCAATTCATTACTATTAAGCACATGAAATTTCTTTGGTTCTACCCGCAACGTATAGTATAGCTTCGATGGCTGAGTCACATTACCCAGCGTAAAGTTAAGTTTGGATGTAGTACCTTTATCATCGCGCGCTGCCCAATCACGCATGTACAGGGTACTATTTTCCACATCTACGGTACCTCCGACCTTAAACAAGGCGTTGAGAAGATTTACCCGCAGCGTACCGTCTGCGACCTGCAACTTACCGTTGAGCTTCAAATCTTTTATCGGCCCTGTCACCTTCACATTTCCACTAAGCAGCCCATTAATATCCGACAGCACTTCATTTAAAAGAGGATTGAGGTAGTACAGCTCCACGCCGTTCAACTTTGCCACAGCGTTTACCTCTCCCGCAGGTTTGAGTATTCCCGCCAATCCCAAAGTTTCCACACCGGCACGCTCAACACTCAATCGCAATGTAATATCTTTTTCACCTTCTTCAATCGAACTTTCCAACGTAATGTTGCCCACCTCTTTTTTTGCCACAAAAATATTTGCAGCCTTTATATCTGCAAAGAATAAAGGTGCGGGAGCAAGCACGCCATTAATGGCTGCTTTTCCTGAAAGAGTACCCGTTAAATCAAACCTCACGCCCAGCGAGCGAAGTATGGGAGCAAGCGATATATTGCGCAATTCGCAGGTAAGCGTATCGCTCATATTTTGCGAAATTACACCGTTGGCATATAGCATCTGATGCGCATTATCAATCCTAAAATGGGCTAAAGAAAACTTCCCTTTTTCCAACCGCAAGCGACTTTGCGAAAGATTCCAAATAGTATCGCCCAGTACCACCTGTGAGGGGAACAGCTCTACATCTACTCCTATGCCTCCTTTCTTATCTTGAAATATTTGCGTTTCGGCCTTAAGGCTACCCGAGGCAATAGTCGTCTTATAGAGTGCCGAAATATCAGCCTTTCCATCCTTAAGCGCTGCCGACGCATTCAAGTCTTCTAAACTCAAATCTCCGTTAGTAATTTCACTTACCTTCACCGCCAGCTGCAAAATCGAATCGCGCACAGAGCTGCGTAGCGTAAGGTTGTTCACCTTTATTTTTCCCACTCGCAGCTGAGATGTACTTGCGTTAAGCCATACTCGCTGCACATCCGTGGATATACGGCCTCTAAATTGTGTACTATCGGCCAGTGCAAAATCGGGGGCAATGATGTCAAATGCCTTCTTCGCTTTTTTCACGGAAATACTAAAGTTGTATTCCGATTTTTTGCTTTTTAGATTATCTCCATTCCTCTCCTGTTTTTTATCAACAGGCTCTATTTCACTCGTTTTTACTGTCTCGTCCGCTAATACCTGCTTTAACTTTTCTTCATTTAGCAGCTTAGGTAGCGCAGGAATATAAGTCGCCACCACAAAGTTGAGCGTTGAGGCTATATTGCTCACACTACCCTTTGCCAGTAATGAAGCATCAAGCATATCCGACCTAAGCGTAATGCTTTTCTGTCCGTTTCTATCCTTAGCGGCCAGCATTATGGAATCTGTAGAGAACTCTCCCTTGTGAGACAAATACTTGGATTGGGTTACCAAAATTTGCCCAGTAAACTTATCCATGCTACTTCCCTCCACATCTGCTTTTGCCGTGAGACTTAGCTGCGAAATGCTGTCGCGTGTATTCAACTTCAAGTTTACCAAATCGGCATGGCGCAACTGCAAGTTAAAGTCAAAAATCGGATTCTCTTTTTCAAAATCAACGTTACCGTAAAAGTCAAAATCAAGGTTTTTATCTTTACTTGATAAGGCACCTCTAAACGACTTCTCTGTAAGTAACCCCTTCATTTTTGTTCCTTGATAACCGTACCCCTTCAACTCCACCAGCGGCACATCCACATCAAGATTCAGCGCCATTTTCTTTACACTCTTAAACGTTCCGTTGGCTTTTCCATGAAAGCTCAGCCTACCGAGAATAGAATCACCAAGTACGCTGCCAAAATCAAAATTATCGGTACCCAGCGTTCCATTAATGTACACGGCAGAATCAGGCGATGGCACAAACGATAAGTCGGTTATAAGCGTACCCTTATCAGTAGCCAGCGTTCCATCGGCAACAAAGCTGCTCAAAAAACCCGTAAACCGAGCACGTCCACGTAGCGTGCCCAGCTGCTGCAGCAACTTATCATGCTGTGCAAGCTGACCATCCAGCACCATTTTATCTGCCAGCATCAAATCCTTGCCATTGCTGGTTAACTCCTTTACATCAAAAGTAAAGAATGTATTATGCACATCTGGGATGCCAGCCATAGAGAAGTTTACCTTTATGGCAGTTTTAGAGCCATACTTAATATCGAGGTTACGCCCCTTGAGATTACTTACCGGACCACTTGCATAGCCTGTGAGATTTACCGGCAGGTGTACTTTTGCCATTTTGGCGGCAAAAAAACCGATGGTATACAAATCAACCTTAGCCGAAGTAAAGTCAGCTGACATTCGCACCCGCTCTATGTAATCAGGAAACGCACTGTAATCATCAAAATCCATACGGTAGAAACGAGCTCGAATATCCGAGTAATCATCAAGAACTTGAAGATTCTTGACCTCAATGAATGTAGGGGCTATACTCACAAATCCCCCAAGTCGATGCAGATTAAAACCGCTACGTTCACGAAAGTTTAGGGACTCCAACCTGCATGACATTGTATCTCCCTCCAAGTTCAACTCCCGTACATCAATAGCCAAATTCCTTACCTCAAGGTCTTTGTAGTTAATAGAATTCTCATAGGAGGAATCAGGAGCTAATTCATCCACGAACTTAAAGTTTACACCCTGCGCCACCACGCGATTCACGCGCAGCTGGTATGGCTTCTCCGATTTAGGCTTGGGCGCGGTGTCGGGCTTATCTGATTTTAGCCCGTCAATAATAAAGTTGAGATTAGTACCTGCTGAATCGCGCAATAACGACATGTTCACATTATCCAACTCCAACTTTCCAATCTCAATATATTTTTCGGCAAATCCAATACGTGAGAGCGATACAGCCGCCTCACCTGCATACAATAGCGTATCACCCTTCAGGTCCTGCACGTAGACACCTTCCAATACCAAGCGATTGAATAACCTGAAACGAATGCTATTCACGCTCACGGTGGTGTGCAACTTTTCAGATAACATATGCGTTGCCTCATGCACCAGACGCAACTGCACCGCAGGATGTTGCACAGTAAAAAAAATGGCTACCGGCAGCATAAACAGCACCGCCAGTACGACTACTATTATGATAATGAACTTTTTCAACCGATTAAAAACTTATCGCTAACAGCGAAGCCATATTCACTTTGGCCCGACTTTAAAGTTACTATCTCCCTAAGCCATAGCAACAACTTGTGTAAACAAGCAAATTTACTACATTTGTACATTGTTTCCCAACATGAAACAAAGAACAACCCTTAATTTTTACGAATTTCATTGTGGAGAATCAAGGAATTATCCTAGGCATAGAATCCTCCTGCGACGACACCTCTGCGGCTGTAATACGCGGCACAACGCTACTTGCCAACGTAATTGCCAACCAAAGCGTACATGAGGCCTACGGTGGCGTAGTACCAGAGTTGGCATCGCGGGCGCACCAGCAAAATATCATTCCAGTAGTAAGTCGCGCGTTGGAGTTGGCCAAAATAAAGCCCGAAGACGTCAATGCCATTGCCTTTACACGTGGTCCGGGGCTTATGGGTTCACTGCTCGTAGGCACCTCATTTGCCAAGGGTTTATCACTAGCTACAGGCGCCCCACTGGTAGAGGTAAACCACTTACAGGGACACGTGCTATCTCACTTCGTTGACGAGCCAGACAAGCAGCTGCCCCATCCAAAGTTTCCATTCCTATGTCTGCTGGTTTCGGGAGGTCACACACAAATTCTTTTGGTAAAAAAACCGCTAGAGCACGAAATCATTGGGCAAACTATTGACGACGCTGCTGGAGAAGCATTTGACAAATGCGCCAAGGTGATGGACTTGCCCTATCCCGGTGGTCCTGTAGTTGACAAATTGGCGGCACAGGGCGATTCTAAAAAATTCACCTTTGCCAAGCCACAGATTTCCAACTTTGACTACAGCTTTAGTGGATTAAAAACTTCATTCCTATACTTTTTGCGCGACAACGTAGCGCAAAATCCCAACTTTATTGAGGAAAACAAAGCCGACCTATGCGCTTCGCTACAGTGTACCATCATTGACATTCTGCTAAATAAGTTGGAAAAGGCTGCGCGAAAAACAGGGGTAAACGAAATTGCCATTGCCGGCGGCGTATCGGCCAACTCAGGATTGCGCAACGCTATAAGAAACGCGGGAGAAAAGCACGGTTGGAATACCTACCTGCCCGAGCTACGTTACACTACCGATAACGCGGCTATGATTGCCATTGCCGGCTACTTTAAGCTACAGGGCGGAGAAACCGCACCGCTGGATATTACACCGTCGGCACGAATGTAGACATTAGCGCATTCCAAATAAACGTCCGTCAAATTCAAATTTCTCCACGCTCACCACCTTCACCCTTGCAAAATGCGGGTGCCGTGGGTTAATAAGGTAGTTGTAATCTCCCTGTACTACAGCAGAGGGCACCTTAAGTACCAGCTTATGCTGTTCCTCAACAAAAGCGTTTCCCATACGTTGCGTTACCTCCTGATGTGTAAAAAGTCGCCACGCGCTTGGAAGAAGATCTTCTTTTACCTCCTCCATATCTGCATCCGGTAGTTCAATGACGGTTAAACAGTAGTCGCGTGGAAGAATTCCCAACGGAATATGCACAGCCACTTCAGCCACGCACAGTGCTCGCGAACTCGACGTGTAAAGCATAGGAACTCCCACGCTATTCCAGCGCCCACCCACCAGTTCCGCACCTCGACCCGACAAGTCACGGACAAATTTCTCCTTGGATAATCTATATACCCTCATGCCAACACACCGTGCTCGATACGAATAAGTTCGCCGCGAATTAAATCTATGCCAATAGAAGTATCAAGGAGGGACTTTGGAGCAACACCACCAAGAGCCACACTGCTGGTTTCGAGCCAAACATGAAAATACTCACGGCTACCAAACACCTCTGCGCCATAGCGCATAAGCATGTCTATGGCAAGTATTTTTTCAGAGTAGATGGGAGCAAAGGTTTTATTTTCCTGCTCGTAACGCTGCATAGTGCGCTCCGAAAGATTTAGAATTTCGGCCCAATCCATGAGAGATAAATCGCTTTGCTGAGCCACCTTTTTAAAGTAAGGATAACCTACTCCCTGCTTTACTTTTGCAATAGTGGCATATGGGCTGGACTGCGCCACCACATAGTAGGTTGCAATAGGCTCAGAGACTCTTGAGGAAGCACTTTCTTCGGAGGTGCTATATGGTTTTGGCTGCTTAGGTTTGCGTGCGCGTGTCATGGCTTTATTTTTATCTACTACAAAGATAATACAAATGTCGTATTTTCTACGACATTTGTCAATTTATTTTCAATAACACCACCACACATCTATATATCAAAACAACAAGCCCACCCTAACAATATGTTTTAGGTGGGCCTATACATAGAGTTGCACTCTGGTTAACTATTCATAATGGCCAATTTTTGCCACGTAAACCCTAAACCGCATAGGTGTATATGCATAAACCGGTCGAACTGTAGAGGAGGAACTACCAGCTTTACCATAGGCATAATCCGAGGTAAACACAAACTCTACCCAGCTGCCTGGGGCAACCTGAGACACCGCTATATTAATTGCCTTTACATCCAATGTCAAAGTAGATAGATTCTCTGAAAATATAAAATAATAAGAGGTGTCAGCAGAGATTGAACTCCATTTATACAACTTAGCCACCGAATCAATATTGGTACTATATAAAAAATTATCTTGCAAGTAGTGTTCTTCAAATCTAATAGATATAGTATCACCTTCGCTCGCATAATACTTTCCCGAATCTAGCGGAACTGTATCGGTATAGTTGATAAAAAATCCAACATACGGATCACCCAAAGAATCTACCGCCTGCACAAAGGTGCCGGGGCGTAGTGTATTTACAGAGTCCACATAGTGCTGCACCATATCCGCCTCTCGCTTCTTTGGATCAGCCGTCAACTCCTTCAAAACAATAGTAAATATAAGGGGCGTATTAGCGGGCAGGCTCGTTTCACCATTCACATTACTCGCCGTTGACGCCCCATAAGCCAACCACGATGCCGACATTACCGTTACCGTATCACCCACGCGCATACCCTTTAACGCTTCAAACAAAGACACCTGTAAAGTAGTGCTATCGCACGTGAACATGGGGGCAAAGTGCGTTTCGTAGGAAAAGTTATTCACTTTTTTTGCTGTATCGGCAATGGTTGTTTGGAAAATACGGTATCTGGAAATAGGCAACAATCGTCCCGTATACTCAAACGCCACATAGTTGCCAACCTGCGGAGTATCACCCGTACCCACCTGTTTGTGCGAAATAAGCCACAAGCTACCATCGGTATAACCACCAAGAGGGGTCGCGTTTGGATAGTAAACCTTCTGGGTTGAGTTTAGCAGCATCAACTCATTGTCACGACTCGACTCAGAGGGCTCCTCTGCACAAGCGGTAACAAATAGTGCTGCAACAGCAATGAGGACAAAATTTTTAACTTTGAGAAATATCATTTCTTGAAACAATTTATTAATAGCTAACTCCGTTTACTTTAGTAATTAACACATCAAAAATCAGGGCAGACGCGGGAGGCACTATACCCACATAATTTTTTTCACCATACCCCAGCGTAAAAGGAAATAAGATCACACCCTGATCGCCCAGCCCCATGCGCTGTAAGCCTTTATCCAAGCCTCCTATCAGATTACCAACACCCACTGTTACCGTCCCCATGCGCAGCGGCTTAAGATTATTTTTTAACGCCAGAGAGTCATCGCTGGTGGCAAACATGGCCCCCACCGCACTACCAAACGACCACGCAGCATACTCAAACTCCACCACATCACCGGGCCTTATTGCCACCCAAGGCTCAATAGGGCTTGTATCAACCAGCACAAAGTATACACCGTCGCGCTCGTCAATTGGCGCATTTAATGGAGCACCGGCTATATACTTTTCCAGTAATGCACGCTGCTCTTCCTCCTCCGCCTCTTTTTCACACGAGGCAAAAAACATGCTCAGCGCAATGCAAACAGCAGATATAAAAAAATTCTTCATCAGCTACCTATGCTCAAAAATAAACCAAACTTACTGTTCTACAACTTTTGCAATAGTAAATTCACATACTAGAGGGCTGCTGGGCGGAATTTTATCACCGTCACCCAATAATCCGTAGGCCATATACGACGGAAAAACAAAACGCACTACACTCCCCTCCTGCATACCTAACAAGGCTGTATTCAAAATCTTTATATCGGCATGCGCACCCACCACCAACTCCAACGGGCACTGCTGTGAATACGTGTAGCAAACCGTGCCATCAAGTAACATTATGCGACCATATAATCGAACAGCATATTCGTTCCCAATCGTCACACCCTTACCTTGATGCACCACCTGGTAGTAGTAGCCGCTGGGCGCCTGCGTCATATCCAACCGCTGCCGCGCGATGTATGCTACCAAAACATCCTGTTCCTTTTCGCTTAAATAACGGTTCACGTCCTGCAGTATTTGCTTATCCTTAGAGGTAGCCATACCCTGCGGAACTTGTCCGCGAGGCGAACCACAAGCCATTTGCAACAACAAAGCGAAAAAATATAAAATCACGACGCACACCTTCGAGACCCCGATAGCTATACGGGGCAGGGTGACAACGCTCAGAAATCGTGTCGCTGATGATATAAAAGGTTTAATCATCTTAATCATCAAAACCTCTCTTTCAACACCTTTTCAAAATGTATTTCGCACTCATGGAGTGATTTAAAAAATTTACCACCGGCCGCATTAAAGTGACCGCCACCATTGAACTCAGCACGCGCCAACTCGTTTACCGAAATAATCTTTCCTTTCGAGCGAAGCGAAACACGAATATGCGTTCGATCCAACGCCTCGGTAAAAAATGCTGACAGTTCAATACCTTTTATCGATAGCGGGTAGTTTACAAAGCCTTCTGTGTCGCCGGGCTGAAAAGAAAAACTTTCCAACTCTCGACGCGAGAGCGCAATGTACGCCGCCTTATGTTCGGGGAATACGCGCATTTTTTTTTGCAGGCAGTAACCCAAAAGACGCATGCGATTTTCAGAGTAGCTATCGTACACCTTACTCGCTATTTCGTTTTTATCAATACCAAACTCCATGAGATCGGCTGCCATACGAAATGTTTCGGGCGTATTCACGCTGAAGCTAAACGAACCCGTATCGGTTATCAAACCCACATACAGCGCCTCTGCCGCCGCTTTTGTCAGTAACCTTTTCCCATTCAAAGCCACCACTACGCGGTATACAAACTCCGCCGTAGAACTCACGGAAATATCAGAAAAAACAATATTGAATTCGTCAGAGGGTTGCAGATGATGGTCTATCAAAACACGAGGAGCAGTATGCTCCATCAACCTTTCGCCCAGCTGCTCAAGTCGCGAAAGCGAGTTAAAATCAAGGCAAAGAACTAAATCACACTTTTGCAGGTACTCCTGCGCCACATCCTTGTTATCGGCATAAATTATAGCCTCGCTCGCCCCCTCTATCCACGACAAAAATTCGGGAAATTTATTGGGGAACATAACGCGAACTTCCGCCTCGGGGTACGCCGCCCGCAAGTAGTGCCACATGCCGAGTGATGCTCCCACAGCATCACCATCGGGGTTCATGTGCGACACTACAAGCATGTGCTTTGCATCGGCCAGCTGCGCTTTCAGCGCAGGAATATTACCTTTCCAAATCAAAATCAGTATTACTTAATCTTGAGATTGCTTCGTCGTTCCTCCTCGCAATGACGCATTCGAACTCCCCCAACCTCCCATTTATAAAAAATTCGAACTTTAAATTTACCGCTTTTTAGGCTACCACGCAAGTTAAAGTATTTTAACTACTTAATTTCCACCGTAAGCATGGGCTTACCTTCCAGCTTGGCTACCAGCACGTCACCTATTTGTACAGGGCCTACACCCGAGGGTGTACCCGTAAAAATAAGATCGCCCATTTTCAGCGTAACGTAGTCGGATATGTGAGAAACTATGCGATCGAAACCAAAAATCATATCATTGCTACAACCTTGCTGCACCGTTTTTCCGTTCAACTCCAGCGAGAAATTAATATTCGAAATATCGGGAAGAGTTGACAGCTCAACGAACTCAGGGCTCACCGGTGCGGAGTAGTCAAAGGACTTGCACACCTCCCACGGCAACCCTTTTTCCTTGCACTCGCGCTGTACATCGCGTGCTGTAAAGTCAATACCAATGCCTACTTCGGAGTAGTAGCGATGAGCAAAATGCTCGCTTACACCACGTCCCAGCTTACTAATGCGCAAAACCAACTCTACCTCGTACTGTAAGTCTTTGGTGAACTTAGGGTAGTACATTGGTTGATTGTTGCGGAGCAAGGCAGTATCGGGCTTCATAAAAAATACGGGATCGCCCTCATAGCCTCCAAAAAGTTCCTTGTTATGCTCGGAGTAGTTGTGACCTATACAGATTATTTTCATGTTAGTTTTTTAAGTTAAAAAAAATCATTTTATTATTCTTCGTTTCGCTCAGAACGACACCAGAATACATATTCTTGCAAACGATTAAAAATAATTATATTTGTAAAAACAAATTTAAACATTTTCACCATGATAATTGACAGCCTAAGCAATGCGAAAAAATACTTCGCGCTAAACCCACGCTTCGAAAAAGCATTCAACTTCCTAATGAGTAATGATTTAACAAAGTTAGAGGAGAAAAAATACGAAATTGACGGCAAGGAGGTATTTGCGACCTACATGGTGCGTCAAGGTCTTGCGCCCGAAGCTGCAAAGCATGAGGCTCACGATAACTACATTGATATTCAGGTTTGCGTAAGCGGCAAGGAAAGTTTTGGATGGAGCAACCGCGCCGACTGCAAAAATGAGAAGGATGCGTACAACCCCGAAAAGGATATCATTTTTTACGCTGACAAACCCGATACTTTTGTAGAAATTAAGCCCGGACAATTTGCCATTTTCTTCCCCGAAGATGTGCATATGCCTCTAGTTGGCAACGGCGAAATTAAGAAGGTGGTGGCAAAGGTGAAGGTGTAAATAGTAGGCAACCCGCCTGACTGACACGTCGGGCAGATATGCAGTAAGCAATATGCAATGAGAGCGGCAGCATTTGTAATGTTGCCGCTTTTACTTTAAGCGCATCGACCCTAACAGAGTTTTGAGACCCTGTTAGGGTTTCACGGGAGATTGCGGGTCAAGCCCGCAACGAAAAAGTACAGGTTACTGTTTTTCAGGGAGAAATTTCCAGAACCTTTTAGGTAGATGCTGCTGATGCAACTTAAGGTTGGTGCGCTCCTTAATGGCTATGGCTTTGAAATAGCCTTTCCATAGCTGCTGAAACAGCTTTTCATCGGCAGCAGCCTGCTCATCGGTTAGCTTACCTGTGGTGAAATCGAATTCGAGGTTATCAAAGGTAACCTCCGTCGTTTTCTGCAGGTCATAGTACAAACCGTATCGACGCTTTACATCGTAAATGATGAAAGGCTGGTCGGCAAAGCGTTCTTCAAAAAAGTCGGATACCAACGGCAGCACATTATACTTGGGCTCAAAGGGAGCAAAGAATATGCCGTCGGCTGTTTTTTGAAAACGTACAAACATGCGTACGCGCTCGGCCTCACGGCTTACCTTGCGATAAATCTTTTGCATTTGCAGCACGTCGTCATCGCCAAAATTCACCTCTATGGATTGCTTTGTGGCAAAGGCTTTGCTTATGTAGCGAAACAGAAGCATATCCACTTCTGGCAGTTCGCTCATATATACTACCGATAGCTGCCTACGTGCTTCTTTCGAAATCTTTTTCTCTAATCCTATCCACACGCGTTGCGCTTTCTCTACTGCGGTCACCACACGAAAAGTTGCATCGGAGAAAAAGGGCAATACATCGTGCGCCGACAAAATTCTATCGGGAAAAACTTTATTGGCAAACGCATCGAATACGAGCGAAAGCAAGCCTTCAAAGGTTTTATCGTAAACGTAGTAATTCAAAAGAGTTGAAGAGTTGAATTGTTGAATTGTTGAATCGAAGCGCTATCCCCCGCTGGCGGGGGATAGCCAACACACCAATCCGTTCTACCATAGCGCCAGCTGACCTTCTAACTTTTTCTCTTTCGCTGTTTTTTGAGGTAAAAATAGCTTACGGAGAAATTCGGGACGAACTTCTTTTACTGAAAATGGAGCCAACTCGCCACAGGTAATGAAGTACTGCGCGCGCTTTATCACCACACCCATTTTGCGTAGCTGCTCGCTGTTGAGTTTCCCATAGCGACGTGATGCCACAATCAGCTGAGCTGATTTTACGCCAATACCCGGCACCCGCAAAATAGTTTCGTAGTCGGCTCGATTGATATCTACCGGAAACATTTCGGGATGGCGCAAGGCGTAAGTTAACTTTGGGTCGAGCTCCAAGTCAAGGTTTGGATTACGATCATCCACAATTTCGTCGGCACGGAAGTTGTAAAAACGCATGAGCCAATCGGCCTGATATAATCTATGCTCACGTACCAGTGGTGGCGTGGTAAGTACGGGTAAGCGGCTATCGCCCGAATTGACGGGGATATAACCAGAGTAGTACACGCGCTTGAGCTGCGGGCGTTGGTACAGCGATGTGCTCAACTGCAGAATTTGCTTATCGCTTTCAGGCGTGGCACCCACTATGAGTTGGGTACTTTGCCCCGCAGGTGCAAAGCGTGGTGCATGGCGGTATCGGCGACGCTCTTCCGCGCTCGCCAGTGCACCCTGAGATATGAATGACATGGGCTGAAATACGCTCTGAAAATCTTTTTCGGGCGCCAACAACTTCAAATTTTCTTCGGTAGGAATTTCAATATTTACGCTCAACCTGTCGGCATATCGCCCTGCCTGCGCAACGAGCTCACGGCTGGCACCGGGAATGCTTTTGAGGTGAATGTAACCGTTGTAGCGATGTACTTCTCTCAGGTCTTTTGCCACACGCACCATGCGCTCCATGGTGTAATCGGGGTTGCGCACCACACCCGAGCTGAGGAACAATCCTTCGATATAGTTGCGACGATAAAACTCCATGGTCAACTCCACCAGCTCGGTTACGGAAAAGGTGGCACGCGGCACATCGTTGCTACGACGATTGACGCAGTAGGCGCAATCGTAAATACAGCTGTTGGTAAGCATGATTTTTAGTAGCGAAACGCAGCGACCGTCCTCAGCAAAGCTATGGCAAATACCCCACCCGTGCGCAGTGCCAAGGCCTTTATCCTTGTTACCGCGCGAATGTCCGCTTGAGGCGCACGACACGTCGTACTTTGCCGCCTCGGCGAGCGTTTTCAGTTTGTCTAAAACCGCTTCAGTCAATTACGAATTACAAATTACGAAATACGAATTAAACACTTTCGCAGTATTGCAAATCACTAACTGGTAGCAACATGAAAGTACTCACTGCGTTTTTCAAAGATAGTAAAGAAATAAGATTTTGGCATGGAAAGATTTCAACAAAAAAACTCCCTACATGTCTTGCATTTAGGGAGTTTTCTTAAAGAACAGTTAGATCTATTTCACACTATACTCTTTTAATAACGCCCAAAAGGAGCCATATCCAACTTCATGGTGAACAGAGTACACCCTCCCAATTCCAACTGCAAAATAGTCAATAAAAATATCTTCTCCCTCATTAACTGTGTACGAATAGCCAGTGCATGTAAACGCTCCTACCGGAGTATTTATAACGGTATCGGTAACACTACATCTCATCTCAAATTCTTTCACCTCACATTGAGTGTCATCGTCATTTGTAAATACAGCAGTTTTAAACTTCCAAGTATCTCCTGTTTTAGCGCTTTTTATATATACTACGGAACTAAATACTAGATTACCATTCTCTATCAAAGAATTTTTCAAATTTCCTTCCCCATCAACACTTAACAACACAAGTGGTTTTGCAGGAGAGTAGGTTTGACCTGTAAATCCGCTGCATCCTGCGATAGTATAACGGTTGGGGTATTGCAACACCGCCTCGCCAGCTGCCGTGTTAGATGAGTATTTCCAAACATTATTTTGATGTAAAGGCATTATCGCCTCTACGCTTCCGTCCTCTTTTTCGCCACAAGCAAACAATGAGAAGGTTAGACAAGCAAGCAGCAGAAAGTTTAGTTTTTTCATAGGTAGATTATTATTTTATCGGAGCATTTTTCAACACCTCCTGCGTATACTTCCACCACTTTTCCACAGTAGCAATATTCACGCGCTCATCGGGTGAGTGGGGGTTGAGAATGGTGGGGCCAAAAGAAATCATATCCATGTTAGGGTAGCCACCACCAAGTATACCACACTCCAAGCCTGCGTGTATAGCACGCACATGAGGCTTGGTGTTGAACATCTTCTCGTAAAGTTCGCTCATTACCTTAAGTATGGGCGAGGTAGGATTGGGTTTCCAACCAGGATAGCCACCTGTAAATTCGCTCTTAACCCCGGCCAGCGTGAATACCGATTCCATGCACTCCGCAAGGTACTCCTTTGCGCTATCAACCGAGCTACGCAACAAGCACGAGGCACTCATCGCACCATCGGCAATTTTTACAATAGCAAGGTTGGTGGAGGTTTCTACCAAACCGGGAATAGCATCGCTCATGCGCACCACACCGTTAGGGCAAGCGCATACTGCATTCAGTAATGTCAACTGTGATTTTGAGTTCATCACCTTTTGTGGTACAGCTGTCGGCTCAATCGCAATTTTCAAATTCTCGTCTACAGCTGACAACTCTGCTTTAATCAGCTGAGACAAGTTCTCCAACTCTTTTCTCACGGCTGCTTCCTTGGCTTTCTCCACCACAATGGTAGCAAAACTCTCACGTGGTATAGCATTGCGTAAGTTACCACCCTCCATCTGCGATAATTGCACTCCGCACTTTTCAGTCAAATTCTTTAAAATACGTGCTATAATTTTGTTGGCATTACCACGTCCAAGCGCGATATCCACGCCGGAGTGACCACCTTTGAGTCCGGTTATGTTCAACTTATACGCCACACCATCAGCAGCATTCTGCTCCTCATAGGTAGCGTTGAATGAGCCGTCCAAACCGCCGGCACAACCAACACACAACTCACCCTCATCCTCAGAGTCTAGGTTCATTAAAATATCGCCCTGCATCCAACCGGGCTTAACAGCAAAGGCTCCTGTCATACCGGTTTCTTCGTCAATGGTAAACAACGCTTCTAATGCGGGGTGTTCAATATCCGTTGCCTCTAAGATGGCCATAGCCGCCGCAGCGCCAATACCATTATCGGCCCCCAGAGTGGTACCGCGAGCACGTACCCATTCACCATCAATGTAGGCATCAATGGGATCTTTTTCAAAGTCGTGATTAGTGTCGCTATTTTTTTGCGGAACCATATCAAGGTGTCCCTGCAGAATTATTCCTTTGCGGTTCTCCATACCTTTGGTAGCAGGCTTACGAATAAGCACATTACCCACACTATCCACTTCAGTTACCAACCCCAGTTTTTCACCAAACTCAGCCACATGCTCCACCGCCTTATGCTCTTTTTTTGAGGGGCGAGGTATTTGCGTCAAATCATAGAAATGCTGCCACAAGCGAGCGGGGCTAAGAGATAAAATATCCTTACTCATAAGTCTTTTTTTAATAAATTAAACAATATCTTCGAGTCACATCAAACAGCATAAAGATAGTTAAATAAGAAATACGCCAACCCAATTTAACATACTATATTAGTAATAATGTGGCATACAAGGTGTTTTAAAATTACATTTGTAAAATGGCATTCAATTTACCATTAATACATAAGGAGTATTTTTTACATGAAAAAATTATTTTTGGCTTTGCTTTTGCTAACAATTGGTCCGGCAACTTTTGCGCAAATCATTAAATGGTATGGGTTTGAGGAGGCTATTGAGCTATGCAAGAAGCAGCCGAAGAAAATTTTCGTTGATGTGTACACCGACTGGTGCGGCTGGTGCAAAGTTTACGATCGCAATACTTTTAGTGATCCGGAAATTGCGGAGTACATGAACAAGCACTACTACCCGGTAAAGTTTAACGCCGAAGGTAATGATACTATTCGCTTTCAAGGGCACGTATTCACCAATCCCGGTGTAGGTCGCAGGTCAACTCACATGCTGGCAGCCTCTCTGCTCGACGGAAAATTAAGTTACCCTACGGTAGTCTTCTTGGACGAACAACTTCAGCTACTGCACGTACAAAGCGGCTACCTTAGTCCTGAACAATTCGCACCCTTTATGGTATATTTGGGTGACGGCATTTACAACAAAACTCCGTGGGAAGAGTTTCAGAAAACGTTTAAATGGCCAGTGGAAAAGAAGTAAATAAGCATTAAGAAAAAAGGAAATCGGCGCAGAATTTTCTGCGCCGATTTTTGTTTACGTGATCCGGATAGGATTCGAACCTATGGCCGACAGATTAGAAATCTGACACAGAATCCAATTGAAACGTCAATTATTCAACGATTTGCGTCAATTTATTTTTTTCATTCAGGGAACATTCAGGGAACATTGAATATTTCTCGAAGGAAAATGAACACCTCTACCTCCCGTAGCAATACCCACAGGGCTTACCCTTGCCCATCTTCTTTGCTTGCTCTACAGAAACTTCCCGCACATCACTTTTGCACTGCTTGAGCCCCCTGCAATACTTATTGTGATAGGCGTAAGAACTCTTACTATTGCATATCAGCACCTTTTGTTCTTTGCCCTTAGGCTCGCCGCTTTGAGTGGGGCCCGGCTGCATGGAGAGCAGCAAGAGCATGATGGGGAGGAGGAGGAGGAGTTTTTTCATGGATTAGTTATTAAATTCTGCCTCCGATATATTATTTGCATGAAAGCTATTCATGCGTTCCGAAGAGACAACGTCAAGCCTCAAGCGGTAACTGGGGATATAATAACCATCGTCCGTTTCTTTCAATCTGAAGTCCAAAACCTCTTTACCCACTTCATAGTGCGCACTAAGACGAAACTTCCCAACGCACTTACCATTCTCCGTCTTGGACATCCAACTCCTACCATAGGCAATCTTTAAATAATATAACCCTTCCGGTATTTTTTTTATGCTATAGGTAGATCCACCACGTATATACACATAGCGAATGCACTTACCCGTATTTCTATCCAAAACCTTAATAACAACATCTGTATTACTACCTACCTCTACCTCAAGGGAATTATCTCTATTCCCGCGCTTGGGAGTGAAGTTATAACACGCTGGCATCTGCCCATTACTCAGATCAGATTCCATCCAACCCTCTGCTGTCAACCTATTCAACTCCCGCTGCTCCACCGCTAATGCTGCCCCTGCGCCAACATTCCTCCTGCGCTGCTCAACCTCCTCTTTTTTTGCGGACACAAACGTTTCGTCCAAGTCTCCATTTTGGTTATCGCTACTACAATACGCAGCCACGACAATCAACGCTATAATTATCGCCACAGATAAAACTTTGCCAATATCATTCTTGAGCTCTTTGCGCTTATGTGCTAACAACTCCAAGTCGTAGCGAGAGCGAGAAAACGGGTTGGATAACACCTTGCGCGCTTCAAAGAGTAGACGAACCGACTCCTCTTCGCCATCCCATAAGTCCCGCCCCTCATGCTGGCGTGCACACCTCTTAAATGCATCCTCCACCTCATCCGTAGTGGCGGTCCGCTTAATATCTAACACCTTGTAGTAATCAATCATCACTTTGGCAAGTTAATTCCAAAATCTCCTTTAAATATAGCACGAGCCTCTTCTTCCATATCAATCTTTTTGCTCTTATCCTTGCATCTACAATGCAAAACAAGAAAAAAAGATGCTATCAGAAGTAGCAATGACGACCAAAACGGTGCTGATCTATAATGCACAAAGCGACTATTTTTCACAAATAATTCCGACAACTCTTCCGAAAAGAAGTAGTTTACAAAAACAAAATACAAAGCAGACAATGCCAACAACCAAACACTTGAATACTCAAGCGAAGTATTGGCCTTCTCGGTAGACTCTGCCGCCGTATAAGTACCGCCACCATCTAAAAACACCATATGCAACAATGGGATTAGCATTATTAAAGCAACCAATAACAGTGGAAATGCCGAGCAACACTTTACAATAGTGTTAAAAGGCAAATTATCAGTATACACCTCTCCCGTTAAAGTCAATGATAACAACACGCTTGCACCTCCAAAAACAAACGCAGCAATCTTATACAACCTTTTTCTACTCATCATTGTTTATACCGTTGTTATTACACCATTCTCCCTGCCCAAATAACCCTAAACACGCTCGAAATCTCATTTACGTAAACCTTAAACCTCGGATGGTTGGGCGAAGTAGCCCACAAAAATTCTGCGCTTTCCTCATCCACCTCCAAATGCTTCACCATCCTTTCATAAGTGGTTATTATAAGATACACCTTGTCAGGATCTACCCTATCCCACCTCTCCACCTTGGCCACACCTACCACATCACCGGCATATATCTTAGGCTCCATGCTGCAACCAACCACTGGGAACCACGCCTCAGCAACTATTCCAGGGAACTTAATCCAGCTTTCGGGCTCCTCCTTTTGCTCTATGGTTGCTAAGTCGTACTGGCCTGCACTAACCTGAAGTTCGGAGTAGAAAGGAGCATACCCCTTTTGTTTAAAGCCCAAGGCAAGTTGCCCAGCGTCAACTGGAGCATCCCCGCAATACATTTCGCCCTCACCAGTCTGTAGATAGTCTATATTCCAGCGCGGAAAAGTAGAACTTATTTTTTCGACGCTCGGTTTTTTTAATCTTTCTCCAACCTTGTCCAAAAAACCATTACCAAGCCCAGTTTTGATGTAGAATTGGCGAGGATTAAGTCCCTCAATCGCTATCATCTCAAGTAATCTTTCTTTTATCATTTTAACATAAATTAAATAGATTATCTATATTTAATGTAGATTATCTACATATCTTTGTCCCCGAAGTGCTGGACGCGCACCCCCAAAAGACATTAAAAAAAGAGTGGCAGCCTTGCTATCTGACGATACCCAAGGCCTACATTCTTCTCCGACGAGGAATCCAGCGCCGTCCAGCATCAGGGTTCCTCGTCATTTTTTTGTGCCTTAAAGATACGTAAATAAGCAATAGCCCATTGTTGGCTGAAACACTTTTAACAGTTATGAATATTCTGCCTCACGAGTTACAACGCATGCTCACCGACGCAGCAGAGGTGGGTGCAACCAAGGCATTAGCGCGCGTAGGGAAAACAAAGGAGTACATCACCAAGGCGGAAGCCTACCGTCGCTATGGGCGTGGTGCGGTTGACGGGTGGGTACGCACAGGGGTTGTCTCTACGCACAAAGACGACGGTGGGAACGCCCACTTGAGGCTGTCATCTATACAACTTGAGATAGCCGCCAAGACAAGCAACTACGGAAAGTTTTACAAGTATTCAATTCAAAAATAACCATGAGCACCACCACCTGTCCCCCTAAGAGTTTTTACCGCACGGCCGCTGATACGTTGCGCAGCATGTTCCCCAATGTGGTGATTGACATCTGCATTGCCGAGAAGCGCAAGTCCACTATTACCGGTGAGGTAAGGTTCGCACTTGGGGTGGCTATTGCCAACTGCCACCTATTCAAGGTCGCAAATACCCCCGAAGCAGCCATTAACAAGGCAATTGTTCAGTATCGCGAGATGCAATCTACCCGTTCATCCACCTTTACCAACGGAGATAACTACTAATAACATACTTAAAATGAAAGAAGAAATAAAGAAAATCATAGCCAACGAGCTATTGATCTCCGTGGACAAGGTCGCAGATACTTCAAGGTTGGATGCCCTCGGTGCAGACTCTCTTAATATCGCTTCCATTATGATGGACTTAGAGCGAACGCTGCATGTAACCATCCCCGTCAGCATGGACAGCAAAATCAAAACTGTCGGGCAGCTGGTGGACTTCGTTAATTCCTTAACCCCTAATAATAAATAACATGGCACTCGGCAACAGACAATCATGCACCTACCTCTCCGTTATGCACGGCAAGGTGGTACAGCGCGTACAAGAAGGTACGAGCGGGGCACAAGCCCGACAAAACAAAAGCGGCAATACCGTACACGAGGTGTTCTACGACTACGTAGAGGGAATCCTCACCGGTATCGCCGTGTTCAAGCACGAGCAGTACGGCAAGCAGTGGTACTTTGATATTACCGACGGGAACGATACCTACCGCCTGCAGCTATCCGAGGGGAAGCCACTTACATCTCTCCTATTTGCGTTACCCTCGTGCAATATAGCGCGTCCATTACGCCTAACTCCTTACGAGTTTGAGGCTGACGGGAAGTTCAAGAGTGGAATAACCATTAAGCAGGACGGACAAAAGGTACCCTGGTTCTTCACCAAGGAAAATCCAAAGGGCATGCCCGAGCTACAGGTCGTCAAGTACCAGGGCGAAGACAGGTACGACAACTTCGAAAGAATGCAATTTCTCGAAAATTACCTAAACGAGCACCTCAAGCCTCTACTGCAAGGGCAAGCAACAGCATCACTCCTGCAGGATGCCGAGAGACAGGGATCCCTTCCGTCAGCAAGTAGCGCACAAGACCTCCCCGATGGAGCAGACGACCTGCCATTCTAAAAAGCAATGACGCATCGGGAAGACGATGGGTTGCCCAGTTAGCTCAGCTGGCCAGAGCCATCGAAAGATAAAGGGTCGTGAGTTCGAGTCTCACACTGGGTACAGGAACAACGCACACATAATACAATAGACTATGATTAATCTACCGACCAAGAGGGTTAAAAACCCCGACCGCGGAGACTTGGTTTACATCGATGCCAAGGGCAATAGCCGCGTAATAGACCACGACAAGCCGTGGGGTGTGCTGCAGAACCTACGCAAGCAGCTGGAGAAAAAACAAGGTTTTAAAAACGGAAAACTAAAAGTATGTTACCCAAAAGTAAGCGCATAAAAAAGCCCCGATGCTACCTATCTGCTCCCATTACCGGGCACCCCATAGAGGAAGTTACGGCACAATTCGCCGCGATGGAGCAAGGGTTGACATCTAAGGGGTTAACCACCATCAACCCCTTGCGCAACCAATTACCATACAGCGCCCCTTGGTGGATGCACATGGTTGTTGACATCGCCACATTGTTGTCCTGCCGCTTCGCCTGCTTTGCTCCTTTATGGTACACCAGCCGTGGGTGCAGGATGGAGCACCGAGCGTGCCGCATCTTCGGGATCCACATAGTGGACCGCTACGGCAACATCGAGGAAGTACATAAGCGACCTATTTGGTTATTTGTTTTAGCAATTACCATCACTCTAATTATTATAAAATTATGAAAACATTACAAATTGACGAGAAAAAGGCACGTGGCCTGTATAAAACCGCCACACCTGAATTCAAAGCAGCCCTTGAGGACACGTTCGGAAAAGACTTCTTCACAGGAAGCATTACGGACCGCGTGAAATCCTACGAGGACGCCTGCGAGGAGTTGGGCATTAACCCCAACCACCTACCCGATGTAAGCCTGTGCATGGACGAGGACAAAGCAGCCATTATTGCTCAGCACAAGTTGTGCATCATTACCCGTGCGCTGAATGAGGGATGGAAGCCAAACTGGAAGAATAGTAACCAGATAAAATACTTCCCCTGGTTCGACTTATCCTCTCCCTCGGGCTTCGCGTTCCTCGTTGCGGACGACTGGCGCTCGCGCTCGGGTGCGGGTGGCGGTTCGCGCCTTTGCTTTCCATCGGAAGCGCTCGCGAGGTATGCCGGCAAGCAGTTCATCGACCTGTACCGTGATTTGATGATTTACCAATAACCCGCACAATACATTTTTACCATGAAAGAAGAACAAAAATTGATTGACGGCATCAAAACATTTGAAGATGCGCAAAAGGCCACCGGCCGCCCAAATGTGCCGGATTTCTCAAATGTCCCAGCGGATTTACAAAAGTACTTTGAAGCGCAGTACAAGCTGATTGTCATTGTAGAAGCATTGAACGATGGCTGGAACCCTGATTGGGATAATTTCAATGAGTGGAAGTACTACCCTTACTTCGTGATGTCTCCCTCGGGCTTCGCGTTCTGCGGTGCGGGCTTCTGGGACTCGTGCTCGTGTGCGGGTGGCGGTTCGCGCCTTTGCTTTAGAACGCGCAAACTGGCCGCGTATGCGGGTGAGCAATTCCTTGACATTTGGAAGGACCTCATGCTGAAGTAATAAAAAAGGCTGCTTGCCCTTGAACCGCCTCTCCCTCGGGCTTCACGTTCAACGATACGAACAACTGGAACTCGAACTCGAATGCAGGTAGCGGTTCGCACCTATGCTCAACTTCAAGGGCAAGAGCCCCACCACTTGGTGAAAAACAACAATCTTCAAAGGGTGCTGGTAGGGTAACCGAAGGCTCCCAAAGAAAAAGCAAAGCGTGAAAAGAATAGGAAATCTATACGACCAAGTATGTAGCACGGAAAACCTGCATCGCGCCTACCTCAAAGCCCGCAAGGGTAAGGGTAAGCGCTATGGGGTTGTGCTGTTTGAAAAGCGCTTTGTCGAAAACATGGAGCAAATTCAGCGTGAATTGCTCGATGGTACTTACAAAACATCAGAATACGAGGTGTTCAACATATACGATCCCAAAGAGCGGGTGGTTTACCGATTGCCCTTCAGGGATAGGATTGTTCACCACGCCACAATGAACATTTTAGAGCCAATATGGCACCCTGTTTTCATTGCAAACTCGTACTCGTGCATCAAAGGCCGTGGCATTCATGGCGCACTGAAGCACTTGAGAAGAGATTTGAAAGATGCGGCCGAAGCGCAGTATTGCTTGAAAATGGACATTCGAAAGTTTTATCCGAGTATTGACCACGATGTGCTAAAGGAGATAATTCGCAGAAAAATCAAGGATGTTCGTCTATTGGAACTACTTGATGGAATTATTGACTCTGCTCCCGGCGTTCCCATTGGTAACTATTTATCTCAGTTTTTCGCCAACCTCTACCTATCCTATTTCGACCATTGGCTAAAAGAGGCAAAGCGTGTAAAATACTACTATCGCTACGCCGATGATATGGTCCTATTGGCTTCTGATAAGGCTTCTCTACATGCATTGCTGCTTGAAATCAAGGCTTACTTAGGAGATAATTTGAGGTTGCAGCTGAAGCCCAACTACCAAGTATTTCCGGTTAATGCAAGGGGAATTGATTTTGTGGGCTACGTGTTTAGGCACAGTCATATTTTACTAAGAAAGTCCATTAAGCAGAACCTGTGCAAGAAGGCAGCTAAACTCAGAAAAAAGAAGGTAAGTACCAAGGAGTACACCATGAAGATCGCTCCGTGGATTGGTTGGGCTAAACATTGCAATTCAATAAACCTACTTAAAAAATTACGCTATGAACCGATTCTCTGACTTCGGCATTAAAACCACAGACGATAGCACCATATTTCAAGTGCCCGTAACATCTATAACGGATTTTATCAATATGGAGGTTGAGGTGTTAGACTACGTAAATGGCGTTACAACGCAACACGGTACAGATAGGTGCGTAGTAAAAATTAAACATGACGGGAAAGAACAAAAATTCTTCACCACTGCCAAATCAATAATAACAGCCTTAGATAAAATTGATAAAGATAAGTTTCCATTTACAGCCACCATACGACAACAAAAATATGGAGGTAGCAAAAACAGAAGTTTCCATTTCGAATAACATGGGCGGAGCCAACATTTCTCATTAAAAAGAAAAAGTTGTGATTTGATTGCCATGTTCAACTCCGGCTCCGCTTTTTTCAAAAAACTCACAAATGAATAAACTCCAAAAATTAGCCTGTAGCCTGTTTGGCGTTCACCCTGTTGTAGGTAATGCCGATGGGGTGCGCGCTACCGGCCGCACTACTCGCTTAATCGACGGTTACGTACAAGAATTGTTCTCTACCGGCTACATTCAGCCCATAGACCACCACAACACCAAGAAGGCTACTCGCGACCTAATATATCGCATCGCCAAGAGGATGGAGCAAGAACACCCACAAGTTAAGTTGCGCGTCAATTCGCGCGTTGGCTATATCAAGGTTGCCAAGTAATGAACGGATACACCCTCACCTATCTGCTGCGCACGCTACGCGATACGCACGCTATTACCGCCGTAGAGCAAGCGCTCTTTTACGAGCTGGTGGCGCTGTGCAACGAAAGTGGCTGGGCTGCATCCTTCCCTGTATCCAACATGCAGCTAGCGCGCGCGCTATGCGTTAGCGAGAACACGCTAATGAAGGCGCGCCGCAAGCTCATTGCCTTGGGAATTCTCTCCTACCAATCCGGCAAGAGCAATCGCACGGTGGGCATCTACTCCATTGCCTCAAATTTTGAGGTAGTAGCAGACCCCACTACCTCAAAATTTGAGGTGGCAGCAAATTTTGAGGTAGCAAAAATTGAGGGTGAAGAAATCGTAAATGAACGCTCAGAGCGCAAGTTACAAAAAACTCCTACCTCAAATTCTGCTACCTCAAATTCTGCGGTAGCAAAAATTGAGGACTCTTATAAACATAAACATACTACTACCGCGCGTACGCGTGAGGCAAATCCTTTTTTTCCCTCAGCAGAAGAGCTGCTTCTTGGGTACGGCGCAGAGCAGTATGTTGTCCCCGAGCTGTGGGCACACATGGTCCGATGGGTAGAACATCTTACCACCAAGGGGGATGTGCTATCCCCGGCAGTTATCGAAGCTGTGTACAGCCGCCTCCGAAAGTTGTCAGGCATCGACAATAAAGCAGCTGACGACATCGTTACCGCCTGCATAGCAGCCAACGCCAAGAGCTTGTTCCTTCCCTCCGAAATGGAGCAACAAGGCAGCCGCAAGGCAGTTAAAGAATTTGACCCCAATAAAGTCGTAATGTAATGGCAGAAAAGTTTTCAGATTATGGCATCAACGTGGGAGCGCGCACGACAGGGCAGGTAAAAACCTTCTGCCCGAAGTGTAGGGACAAGCGCAGCAATAAGGCCGACAAGTCGCTGTCCGTTAACATTGCGGAAGGGGTGTGGGATTGCCACTACTGCGGGTGGACAGGGGTAATACGTAACGAGAACTTTGTCCCCAAAAAAACGTATGCCCGACCACCGCAACGGGTGAACAAGACCACCCTATCCGACAAGGTGGTGAAATACTTCGAGGGGCGAAAAATATCTCAAGACACGCTCACCAAGTTGTACGTTGGCGAAGGCAAGGAGTGGATGCCACAGACCGGCAAGCTCGAAAACACCATACAGTGGCCTTACTTCCGTAGCGGCGAGCTCATCAATATCAAGTACCGCGACGCGCGTAAAAACTTCAAGATGTACAAGGATGCAGAGTTGGCATTCTACAACATCGACAGCCTTGGCAAGCATGACTACTGCATTATCACCGAGGGAGAGATGGATGCCTTATCCTACATTGAAGCGGGTTACACCCCCGTCATATCCGTTCCTAACGGAGGCAAGAGCTACGACTTCATCGACAGCTGCTACGAAGATATCGACCGCATGGGCAAGATATACCTCGCTACCGACAACGATAAGGTAGGGCTGGAAATGCGAGCTGAACTTATCCGGAGGTTTGGTGCCGAGCGCTGCTTCCTCGTTACCTACCCCGACGGCAGCAAGGATGGAAACGAATACCTGCAAAAACACGGAAAAAACGCGCTGGCGCTAACCATTCCCGACGCGCAGCCTGTCCCCATTGAGGGTGTGCTCACCTTTTCCGACTACGAGCCTCAACTCGACGAACTTTATCACAACGGACTACAGCGTGGCGCCACCATAGGGCACGAGGAGTTTGATAAGTTAATAAGCTTCCTTGCTGGCCGCTTGATGATTGTTACCGGTATACCGGGTAGCGGAAAAAGCGAGCTGATTGATGAAATATGCGTTAGGCTCAACATGCTGCACAGATGGAAAGTTGGTTACTTCTCCCCCGAGAACTTTCCGGTTGAATTTCACGTCAGCAAGCTTATTGAAAAAATAACGGGAGCGCGTTTTTCCAAGCAAAGCCTCAACGAATCGATATATGCTGCTGCCAAGGAGTACGTGGCGGACAACTTCAATTTTATTTTTCCGAAGGATGAGAGTTGCACGCTGGACCTCGTACTTGATAAGGCAAGATACCTCGTGCGCAGAAAAGGGATAAAGGTGCTGGTAATTGACCCCTATAATCGCCTTGAGCACCACATCAAAACAGGAGTCAACGAAAGCACCTATATCTCGGGGCAACTTGACAAAATGACCGCATTTGCCCAGCGCGAAGGAGTACTGCTTATCCTCATGGCCCACCCTCGCAAAATGGAGCGCGACGACATGACCGAATACAAGGTGCCAACACTGTACGACATTAACGGATCGGCTAACTTCTTTAACAAGGCAGATTACGGGTTGTGCGTGCATCGTATTCGCAAGCAAAACCTCACGCAAGTACACATACAAAAAGTTAAGTTCAAACACTTAGGAGAGCCAGGTGTGGCCAACTTTAGGTACAACCTTAACAATGGACGCTATGTGCCGGCTATTGACCCGGGCAACCCGGATGAGCGACCTATATACGACAATGCCAACTACCTCACCGGAAGCATTGGCGAAAGGCTGGTACCAAAGCAGCAAAACTTACCGATAGGAAAAGACTTAGCTGTGGGCGCCGAGCGCAACAACGATTTTTTGCACGGCGGCATATCAGCCGAGGACACCCCATTTTAAACAGTAAAAAAATGACAACAGGATTATTAGGAGCACCCGAAGTTGACTGGGTATGGGTGTATAAGAAATTTCCCAAGGCATGGAACATGGTACACTCCGCGGTGCATAGCGACTTGCACGGGCCATACATGGGGCGCTTTAGGTTCACAAACCCAAGCGATGCATTCCGGAAGCGCAATAGTATGTGCCCGCAGGAGTGGCAAAATATCGACCACGAATCGTTAATTACCGGGCTTGATCGGCTACAGGCTCACCCCTACCCGGCAACCTCCAAAAGCGAGGATAAGTGGTTGGCGGTAGCAAAAGTAAACGGCATAACGGTGGTATGCAAAACAAAGTACGATACCCGCAGGGAAGCCAATGTCGCTGCAATCGAAAAGGCATTTGAACTCTTAGAATCTGCGAGCAATGATCATCGGAAAGAAAATAAGGGTTAGCACCGGAGTCCTCACCGTAACGGCGCTTCCCAACAAGGTTAATAGGCTATATACATTCGATTACAAATCTGACGTAAGCAGCAAGTATGACGGCACTGTACAAATGGGAGAGTCGCATCTTAAGCAACTGACAACATTCGAGAAAAAGCCATGAGTAAAATAATAATCCACAACTGGAACCCCGAAGAAATAACCGACAGGGAAGTAGTAGAGGCGGTACTGGAGGTGGTAAAAGATGGAAGAATAAGCGGAGGCGGTAAATCCTACTGCTATCGGACGAGAATTGGAGAAATCAACATCCAATCAAAGAATTTGAGAGGAACGGATACATTTATTGTGAGCAAAGAAAAATAATGCAGTAAAACAAAGCGATGTTCCCACGGGCGATCGGTCTACAAATGTTATGCAGAGTCTCCTGTTTGGCATGAATGAGAAGAGCGTCATACGTCAAGGAAGAGAGCACTACAGTGCAATTCACCCCACCCAAAAGCCCGTCCGCCTACTTGAACGACTGTTAGCCTTAGTAAGCCAGCCAGGCATGACAGTAGTTGACCCATTTAGTGGTAGGGCGAAAACAGAAATATTATTAAAGGTGAGGACAAAATTGGGTACAGATGACCAGCTCCTCGCAAAGAAAGCCAAAGTATTAACTATAAAATTAGAATAAGCAATGAGAACAATAAAATTTAGAGGGAAGCGCATAGATAACGGAGAGTGGGTGTGTGGCAACTTGATTAACAAATTTGGCTCATCCTTTATTGGCGTGTACACATTTGATGTTACAGGGGAGTACGTAGAATATGAGGTTATCCCCGAAACAGTCGGACAATTTACCGGATTAACCGATAAAAACGGAAAGGAGATATACAACGGAGATGTATTCAATTTAGGAGACGCGAGAATAAAATATATTGTTGAATGGAAAGATAGCGGATTTAAAGGTAGGCAAATTGGGAACAGAAGTCGTGTCGGATTAGAATTTCACAAAAGATTTATTGAAGTAATTGGCTCAATCCACGACAACCCCGAACTATTAAAAGGAGAGTAGATATGAGAAAGTTAATTGAAAAAACACAGGAACAATTGGTGGTTTGCGACAATCCGGCTTGCAGTTACCAAGTGCCATATCACAAAGATGTAACGGATAACCTAAAGTTATGGATAGATAAGCCTTGCCCTATGTGTGGCGATAATTTACTTACCGAAGAAGATTATGAAGTGGCTATGAAGATAGAATGCGCGGTTAACTTCATAAATAAGTGGTTTAGCTGGATTACCATTTTTATGCCAAAAGACGCGGAGTACAAGAAAGTGAGAGCGCACGTTCATGATGGAGTTAAAATAAAAGTAAGTGAGGAGTAGCCATGAGAAAGCACAGTTTACCCTCCAAGACCTAAAAACCATAGCCTACTTCAAAAGAGTAGTTAAGAACTATCTTAAAATGGAGAGACTGCTTAAGGAAAGTAAAATAAAGAAGTAGTTGTTTTAGTTTAAACAAGGAAAGTAAAATAAGATGAAGGGAATATGTTTCAAAGAACCTCTTTTTCACGCAATAGTGGAGGGGAGGAAAACGCAAACAAGGAGAATAGTGGTAGATAGCCACAAACTAAGCGACGGCGTGGTTGCTCACGCTTACGAAGATGGAAGCGTTGGTTTCTTCAAAGATGGGTTTTTGCTTGGGATTAGAAAGCCAAGGTACACCGTCGGCGAAACCCTCTACCTCAAGGAGCCCTACCTACAAGATTGCCACGAGTTGGAGCACTCATTAGGAACAGAAAGAATAGCCAATGGAAAGTGCCTATACCGCTATGCCGGTGATGTAATTACCGTCGACGACAAAGACAGCCCCTTTGGCGCATGGAAGAACAAGCTGTTTATGCCCGAAAGATGGGCGCGCTACTTCATCAAAGTTACCGCTGTACGCTGTGAACGATTGCAGGATATTAGCGAGGAAGATTGCTTCAAAGAGGGAATAGTAAAAGATGTATTCCACCTCCCTCACATGTATGGGTTAAAGATGAATGAAAGGTATGTGTCAGTTTATAAGGATTCTGCGCGAAAAGCCTACGCTGCTCTCATTGACAAAATCAACGGCAATGGCACCTGGGATAGCAACCCATGGGTATGGGTGTATGACTTTGAGTTGGTAAAATAAGACTATTTCAATTACACTATTCTCTTCCGAGTTGAGTAAAAACTCATTGATTTTCAGAATTATAAAACAGTTTTCCTTTTTCAAATTAAGTAAGATATGGAAAATAAAACAGCATACGTATCCACCTGCCCAGGCGACCTTGACATTGCTCAAGAGTTTCTATCGCAGCGAGGATACTCCATAGCAAACGCACCTATTGTAGCCCGTGATGCCGACTGGCCATTATTTATGAGTAGGCATTTCTCCAAATTACCTGAATGCGAGTGCATCTACCTATTCTCGGGGTGGCAATCATCTCCTCGCGCGCGTATCGAGCACGCGCTATCTAATGAATTGGGGCTGGATGTTATCTTCCAAGATCCATGCATCACTGGGGATAAAATAATAGAGGCTGTATGCAACAACTTCAAATTGCACCCCCAAAAACTCCAGCGGAACAATCACCGAACGACAACTCATATATCTATGGCTCGCCAACTGACAGATTATCTCATCCGGCTACACTTAAAATTGTCTCTAGAGGAAGTAGCATACTACACGTCCGGATCGCACAGCACGGTTCTACATTCAATCAAGCAGGTAAATAACTATTTACAGACCAAGGACATCATCTTCATCCCCCTGTATCAAGCAGTATGTGAAGATTTGCTTCGCCAGCCCGCTGCAAGCAAGACGAGGGTGCATACCCATGCACCCTCGTCTTAAAGATTTGGCGCATTACGACCGTCGCCCAAGCAAAACGACCATACCGCTTCGGTGATTCTCGTATTCCACCCGGTGCCCGTCCTGCTCTACCCTATCCTCCTGCATGCCATACCATGAATGCAGAGCATAGTGATACAGTCCACTTGCAAAATTTTCCGCCAGCACTTGGCGCGCTCGAACTACGCGCTCCCTCGGCAGCGTCAAAAGGATCACGACCTTGCCATCTGTATCAGTCTGGGGTGTTTGTGCGTCGGGGTTAGGAATATCGAATAATAGCATTTGTTCGTCGGGAATATAACCACTTATGCGGCTCCACATGTCAACGGCCGCATGACGCACAAAATCGCGCAGCACCCCTTCGGTATCATCATACTGGCACAATTGCCCCATAAATGCCTCACCTATGCCATAAGACGTTTCATGTATCTTCACCTCTTCCACCACGCCAGCAATGGTGTACCAGCGACGAAGAACGTAGGCAACAAGCAAATTCTCTATCTTCCCGTAAAGAGTTCTCAGCAAAGCTCCGGTAATCCACGTCTTTTTATCAAAATAGCATGTTACAACTTTATTGCTAAACGTCGCCACCTTGTTACCGCTCCGTGATAGCGGATATAGCAACGTGCCAAGTTCGGACACTCCTTCCTGCAGTAATTGGTCAAATACACCACGTTCATCAGGACTCATGGCCCAAAGGTCGGGTCCGCGATCCACACCACTATCCTGCACGGACTTATCCTTCCCCACCATGGCTGCAGAAATAAAGCGCGATTTTTGCGCGGTATAGGTATATACGCGGTCGAAAACAGCATCGGCGCTAAGCACCATTTCGTACTGACTATCGCCATTTTTTACTTTCTCATCAAATACTATATCAACCTTACTATCGAGCAAATCCGTAATAACTCTCCTATTAGTAGCCCCCTTAAAATTCTTCCCTGCCAGCAACTCATCGCGCTGCGCTATATAGCGATACAACTTTTGGAGCAAACTCGCTATATCAATCATCAATGATAGTTGCATACGCTCAACCACCGATGGAGATGGGTATATAAGAGCGCCCAACCCAAGTTGCAGATCTGCGCGAACCACTTGTATCGTCGAACTTACGTTGCGATTTTCCACATTCCCAACTACCACGGCAACAGTAGGAACCTCTTCCACCGCGCGTAAGTAAGCGCTTAGCGCGGACAGTAAATCTTGCTCGCTTTGTATCATAATTTCTTATCTCTAATAATTCACGTAGTAATATTTCCTTGATTTTCTCGGCCGAGGAACACTATCCGCTTTCAGCACCTCTGTATTAAACTTACGATTAGCCTCGGCAAATGCCGCTGCAAAACGGTTTGGCGCTTTGTTGAGCTGCAGTATAAGCAGTATAATAACAATGGTATCCATTATTCGAACGTAAAAAGTGTTTCCGGATCGACCCAATCGCCACCCAAATATTCACCGGCAAACCACCTACCACCCGTTTTCACCGAGAAGTGAAGATGAGCACCGGTTGAGCGCCCAGAGTTGCCACTCGTAGCGATAATATCACCCTCGGCTACATATTCTCCCACGTGACGGCTGTAGCTATCCAAGTGGCAGAAACCGTAGCGAACATCGCCGACCTGCATGATGATAGTCTTACCTCCTATTTCGTGGTTATAGACCTGCTTAATCACGCCGCTTGATGGCGCTACCACATCGGTGCCAATGGAAGCCTTGATGTCCACGCCATTGTGGAACTTGTTCTTTTCTTTGGTAATAGGATGTACCCTATTCCCAAATGGGCTGGTTATTCTACCCGTTAATGGTGCTATCATAATATTATTCCTCGTATGGCGGAAGAATGTACTGTATGAGATTTCCGCTACCTCTCATACCTAACTCTACTTTGGTAATGTCAAAATCGCTCTCATTAGCGCTTTCAACGAATAGGCTGCCAATCCAATCGCCCGAAGTGTTAACAAGTCGCCTTATGGCCACCTTCTGGGTGCCACCAAGGCACATAATAGCCTGCGTTTTCCCATCTTGGATTGAAAAAACATCTTCGTATAGCCGGTAGTCGCGCGTAGCTAACTCCTTGACGAAAGCGGCCACCTCTCCCAGCTGCAACTTCTGCACGTAGCCAGCCATGCTACTCACCCCATGCTGCGTCACCTCCATGGTAATAGTGATGTACTTCTGACTACTCAGGGGATGCGGCTGAGCAATATACACGCGGTCGGCATGAAGTTCATGGAGCAGCCGGTGCAGCTCGCCAAATATTCTTCCAATATTGGCGTTGACTACTGCGCGACGCTCCTTTTTGTCCTCCTCCAGCTGCTCGAACTTTTTGTCGGTAGATTTATCCTTGGTGTGCTGATTGTACCCAAACCAAGCAACGCCAAGCGTTGATATTACCGATAGAGCCGTTACTATTACCTGTGTTAAATCCATTTCTTTTGTAGATAAATATTCACTTCTTCGGGACTCTCAGCACACATCTTACGCTGATAGAATTTCAGTAAAGCTTCCAACGTAGTAGCCTTTGCAGGCTTGCCGAAGTTAAATGCAAACCAAATATTCATAGTTTTGTCATACACGAAGCAGTCGTTGTGGCTCTTTCTCACATCGGGCGGAAAAGCATAAATGAAGTAGCACTCGTACTGACAGCCGTAGCTCTTGTTTAACCTCTCCAAGGCTATTTGAGCATACGTTGCCATATCATCGCAATCGCCATTCGCGGCGAAGAATTCATAGGTACTCGCACGGTGGTCAATCAATCCCTTGAGCGGGTCGGCTCGGTAGGTGTAGTGATTACGGAAGTAGGCGCATAGGTCGTCAAGATTCTTAATTTGGTAGAATACGGACTCGCGCAACCTCGCTTGGCGATAGCACTTCTCCCCTGCGAAGAACAGCGCGATAAAATAGTACGGCGTGCAGAACCAGTTGAAGGCTCCGTACTTCCCGTACCACAATGGGCGGATAATGATTACCGTTTTTTCCAAGAATGCACGCGTAATTTTCTTTCCCTTAATCAAGAAAATCAAGGCAATAGTAATCGCGTACAAGAGTGGTATTAGTAGAATGGTTAGGTATATCATTTTTTCCTCCTCATTACATCACGCATTGACACCGCCACCACCTCTATCTCCGTACCGTCAGCCGATATGCGGAGCACCTTATCATCGACGTTGTCCGAAGCAATGAAGTTAGCAGGGAGTTTCCCCTCAATGATTACGTACTTACTTACTATTGCCGTTTTTTCGGCGTTGGTGTAGTAGCCACCTGTTTTCTTTTTTGCCATTTTATTGCGGATAAAAAGTTACTCCCCCATATACACGGCGCCTATTACCGTAAGCGCTACCATCGTCAAGCAAGCACATCAGCTCGCCATCCTCATACAAAATAAAAGGTAGCCCATCGCCTCGCTCGCTGGAGCACGACAGGAAGATCATGTGGGAGGGACGAAAACCAACCGGAAGTGGCATCATTTCGCTATTGCCACTCTCGCACATAAACTCATCGAAATCCCACGATACTTCGACCATCCCTATCTTGTTTTTTCGGTATAGAATATAACCGTTAACATACAGAAATGATGCATACTGCCACGGCGTTGACAGGTCAGCCGAACCTCCTACGTTGACTACTACCTGCTCCTCTCCATTGTAGCTATCTTCGCTACCGTCAGCACTTCGAAGGATTAGTAGATAGGGATTGGGCAACGTGTCGGGCTTAGAGAAGTTTTGCCACGCACCATCGCGGTAGATGAATACATCTTGGTACTCCGACCAGTATAGTGAGCCCGTAGTACCAAATGTGCCCACCCTCTTGTACACAAGGTTAGTATTACGAAGGGTTAGTGAAAATTCACTTGGAGTAAAGTAGTTTCCTTGCCTTATACCTCCTATGTACAAGGGTGCTTGGACTAGGTCTGTCGTTACAGCGTTAGTTACAAGTACACCTGACTTGTTGTAGTAATTTCCGATTGCGTACTTCCAGTTAGTTGTGCCTATTTGAAAGGGCGAAAACATATAACCTGCGTAAGCGGAACCAGCCGTCCATGCCGTTGTGAGTGACCACCCATCGTAGAAGATGTTATCCTTGAGGGATATCTTATTCGAGGTAAAAGTTCTTGCACCAGCCGCTGTGCTATTCGAAGTTGCGGTGATTTTTTCAATAGTCCCGTCTTCGCATATCCCAATAATGGGAACGTATGCCTGCGTACCGCCATTAGTCGGATCGTGTACCTTGTAATTACTTACGTAAGCCCCTATGATATCGGAATAGTTAGCGCCATCCGTTAAGTCCTGACTCCCCATAAGGCATAGATACTCCCCGTTGTAGTAGAACAGCATCGTACCGTTAACTGCGGCGTATGCCGCCCCGGTACTCGAAGCCGCCGTAGGCTGACCTGCTGCCGTTCTTATCTGAATGTCAGCACTTCCATTAATCGCTACCGTGGCGCTACTCGCGGTATTGCCAAGTGTGAATGTTACGGCAAGTATATCACCCACCGTAAGCACGTAATCAGCTTGCGTAATCACCTTAGCCACCGTAGCGGCTGCCGTGGCACAGGCAAGCACCTGTATCTTTGGGGCACTATCCCATGTCGTGCCGTTGTAGGTTCTTATTCGACACAACTTGGTGTCGAAATAAGTATGACCTACGCCAAGAGGGGAAGGGGCAGCTGCGAGGTTCTCGTGCCTTGCGTTTAGCAGCTGATTACCCCCGAAGTCGTGGTCCGTTATGTCTCTACCTTTTGCCATTTCTTGAAAGAAAAAGGGGGAGGGATTACCTCCCCACTATTATATACCCATTATTACTACTATCATACCCGCAGCACTTCCGTTCCAGCTAACGGTAACATCACCAGCTGCGGTTACTGCTACGTCAGCAACTACAATGGCGTTATCCAAGTAACAAGTAACGCTGGGCATCTTACCGCATTTGTGAGTTGTGGCGGCAATGGTAAGTGAGGTACCTGTAGTAACGGCAGCGGATTGATAATGGTTGACCTTAGCGTTGAATTGGTCTTGTGCCTTACTAGTTAAACCGCTAATGTAGCCCAGCTGGGCGGGGGTAACGGCTTGCCCGTTGGCAGATAGGTTACCCTTTATAGTCTTAACGCCAGTAATCTCCTGCGCCGTATCCAGCGAAACGGCATCTTTTATTCCATAACCACTCAGGGTATTCGGTTTAGAGGATACGTTGCCCCATGTTACGCTCTCAGCAATACGAGCGATATCAGCCAAGTACGCACACATGGAGTCGTGCTCTTGAAAAATTCCACTTCTATCAAGCATGAATACAGGCTGCTCATCGGAGTGAATATAGTTACCAGCCGTGGTGAAGTAACCTATTCGCTTGTAGACAAAATTTTCATTTCTCAGCGTTAACGAAAACTCTTGAGGAGTGAAATAAACTGTATCAGACTCACCATCGGTGCATAACTCACCTCCGATATATAGAGGCGTCTGGACCAAATCAGTAATTACCGCATTGGTTACCAGCACACCCGATTTATTATAGTATTCACCTATAGCATATTTCCAGTTGGTCGTACCGACAGAATATGCACCATAAATCTCTGCCGCAAAAACGACGCCAGGTGTCCAAGATGTTGTGCTGGCATTTGCAAATCCAATAAGGCTATTTAGTGCTATCGGGTTGCCACTAAATTGTCGAGTTCCTGCAGCTGTTGAATTAGTCGTCTCCGTTATTTTATTTATGCCAAAATCTCTGAAGCGATCCCATCCCAACCCAATTAATGCATAATAAGCCGAACCTGGGTTAGCATTCGGGTTAACGTAATACTGACTAGCCTTAGCAACATAGGTAGTGCCAATTGTATTTTCGTCCGTCAAATCTTGGCTACCAAACAGGCACATATAGGTACCGTCGTAGTAGAATAGCATCGTACCATTGGCCGCAGCGTATGCAGCGCCCGTTCCTGAAGCCGCAGTGGGTTGACCGGCTGCGGTCCTAATTTGAATGGCAGCACCGCCGTTAACAGAAATCGTTGGAGAACTTGCCGTATTGCCGGAAGTAAATTTTAGAGCAAGAATAGCTCCAGCCACCAACGTGTAATCGTCAATCGTTACCACCTTAGCAGCAGTGGCTGCAGCAGTGGCTGTAACGCAAGATACAATCTTGGGTTGACGAGTGGCAACATCTTCCGGAGTGGCAAAATCCGAGGCATGTTTTCCATCGACGGTATCTGCATTACCGCTAATATCAATTGGTGCTGTACCCTTCTTTATTTTGGTAGGGTCAACCTCGGTGACCGGTATGGCAACGTCTTTAGATCCGTCAAACTCCGTTGCGGTACCCGTTACAGCGCCGGAAAGCGATATTTTCCTTCCCGTTTTAAGTTTTGTGGCACTTAGTACCTCCTTGGCAGCGTCAGCGGTGTTATCTACGTTACCCAAGCCTACGTCTGCCTTAGCTAGCGTAATAGGTCCGATTCTCCCGTTAACGGAAGTAACGGCATCGGTGTTATCCACCTTCTTCCAGCCGGCACCCGTAGATACCAGCCAGTCCCCTACCGATAAGCCTAAGCTAGCGAAGCTACCGTCAGTAGTAGCAATGTAGTATATACCTTCGTTAGCCTTGTAGCCTGTGATAGCAGTAGTATCATTCGTTAGCGTGAGGGTTGCCAATGCCGTACCCAACTTGGTTTTAGCGTTGGTGGACAGCGTGGCTACGCCTGCACCCGTGACCGTACCGCCGTAAAGCATTTGTCCGAGCACAAAGTCAGGTATGTTGGCAACGAGAAGCTTCTTGTTGGAGTCCAGCCCAGCGTAACCATCTGCAGCGCCCTTGTTAGTCTTATCTTCTTTCTTGTCCAGCGCAGCTTGTTGGGCGGTTGACACAGGCTTATCCTTATCCGCCGTGTTGTCCACCTTGTCAAGATTAAGGTCAGCCTTGGTGCCGCCTGTATTCTCCCACGCTGTGCCATTATACACGCGCTCCTTGTTGGTGGTTATGTTGTAGTACTTCTGACCCTTCTTTGGTGCAGGCGTCGTGGGGTCTGCTGCGAGGTTCTGAAGGACCGCATTCTGCAACTCATTTTGGTTTAAGTCGAGATTAACCAGTAATTTTTTTGCCATTTTTTTACTTTCCTATTATCGTTATAATCATCCCTATGATAGCCCCATTCCACTTCACGCTTACATCGCCATTCGCACCAATATCTACATCACACAGAACTACAGCGCCACTCAATGTACAACTCACTACGGGGCTAGTGCCACACTTATGGGTAGTGGCGGGAATAAAGGCGGATTCGCCGGCAGTAGAGTATTTGTAGCAGTTGGGCTTATCGTACCATAATGCTCTATCATTCGCGCTTACATGAACATTAGCATTGTTGATGTGCTCAAATAAAAGTTCAATATCGGTGCTATCATTTTCCCATACTCCATCCGCATAAGAGAAATACCCAAACCTACCGTCCCCTTTATCAGCAACCCTGCAACGATCCCCATTTTGCGGAGGCAAGTCATTATTCGATAGTTCATCGCACTCCTCTATTGTGTCAACAAAATATATGGTTGTATTGCGTGTTTTTTTAATCCACGCACTAAGCCACATTAAGTACCTTCTGAAGGTGCTGTGAGTTATTGTTTCACTACCATCGTATCTATCAAGGTATATGCGAGCAAACTGCGTCATTGAATACAGTAACGTAGAGCCCTCCCCCTCCTGCGCCATAAGCACGTTGAAGTATTCTTCGCACCATGCCTTTAACTTATCAAGTAGATCCTGCTCGCTCATCCTAGTTTGCCATCATAGTTGCTTGCAGCTGCTCCATGCACTGCTTAGCCTCTTTTTCTTTACTAATTGCCGTAAAAACTTTGGCTGCTCCCATCCAGCCTATGGAGGCGAGTAATCCATCTACACAAAAATCACTCGACTTCGTCCAACCCTTTTTTACCATCGGGACATAGGTACATTTCACAGTCGCGGCATGGGGATAGCACCTCAGCACCGCCTCACCGAGAAATTTCGTTAGTACTACTACAGGCTTTATCACCCCAGCTCGCGTGGGTTCATGGAGTTGCTGTATGTGCCGTGGGCTACCCTCCGGTGTCAACTCTGTTACATCGCGCTCCCAGCTGATACCCCTCGCACTTGCAAAGCGTAAGTAGTCGTTAGGCAGTGATATTGTTTCCGCCCCACCGTCTTCATCGTTGGGGCCATCCACGCTAAAAAGCACGCAGTACTTAAGAGGCACCACCCTTAACAGGTCATTTATCGCATCCTCAAGCAACTCGTCTATATAGGCATCAATAGGCTTAAGCAGTGAGTTCCCATCGGACACCACTGATGCAGCATCAAAGGGCGTCAACTCATCCATGCGCGCCCTTACCATGGCAATTATATCCTCTCTGCTTGCCATTATTCTACTTTCGTGGCCAATTTACAAACACAACACCCAACTCTGCGGCCTTCGATACTACCTCGGTTGAGTTTCTAAGATTACTGGGGTCAACAGACTTATTGGATATTAACCACGCTTTAGCTTCTTGGAAACTACTCACTTCTTCTACATTTTGCGTCGTATCATCTCCGCCACCCTCTCCACACAACGAATCGTCATCGTTCCCGGGAAGTTCTTCCTTAATTTCCTCACTTAGATTAAACCTCACATTAAACATGTGGTGAGCCTCAAGTTCCTTCTGCATGGCGGCGTCATCGGTACGATAGCTGCCACCTCGTTTGGTGAGACCTCGTCCTCCTGTAAAATCAACAAGCACCTCCTTGCCGTTCAGTTTTACATAAATGGAGTAAGAAGGAAATATGCTCTCATAAATTTTTGTTGCCATAACTCTATTAAAAATATTGTTTATAAAAAAAAGAAAGGCCACCCACCGTATCGGCAGGTGGCCTTTTATTGCTTCTTAGCGCACGCCCGACTACAGGTTAATAGCCATATGTGTATCGGGGTTGTACACCACCGGACATGAGGTCTCTC
The DNA here is from genome assembly GCA_031553765.1 of Bacteroidales bacterium. Classification (GTDB taxonomy): domain Bacteria; phylum Bacteroidota; class Bacteroidia; order Bacteroidales; family UBA932; genus JAITMY01. The sequence goes on from JAVBKY010000002.1 coordinate 243,095, forward strand.
GGATAATAGCGGCGTCAACATTGGACTGTCCACTCTCCTTGAGCTTCAACTCCTCAATGCTCATAGGTACCATGGTTTTCTTGCCTATGTTTGCCGGGTCAATTACCAAGCCTAGGCTCGGCTTACCAATCTCATCGTACATAGGAGCATACTTAAGGTATAGAATACCAAAGTTGGTTTCGATCTCATTCCACGTTACACCGTGTTTAACTTTGGTTTTTCCAGCTTCCTGTTGCTTCTGAATGAGGGGGGCCTTGCTAATAGCTGCAATCAAGTCACTACCAGCCGTGAAGAAACGCTCATCGCTACCGTTGTTTCCAACAAATATCGACTTCGAGAAGTCAATCAGCGATCCATTATCCCATCCATTAGTGGGTGAATCCCAACGCTTAATACCGTAACGGATAATACCATTACAAGTCTGCTTCGTATTGTTCGCCTCGGGGTCAACGGTTTTGCTCTTTGCACCAAAGATGTAGCTCAACTCCATCTCAGCGCGTAAGCGTGTCATGTTTTGGTTTTTGTAGTTTTGGAAACCCCACTCTACCTCTTTCTTGCTCAACTTCTGATATTCGCTCTCCTCCACCTGCACCATGAACATCTGCTGCAAGTTTGTTTCGCGCGTCGGCAATGTCGCGCTCGGAGTAGTTTGCCTATCTTTTTCAGATTTAGCGCGACCGCATAGGATGAGTGGAGTGTCAGCGGGTATATTAGGAACCACCGTTTTTGTTCCCGACACTGTTCCATTAATAGCCACTACGCTAATTTGGCTGGTAGTTCGCTTAACGCTGATCACCAGCAAGCTTAAGTAGTCTTTGTCGGTACCTTGTATGGACTTACTATCTACTACCACGGTTTGGTGCAAGCTGAAGAAATCAATATTATCCACCGTAATATCCACCAAGCCTGTGGCCGATGTTACTGCCGTCTTTACCTTATCCTTAAATGGAATATAATCCGTAGCATACCACCCGACTTCGAGCGATTCCGCTTGTTCGTTGCGTCCAATGTTGCGGATCAACGTATCTAACGGAAATCGACTTGGAAGGAACTCGGTAACGCGCTTCTCTACGTCAGTCATCAATAGGTAGGGCGAAACCTCTTTAGCGGCAGTTGTAGTTACCGTATCGGCAATAGCCGCCGGAGCCTCCAGCATCACCACATCTCCTGTATCCATGCCAAATCCAAGCATAGCACCGGCAGCTACCAGCATAAGCGCCAGTAAGCCCATTTTTTTCAATCCGCCCCTCACACTTTCGGGGCTAAGCACTTGTGTTGTTTTCATTTTTTTATTGATTTTATTTTGGTTTATAAATCTAAAACTTGGACAAGAAAGCTACGTCCACTTATCAAGTATTGCGGCTCTCTTATCATCCCTCTCGGGCGCACTGCGGCTGCTAAGCCCCGGCGTACCGTCACCACCCGACCCCTGCTCTCTGTCTATTATGGTCGCTATTTGGTCATTCTTTCCTCGCACCTCCGCAGCCTCTACATCGGCATCATAGGTTACCAACTTGTACAAGTAGTCAAGTTCACGATCAGTCAACTTGAGATCCGCAAGGGCCGTAAGGAAAGCCTCAAGCACATCCTTAAATTCCTTCTCCTGATCCTCTGTCAGCCCGCGCTTCTTTACCCACGCCTCAATGGTTTTCACAAAGTCCTCTTGACGTTGCGCCATTTCCGCCTCTAGTCTAGAAGCCTCAGCCTTCTTAGACTTACGTGCCTCAAACATTGCTCGCACACCATCCTCATCATCGGCGCCCATGGCTTCGTCTATATACTTTTGATACTCTTCGCCATCGCCGAACAACTCCGCAAAAACAGTTTGAGGTGCTCGTTTTCTCATGGTTACTTGGCTTACCATATGTCCAAATTCGGGGTTTTCCTCGAAGTATGCGAGCAGTTTTTTATTGGCATCCTCATTCTTGCGATCGCGCTCTATGAGAGCCGCTATACGTTCCTCATCTGTCGCAAGCCCATTGCCGGGCATTACGTCATCTATGTAGCCTTTCAAATCTACGGGCTGCTGCTCAACAGCAGCACCCTCGGACACCCCTGCTTCAGGAGTTGCGGGTTGCTTATCTTTTTCTTCTAAATTTTCCATAGTGTTTTTCGTTACAGAACCTCACTTCTACGTGCTGCGAATGTACCCCCCAAAAAATAAAAAAGTTGTGCCAATAGCACCAATTTTCAACCGGGATGCAAATTGTTGACATTTCGCTCCAATAGTGGGGTTTTATTGACAATAACGAGGGAGCATCGCTCATACATTTGTGCAAAAATGCCAACCACATGAGCAGACTAAAATCGACACAGGTGCGCTATGATGCCATACGCTTAGCACACTCCGAAATTATCTCCGAAATGAATAAGCAAATGGCGTCCAACCCGGCGCTACGAATGTGCAGCAATCGGCGTATGGCGGAGCTCGTTTCCGAGCGCATAGGATTTGGCTATGAGCCCGATTCCGTGTACAATGTTCTATTCAGGGCTAAATGCAGGTAATCCGTGAACGACGTTCCTGCAATACTTAAGGAGAACAAGCGGCGGCTTGCCGCGATTCATGCCCCATACGATCCGATTAGTGGGGCGGGGTCGCCCATCCCGCGCGTGCTGTTATCTTTTGCCTTCAATGGTAGCAGGTATGCATGGTACATCCCAAAGAGTATGGCCGCATTGCCTGCTGTAAAAAAACTACGACTGCACAAATCTATTAAGGTGCTACTCCAAAAGAGTGGAGAGGATTGCGGTCCGGATGAAGAGAGGGCATTCTTTCAAGGATTAACAGATGACAGGCTGCGGCACGACTTCGAGTTTTGGGCTAGCACATGTGCGCATATTCAGGACAAAACAACAAAGCAAATCATCAAGTTTGTTTTGCGCCGTCCGCAGCTCAAACTCCTCCTTGAATTAGAGCGTATGCGCTTAACTGCGCAGCCCATACGCATAATACTCCTAAAGGCCCGCCAATGGGGAGGTTCTACGCTCATACAACTATACATGCAATGGGTGCAAATATTCCATCGTCCGCGATGGCACTCCGTTATTGCGACAGATGTAGAAAGTCAGGCACGCACCATTCGACGCATGTACACCCGCGTAGCAAAGCACCACCCATCCGAGATTCAAACAATCACGCTAGCACCTTTTGAGGGAGACACTAAAAATAGGGAGTTCGTCGAGCGCGAAACGGTTATATCTATCGGATCCATGCAAAAACCCGATAGCTTACGTTCTCAAGATATCATGATGGCCCACCTCTCCGAGGTGGGGTTATGGAAGGAGACGGAGGGGCGCAAGCCGGAAGACTTGGTACAAACAATTATAGGTTCCGTCCCCGACGTTCCCTACACGATAGTCGTTAAAGAGAGTACCGCCAAAGGGGTAGGCAACTACTTTCACACGTCTTGGCTGTCCGCTGTTAACGGGCAAAGCACCGATATCCCTGTATTTGTGGCATGGCACGAAATTGAGATTTGCGCAACCCCCATAGATAATTACGAAGATTTCATTACGTCTATGAATGCCTATGAGTGTTATCTATGGAGCCAAGGAGCGACACTAGAGGGCATTCACTGGTATCGCCGAAAATTAAAAGAGTTCAATGGCGACACCTGGCGTATGCAATCCGAGAATCCAACCACCGCTATTGAGGCATTTCAAAGCACCGGGCGCAGGGTATTTGCCCCTGACTACGTTCAGCGTTCTCGCCTATGGTGCTCCAAACCGATATTCAAAGGAGAACTATTTGCTGATGCGCGTAAGGGAACGGAGTCCCTCAACAATATTTCGTTCAAAGAAATTCCCGAGGGAAATTTGTGGGTGTGGGCGCTCCCTGATACATCCATTAATGTTGTTAACCGATATGCGCTCTTTGCCGACATCGGGGGACGTACCGCCAAGGCGGACTACTCCGTTATCCGTGTGCTCGACCGCTACCCCATGATCGAGGGGGGTGTGCCGGAGGTGGTGGCTACATGGCGCGGGCACCTTGACCAAGACCTATTCGCTTGGAAGTGCGCACAGGTGGCTATGTTCTACAATAAAGGACTGCTCGCCATAGAGGTAAACTCCATACGCAAGGACGCACCGGAGGGAGGGGAGCACCACCTTACCGTACTTGACGAAATTGGGCAAGTGTATGACAACCTCTACCACCGCTCCAACCCCGAAGATATTGCAGCCAAGGTGCCCACCAAGTGGGGTTTTCATACAAACTCCGCCACCAAGACTATGATTATAGACACTCTAAATGCCGCACTACGCGACGAAGGGTATATTGAGCGCGACGAACGAGCTTGCAATGAGATGGACTGCTACGAGGAGAAGCCCGACAAATCACTTGGGGCCGTAGATGGGCAGAAGGACGACATCGTTATGTCCACTGCCGGGGCAATATGGCTTGCCACCTCCTCTATGCCGCCACCGAAAGAGGTAAAGCCTCGAAAGCCCGAAGACGAAACAAGCACATACCGCGTAACATCAGCCGCGGTCATTTAACAATTCAAATTCTATAAAATTTTAATTTCATGGCACACAACTACCGACTACTTATTGAGCGCACCGGGCATGAGTACCTGCGCATAACACTACAACACAAGCCAAGACGCAGGTGGATTAAGAAGCAGCGCAAATATCTACTTGAAACAAGCGCAACATTTAAGTCTCAGTACAACATCATACGCGATTACCTCGTTACCGCATATAAACTAACCCCTGCAGATATTATTGATACAAGGGTGTCATATAAAGGAATGTCGCTACCGGCGGCTTACATCAATGAATTAAAACTAGTGTTAGAGGGGTACGTGTGGCGCAAGCGGCTACTTCGCATCAAGAAGCAGGCTATATCGCTGCACAACGAAAGTGGGACTACTCAAGCTACTCGCCGCAAATACTGGGTAATGACGGACTACTACGGCAACCCTATGCTTATGAATTCAAGGCTTAAGAACTTGTATAAAGCAAAAAAGTTTTACTCTAAGGAGGTGGATGCCCTCGCCCTTGATGCAGAGTGCTTATTTAACACCGATACGCTTTATGCTTAAACTAATGACAATAATTGCAGCCGCACTATTATGTGCAACCTCGTGCAGCCCACGCGCGCTACCCACCGTAGAGCAAACTCTCGACAGCACGCGAATCACCACAACCATAACACCACGCGACACCACGCTATACGTGCCGCCCGACAGTTCATACCTGCGGTTCGCTATTGAGTGCGACAGCAACCGCAACGTGCTGCTCCGTAACATTAGTACGTTGCAAGGAAGCAATATTACCCTCACTGCTCAGTTAGAGCAACTGAAAGGATACTCGTACAACATTAGCATACAGGCTGCAACTCCACTAGTGCCTATACCATTTCGCTATAGTGAGGTTTCTACCACAATTGACCACTCGCGCAACCACATCGTAGTTCAAACCATATTTGTGGAAAAAGAGTTGAAGTGGTGGCAAAAAACGCTGATGGTGATGGGGAGTATATTTGCCATTTTCGCTGTTGTATTCACCGTTACTGCTATAAAAAATAGGACCTAAAATAAAAAAACGGGACTGCCTACCTTTTTTGTAAGCGGACCCGTTTTTAGTTAAACTTCGAATTTTCATTATGGAATGGGAGGCGCCTGCTCTATCAAAACAACCAATGCATCCCAAGCACTTTTAAAGAGTTCTCGTAGATCCTGTTGAAAAACACCAACAATTGAGACACCCATTGCAAACCATGCCAATCTCCACGCTTTATTATCCGACTTCTTGGTGTAGTTGAGCAAATAGTCATTCTTCAACACCTCAACGCCTCTAATTAAATTCTCTATGTTTAACACCATCTTTCTCGTGCGCTCACTATCACCCCCTCCCTCGGAAATCGCTTGCTTGTCATCACAATTACAATACTTAGAGCGACACAGTGCTAAAGCAAATACACTTTCCCCCAAGATAAGCCCCATGTCTTTACAGTTGTTCATAACCTTCTCGGCATCAGAATTTCTATACTCCGTATTATAATAAATCACAGCTTTATCAAATGCTTCTCTAAATCTATGTTCATACTCTCCCAGATAGTGTTGAACAACCCTGCTGTGAGATGTCCTATAGATAATCGGATGGGGGCTAATAAACGCCTTCATCAACCCATCGCAGTGCCTATTATCCACTGGTGGGTGAAAAGTGTGATCATGATATAGAGCTTTAATATGGTGGTATAATGTTATTGTCAAGCATGTCGAATCCCCAGATACAATATAGTCAGCATAAAAATCTGACTTGTCATATGTGCACTTGTAACAAAAAATTCCATTTGAACTATGCGACTCATACTCTAAATTAATACGCGACAAGTCATCTTTTCTTTCTTTGTCGCCACCCTTTATGCGTATGACAATATCGTGCCACCCTTGTTTACTTTCAGATTCAGAAATATTGTTATTGGCAAACCCAACCCATGCATAACATGGATACTTGGGGCTATCCGAAACATTTACCAGATTCCTATCACCAAAGGACACGTCACTCCTTCTTAAGCGCACCTCGTCGAAGTTCTCATGCACATATGTTGGCATCCATAGGTAGCAATACAGTGTTGTTTTATCCTCAGCCCTACCCTCTAACTCCTTCACTATGTCCACCATTTACACCTCCTGCCAACTCTGGAACATTTACACCTCTATTCAATTTTGAAATATTTACAGCCTTGACCAACTTTGAAAAAGGAAAGCCTGTTCGCCTCGATTTTTTCAACAAACCTTCCCATCTGTCAAAGTCCTCTGTAAGTGCATAAGTATCGACAACTTTCTCCTTTACCTCGTCGATATAAAACCCGTGCGTTATATAACCCAACTTATCTAACTGATTTAACTCTGGTTCTGTCAACTTCGCCCTAAGCGCTTCATAGTTATTCTGTCCAGTTCTTGACACTTTTGCAGCTTTTAGCAACAACTTTTCATGAGGGATCAAGTCGTTTGCAGTTTTTCTTATCCTTACCATAATAGGTCTTTTTATGGAGCACGAAACTCCAGCACTTCACAGCGCGTTAATACTAGTAACGTTGTGTACAAAAGCATTGCAGATGTTTTTATCCATGCACACATTGCGTACAAAACTACATCTCGCGTACAAAACTACACATTATCCTCTTTCATTTTACAAGTTTTCCACCTTGTCAACACATAATCTCGTGAAATTTTAGCGTTAAATAACACTAAAAGACATTTTGAACACGATGTTAACAATTTAATTTCTATACAATTGCACTACTCCTTAATCCCCTCCAGCTCCTTTCTTAGCCCTTCTGCTTGCTTCATAAATTCCTTTCGTTGCTTTCGCAGTGCCGCCTCGTTGCTATCCCCATTGCTCATTTGGTCTGTTATTTCGTCCATTTTTTTAACAAGGGTCGCGACACCTTGCATCCGTAGGTTTATTCCATTACGTTGGCTCATGGTTAATTTGCGATAGTTCTCTACGGCCGTTTCGTTTTTCTTGCCATCTCTACCCACCATCGCTTTTTGATTAGCTTTTATGGAATGCTCGTAATCCTGTGCCCAGTTGAGTAAAGAGTAGTATTGGCGTTCAAAATACTTATCCTCATTATACTCTTTTACCATGCGGTTGTACACCGGTATGTTGGCAGGGTCTATAGGTTCGCCTTGCCACACATTTTCGGCTGCCTTACTTACGTCAGAAAAGAATTTCCCTACCCCACCAGTATAACTCGTAACAAGATGCTCTATTACGCCCGGGGACAGCAGCAGATTGTCAAGCGCGGGGCTTACAAACTTATCAGTTGATCCTATACGCGTATCTTCAACGTCCGTATTCCCGCCTCCTAACTTCAGGGCGGCATTAGACACTACCTGCGCCCACCCTGCCGTGTTCTTCTTACCCCAAAAAGCGTGCGGGATTCTCTCCTTATCGCGCATAGGCTCTCGGTATATAGAGCGCCCGGCAAAGTCTTTGTTCAACATTGCCACCTCCACCGCAGGAAGCAGTATGCTCGGAATCGCGTTGCGTACTGCCCCATCCATCGTTATCGTCGGGGAGTTGTGCTTATCACTCCAATCCACATAAGCTAAAGGGTTAACAGCGTTGGGAAGCAATTCACTCGTTGACAATTGCAGGCTATCAAATATCGCATTTCCAACCGACTTCCTGCCGCTAGAGGCAAGTGCAGCCTCCACACCCCACGCCCATATAGCGCGGAAATAGTGAGGTAACGGGACCTTGACTCCGAACAATATGGCGTTTTGCCTTCTGTCAAACTCTGTCCACTTCTTATCGTCATCATCGCCGTCCATGGTCAGCAGCGTGTTGATGTAACCCATAACAAACAACCCCGTGGACATAGCCGCTATCTTGCCTTTATTCTTGCGCGTGATCTCCAAGCCGCGCATGCCACCCTGCACAGTAGCATTGAAAAACATAAAAGCCGAATTCCACATCGGGCTTTGCGTGCCCTTGCGGTTGAAATTCACCGTACAGTTCTTGGCGTCTATGGCTGCTTGTCGCTCCGTGCCACCAACCTCAAGCGTTGTCCTAAAAGTGGCAAAGCGACTAGTCAACTCGCTACCCTCCGTTATGGCAGCGAACAAGTTTTTCGTAAAATTAACAGGGTTATACTTGCCGTGAGCGATAATGTCCCATGCACTCGGAGCCGCCATGCGCTTAATATCGCGCCCCAGCTGATCTAAGTCCTTTAGGTAGGTAAAGCCTGTTGCGGCACCGTTCTCAAAAAAACTGCGCAACTGAACATCCTCTAACTTATTATAGTTTGGCTTACCTACCAGGTAGCGCATTATGGCCGCCTGTGATGTTACTACGTTCTTATTAAACCTCATCGTGTACACCACGCCTTTATCCGCAAGATTGGTAAGGTTGGCAAAGCCAAAGTCGCGACCAAAGTTCCACGCCGCGAAGGCAGGGTTATACTGCGTAAGAACAGAAGCAAGATAGCGGTTAGTCTTACCAATAACATTAAACAGCATGGTGCTATTATGACCGATATCAGCCTTATTAATGGCATTGCTCACTCGCTCGTCGTTGAAAAACACTTTGTACCTCACACCGTCCTCGTACACCTCCACATAGTGCTGCTGCTCCTCGGTTTTTGTACGTTGGAGTATCAAGCCATGTGCGACGTTACGACGTACCGGAATTTGCCGCTCCAGGTCCTCGATCTTCTTGGCTATCGCATTTACCTTTTCCATATTTTTCTTACGGGAGTGGTATGCGAGCAACTTCTTTTGTTCAGTAATTTCCTTTTCTATTTCTACCCCCTTGGCAATCAACTCCTGGTTTGGCTTTTCAAATACTTCTTTCCAATCCACCTCGCCCGTAGCATCATTTACGCCTGCGTTAACTAGCCACGTTTCGTTCAGATTAAACAATTTCTGTTCGCGGCCAAGTTCTAAATTCTTGCGAACTAAATTCAATGCACGTTGTTTGTATAGGTTCTTTTCTGCCGCCACTATTGCCGAGTGTGCCATGCTCTCTATAAACGGCAGAGGATCCTCCGCCAAACTCTTTCTACCTTTAGCCCTCTTGGTTACCTTGTTAAACGGATCATGATGATAGGCGCCCTTGAAATCTTTAAGGTAGTGCGTAGCCTCACCGCCCTCCTCTTCTTCTGCGCGCTTCTCCCATCCTCGTTGCGGCACGTAATACATACGCCTCTTATATTCCGCGCGCTCCTTGGCCGTAATCAAATCTCCAGCATACATGCAATCAAGAGCAAAATGAGTAGCAGCGCGTGTGGCATTCCACAATTCATCCGCCATGTTGCCAATCAAGGCCTCATATTCTCCTATATACGCCTCGGCGCTACGCCCCATTGCGTCCAAAAATCCCGCATAGCCTCGGTCGGGCAACCCAAATTCCTTGCCCTCTACCATATCCTTGGCCTGCATATACAGTGTTAACGCCCTGTAAGGAGTTATAGCCACACCTTCTCCATCCACCACTCCGGCATTCTTAGTTTTTTCCACTATGGCTTTTAGCGCCTTGCTTAGCTGCTCCCACTCATTCTTTTCGAAGTGTTCCGCCCGGTAAGTAACAATGCCCATTGAACGATTTATCTCGTTATACACATCTTCCGCTTCACCCACCTTGCCGCCAAGTTTCTGTACCAATTCCTGAAGGTCCTTCACAAAAACATCCGAATCAATCATGCGATGGTGCACGTCTTTTGCCCACGATTTCAGTTTACCGCTGCTCTCCTCAACTACATTATTAACCTCTTGCACCACTTGAAACATAGGTTGTGTTTCGTTGCTCAAATCATCCAACTCGCTCATATCAGCCTCACTCACCCCCTCGCCACGCCCAAGCATAGCATCAACGCTTTTCTGTGCCACTTCCTTTTTCTTTGCATCGTAGGCGATTTTAGCCTCCTTGGCTCGCTGATTGGTTACATCAGAAAACTGCTTCTGCTCTTCACTCTGGTAGCGTATATCTGCATTTTCAGAATTAAACTCACCCGTGTTTCCGGTGGCAGATTTAACTTGAGTCGCCTCAAAGGCTACCCATTGGGTGGTGCTAAATAAGTCTGACCTATTATCAACAGGATCAAATACATTTTCAAGTTTTAACCCATCATATCCTTTTTCTTTTGCTTCTTCTATTTTATCTGCTAGATACACTAAATCACTACCATGATTCATATCAACAACCATCGGATTGCGAATATTAAGGAACACGGGAAGTATGCTTGCTCCACGCTCTTCTCCGGTCATGGCCTCCCGTTCCGATTCTTCAAGTTCCAATTCAAGTTTTTCTGCAAGGTCAAAGTTGCCACGACTATACGCTTTCTCAATTTCCCTTAGAAGCCGCTCCGCATTTTCTTCCCGCTCAATGGAGTTGCTTACCTGCTTGCGAGCAGACATGTTTGCATACTCCTCAGCTTCAATAGCGTTTTCGGTAAAGAAAAAAGCGGTTGCAGACATTGCCCCCGTATTTTGCCCAAGCCTATCATTCCTAAAGCGATCTATATCTTGATTAGTTCCATGATAAACGACTTTGGGGTTTCCACTATCGTCAATCACCCTACTTGCACTGCTTGGATTATTTTTCCAGTCACCAAACCATTTTTCGAAATTATTACTATTGATGGCTTTTTCTATTTTTTCTCCATTCAGCAAGTCCGCCACAGCGCCCTCCGCAAACTGCTCCAGCGTCAAGCCCTGAATTTGCTCCGATGAGAGATTACGAATACCCAACTTACCGCCAATCCACTCCCACAACTTACTTAGCCATTCCTTTATACTACTTGACGCCGACTGCGCATTGCCCACCGTCAATTCTCCCTTATCACCAATAGCCCACGCCAAAGCCTCGTCCACCTTCTGCTCCTCGCTCAGCTTAGCGTAAGCCGGGTTGCTGTTCACTTTTTTCCAGTATGAGCTATCCTTAATTAACTGGGCTCCGCGCGCGTACAGTTCCGGGTTATTCTTCTTTACAAAGCCATTCCACAGGTGCCCAAACTCATGGATAGGGGTATTCGCGTTCACCTTTTCGGGGTCAAGATAGACCACCCCATCAGCGGTCACAAAACCGTACACCTCACCCATAGGCGTACGCATAAATTGTATCCGTTCTTCTATTTCTATGGCACTCTCATCAAACACCACATAGTTAAATGAGTCCTCATGCGAACCTCGCGATTGATACTCCGAGGGGTACTGAATACCATCAATACCACCTTTTAGCAATAAATCAGATGAGAGTTTATCCGCTTCCTGCTTACTATCTGAAAAATCTTCTAAATAATTAGAAATGGCCCTATAAACTTCCTCTCCAGTTGCTTCGATCATATCATGGAGATCAAGCCCGGCATTCTCCCAATCAAAGTTGGGGTATTGCTTCTTTAACGCTAACTCTATTTTATTTAACTGTGATCTAGTAATTTCCTTGTCCCAGCGGATAAAATCTAACCTCTCAACATCTTTTCCTTCATGTATTTTAACCTTGTAAAGACTACCTGTCGGAACCCTCTCCTCCGAGAAGTCCGACATTTTAGAGTTGCTTAATACACCAATTATACCATCATATATTTTTTCAACTTCCGCATCACCCTTAAAACTACCCCTTGCCTCTTTCGCTTGTTCTATGGCCTCCTCAACAGATTGAGCTCCATGTATAGAAAACATGTTATGAGCAGCCTTCTCAATGTCGCTTGCTGGCTTTCCCTTATACCTCAACTCATACTGTGTATCCGAGAGTCGCTCGGCATACTCCTCGGCAATTTTCCTCTTACTTGTAAAGTATAACCCCGCCCCATATGATTGATTACCTTCGCCCGTATCCATTTTTGACATCAAGAACTTATCAAACGTGTGCGGCGACCCATGCCATACCGATAGAAACCTTGTTCCGTGTTTTTTGTCAAAAGTTGACAAAAACTCCTCCATCTTCGCCCTATCCGTCACTACATCCTTAGCCAAGCCCGTTTCCTTCAGCCGCTCAACAAGCGCACCGAATACCTCCTTGCTTATTGGCTTAAACTTTTTATCGGAAATTTGCCTATCAACAGTCGGATTTTCAAAATTCTGTATTATCTTTGTTGCACGAGTGAATCGTCCTTTAACGTCAGCGGAATTGTACCGCTGTTTAGAGAACCATTCACTCATTTTTTGTTTATTGACATATCTTACAAGCCCGTCATTTATCCAATTCGCAATATGTGAATTAGAGTTCCTATAGTGTACGCTCCTCACGCTATTTACTTCGATTTTGCCTACTTTTCTATTAGCCTCAATAGCAACAATGTAGTTTTTATCACCATGTAGAATTTCTGTAAGGATCACAAAACTTCCATCTTTAGTTGCACTATCAAATACCGCTAAAGGGCTTTGAATCGCTTGCGGCAAATCACTCACCTCGGATAAATTAAACGGATGGTTCTCCTGCATGGATTTATCAGAAAGCCGTGACGCTTGTAACTCTATTGGTAGAGCTGGAATGCCTGCAGATTGTAAAATGTCCGAAGATTTTCCCAACTGATACACATGCCCCTTGGGCAAGGTACCATCCATCTGCTGCTGGAGTTCCGTATTGAATTTGTCATTATGAGCATTAGTTCGACTGCGCTCTTTCTCGGTTGGCGAATATGCAACTTCACCCTCCATAGCCCCGCTATCCAGCGCACTTTCATATGTTCCGCTCCCGACATTCAATACATCAAGAACCTTTACGCTATCTCCGCTTTTTGCCTGTACTAAGGTTGATAGCTTTCTAGGGATCCCGCCTTCGTAAGAAAGCCGACCAAACGGAATAACAGAAACTCCACCATACGTTATCGCGTGCGACGCCATATCCTCCGCTAAGGCATCCACATTGTCGGCAACGATTTCAACAGCATCAGTAAAGAAATTCCCAACAACTCTGCATTGCCTATCCAAAACCAAGTAGCTCAATTTATCTCTATCGCCAAGGCGCTGGGATGAAATAAATTCGGCGACATCGCCTCCCTGCTTGATCTGTGATAGCGATCGGGGATTGTATTCCTTTGCAAATGCAACCTTATCAAAGGCGTACACAGGTATAGGAGTGTCCGTTTCCGAGGAGCCGCTAACATGTTCATCGGAGTAACCTCCTTCATAAACCCCGTATCGGCCAGTTTTCAAGTTGATAATGACACTCGGTTGCACCTTATCTCCGAAGGCGCGCACCAACTTCTCATGCATCCGCTTATCCTCCTTTGACGCGAAAATCTCTCCTGAAGGGTGGTTATGCACAAAATATATCTGATCAGGGCTTACTCGTTTTACTCCCTCTATTGCAGCAGGGAAGTTAACCACTACGGCATTAAAGTCGCCAATCCCCAAGTGAAGAACAATAGCCCTCCCGTCCTTCACTAATACCATGAAAGAGTTTTCTACAGCAGCATCCTCTAACTTGTTAAATATACAGGCAACATCATCCAATGTTTCTACGCGCTCCGTGCCGCAAAATCCAAAATGATGCTTTTCTGAAAACACACGCTCCATATGAGCTGTTTCTCCTGGCTTCAACTTGCCAAGTGTGTTTTTAAGTTGAGATATCTCATTTACCGCATCCTGCACCTGCTTATAGTCAGCAAAAGGCTTCACACGCCTCGTATCCGATTCCACCCAACCCCTAAAGTCTTCCAACTCCACCGTGGTAATAGCGCCTAAGCCATTCCACCCCTGCTCATAATTCGAAAGGTATGCCGTGCGAGCCTCATCCGCAGTTTCAAAGCCAAGCATTACCTTGTGCTCATCAAACTCGCCCGTATCGGGGCTAACTTGGTCAACGACGAATACGTATCGGCTCGAGGGCTTATCCCCCAAGAACACGTCAATATGGTCGCCATCCTTCCCCTTGGTACCTTTGAAGTAGCCGTAGGTATTATTCATGGTCGTACTCCACGCGCGTCCGTTTTCATCTACGCCACTACGCACAGAGCCTTTGGGTTGTTCAATGGTAATTTCAAGTCCATTAACGACAACGTGCCCTTTTTGGTAGTTACCTGCCTCCTTTTGCGCTTCCGTAGGATTAACATCCACCCGCTGTTCCGCTTTAGCGATTTCAGCATTAGCGGCCTTGTCAGGGTCCAATTCCATGCGCTCCGCCACCTCGGCATCAACCTCACTACTTACTGCTTGGCTGGTATCCCCGCCAAAGCCTTCTTCACCATAGTACGCACCTCGTTCTCCGCTATACGCGCCACTAAGTTCTTCCTGTACTCTTCGAGCGATAGCTTCTTGCTGTTCTGATTGTTGTTTTCGGGCATTTTCTAAAAAGGTTTTAATTTCCACATACTGCTCATTATCGTAGGGAAAGCCTTCAAACTCTCCCACGTTTTCATTTACAAATTGCTCTAGCGCATCCAGCGTAAGGTCTTGCGCGTCCACCTCCTTTTGGTAGAGAAGTTCAACAAGCGTATCAGGTATTTTATCCAACTCAGCCACCATGGCATTCACCGCCACCTCTTGCGTTTTGGCATCCACAGAATTTGATGACTGCGCTTGTAGTTCCTCAGACTTCGTCAGCGCCTCGCTTGCGCTCTTAACGCCATGCAGGACATCAATAACTTCGCTACGAATATCATTAACATCCATACCGAAGTCGGGGATTTCGCGCACTCCGGCATCGTTAGCCTCTTGCATCGAGTAGATATGTTCCGCCAGCCTATCAATGCTGATCCCATCCTTACTAAGCAAACTTGCGCGTTCCTTGCGTTCTTCTGCCGAAGGCTTGCCGAATAGTTCTCCGCCAATACCCCTGTTATCATGGGTATCCTCCCAAACAAACTTCACCCCGTGGGCAATTTGGCGTAGGATAACATCACGAATGGATACGGGCGTATTCGCCTCAACTGTGTTCAGCCTTTTAGTAAATGTGGTGCCCTTGCGTACCTGCTCCTCTTGGGAAAAGATAGCGGACTCCTCTGCCTCGCGAGCCAACTCCCCGTACACGTTACTCCAAAATTGCACCTTAGCTTTAACCTGTTCAGTCTTTACTTGATTGGCAATATCTTTATTCATATCGCCCGTCATTCGTTGTTGACCATGCTCGTCCACCAACTTCCTAGCAGACCTTTCGGCCGCAGCTTGTGCTGCCTTTACCATGACCATAGCGTTATCACCCACCAATGCCTTTATTGCCTCGGCGGCTACCCCTGGCTCAACCTGTTCAAATAGGTAGTTCCCCTTAGCGTCTTTAGGCACACTTTTCAGCGCCACATCTTGACTTTCGGGAGAAATTGTTGTATCTTTGTTCTCAGAAGTTCCAGCATCGCTATCCGCTTCGGTAGCTTGCCCCGTTGATGTAGGGCTGGAAGCATCCGCTCCGGGCACCATATCGGCACGCTGATATAGCAAGTTGCCATTTTTCAGAAAGCCTCTCATCCGTGGGAGGCTTTCTATATGATTGCTAATAACAACCTCCATTCCCCCCTTACTTACCGTAACAGAGGTAAAGAACTTCACGGTTTCATTGCCATAGCGGAAGGTTTTTACAAACAGGTAGCTGCTCCCACGCTCCGTATTGCCATCCTTTGATTCGCTTGGCACTTCTATAATAACATCAGGATTCGTTAGCGTGGGCTTAATCATGCCAAATTCCTTCTGCCTACCATTCTTAACTATCTTATAGTATTGGTTGTCGCCCATCTTCACATCGCCAAGTGGGGTTTTCACCGCGCCATCTTCACCGCCAAACTCCGCCTCCCATGTTTCAGGGGTTAACTCTACCATGCGCGCAGGCTCCGCATTTTGCTCCATAACCTGCACCAGTAATTCAGGTTGCTCGCGCCACCACTCCGCCACATCTTGACTGGCGGCACCCGACTCCCCATCCAACGTATTAACAGAAGCAGCCTCGCTCTTATACGTAGCATTAAATTCCTCCAGCGACATACTCCTCACTTCATCGTGCTCCACGTCCAGCACCTGCACCTCAACTCCACTACCCGTAACATCCTCCACCGAGGTTACCACGTACTTCCTACCTCCAGCATTAACTTCGTCATCCACCTGCGGCATTGTTTGCTCACTTGGGGCGACAGGATCTGTAGCAGGGGTTTCTTTCTCCTGCTTCTTCTGTTCCTCCATTCCCGCCAACACCTGATCGGCGAACTCATCCACCGTCATATCCTCCACTATCTCCAGCTGCTCTATGGGCAGCTGCGCCTTTTCCCCAGTTATAGGATTATACACGGCAACTACGCCATCATCCGTGGACATAGAGGTTATGTTATATTGCGTGTCTGGGTTATTCTTATCCACGGCGGTAGTTACCCTACCTTCGGCGTGATTGATTAACTCCTGCTTATCGCGAAGAACATACTCGCGCCTTACGCGAAGTTGTTCCTCAGCGTTCATTTCGTTTATGCCTCCCGAAACAGGCTCCATATCCATCTGGCTAGCCCCTCTCACGGCATCATAAGCCAACTTCGCGGACACCATACTTCCCAACGCCTCGCGTTGGCTCTTGCTATACCCACTAAGCTTAATCTTTCCGAGCGCTGCGCCCTGCAGTTCAAAGGTGGATTGATTGAGTGCGTCGCGCACCTCATTCAGCTGCTCCTCACTCATTACACCTTGTGCGGTTTCAATAGCATCGTTGACGCGAGCACGGGCCTTACGAACCACATGAGCACGATGCACCTCCCCCGGAGCCGTAATCATGCTCTGCCCTGCGCCAACTAGCAGGGTAACACCCAGCGTTTCCCAGTTCTTTTGCGCATCAAAGAAATCTTTCCAACTACCCTCATCGCGCGTAATAACGTTAAGCGCTTCGCCGTATTTCTCCTCGGCATACTCCCATGGACTTGCCTGCTTGCCTGCCGCATGAAAGAATTGACGAGCAACCTGCTTGCCGCTGCGCGCATCCAACATAAACTGCTTGGCTATTCGAGGAAGTGGGAGACTCTTAGTTAGCTGCCGACCCCACGCGCTAAATACCTCTCCGGCGCGTTCGCTATGCGTTTCGATAACGCTGCCGCCAAGGCTGCTTAATACCCCTTGCTGCCCCACGCGCTCAATGCCACCCAGTGGATCCACCTGTAACCCACCAGCCATATCTTCTCCGATGCGCTTGTATGTACTTGGCATGGCCGCAGCATCAGCCACAGCGGTAGCGGCCGACTGCACCACGCGAACGCCACCGCGCCCAATACGTCCAAGCCACCCGGCAAATGCCTTACTTTTCATCAACTTCGGCATAACGCTCATAGCCCCCTTAGCAATCCCCTTGGATGCAAGCGAGCCACCACCGGTAGCGTAGGCTAATGCCATATCTACCATGAAGGGGATGCTCTCGGCCGCTCCTTCGCCAATATTGTACGCGCCACTGGTAGTTTTATTGGAGTTTACCATATCCTGAGTGAACTTACCCACTATCAGCATCTGCTCCTCAAGCGTAAGAGAGCTAGGCTCGTACTCCAACTTTTTAAGTACATTGTCAAGGTCGTACCCAGCAAGCATATCATTGAAGCCTCCAACAAAGTCAAGTACATCAACAGGCTTTAAACCCTGCCAAACAGCACCAATACCACCACCATCCGAAGGGGCATTAGCCCTTTTATCTGCCTTTTCGAGCAACTTTTTCGCCTGCTTTAGCGTTCGCACCTTAGCATCGGTCTGTAGGTCAGTCATACCAAGGGGTTTCGTCCCCTCCACAAAACCGCGGGCTACATGTCCCCAGTAGTCATTCTTATCAGGTGTTATTTGCGGCCGCTCTTTGTATGTTTTTTCAATCGCATCATCAATATTTTTAATAGCAGGATGAATATAATCCTTGGACAAAGACTTCATTTCCTCGTCCATCGCGCCACGCAACTCCTTGGATTTTGCTTGGTAGGCATTCCACCTATCCTTGCCTGCGCCCCACTGTTCTCTTTCCTCATCTGTGGCAGCATAAGGGTTCACCACCGAAACGCCACCGTATGAAGGAAGAAATGACGGCTGCTTCACCTTCTTCTCCAGCGCTATCAAATCCTTGTGTTCCTCGTCCCACTTACGGGACTGCTCGCCAAGCGTCCATATCTTATCCTGGGATTCAACTGGAGCCGCAATCTGCTCAGGTATAGAATAAGCGGCAGGAGGATTGATTTCCGTTGGTTCAACACCCCTCCTTGCTTGGCTCTTTGCCTTAGCCTCCATCATCCAAACTGGCATATCGCTCCCAGCCGTTTTTTCTTCTTGAGGTACTTCTACCTCTACTCCTAATGCCGACCAATCCATATTACTTCAAATTGATACTGTTCGTAATTGACAAAACCTGTTCATCGGTAAGATTGTTATCATACAGCAATGCTGCAATCTTACCACGCTTCACATCGGGGGCATCCTTTGACACAACAATGCCCTCTATGGCCTGCGCTGTTTGGCTACTAATCTTGATTTTAGCAGTCCTCGCGGGTTGCTGCACCGGAGATTGCCACAACGGACCTGCTCCTTGCGGATCTTTAGGGCGCGCAAGCATTGGAGGAGGCAACTCCCCCTTCAGCTGCTGTATGTAAGGCACGTATTTGTCCTTGTGCCGGTTTACCAAGGTTAGCAATGCAGTCTTCGCCGTCCCATTCCCAAATGCTGACATCATAGCCTGCGTATCACTCTCACTAATGGCAGCATCAGCCACCATGGCGCTATAAATATTGTACGCTTCGCCCTCCGTGAGGTTGTAGCGTTTTTGACCGCCATTAACATTGAGAACGAGATCTGTGTAAGGCTTCCCGCTACCCTTCATCTTATCCAACTCCGTTTTAGCAGCAATTTTATCTTTTTGCAACCCCTCCATTGCTCTATGGGTTCTCTCTGTTTCCCCAAGCACCTTCGCCTTATACGCCATATCATCAGCATGCTTCTTCTCCTCCCACGCTAATTGCGCTGCCCGTTGCTCCGCAGCAATCTTAGCCTTATCATCCAAGGCCTTTCGCGCATCAGCCTTTTCGCGTAAGTGCATAGCCAGCTGCGCCATTTGGTTGTCATACTGCTTACCGTCGGCCTTATATTGAGCATCCACCTGGTCCTTCTTCTTGTCAATTTCGTCGGTGTACTTACCCACGTTACGCGAAGCGACCACACCACCAGCGGCATGCTGTCCCATATCCACCAGCGAGCCGAAGCCCTGGAGCAGCAGCTGCATATTGCGCTGCTTGCGCAACCTCTCCTCTTGAGCGAAGTCGCGTTGTGGCTCACGGTAATACTGCTTGAACTCATCAAAATCCTTGCGCCAGTCGTAAGGATTTTCAGCGGCAGTTGTCGCTACTTCACTCGACGCAGCAGGGACTACCTCGACCGGTTGTGGTTGAGCAGGCTTCGCGACAGGCACAGCCGGGACTTCGGCTTGCACCCGTGCCGGCTCTCCCGCGTACTGCGTTTCCCTTGCCCATGTGTCAGCGCCATCATCGTCGCCATCAAAGAGCTTATTGTACGTATCCATTTACTGTTGTCCTCCTATCATTTGCATAAATTGCGGATTTGCTTGTGCGGCCTGCTCCATCAGTTCGGGCGTCATGCCGGCAGGAGCCGCACCCTGAGCCATTTGCTGCTGCGACTGCTCCATAACCTGAAGCAACTCCTTCGCGTATGGCATTGTGCTTACCTTGAGATAGTCGGCAAACTGCAGGAAGCCCTTCATCACGTAATCGCGGAGTGTCTCCTCCATAACAAGACGGTACGCGGGAGTATCATTACCCTGCACAACCGCCACATCCGAGTCTAAGTCCTTCACCGGGGTTGGGTCGTATATGGTATTCCGGCTTCCCTGAGTTCCCATAGTAACCAGCGGCCTGCGGTCTGTGTAGTATTGTCGTATTAGCTTTAACGCCTTACGGTCGCGCATCTCCCTGAAGCTGGAAAAGCTCATCATCAGGTCTAGCGTGTTAATAGACGCGTTGGCCGTTTCTTGCTCATACAGCTTTCCCGAAGTGCTACTGTTGGGCGACTTGCCCTGTATGGCTCCGTGAACTCCGCTCACGTCATTCATTAGCTGCATCTGCAGCGCTAATAACTCTTTTACCCCTATATTAGTGGAGTTGCTCGCTATTTGCTGTGGTGCAGAAACGCCTTGTTTTTCCTTGTAAATAATGTATCCGTTGACGCGCTCTAGCTCGTCCACATACTCCTTGGGTTCATAGCCATCGGGGATGGCTCCCTCAGGGATAAGCCAAGTACCCTTGGCCGAGTGGCGTATAATAAGATCCATCAGTAGCATGTTACGGTTAATAGCACGCTGCTGGTCTATAGGATTCTTCATGTAGCCATACACCTCTCCATCTATTAGCGGGTGCAGCTTAAGTGCATACGGGTGACTTTGATGCATGTAGGGGCTTTCTCCAGCCCATAGACAATCACCGTTAGGCGTTAGCATCTTACAGTACCAACTCAACTCATTGCGCCACTTATATTCAATAAGTGCAACCTCATCCTCGGCTATTCCCGCCTGGGCTGCCTGCTCTATACGCTGCTGGTTGATTTCTTTTAATCGCGCCTCCTTCATATCCGTAAACCCACGCTCGCCACGCATTGGATCGTAGGCAAAAAGCTTCCACGACTTAGCCAAGTACCATATCTCTATCACGCGGCAAAGCGACGGGCTGCTCGGTATTAAGAAGTTTAGCCCATCCACATTTTTCTTTGTCAGCGCGCTGGCGTAGCCGCTATCCGCACTAAGTGTCCGATACCACTCCCTCACGCGTTCCTCGTCCGCCTTGGTCTTACAGATAACGCTATTGCTTAGCAACTCCTCTAACGGTATATCTATGAGCTCCCCTATGAAGTTGATGTCGCTACCCCTGACGTCCGTCACGTCTGGGTTAAAAAACAGTCGAGGTGGAGTAACATTGGTAAATACCACATCGTAAGTGTCCCTTTCTCGTATATAGTCGTAGCGTAACTTCTGCAGAGCGCAACCACTAATCAAATACTCCCTAAAAGTACTGGCATCAAGTTCTCCACCCATATTAGCAGCATGAGCACTCATCAACGCATTATTGAGCATCTCCTCCTCCTGAACCCGATCCTTGGCTCTCACCACCACAAGGCTTTTGGTAGGGTTACTGCGATATTGCCCCACAAGGTTGTTGAGCTGCTGCGCAAGCAGATTTTGCTTGAGCGGGAAGCCCCCTTGCTGCCGTATGTACTCCTCCTCTGTTATGTATCCATGTCCATTAGGGTTTGGCATTAGTTCTCCCCACTGCTCCCCCAGCACCCAATTCCGCGTATTGCGTCTATCGCGCCTAAAGTTGGATAGCCCATCCCAGTACGTTTGGGCAATGCGGAGCAGCTTTGCATTATCAACCCTATCGCTGTCCGTATTGAAAGCATTAAGCCCACACGAAGTCTGTCGCGTGGGCCGAAGCTGCTTTCGAGGCATAATTTGGCTTTTCTTAAATATTTTAACCCCTGCCATTATATTTTATTTTTTATCCGCTGATTAACTCCACCCGGAAGCAACATGATTACGCAACTTCTCCGGAGGGGTAGTAGGTATAGAGTTACCTGCAAGAGCGCTAACACCAGCACTCTTTGAAGCTATTTTCGCTGGAACATCCAAAGTCTTATTTGTCCCGCCACCTTGCATACCCATAATGGCGCTACCGCCCAGCTGGAGACCATTGCCTATCATTGCGGTTCCGCTGGCGGCGCGTTCCTGCTCCATTCCCATTTGCTGAGAGGCCAGCCCTGACTCTTGCGCCGAAAACCCCTGCTTACCATTCCAATACTGGCTATTGAGCGCCCTCTTGTAGTCGGTTGCTTTGGCTGTAATTCCGCGCACCATGTTTGTCCACGCCTTTTGACTTTCTCCGCGCTGCGCCACCCTTGCCTCATCGCTAGCACCCGTCATCGCTGCGCGCGAGTCGGCTTTTTTATTTTCATCATCCAAGTATTCACGAGCAGTAGCCTGCGCGGCCTTAGCCTCCTCCGTTTCCATGGGATTTTGGTAATACTCCCTGTCATACCACGCCTGATGCTCCCTTTTCTCTTGGGCTAAGCGAGCGCGCTCCTCCTTTAGCAACTTTTCCTGCTCTTTTTTGGCATTAACATTACTTATTGCCCCACCAATCATGCTTGCTGCACTCAAGGCAAGCATAGCTACAGGAACCCATGCTTGCTGCACACCATCGGCAGGCGAGGAAACAAATAGCATATCCACCAGAGCGCAGCCCGCAAAAAAAATCAGCCCGCCTATTATTTCTTTCGCTTCATTAATCCACTTCTTCTTCATAGCTGTATTCTTTACAATGCTCCCAAAGATAGATTTGCAGCGTTTAAAAAGTTGAGCCATTTTCTCCGAATTTCCGCGCGCGCATTAATTCTGTTCAAATGGCTCACTCATTAAGTAAAATAGCCCCGCTTTTTAAATTCAAAGCATATTACTTTGCATCATATCTTAGAATAGTCATGGCTAAAGGGAGCACCAATAATCCGGGCGGACGCCCCAAGGGGAGTAAAAATAAGTTGGGGGCTGAAACGCGCTCGCTTATAGAAAAAATTGTCAATGAAAAGTTAAACCTTGAAGCATTCAATGAATTGTGGGGCGATCTAGAACCGGACAAGCAAGCCTCAACGCTACTTGGTCTCATCAAGTATATTATAGCCCCCGTAGCATCCACCGAGGAGGAGGAGAGCCCAGCGGCAAAAAACGGCAACAGCTACTACAACTCCCTCAACGCGCTTGCGCGAAAAAAAGAAAGAGCCAAGCAAAACGATAACTGATTGACTTTCAATTAAAAACTTGTAAAATACAGGATATGAACGCTAAATTCATAGGACTAAACCGCAACCAGCCCGACAGCACCGTGGCTGACATATCCCTGCAAGACATGACCAACTTGCGCTATCAAGATGGAGCGTGGCGACCTATGGGAGATAAGGAAGAGTCATGCTACGGGGAGTTCAATGTGTTTAACCCGGGAGATAAAGAGAAGTATAACACGCACGCCAATCAGCCGCCAATTGTTCATGTAATGGATGGAGGAATAAAGAATGTGCTTTTTTTTGAGAAACATCCGCGATTTTATGATGTAATAGTCTACTTAATAGATCCCGATGGTGCTGAACTACCGGTAGCCACACTTAACGCCCTCACTGTTGCTTATAATGGCACATTCACATACGACAAACTTCGCCACTTCATTTTCGGGAAGCATATTGCCATACTCAACGATACCAAGAATACCATTGCCTACCTCAGTTGGAATGGTAGTTCCTACGATGAGCTACCGGAGATTCCTGACTTGCCAGAAATAGAAATGCGTGCAGAAAAAAACGCTGGCGAATATGCTAGCGCCATTATAGGGGCAGAGTCCGGAGCGCCCTCTCTTGTACACGCAGACAGTCTATCTAATGAGGAGATGAAAGATAGAAATGCTATAGCAAAATATGCAGAGGCTGCGGCCAATAAAATTAGGAGTGAGCAAGGGAAACTCGGGAATACAGATGGATATGTATTTATTATATGCGCCTACGAGCTCTTTGATGGTTCTTTCGTGAAGTATTCTACTCCAATATGTATAAATGCTGGCGGGGTACAGGGTGGCGATGCAATCTCTAATCTTATTTATTGCCAGCAATCTCGAGTTCAAATATACCCCGGATTAAAAAAGATATATACCTGCATAACCTCTGGGTGGTTCGCATTTAAGGTAAACACGACCTTGGATGACAAGTATTCCTCACTCATTAAGGGATTATCCATATTCATGACGCCACCTGTTACTATCAACCCGACAAGTTGTATCAATTCCGAAACAGATATAGAAAAAACTATTGTCGTAAAGTTGGAGTATCCTTCATCCCTTTACCCGTCCAACAATCTTGACAATATGGTTAATTTTTATCGCGTCAAGAGCATACCATTTGAAGAACTCACCGATTCAACATATAGTGATTGGTCAAAAATAGAAACAGACTTCAATACCATCACAACCAACAAAGCGCTACCGGTTGACAGTAATTCAAACCATGGACTATATCCCGATAAGGTGTTTCACTACAACAATAGGCTACTATTTGGTAAAACAACAAACAAATTAGCACTAAGCCACGCTGGGTCCAAAGTGTCCCTAGTAATTAACAATGCAAAATTAGATACAAGTGGTAACAATGGGAAGATTGTACTCATGGCCTGCTACCCCGACCTTAGAGCTACGCAGATAACAATAAGCAATAAACAATACACCCTCAGAGCACATCCATATCACAATTTCTCCTACGTCTTTACAATTAAAAACGAAAATCAACTTTTCGGCATTAGCGTTCGCTATGACGAAATTCAATACCCCGATGACAAAAATACAATTATAACTAGCAATCCAATTCCTATTCCGATTTACGCTGTCGGCTCAACAAAATATACCGACGAGAACCGCGTACAGGCCAGCGAGGTCAACAATTTCTACGTATTTCCGCTATCCAATAGCTATAGGGTAAGCAATGGATCCATTGTTGGATTTACGGCCAACGCTCTTCCGTTGTCCGCCGGGCAGTTTGGAGCACACCCTCTTTTCGTGTTTACCACCGAGGGGATGTATGCGCTATCCCTCGGCGAGGATGTATTCGTTAGTAGCATACTCCCACTTAATGGGTTGGTATGCACCAACCCCAAAAGAATAACACAGGTAGATCGCGCCACGGTATTCCAAACCGCAGAGGGACTAATGCTGCTGCAAGGATCGGAAACCACGCTCATATCAAAACCATTGGAAGAATACGCGTCCAACCCGTTACTAGATAGTGCGCTGCTCAACGGAGTAATGGCACACGCTCGCGTTGGAGGCTATACATCCAACGCGCCAATCAGCTCAATATCCTTCGAGGAGTACCTAAGTCAAGCCAATATAGGCTATGACAGCTATCACCGAGAAATCATCATATGCAAGCCCAAGGCCAACTACTCCTACATTTACAGTCTTGAATCCAATATGTGGAGTAAGCGGTCCGGGAGCTTCGATGACATTATCCACCACTACCCCGACTGCTACGGCACCCTTAATGGCAAATACTTATACCAGTTAAACAAAGAAGAGTATTCCGCTGTGCAGGTATTTTTCCAAACGCGCCCCGTCAAAATAAGTGGAGGATTTAAACGATTGCGCAGGTTGTTGTTGCGTTCCTACATTGAAACGGCAGGAGAGGTAGCTGGCAGCGAAAAGCTATTCGGGATGTACCTACTCGCATCCATTGACGGAGTTAAGTGGCGGCGAGTTGATAGTAAAGAGGTTTACGGCAAAGTGCGCGACATAGTACATCTATCATGCCCATTCTCCGCGCAGTATTTTATGCTACTTGCCGCCGGATCTATCATGCCCGAATCATACATTACGTCCGTTGATGTAGATATTGAGCCTGCGGATGAGAAGATGAGGTAAAATAACAATCCCCCGCAATTTTGCGGGGATTGTTATTTTTATAACTCAAAGTCTGCTAAACTTTTTACTTGAGTAAATCAAGTACCTTTCTGTTTGCCTCATAAATCCTTGTCCAATCTTTTTTGATATAAACCTTCGCCATTCGGTTGTCAACATGCGCCAGTGCCTCATCAACTATATCTATGGGTATTCTGCAATCGTTAGCCGCCAACGTAGCCCAACTGTGCCGGGCATAGTAAAACTCTAGATCATCTATTCCAACTGCCGCGCCCACCACTTTAAGTCCCTTATTCAAGTTGCTATTAAAATTGTTGGGGTTAGCATATTTTTTCTGGAAGTTAAAAACTGTTGCGTCCCCTTCATACTTTTGACGCAACGCCTCAGCCTCTGGTTCTACCCTTACGCGCATCTCTGCATTATCATTACGCCTCCCCTTCACCTTGGAGCGGTAGTATGTAATAACACCACCCTTTAACTTATCGCACCTAAACAGATCAACGCTATTCATGCCGCATAAATAGAAGGATAGCATAAAGCAATCCCGAGCAAGCCCGTCACGCTCATACCTCGGCTTATAATCCCTGATACCCCTCAGCTGTTCAACTGATAGCGCCTTATCTTCCGCTGTTTTCTGAGACTTAGCTTTCCTTATTTTAAACCTATCAAAAGGGCGATTAGGGATGGGAATATCCCCCTTATCATAGTCGTTGCACTCACTTTGGGCCGCATTAAATATAGTCCTTATACTCCCCAAGTATAGGCTTTGCCCTCGCCCTCCCAAGGGCGCGCCATTACCAGCCCCCTCCCGCTCCATCCACTGCTGATACTTTGTTAAAAAGTTAGCCGTAATATCCGTTATTGGCAATGCTCGCTCCCCCCTATATCGCTCCAAGTTGTTTAGCATTATACGGTGGTTATTAGCAGTACCAGGCTGCTTTTCTTTTATCTTCTTTACAAAAGCTTCCGCAAAGCAAAAGAAATCAAGTCGAGTTTCAGCATTCCCAAGGAGTTTACCCTGAATATAATTCTTCAACTCATCAGCAGAATACGCATTTACACCAAAGCCCAAATCGTCAAATATATCCTTGACCTTATTATACTCAATATTAAGTCGAGCCTTCATGCTGGGATCTTTAACATTTCCGGCCCGGTCTAATTGGGGAGGAAATACCGAGTACGGCATTGGGATATACCTTTTCACCCGCTGATGCGTAATTCGAACAGCAATAGGCAGAGACCCATCCTGTCTTTGATTCTCTATTCTTGGCAATATTTTAAAGGTAGCCATACTCAAACTATTTCAGGGAACATTCAGGGAACATTTACGTGTAAATGTACAAAAAAAGCTGTAAAACTACACAAATAAAAAAGCCTCGCATTTCTGCAAGGCTTTACCACGCTTGATTTTACTTAGTGATCCGGATAGGATTCGAACCTATGGCCGACAGATTAGAAATCTGTTGCTCTATCCAACTGAGCTACCGGACCAAAAATGGAAATGCAAAGATAGAAAAAATGCGACAAGTACGAAAAAGGTATTATCAGCCTTTCTTTTTTACATCTCGCACATACTTATAACTACCTGAATTAAAAATATTTAAAATATCAATTTTATTCCCTATGCTCTCCCGCTGATGCAGATAATAACGCTCGTTGGTTGTGGTATCAAGCAAAAATTCTTGCGGAGGAATCTCACCCACCTGCTCAAAACCCAGCATTTTGTAGCCTTTTCCGTGCCCCCAATCGTAATCTACGTACGTCATAATATCATCGGGGTGCTGCTCGTTGATAAAGTGCGAAAGCAACTTGCTTAAACCACCTGCTACCACGCAGTCTGTTTTATTGGCAAAGCGCAGCAGCTCATACGAGCGATACTCTGCACCATTGCGCATTATAGGACGCACAGCGCTGAACGAGGCCACTGCTATCAATTCATCTTTAAAGAAAAGTCCATACTTATAGCGACCGCCAATGGGAGCATTCAGGTGATGCTGCTGCAAAAAATCAACCAGTACAGGGTTATCTATTTTTTTTACGGTAGTAAGTCGGGCATGGTAGCGCGTGAACTGCCCCAGCAGTGCTGCAATGCGCGCCTCCACTTGCGTTGGTTGTAGGCGCCAAGCATCTTCCCACACATGTATGAGCTGAGTACCTTCCTGCTCATATTTTTTCGATAGGTTGTAAAAAAACGATTCACAATTCTGGTGCGCTGCCAGCAACTTATAGGTCTCTAAATCCACCAAGTGAAAGGCAAGTTTTTTATCGGCAACGTGTATTACAGCGAAAGGCGTATCCATATCCTGCAGTTCGTTGCACGGCGCTATGGCGGCAATGCGGAAGGTTAGCGTAAGTACAAAATCGTGATTCATTATAGCGTCTTACTAAAATCAACTATCGCTTTTGCCAGCACTCCCCAAGAGAGCTCTTTTTTCAGCTGCTCAATATTGGCTACAAATCTTTCCTTATTTCCTTCCTCAAAAAAGCGTTTAATGCCGCCAACAATATCGTCAACCGTGGGAGCAACAACTACACCGTTTTCACCATCACGAATGCTCTCGTGCAAGCCCCCTACATTAGTAGCAATCATGGGCAAGTTAAAATGGTAGGATATGGAAGTTATGCCACTCTGCGTAGCCGAACGGTAAGGCAAAATACAAACATCGGCCGCGGAGAAAAACAGCGGCACTTCATCATCTTTAATGTAGCGCGCTTCGGCATGCACATCCTGCGCATTGGGCAAAGCGGCTATTTGTTTTTCATACTTATCAAAGCTACCGTATGGTTCTCCCGCTATCAGCAGCTGGTAGTCGGATGGTAACTTACCAAAGGCTTCAATGAGCATATCCAACCCTTTATAATCGCGTATAAGCCCAAAAAACAAGAGCGTTTTCCTTTTTGGGTTCAACCCCAGCTGATACTGCGCCTGCAGCTTATCCTCAGAGCTACCAAAGTGGTTATACAGCGGGTGCGGGGCAAAAAGACATTTTGCCTCGGGCTTCAGCGTAAGCACATCGCGCTTTACAGCATCACTCATCACCACAAAACCATCGGCACGATTGAACAAATATTTTGCAAACGGTTTATCAAAAAATTTCGGCTCGTGTGGAATGGCGTTATCTACAACGGTTATTACCTTTGTATTTTTCTTCATGCTGCCGGCCACGTAGCCCAACGCAGGCGCTAGAAACGACATCCAATATTTCATCACTAAAATATCGGGGGCAAAATCATTTATTTTGCGTGCAGCGGAAATGTATGAAAAGGGATTTATGGAGTCCAATACCCTATCTGCATTTATTAGCGTAGCATTATCACCGGGAGTAATGTACTGCGTTTTTCCGGGAAACAAAAAATCGGGATACTGACGCGTAAACGTGTAGGCGCGGGCTTCATGCTCCTGCTCAAAAGCCTGCAGCAGCGAAGCATTGAACTGTGCAATACCGCCACGGTAGGGATAAAAGGTAGATAGGTAAGCTATTTTCATACGTAAGAAAAACTTATTTCGGGACTGACCCTAACATGGTTTAAAGACCCTGTTAGGGTTTGGTGACCACTTGTCCAACAGCGCTGAGTATAGCCTCCGGCGCAATATCCAACATGCAGGGGCGTGTACGTGTACAGGTCACGCCGTAGTAGCAATCGCAGCCCGTAGTGGGCTCCACTATTACGCCACGGTTATATAGGTAAAATTCGTGCGCGTTGAAAATATTATTCATAAGCACCATGGGCTTTTGCAGCGCAGTGGCTATGTGCATCATCATAGATACTTGCGTAACCACCACATCACACATGGAGGTGAGGGCAATAAATTCCTCCAACGAAAAATGACCGGGGTAAAATGCACCTGATGTTTCTGACATCACCTCATTCAGTTCATGCTCGGCAGCACCGCCAAGCAGCATGGGGAAGTAGCCGTTTTGGTTAAGCAATCGCACCAAGTTCTCCCAATATTCCTGAGGCCATAGGCGGGTTTTCCAACGAGCACCACAACCTGTGTTAAGACCAACTATTTTTTTGCCTTTGGCTTTTTCTTTTATAAAATCAAACTTCGCCGTCAGCTGCTTGTTGTAGTTAAGCAGGTATGGCTCGTCCTCAAATTTCAAGTGGCAGATTTCAAAGATTTCATCCATGTAGTGCTTGGTGTTGGTCTTTGAAAGCCCATCAAAAAATCCGGTGAGCAGCTTATGCTCGGCAGCGGGAGTAGCAGCAGCAATATGGTTCTGCTTAACATCCAAAATGTAGCCGTACTTTTCCTTGGCATCCACATCAGCCAAAAGTGAGCAGGCTTCCACCTCCTTATCAAGGTTGATGGCAATATCGTACTTACGGTGCTGTACGCCGTAGGCTGAGGCAAAATCAAAAGTCATTACCTCATCAATCATGTCCTTGGGCAACACCGCGGGTGAATGGGTAAGCCAGGTAATATGGCAGTTGGGGTACATTTTGCGGTAGCGCACTACCAGCGGCGTGGTGCGAATAACATCACCAATGGCACCCAGCTTAATTATAAGTATGCGCTTATCAATGGGCGCATAGGTGTTACACATATCACACTGCTGTCCGCTTTGCTTATTAGGTTTACACGGAATATGCCCTTTAAAATAACGGCAATCGAATTTTACTTGGTCTATTTTCATATTCACTTTAATTAATCCCCGCCCCCCCTTCGACAAGTTCAGGGTGACAACGCTCCACAACAATTTAAAATCTGAAAATTTGATTTTTTATGGCACATCCATAAACTTATGCGCCTGTATGGAAATATTCCAGCGTGGATGCTGCTTGGCATACTCCACAATAGCGGGCATTACTACTTTATGCTTGCTCCATTCGGGCTGCAAAAAAAACAGGCAATTCTGCGATACTTTTACCGCACATTCCTCTGCCCAACGCAAATCTTTTTCTTCTTCTATAATAACTTTCAACTCGCTTGCTTTCGCAAAAACTTCAGGTAAGGGTGGTTGCTTTTGCTTTGGCGAAAGGCAAATCCAATCCCACGCTCCTGATAAGGGTTGAGAGCCGGAAGTTTCTAAAAAGGTTTGCACACCCTTTTCTTTTAGCGATTGACAAAGGTAATTCAGGTTATAGTTAAGCGGTTCGCCACCCGTTACCACAACAGCCTGCGCAGGGTATGAGAGGGCACGTGCCACAATCTCATCAGTCGCCACAGGGGGGAAAGTTTTCGCATTCCATGTTTGCTTAGCGTCGCACCAGCGGCACCCCACATCACAGCCACCAAGACGAATAAAGTAGGCAGGTTTACCCGTATGGAAACCCTCACCTTGTATGGTATAAAAGTCCTCAACTAGAGGCAGCATTTTTCCTTCAATCACTTTTTATTACTAATTATCAATTATAAATTGTTAATTATTTTGAGTACTTTCTTTTTCTCAAAAACACAAACACTACCCCACCTACTGCCAACAAAATAATGGGCGCAACGGTATTCACCACAACCCACATATCATGTTCACGCGCCACGCGCGCGCGGTCGAGCAGGCGCAAGGTTACCACCTTGCCTCGTAACGTTATTAGGCCATTATCATCTGTAAGGTAATTAACTACATTTTTCACAAAATCCATGTTGCCGTATAGAATTTGTTTGGTATAGCGGTCGTAACCCAAGGGCAAAACGGTTCCATTTGCCATTACATCGTTACGAATTATATCGCCATCGGCTACCACCACCTGCTCAGCAGTTTTTCCTTTTGCTATAAAATCAAACGGACGACCGTTATTATATGTGGTTAACCCGCGATGCTGAAAAATGGAGGTAAACTCTCCTTTCAAAAGGACTGCTACAGGCAGAAAACTTTTGTTGTACTGCACGGGGTCAATATCGTCGGTTACCTGCTCCAGCCCCACGTAAAACGGAGCGCCCTTTACCAACGAATGCTGTGATGTAGCAAGCAGAATTTGCTTGCTCACACCCTGCGTAGCCAGCGTATCAATGGTGCCGGGAAATTCGGCTTTTACCACATTCAGGTTACGCGAAATGGGGTTATCGGACGATGCCAACAGCAGCGGATAGTACGTCCACGGAAGTGGAGCAAACTTAGCGGGCATTCCCGCAGGCGACACATTTACAGGAATAAGCGCACACTGAATATCCTGCACTACGTCGGCATTTACGCGCACACCATAGCTGAACAGCATGTCGCTTAGGTTAACGTCGTTCATTAAACCAAAAGTCATGTGACCGTTGGCTAAGCTATCTTCATGTACATGCACGGGGTCAATAAACCATGCCACCTTGCCGCCTCGCATTATAAACTGGTCAACAACCAGCTTATCGGCTTCGCTCCACGGCTTGGTGGGTTTAGCAACTATAGCCAAATCGAAGTTGGCAAGTGCCGCCACTTCACCGCCCAGCATTACTCGACCTATCTTGTAGTAGGGTGAAAGTTCGCGAACAACGTCGGCCACTTGCGCCGCATCCAACTCTCCATGTCCGTCAATAAAAGCTATACGCTTTTGCTCCTTGCGCGACAGGGATTCAATGGCGCTAATTAGCGAATATTCCAGGTTTTGTAT
The DNA here is from genome assembly GCA_031553765.1 of Bacteroidales bacterium. Classification (GTDB taxonomy): domain Bacteria; phylum Bacteroidota; class Bacteroidia; order Bacteroidales; family UBA932; genus JAITMY01. Next base: position 275,463 of record JAVBKY010000002.1, read on the forward strand.
GGCATTATTGACATTCTCCTCGGTAGAAACCTGCATATTACTCTGCACAAAGTTCACCGCCTGCTGCTTACCGCCCACCGCCACAATGGCTCCGGGGAGTAGATCCATTTGCGTAACACCTCCCTCGGCATTTTTTTCCTGCATGGTAAAAGGCAAAAGCCCCTTACGCATAAGATCGCGGAATATCTTCTCATGTTCGCTTCTACTCCCCTCGCCTATGGGATTAATAAACTCAAACTGCAAGCCTCCGCTTGAATACGATTTCATATCCTCCAGCATATCGCGCACGGCACGCTGAAGGGGGCGCATGCTCACCGGCATTTCACCCTCCAAATACACCTTTATGTACACCACCTCCTTTTGCTCCTGCAGCATTTTGCGCGTGGGCTCCGACAGCGTGTAGCGTTTATCGGCAGTGAGGTCAAGGCGCAGGCTAACTACATTTGCCAGTAGGCAAACCAGCACCACTACGGTAAGAATGGCGACAAAGGACAGTATGTCTTTTTGTTTAGACTTCATAACTTACAAAGATACGAAATTTTAAACCTTTTGAGTAACTTTGTCCTGCCATGCAAAATATTTTGGACACCGAAATAAAATTCCTGCCGGGCATTGGCCCCAAGCGCGCGGAGCTGTTACTAAAGGAGCTGAACGTTGCTACGTTTGGCGACTTTCTCTATACGTTTCCGTTTCGCTATATTGATAAGACAAAGATTTATACCATTGCCGAAATCAACGAAGAATTACCCTACATTCAGCTAAAGGGAAAAATTACAGGATTTCGCGAGGTGGCAGCAAGGCAAAAAAGGCTCACCGCTATTTTTACCGATGGCACAGGAAGCATAGAGTTGGTATGGTTTAAAGGCATTTCCTATGTTCAAAAAAACTTACGCGTGGGCGAACCCTACACCATTTTTGGAAAACCTACAGCGTTCAACGGCAAGTTCAACATTGTTCACCCCGAGATAGAGAGTTCGCTCAAAGAGGAAGGAAAAATCACCTCGAACATACAGGCGGTGTACAGCAGCACCGAGCGCCTACGCGATAACGGTCTTGGACCGCGCGCTTTCAACCGCTACCAAAGCATACTGTTGGGCATGGCGCTGAACAAAATTGAGGAAACGCTACCCGAATATATTCGCTCTGCCAGCAAACTGATTTCGCTACGCGAGGCACTACTTAACATTCATTTTCCGCAAACACCCGAGCTGCTGAAAAAGGCGCAGGACAGGCTGAAGTTTGAGGAGCTGTTTTACATTGAGATAAGCATTTTGCGGCAACGCTCAACGCGACGTAAGGCCAACAACGGATTTCCATTTTCAAAAGTTGGCGATTTATTCAACTCTTTTTACAAAAACAACCTACCGTTCGAGTTGACCAACGCTCAAAAGCGCGTTATCCGCGAAATTCGCACCGATACTGGTTCTGGCAAGCAAATGAACCGCCTGCTGCAGGGCGATGTAGGCAGCGGAAAAACCATGGTGGCGTTGATGTGCGCGCTGATTGCCGCCGACAACGGCTTTCAGTCGTGCATTATGGCTCCCACCGAAATTTTGGCTACGCAGCACTTCAAAAGCATTACCGAGATGCTTCACGGTCTGCCCGTAAATGTGGCATTACTTACAGGTTCCACAAAAAAATCGGAACGCGCGGAGCTGTTTGAAAAATTGCTCAACGGCGAAATTCACATACTCATAGGCACACATGCGCTGATTGAGGATACAGTGCAATTTAAAAACTTGGGGCTGGTTGTAATTGACGAGCAGCACCGCTTTGGCGTTGCCCAGCGTGGCAAGATGTGGGAGAAAAGTGACCACCCACCGCACATACTGGTTATGACCGCAACACCCATTCCGCGCACGCTGGCCATGACGCTGTACGGCGACTTGGACGTATCGGTAATTGACGAGCTGCCGCCCGGACGTAAGCCCATAAAAACGGTGCACTACCTCGACAGCAAGCGCGACTACGTATTCGATTTTCTGCGTGAGCAAATAAAAGCGGGACGGCAGGTATATGTGGTGTACCCACTCATAAAGGAGTCCGAAAAAATGGACTACAAAAACCTTGAGGAGGGCTGGGAAATGATTACGTTCAACTTCCCCGAACCTAAATATAAGGCGTGCATGGTGCATGGCAAACTCAAAAATGACGAGAAGGATAAGGCCATGCAGGAGTTTGTGCGTGGCGAAGCCAATATAATGGTAGCAACATCGGTAATTGAGGTGGGCGTGAACGTGCCCAACGCCAGCGTAATGGTGATTGAAAGTGCCGAGCGCTTTGGGCTGGCACAGTTGCACCAGCTGCGCGGGCGCGTGGGACGTGGCGCGGAACAATCATTTTGCATACTCATGAGTGGCGTGAAGTTGAGCAGCGATAGCCGCCACCGCCTGAATATGATGTGCAGCACCAACGACGGATTTGAGATTGCCGAAGCCGACCTTAAGCTACGTGGCCCCGGTGATTTGGAGGGTACCATGCAAAGCGGCATGGCATTTGACCTACACATATCGAACCTTGGTAAAGATGGGAAAATACTGGAGTACGCGCGCAAAGTAGCCGAAGGTATTTTGGATGAAGACCCGCTACTAAGCGATAGCAGAAACGCACTGCTGCTGCAAACGCTCAAAAAGAGCAAGCAAAGTGCGAAAGATTACAGCGTGATAAGTTAACACCTCTCCCCTAACCCCTCTCCACAGGAGAGGGAATCTGCCTACAGGAATAGGCAATGAGCACAAGGGCGCATGCGGGAGGAGAGTCCCTCTCCTGCGGAGAGGGAACCGTAGCGAAGCGGAGTTCGACGGAGTCATTTAGGGGGAGGTCTAAAAAAAATATGAATAAACGATTAACCTTAATATACATTCTGCTGCTACCCGCCCTTGCTTTTGCGCAAGGCGAATGTTTGCTTTTTGACATGAGTAAGCGCGAACCCGTTTTTCAAACAAGCGAAAAGGTTACCTACACCCTCAGCTACACGTGGGGTGTATGGATTAATGTAGGTGAAGTAGAGTTTCTCACTACCCTAAAAGAGGACACAAAAAACCCGTACTACCACATTGAGGTCAACGGTAGCAGCTACCCATTTTTTGATGCATTTTTCAAAGTGCGCGATTACTTCTCCACTAAGATAGACGCCAAAACACTCCAGCCTTTTTACATGCAGCGCACCATCGACGAGGGCGGGTATCGCCGCAACAGCACAGGCCATTACAACTGGAAAGATACGGTGCTATACACCTCCACGCAGCGCATAGACAAACCTCGGCCTGTTGAGCTCGACACGCTCCCGCTAACCCCATGTACATTTGACGTTGTATCGTTATTTTACTACTATCGCAACTGCGACTTTTCTAAAATGAAAATCAACAACACCTACAGCATACAGCTGGCTATGGACGACAAGGTGTACAACATCAACTACAAGTACTACGGCAAAGAAGAAGTAAAGGTTAAGGGAGTAGGAAAATTCAACGCGCTAAAATTCTCAGGAAGCCTTATAGCGGGAAGTGTTTTCACAGGAAAGGAGCAGGTATTCTTCTGGGTAACCGATGATGAAAATCGAGTACCTATATACATTGAAGCTCCGGTAAAAGTAGGGAGCATCCGCGCACGCATAAAAAATTGGGAGCACCTGAAATTCCCTCTAAAAAGCAAAGTACAATAATAACCAAATCATTACAGAAACTTTATTTGTCAAAGTATTTTTAATGATTACCTTTGTATAGGAGAACGATTTTTAACAAAAGGGTCATGGCAAAAACAATTTCACATCCAGGCATAGTCGAGAGCATTGATGCTAACGGCGTGCTGGTGCGTATTGAAAGCATGTCGGCGTGCGGCATATGCCATGCAAAATCGGCCTGCTCCATGGCTGACATGCAGGAAAAAATAATTCAAGTACATCCCGAGTTACAGCAGTTTGAGGTAGGCGAACCCGTCAACGTAGTAATGAAGCAATCGCTCGGCAGGAGAGCCGTTATGTTGGCCTATATATTACCTTTAATTGTACTGGTGGCAAGCTTACTTATACTATTCTCAGCAGGATTGCCCGAGGGCGCGGCCGGCCTGCTTTCGCTAGGCATACTCGCGCTGTACTACCTTGCCCTATATCTTTTCCGCAACAAGCTAGACAAGGAGTTCAACTTCGAACTTGAGAAACACCCCGACACACTAAATTAAATTCCCGGAAATTCATGAGTTCAGCCATTGTTATTACGATCGCAACGCTTACCATTCTTGGCGTACTGCTTGCTGTGGTGTTGTATTTGGTTGCCCAAAAATTCAAAGTTATTGAAGACCCCCGCATTGACGATGTAGAAGCCGCCCTACCCGGTGCCAACTGCGGAGGCTGCGGTTATGCAGGCTGTCGCGCATTTGCTACAGCATCGGTTACAGCTGAAGATTTATCATTGCTGTACTGTCCTGTGGGTGGCAACAACTGCATGGCTAACGTGGCAAAAATATTAGGAAAGGCTGTCGCCGAAAAAGAACCTCAAGTTGCGGTAGTGCGCTGCAACGGGACTCCCGAGCATCGTCCACGCATCAACCAATACGAAGGCGCTTCATCATGCGCTATTGCTGCCTCACTTTACACCGGAGATACAGGTTGCTCATACGGTTGCTTGGGTAAAGGCGATTGCGTGCTATCCTGCAAGTTTGACGCGCTGTACATGGATGAGAAAACGGGATTGCCCGTAGTTGACGAAGAAAAATGTACCGCCTGCGGAGCCTGCGTTAAAGCATGCCCGAAGGTAATTATTGAGCTGCGCAAAAAAGGCCCGAAGGGCAAGCGCATATTTGTATCGTGCATAAATAAGGATAAAGGCGGCATAGCAAAAAAGGCTTGCGCCGTAGCCTGCACAGGTTGCACCAAGTGCCAAAAAGTTTGCGCTTACGATGCTATTACTATTGAAAATAACCTTGCCTACATTGATTGGCAAAAGTGTAAGTTATGCCGCAAGTGTCCGAGCGAATGCCCGACCAATGCTATTTGGGAAGTAGCATTCCCTCCAAAGCCCGTAAACAAGGAGGAGGCAGCTAAAATCGAAGCATAGCAACAAGAGTTGAGCGAAATTTGCAGTTTCGCTCTCTTTATTTACACCCTTTTATAGTAAAACTTAACTTCAAAAATTCAATAAAATGTCAGTAGAAGGAAAAGACCGCATAATTACCACGCAACGCCTGCTTGAGAAAAAGCAACGTGGTGAAAAAATAGCCATGATTACTACCTACGATTACACCATGGGACGCATTGTGGATTCAGTAGGCATGGACGTAGTGCTGGTAGGTGATTCGGCTGCCAACGTAATGGCGGGACACGACACGACGCTCCCCATTACGCTTGACCAAATGATTTACCACGCCCAATCGGTAGTGCGCGCTGTAAAAAAAGCCATGGTGGTAGTTGACCTGCCCTTCGGTTCGTATCAAGGAAACTCAAAGGAAGCACTTCACTCAGCCATTCGCATAATGAAGGAAAGCGGTGCTGATGCCGTAAAAATGGAGGGTGGCGCTGAAATTATAGAGTCGGTACAACGTATACTCTGCGCCGGAATTCCTGTAATGGGACACCTTGGATTAACTCCCCAAGCCATTAATAAATTCGGCACCTACACCGTGCGTGCTAAGGAAGCAGAGGAAGCAGAAAAATTAGTGCAAGATGCCCACCTGCTTGAAGAAACAGGATGCTTTGCCATTGTGCTCGAAAAGATTCCTGCCTCACTTGGTAAGCGTGTAGCAAGCGAGTTGAAGATTCCGTTGATAGGTATTGGTGCCGGCAATGGCGTAGATGGCCAGGTGCTGGTAATGCACGATATGCTGGGCTTGTCAAAAGACTTCTCGCCCCGCTTTCTGCGTCGCTACGCAAGCCTGTACGATGTAGCTAAGCAAGCTTTTGAGCACTATGTGGACGATGTGAAAAGCGGCGATTTTCCCAACGAGAAAGAACAGTACTAAAAATAGATAAACGCTCTACGAACGATAAAGGGATAAAACCTCGCTTCGCTCGTGATAAATTTATCACTTTTATCTTTTTATCCTTTTATCGTCCCGCTTAGGCGGGGCATTTATCTTTTTTCTTTGAGCCCTGAAATATTATACGAAGACAACCACATCATTGCCATCAACAAGCGAGTTGGTGAGTTGGTGCAAGTGGACAAGGACTGCAACGAGTCGTTGGAGGTAAGCATAAAGCAGCTGATAAAGGTGCGCGACAGCAAACCTTTTGACGTGTACCTTGGCGTACCCCACCGTTTGGATAGGCCTGTGAGCGGCGTGGTTATTTTTGCCAAAACAAGCAAGGCGCTTACCCGCCTCAACGAGATGTTTAAGCAAGGTGAAGTACATAAGACTTATCACGCTATTGTAAAAAATCATCCTCCAAAAGATGAGGAATTGCTGACACACTACCTTGTGCGCAACGAAAAGCAAAACAAATCATACGCGCACATTAAGCCTGTGCCCAACGCCAAAGAATCACGCCTGCGCTACAAGCTGATTGGCGCCAGCAATACCTATTTTTTACTTGAAGTAGAATTACTCACAGGGCGGCACCACCAAATACGTTGCCAGCTGAGTAAAATAGGGTGTCCTATAAAAGGTGATTTGAAGTACGGATTTGCCCGCTCCAACCCCAATGGCGGCATATCCCTACATGCCCGCAGTGCAGAATTTATTCACCCGGTGAGTAAAGAAAAGATTGAGATTACAGCTCCGTATCCAGGTGGAGATATTTGGGGAGTATTTGCGTAATACCTACCCCGCCACACCCCTTCGACAGGCCTGCCCGACTACATCATTCAGGCGGGCTCAGGATGACAACGCACAAACTACCACCACTGATAACTGGTCACTGACAACTGGCAACTTTCTTCAGCACCAGCACATTCATTGCATTTGGTTCCATACCTATAATACCTATGCGAACAAAACGGGTTACCTTATCGTAGAATAAAGGTATAACCGGCGCGTGAGCAATGCTCAATGCATCCAACTCTCGATAGAGTTGAAAGCGCTTCTGCTCACTAGGCTCATTCATAGCCTGCTCATACAACCTATCATAGGCCTTGCTACTAAAGTGCGTATAGTTTGGCCCGTTGGGCGAAAAGTTTTTGCTGTACAAAAGCGACAGGTAACTCTCGGCATCGGGATAGTCAGCAATCCACGAAGCGCGAAACATGGCGAGTTTACCCTCACTCAGCTGCTGGCGATATGCCGCGCCCGATAGCACATTGATTTTAAACCTAATGCCCAACGTCGATAATTCATGCTGCATAAATTCGCAGATATCCATGTAGTCGTCGGTAGTAGAAAGCGTGATTTCGGGAAGATTTTTTCCGTTAGGGAATCCGGCATCGGCCAAGAGTTGCAATGCCTTTTGCGGATTGTACGAGTAGCCTTTAAGTGTACTATCAAACGACGGCACTCCTTGCGGAACAAAGCCCTGATTGGCGGGCGTTGCCAAGTTGCTACGCATGAACTTCACCATTTTTTTCCTGTCAATTCCGTAGGCAATGGCTTGTCGTACTTTTTCGCTACGTAAAGCAGCATTTGAAAAAGCACCAGTATCCTGCAAACAACCTATGTATTCCGTATTTAAGTACGGACCTTGAAGCAGCTGCACTCGGTCGGCATACTTGGGGTTAAGCGTACCGCTTCTTGTCAGCAATTCATCTCGCGAAGCAGGGTGCACACCCGACAGGTAGTCAATCTTGCCCTTGGCAAATTCCAAAAATTCGCTTTGCTTATCGGGGACAAAAGTAACCACCACACTTTCTAAATAGGGAAGTTGCACACCTTTTTCATCCTTTTCAAAATAGCGCGCGTTGCGACGCATTACCAATTTTTCACCCTGCCGCCATTGCTTTAAATAGAAAGGTCCTGCTCCTACAGGATTTTTTCCGAAGTCTTTACCAAAATAGTCTGCCACCTCGTGTGGCACCACACAACAATATGGCATGGTAAGCGTGCTCAAAAAGACGGGGGTACGGTATTTTAGTCGCAGGAAAAATGTACTGTCATTAACAGCGTAGCAGGTGTCCATAGGCGACATTACCCAGCCTGCAGGTGAGGCCAGCAAGGGATTAAGTAAGCGGTAAAACGAGTAAACAAAATCACCCGCTATCACTCGCCTACCCTCGCCATTGGGAAAGACGGGGCTACTATGAAAGTAAACATCGCCGCGCAATACAAAAGTATAGGAAAGCCCATCGGGTGAGACTTCAAATCGCTTGGCAATACAAGGATTCACGTTTAACCCTTCATCCAATTGTAGTAATCCGCAAAATAGTTGCGTGCAGGCATTGATAGCATTTTGCGAGCTGGCAAAAGCGGGGTCAAGCGAGGGAATGTCTTTGCTTTCGTTGTAGCGGAAAACCATGCCGGAGGGTAAGTCAGTGTGGGTACAGGAAATGAAAAATAACAAACACAATACTACCCCCAACCCCCTAAAAGGGGCTATAACATTGTTCGTTTGTTGACAAAAGTACATTTGTGTATAAAATCCGCTGCGGTTATAGCCCCCTTTAGGGGGCTGGGGGTGAAGGTTACGCTTTCTCAACATCTTCAATTCCATTTTCGTCGCCACGCAATTTTAAAAAGATATGTGCTACGGTAAGCACGTCTTTTTCGCAGTAGTCCACTATGCGCTGCAAGTTTTTTTCAACATAGTACACATGGGCCACCTGACTTCCGTCAATATCATCTTTAGGAGTAGGAATTCCAAAAATTAACGCCATCAGGTTAAGCGAGGTGAAGTGCTTATAGTCGCCGAATTTCCACAACTCCATAGTATCCAAAAAGGTGGTTTCCCATGGCTTTTGTCCATGTACGTTGAGCGCATGAGGCAACCTCACTCCGTTAACCAGCATACGACGCGCGATATACGGAAAATCAAATTCCCTACCATTGTGCGCGCACATGTAGGGACTTCTTTTTACCTTATAAAATTGCACTAACGCATTTGCAAATTCCGTTAGCAGGGTCTTTTCGTCATCACCCGCAAATGACTTCACACGAAATATTCGTTTATCATCTTTCTTGGTAATATAGCCTGCGGATATACAAATAATTTTTCCGAATTCAGCATAAATTCCAGCACGTTCATACACATCTTCAGGTGTTTGCTCAGGCTTGCGTAAGTAGGCAGATTTCTTATCCCACAACTCACGAAAATCTTCCGACATTCCGGAAAAATCAGGAGCAGTGGGTACAGTTTCAATATCGAGAAAGAGAATATTTTCGGGCAGAATGGTTTCGAGCATAACAACATGAGGTGTGAGATTGCCGCGTCCTCGTTCCTCGTCCTCGCAATGACGCTAGTAAGGCAATATTTATTCGGCTAAGTTACTCAAAAATTTTCTTAACTTTGTAACGAATTAGCAACGCATTCACATGGAATTATATCCGCTAAAATTTAAGCCTATTTTCAAGGAAACCGTTTGGGGTGGAAGCAGGCTGCACAATATCCTCAACAAAAAAGTAGCCGCTGATAAAAAAGTGGGAGAAAGTTGGGAGCTGTCAGGTGTACGTAGCAACCTATCGATAGTGAGCAATGGTTACCTTAAGGGAAATAATATTGAGGAGCTGATAGAGGTGTACATGGGTGAACTAGTAGGCGATAAAGTGTATGAGCGGTTTGGCCAAGAATTTCCCATACTTGTAAAATTTATTGACACTACCGAAACGCTTTCAATACAGGTACACCCAGATAATGCCACAGCAGAGCAACGCCATCATGCATTTGGGAAAACCGAAATGTGGTATATTTTGGATGCTGCCCCCGAAGCAAAAATTGCACTTGGATTCAACAAAGATACCAACCTTGGCGAGTTGCTTGACAGCATAAATAACAATACGCTACAAGAAGCACTGCAGCTTGAAGAAGCAAAAATAGGAGATGCATTTTATGTTCCCGCCGGCACTATTCATGCCATTGGCAGAAATATTTTACTCGCCGAAATTCAGCAAACGTCGGACATTACCTACCGCGTATACGACTGGGGGCGTAATGACAAAAATCGTCCGCTGCATGTGGAGTTTGCCATGGATGTGATAGACTATCACAAGGCAAAAGGTAACAGAGTGGATATACCTAATAATAATGTAGCAACAATTGTAGACCAGCAACACTTCACGACTAATCGACTTACTCTCTCCAGTCCCACCGCGCGTAATCATTCTGAGCTGGACTCTTTCGTTATTTATGTTTGCACTGAGGGCTCTGCACAGGTGGTTTGCAACGGACAAAAAGAGGCGATTGAAAAAGGTGAAACGCTACTCGTTCCGGCCTCTCTCAACAACGTACAAATACTTCCGCAGGGGAATGTACAGCTACTTGAAGTTTATATCAATTAAAATACTCTCAATGAAAAAAATTCAAGCAACACTGCTCACAGCAACACTGCTTTGCTCTTTTAGCGTTGCCAATGCACAGAGCTGGCTCACAACCGATGCCGATGCCGCAGCCAACAAGCAAAAGTTGGCCAGCATAGAAAAGCCTGCCGACACGACTGCCTTTCATGCCGAAGGCCTCCCTTCTATTACCTTTTCTCAGGCACAGTATTCGGACAGCTGGCAGGACGGGCAAAATTCGTTAGGCTTCCGCGCTGCATTTTTAGGTACCACAACCTATACCAAGAGTCGCATTTTTTTCAAAAACACGCTTGACGCGGCTTATGCAAAATCAAAAGAGGGTGATGCTACCGTATACACAAAGAAGGAAGACCGCCTCAACTTTAACAGTTCTTTTGGTTACGAGATTACTCCATCACTACCGCTATACTGGGCTGCACAAATTGACCTCAAAACGCAGTTTGATAAAGGTGTGAATGATGATGGTGAAACAATTTCAAAGTTTTTTGCCCCTGGCTATATTATCGCATCACTTGGTGTGCGCTACCAATCTAACTTTGGACTTAGCGCTGTGGTCTCCCCTCTTTCTGGTCGCTTTACAATTGTAAGTGATACCACCTACTGTCAATTTGTAGATACGGATATGGCTGCCGATCCCCGCAACTTTCGTGCGCAGGTAGGTGCCTATGCTCAGGTTTCGTATGATAAGAATCTTAATAAGATGGTTGGCGTAAAGACAACACTAGAGTTATTCTCTAACTACCAAAACAATCCTCAGAACATAGACGTGGATTGGATTACCAGCATCAACTTTAACATCAACAGCTGGCTTGCTATTATTTTCTTTAACCGTGTTATTTACCGCGACCTTGATCGCTATCAGGTAAAAGTTACCGACCCTGTAACAAGCGTGGAAACCATGGAAACAAGGGGTCCGAAAGTGCAGTGGATGGAGTCACTGAATATTGGTATAACGTATAAATTTGCAACGAAGTAGAAAGGAGGATAAAGAGATAAATGTCACGCTTGAGGCGTGACGATAAAAGGATAAAAAGAAAAGCGACACTACGCAAGTGTCGCTTTTCTTTTTACTAAATTTAAGGAGCCGCTATCATTTTTGATAGCGGCTCCTTCTTGTTATATTCAAATCCTACAATTGAGGACCTGCGGGAATCAAATCCTTTCCTTCGGGCAAGTATTGCTCAAAGTTCTTGATGTACTTTGCAGCAAGCTGCTTTGCCTTGTTTTCCCACTCAGCCTTGTCAGCGTAAGTGTCACGAGGATCAAGGATGCCTTCAGAAACGTTGTTCAACTTCTTAGGTGCAACCAAGTTCAACACGGGGATGTTAACCCTTTCTGCCTTGTCAATCGAACCGTCAATGATGGCATCGATAATAGCACGGGTATCCTTAATAGAGATGCGCTTGCCTGTACCGTTCCAACCTGTGTTTACCAAGTATGCCTTAGCGTTGTGCTTTTGCATTTTGCCAACCAAGGTCTTAGCGTACATGGTGGGGTGCAAAGTCAGGAACGCCTCACCGAATGCGGGTGAGAATGACATTTGGGGCTCGGTGATGCCACGCTCGGTACCAGCCAACTTTGAGGTGTAACCGCAAAGGAAGTGGTATTGAGCTGACTTCTCGTCAAGAATTGAAACCGGAGGCAGTACACCGAAAGCGTCAGCCGACAGGTAAATAATCTTGCTTGCGTGACCGGCCTTTGAAGGCAACACAATCTTGTTGATGTGGTAAATGGGGTACGATACGCGGGTGTTCTCGGTGATAGAACCATCAGCGTAATCGGGAGTACCGTCAGCCTTAACCACCACGTTTTCCAACAGCGCATCGCGCTTGATGGCGCGCCAAATATCGGGCTCGTTTTCAGCGCTCAGGTTGATAACCTTAGCGTAGCAACCACCTTCGTAGTTGAACACGCCGTTGTCATCCCAACCGTGCTCGTCGTCACCAATTAGGTAACGCTTAGGGTCAGCTGACAAGGTGGTTTTACCTGTGCCTGACAAACCGAAGAATACGGCAACGTCTTTATCTTCTCCAACGTTGGCAGAGCAGTGCATTGAAGCCATGCCACGAAGAGGCAGGTAGTAGTTCATCATAGCGAACATACCTTTCTTCATTTCGCCACCGTACCAAGTACCGCCAATGATTTGAACTTTTTCGGTAAGGTTGAACATTACGAATACTTCCGAGTTCAAGTTTTGCTCCTTCCAGTTGGGGTTGGTGGTCTTAGAAGCGTTGAATACTACGAAATCGGGCTCACCATAGTTAGCCAAATCGTAGTGTGAAGGACGAATGAACATGTTGGTAACGAAGTGTGCTTGCCAAGCTACCTCCATGATGAAGCGAACCTTCATGCGGGTATCAGGGTTAGTACCGCAGTAGGTATCTACTACGTACAACTTCTTAGCGGTGTTAAGCTCCTTTATTGAAAGGGCCTTGCAGTGATTCCAAACGTCGTTATCAACGGGTTTGTTTATGGTACCATCCCACCAAATTGTATCTTTGGTAGTGTCATCTTTTACAATGTAGCGGTCCTTAGGTGAACGGCCGGTAAAAACACCGGTCTTAACTGAAACTGCACCGGTTGTGGTGAGTTCGCCCTTCTCGAATCCCTCATTCTTGGGATCCATTTCTGCCTGGTACAACTCCTCGTATGAAGGGTTGCGTACGATTTCGATATCCTTCGAAATACCATACTTGCTTAGGTCAAGATTTGCCATTTGCTGTAATAATTATTAGTTAAACGTCTTTTTTCTCTAAAAAATTAGGCGAAGTTAGCAAGAATTCTCAAAAAAGGGGCTGTACTGGTCAGCTAAATATTACCAATAAGTACGTGGGCGCACACGAAAAAATGTGATAAAAAAGATAAAGGGATAAAAAGATAAAAAAACGTCCCGCTTGAAGCGGGACGATAATAGAAGACTACCTCAACAAGTTCTTCACTGCCTTCAAATTTTCCTCGTTAAGAATATTCTTTCCCTCGGGCGTGTACAGTTGTGTAATACGGTTGGCAAAGTACTTCTCGACCTTACCTCGCACCACCTTTAGCGTGCTGTTCATCATACCGTTTTGCTCGGTAAAGGCCTCGCCTACTATGGCCAGCGCACTTGGTATCCAGCGGTTGGGAAACATTGCCGCATAGCGACCACCAACACGGTACTCGGCTATTTGCGCGGATATCAACTCCAATACGAGCCTGTGCGCCTCGTGCGAATCGGGTGAAAGATTTTCCTTATCCAGCCAGCGCTTGATAGCCTCGCGGTTGGGCACGATAATGGCCGAGGTGTAGCTCTTCTGATTATTGTACAACACGCACTGCTCAATGTACGGCGACTGCCCCACAATGGCCTCTTCAATCCCCTCGGGGCTGTATTTTTCGCCATCATCGGCTATGAGCAGGCTTTTGAAACGACCTAATACGTATAGCCAACCATCGGGCGTCATGTAGCCCAAGTCGCCCGTGTAGAGCCAGCCTTCGCGTATGGTTTCGGCTGTGGCTTGCTCATTGCTCCAGTAGCCAGCCATTACGTTTTCACCGCGAATTACAATTTCACCTTTTTCGCCCACGGGTACCTCATTGCCCTTCTCATCGCAAATTTTCAGCTCCATGAGCTTTGCTACCTGCCCCGACGATCCAAACTTGTACAGCTGGGGCGCGTTGGACGAAATTACGGGTGAGGCCTCGGAAAGTCCGTATCCTTGTAGCATAGGTATACCAATGGCAGCAAAGAAGCGCTGCAGCTCAATATCGAGCAGGGCGCCTCCGCCAATAAAAAATTGCAGGCGTCCGCCGAACTGCTGGCGCACCTGTGAAAATAGCACTTTATCAAACAAAGCAACCAGCGGCTTTAACATGCAACGCCAGCCTTGTCCACGGTCAAAACCTAAGTTGTTGTACGTATAGGCAACTTTTAGCCCCCAGCGGAAAAGCAACTCGGCAATTTTTCCTTTTTGCGCTACGCCGCTTTCAATATTTTTTCTGAAATTTTTGGCTAATGAGGGTACGCTTAGCAGCAGATGCGGTCGCACCTCCTTTATATTAACAGGAATATTGCGCAGCGCTTCGGCGGCGGTATTACCCACCTGCACCGCAGCTATTGATGCTCCCAACTTAATAAAGGTAAACAGCCCCACGGTGTGCGCAAAGGCATGATCCCACGGCAGAATGAGTAGGCTAACGTAGTACGATGGAATGTTCATAAGCGTGAGCGCCTGCTCTACGTTGGCTGTGTAGTTGCGATGGGTTAGAATAATGCCCTTGGGGTCGGAGGTAGTGCCGGAGGTGTAGCAAATGTTGGCGTAATCGTTAGGCTCAATGGACTTAATGCGCTGCCACAGCTTGGTGTGATGCGTATCAATGAGCTTATGCCCTTCCTGCAGCACATGGCGCATGGAGGGATACTGAATATGGTCGTTGCGCTGGGGGTTCAGACAAATTATCGTTTTCATTTCGCTCAGCACATTGCCATCCTCCTGACGTAACTTTAGCAATTGCAAACGAGATATCACAAGTATTTTAGCTCCGGAGTGCTTTACGCGAAATGCTACTTCTTCGCTATTGAGCTTAATGGACAAGGGCACGTTAACGGCACCTGTGTAAAGCATTCCCAACTCGGCTGTGAGCCACTCTGAGCAGCCTTCGGCAAAAAGGGCTATACGATCGCCCTTTTGCACGCCGTGCTCAATAAGCCATGCTGCAAATGCATGCACTTCTGCACGAAGCTGCTTATAGGAAATGGGGTCATATGAACCTGCGCGCTTTTCCCACATCAACGTATTTTCGGCGAATTTCTCCGCGCTCTCTTCAAATAGCGATACAATGGTTTTTGACATCCTGATTACAATGGTTTAATGTGCTTCGCACGTTTAAACAACAAAATAAAAACCGCTCTTGCTAAAACACAAAAGCGGTACAAATATAGCACGTTTTTACACAACTACGTGTAGCGGATGCGTTGTCCGAGACTAAGAACTGATGAGCGTCGAATATTGTTGAGCTGACATAAGCGATCTACTGATACGCCTGTCCTGCGGGATATGCTCCATAAGGAGTCGCCCGAGCGTACAACCCAGTAGCGCATTTGATCTACCTCTTTAACATACTCAAAATTGCCCGCTGCGAGCTTCAAGTCATTAATGTAGGGTTGTCCGGTAGCAAAATCAATGAGCGTAGATGGGTCAATGGCTTCACCAAGAAAGCGCATTTCGTAGTGCAAGTGAGGCCCTGTGCTACGACCGGTATTACCTCCCCACCCGATTAAGTCTCCCGATTTAATTTCATCATTTACTCCCACCAATATTTTACTTAGGTGAGCGTAGGTAGTTTCCAAACCGTTGTAGTGACGCACCACTACATAGTTACCATAAGCTTTACCACGTTTGGCTATGCGTACCCGTCCATCAAAAGCGCTGCGAATGGAGTCTCCTATGGCGCAACGAAGGTCAATACCGTAGTGGAATTTCCACTTACGAAAACCAAAGCGCGAGGTTATTACATTAAGATTGGGATGGGTATAGCCGGAAAGATCAACCTGCACAGTATCGGCCATATCAACCAAGGAAATTTTATAAGGATTTACGTCGTGGTTATTCCACATGTTACCGTAAATTTCGAAAGCGGGTAACATAGTGTCGACCGCTATACGCGCTACTATGGTGGAGTCTTCACCATCGGTTTCATCCTCCTCTATCATCAAGTCGTATGGCTGTAAATCTACCGAGTCCTGCACCAGCTGTGAGTACGCCATTTCGGCGCTTATAAACAATAGGAATAGCGCGAGTAGTAAGCGCTTGGCATAGGTGAATTTCGTCATCAGAACAAATTTAAGAGCCTCTCCTAAATCCTCTCCCAAGGAAAGGACTTGCCATCGGCACAAGGCAAACTAGTATGGCTAGGCTACGTTAGTGCGTTTTTTAATTATGATAAAATGCAAATAGCGAACCACTGATGCTAGTCCCCTTTTGGGGGATTTAGGGGGCCCGTATTTCTCTTATACTCTAAATACGATTGTAAAATAATGCAAGCGCTAACCTTGTCCACCAACGTTTTATCGCGCCTATCCTTTTTTTTCACCCCTGCATCCAGTATGGCTTGCTGCGCCATGCGCGAGGTGAAACGCTCATCATAAGTTGCAATTTCCATATTAGGAAACAACTTTTTGAGCCTTATGGTAAACTCCGCTGCTCCTGCTGCAGCCTCCGACGGCAGTCCATTCAGGTTTACAGGTTTACCAACAACAATAGCGTCCACTTTTTCGGTAACTACATAGCGCTGCAAAAAGGCCAGTGTTTCATTTGGCGAAAGCGTGTTAAGTGCGTTAGCTACAATTTGCAGCTCGTCCGTAACCGCAATGCCTACGCGCTTTTTGCCGTAATCTATGGCTATAATTCTACCCAAAATATTAAAAAATCAGCTGCAAACGTAGTACTTTTTGAAGTAAGCTGCAAGAAAATTTTCTTTTTTTCGCATTTTTACAAGACTTTTTCACAAAATCAAACCCCAACGGCACCTTATAGATTTAATAAATGCATGATTAATAACAATTTACATATCCACTGTTAACAAACAGAAATTTTAACAACATATTAATAATCAGCATTTTACAATAAAAATTTACGTAAAATAGAAACCTAGAGTTTGCTCGGTGACCTATTTTTCATAAATTTGATACTTAGTATTTGATGTTTGAAACTTAATTTTAAGCTATGTTTGGAATAGCCATAAGTCCGGTAGTCCCCATGCGCGCTGAGCCCTCAGAACGAAGCGAGATGGTATCGCAGCTGCTTTGGGGAGAAACCTTTCGAGTAGAAGAGCAGGTCGATCGCTGGTTGCGTATAAGTTCTCATCTTGACCGCTACATTGGCTGGGTTAATCCACTCATGGTTAGCTTAGTGGACGACGAAAAATGGGAACGCGAAGTGGGTGTTCCCTATCAGGTAGCAACCCAGCCCATTGGCCTTGCTGTTAACGAAAAAACGCATGAGCCCGTATTTATTCCACAAGGCGCTCTGTTATACCAATATAACGAGGTAGCACATACATTTGCCCTCCTCCACGACACCTTTAAGTTTGATGTTGCCCCCGAGAAGCTACCTGATGGCAAGCGTAACGCAATAGTGGCAGCCGCCATGCACATGCTCAACGCACCTTACTTATGGGGTGGACGCACATCCTTTGGTATTGATTGCTCAGGACTTACCCAGCTAGCCTATAAGGCTGCCGGCATTTTTATTCCCCGTGATGCCAGTTTACAAGCCGAGAAGGGGGAAACCGTGAGCTTCCTTGACAGCGCTCAACCTGCGGATTTGGCTTTTTTTGATAATGAGGAGGGAAAAATTACGCACGCGGGTATGCTGCTTGGGGAAGGGAAACTTCTTCACGCGTCGGCATCAGTGCACATTGACAGCATTGATAGCGAAGGTATTTTCAGCAAGGCTCAGAATAGGTACACGCACAAGCTGAGGGTGATTAAGAGGTTGCTGTAAACACTGAAGAGATAAATGTCCCGCTAAAGCGGGACAATAAATGCCCTTCGGGCGATAAATGGAAAAAAAAGTCCCCGACCTTACGGTTCGGGGACTTTTCATTTCAGCTATGCCGAGAGGTTACTTTTTAACCATCTTGGCAACTGCGTTACCCACCTTTACAATGTAGATGCCTGACGGCAGGTGAGCAATATCAACTGTAGTGGTACCTTCTGTAGCGGGTTGCACCAGCACAAGGTCTCCACCCATAGTGCTTACCTCAACCTTATCGCCTTGCTTGTACTGCTCGCAGGTAATGGTTATTATGCCATTTTCAACAGGGTTGGGGTACATTTTCAACTTATCAAAGTTGGAACTTCCTACACCTGTTAACTTACTGAAGCTGGCCACAATGGTATGCGTAGCAATGACATTATTAAAGGTATATGTTCCGTCAGTCACGGCAGCTGTGCTATCCTTGCCATCTACCAATAATTTAGACAATGTGTAGCCCGCATTTGGAGTAATGGTATAGCTTTGCGATGCAGCATAGCCCACTTCTGTTGCTCCTGCCGGCGTAATGGTGCCATTTCCACCGTTAACGCTAGCAGTAATGACAAACTTGGTTGGACCAAAGTTGACGCGAATGCTGTGGTTAGCTAGAACATTGCGGAACGTGTACTTACCATTTTGCACAGCTATAGTGCTATCCTTGCTATCCACCAGTACCTCGGCAATACGATAGTCCGGCTTGGGCGTGATAGTAAAGGTAGTGTCATGTCCATAGGCCACTACAATAGTTCCTGTAGGCGAGATAGTGCCATAGGCAGTATTGTTAACTGTAGCTTGTACCTGGTATGTTTTTATCTTAAAACTTACCGTAATAGTGTAGTTTTTCTCAACATTGGTAAAGGTGTAGCTGCTATCGTTTTGTGCTACTGCCAAAGCATTATCAACCCAAATACTATCCAACTCATAACCGTTGCTTGGTATAAACTTAAACTCCTGACTGTAGCCTTGCGGCACCACAGTTACTCCAGCCGGAGAGATAGCACCGTTGACCTTAGCCATAGCGGTAATAGTGTAGGTAGGCAGCACGGTAACTTTTATTTGCACACTCCTTGTTTCACAACCGCTTTGCGTGAAGCTGCACTCATAAGTTACAGTAACAGGCTTTTTTGTTGTATTATGCAAGTTCTCATTAATGCTACCCGAGCCAGAAGACGCTGCATTTGAAACACCGGTTACAGCCGCACGTGTCCAGCTGAAAGTGCAACCTACGGGTGGCGTTGGCGTGTAAGCAAATGCGCTATCATTCTTTACTGTAAACGCGCCCGTTAGCCTTATGTTATCAATCATAATGTACTCCTTGTCCTTGGAATTTTGAACAAAGGCAACATATACAGCCTGACCGTGGTAGGCCGCTAGGCTTACTTCCGGAGTCTCGAAGGGTGTAAAATTTATAGGATCGAGTACTGACGACGTTGAATGCAGGGTGGTTGTGAAGCTTTCCGGCGCGCTATCGGTGGTGGAAAGCATAACCTTATACCCATCTCGTCTATTAATATCGGCGCCAAAGGCGCTAGCAGCAAACCATGTCAACTTAGCGCTATCCAGCACCTGTAGCTGAGGCAATACCATCCACCTATTGGCCTGTATGGTGGGATTGGTAAATGCAGAAACACTTGTAGCACAGATATTGTACTTGTTAAACTCGTTAACAATCCACGCTTCGGTAGCGGAGGTACCTGATGGAACGCCGCTATCTAACTTGTACATGGTAAAGTTAGCCGGCATTCTTCCCGACTCAAAATCCCAATACAGGTCGTTGGCCATCATTGATGAGGTTTTAGCGGTAAGCGTATCGCTGCTGCGATCACCATCACCAGCCATATCCGCATACACCTTAAGCGTATAGCTTCCCGGAACCGAAAGGTTCATACCTGTAATGCTGTACTCTGCACGCTCAAATGGCGCCAACGGACCCGGTATGGTAGCTGAGTAGATATTGCAGCCCACATCGCATTTTACCGGAATATCCGAAAGCGTTTGGCTACCCATATTTCTTACTACACCTCTTACCGTTTCGTTGACAGTGAGCATGTAATCATCTGGAGCAATAACGCTTTCAAGTACTACATCAACAGCCGGTGGCGTAACGCTGGTAAAGTTAGCGGCCCATCCGGGGAATGCGGCTGTCTTAAGCCCACCTACAAACTTAAAGGTAAGTTTACCATCGGCTGCCTCGGATGTAAAGGTTGGCAACAGGTATGACGTCAGGTAGTCGGTCATTACGGTCACCAAACTATCAGGATCGGGCGTTGCGCCATTGTACACATACAACTTATCACCGGGGAACAAGGGATATAGACTATTGTACGGATAAAGATCAAATGCTGTAAATGAAACACGCATTCTATCGCCCGGCGTAACGGGGTTGAATGTTATAACATGCGTAGCCGGCTCTAGGTCGTAGTCACTATCTATGCCATCGTCAACAAATACGCCCGAAGCTGCCGTAACTTGGGTGTTGGCCCCCATAACAGCTGTATCACCGTAGTTGATTATACTCTTAGTTAACGAGTGGTAAAATGTACCGGAATTCGTTTGCCCGTTAATTGTAAATATTCTTGCCTCAATGCTATGCAATCCGTGCACTGACATGTTGGCCTGCGTAGTAAAGTTCAACTTAAAGGTACCCAAAAGCGGTATGCTGTCGGAAGTAAACGTGGCAGTGGCCTGCACCGGTATATTTCCTCCATCAAGATAATATATTGCTTGAGCTCTACCAATTTTTTGCGAACCCAAGTTTTGCACGGTAACACTTACCGTTTCACTTTCCATGAAGCCCTTCGTAACAGGTTTATCAATAGAAACTACCCGCGCTGCACGCAGAGGAGCCTCTGCCACAGTTATTTTATCGAGCGCCACACCCAATCCGCCAAGGGCATAACCCTCAAAGGCAATGAAATACTCCTCACTAGGGTTGGGCAACACCAAGTACTCCTCCTTCCAGTCCATTACGCTTTGTCCGTATCTAGCAAGCACCCGCCAAGCACCGTTGCGCGACGTTTTGTAGTACACCGTCAGCGAGTCCTGTATAACCTCGTTAGTGGCGTTCATTATAGTTTGAGGAAGCGCATAAAAGAAACCAAGCAAGTACTGCTTAGAGGGATTTAACGTGAACTTAGGAGTTACCAATTTTGTAATGCCCATGTTACCCTCATTATTGTAGCTAAGGTTTACAAAGTACTCGCCATCTTCCGCAACAAAAGGTGCGAAGAACTGATAGTCTACAATCTTCCACTTCATGTCACCATTCGCACCTATTACATACTCCTGCGTAAAACAGCCGGGTATGCCCTCTTCGAAGCTTTCAACCCAGGGCAAAGTTGTTACATCGCAACTGGGGGTTACAAAGTCCGGCCCCGCTGTTGATTCGCTTTGGTGTGTGGCGTCGCACAGCGCTTTTACGCTCCAGGTAAACTCTGTTTCGGATGGGAATCCATCAATGACTATATTAGGCGCTGATACGTGTACATCAGCTTGCGCAGCACCCTTAACCCCAAAGCTCAATATATATTGTGGGGCAGTATTATCCCAAGAAAACATAACTCGGGTGGGTTTAGCCACAACATTCAGGTTTGTGGGAGCAGCACAGGTGCTTGACTCAAACACCATGCGAATGCCAAATGCACCCACACTTGACTCCTGCTTCACAAACTTGCCCTCCAGCAGGCCATAGTATACTTTATTCTCTTGCATATCACAACCAATGGCAAAGATGCTATCGGCTGAAAAATCACCCTCTATGGCAAGATAGTAGCGACCCGGCGTGAGCGGAGTTGAAGGCACATTGACGTACATAAAGCCTAACTTGGCCTTGTAAAGTGAGGCCGGCTGGCTGAATATCTGCGCGCCCGACGTTGTATCATTTTCCACATGGTAAAGCACCACGTTAAAGTTTACCGCCGAGTCGTAGTTGTAGCCCACGGCCACGGCTACCTGCGATAGATTAGCGGTGTTGCTGATTTCAAAAATATTACCCAGCGTAACAGCAAAATCGATCATGGCTGCATTGGTAATAGTGCCCATATTATCGTAAGCGTACACGTTGTTAGAACCCGCCACAGTAATGGTATCGCTATTATTGTCGAGGTTACCATCGATTTCATCGGCAAGTACGGTGTAGGCTATTTTATTTTCGCCCACCACTAGGTTGGCGCCGGTAATAGTCATTATTTCCGATGTATCGCCAGGAGCAAGCAGCGCAATGGGTGTTGAAGCACCCACGCTCACGCCGTTTACTGTAGCCGAAAATACAACGTTGTGCTGCGCTGATTTGCCTTTATTGATGGCTCGTGCTTGTAACGTGTTTTGCGAAACAGGAACTTGCACATAGGTAGAGTAGAACTCTACGGGCAGTACTTCAAGGTCATTGTCTGTGGTTTGTTTTACCTGCACATCATCAATGTAAATATAAGCGCCTGTTTTAGAAGATGAACAGGCGTGAAAACCAAGGTAGTAGGTACCATTAGCCGTAGGCGCGTAAAGGACTTTTACCTCAGTCCAAGTACCTATAGCACGCTCCTCGGTAGCCAATACTGTCATGCTTGCAGCATTGGCAGCCGAGCCTACACCCAACTCCAACTTATCTACGCTTAGCCCACCCGGCATGTTGAGCCAAAAGCTGATGCTATACACCGAATCGGCTTGTAGCGCAAAGTTCTTGGTAAACATCCATGCATTTAGCGCACCGGGAGTGGTCTTCATATACATCGCGTAGTTAGTTCCAGTGTGAGCTACCATATCAATATCCGGTATTGCAGTGGAGTTTGAACATAACCAAATGGCTGCTCCAGAAGCTGCAGGGTCTTGCGTCCAATCATTAGGAAGCGCCATAACTGCAGTCGCCTCAAAGCCTTCGTCTAAGGTCTCATTGGCAGTATCACCACCATCATCGCCACCGCCTCCGGTCACTTCGCTTACCTTAACATCGTCAATAGCTATGCCTGCTCCCTGCACGGTCGATGTGCGTGCCACAAAAACTAAGCTATAGTTACCGTTGGTAGTAGGCGTAAATGTAGCCGCAACTTCCTCAAATGGACTTATTGTTCCACCCTGCGTCTTTATCACCTCGCCATAATCCGCCATAGGAAATTTCACCATGCGTACTTCCAACTCATCATAGATTGACATGATGTAGGCCAAGCAAGAAATATTATACTCTATGCCCGCCGTCAGCGCCATCTCGGGACTCACAAGCCACGAGTTTTGCTCGGCACCAGCAGTCTCAATGTACATAACTGTACCACGCTCACCTCCCATAGGACCAGCTCCCCACTTATTATCATTTCCGCCAAGATCTTCTGCTGTCCAACCTGTCGGAACATCACCGGTGTCAGCATTTTCAAAATCTTCCTCCAAAAGTGCAGCTGGAGGAGTGGGTGGCGTTACCGAAGTTTCGGTAACCTTAACATCGTCAATGAGCATGCCTGTACCATAGCTGTCGGTGGTCTTTGCCACAAACAATAAGCGATAGCTACCACCGGCCGTGGGCGTAAAGCTGGTAGCAAGCTCCTGCGTACCACTGGTTGCACTGGACTGGATTAGCAACTCATCAAAGTGTAAAAGATTCTCGTCCACCAGACGAATTTCCAAATTATCGCCACCGCCAATTACGTACGCCTGGCAGGAAATGCTATATTCCACACCGCCTGTAAGCGCCATAACCGGGCTTATCAACCATGAGTTCTGCACAGCACCGGTGGTTGCAACGTACATAACCATGCCTTGGGCACCTCCGGCATTGGTCGCTCCCCAAGGATTATTATTGCCGCCTTGGTCAAGAGCCATCCAACCTGAGGCCACGTCGCCTTCGGCTGCGCTTTCAAAGTCTTCCTCCAAAAGAGCCGCTGAGGGGTTGGGAACATCACCAGGTCCAGTTACGCTGACATCGTCTATAAATATACCATAGCCACTCTCGTCGACTGTGCAAGCTTGGAAGCATAAGTAGTAGGTGCCGCTTGTTGTAGGAGTGTAGCTAGCACTGCCATCAACCCATCCGCTTTCGGGATTCAACTCCTTCAGCAAGTCCATTTGAGTGTTGCCGTCTGTGACGTATATCTTCAAGCGATCGCCTCCTCCAACTACCATTGCCCAGCAGGAGATACTGTACTCGACGCCAGCTGTTAGGTTTAGACCGCTGGAGAATAGACGCGAGTCTTGCGCGCCACCATTGGTCATAATGGCCATAACCTTATCGCCCGAATGGCCACCTCCTGCGTTAAGAACACTCCAAACTCTACCGGTACCACCATTATCATAGGCAGTCCAGTCCGTTGGCACAGCTCCATCGGCTACACTTTCAAAATCTTCCTCCAAAAGAGCCGCTGAGGGGCTGGGAGGAACTACCGAAGGTTCGGTAACCTTAACATCGTCAATGAGCATGCCCGTACCATAGCTGTCGGTGGTCTTTGCCACAAACAATAAGCGATAGCTACCACCGGCCGTGGGCGTAAAGCTGGTAGCAAGTTCCTGCGTACCACTGGTTGCACCAGACTGGATTAGCAACTCATCAAAGTGTAAAAGATTCTCATCCACCAGACGAATTTCCAAATTATCGCTACCGCCAATTACGTACGCCTGGCAGGAAATATTATACTCAACACCGGCTGCAAGCGCTATCACAGGGCTAATAAGCCACGTATTCTGCACAGCACCGGTGGTTGTAGCGTACATAACCATGCCTTGAGCGCCTCCAGCATTGGTGGCTCCCCACTTATTATTGTTGCCACCTTGGTCAAGAGCCATCCAACCTGAGGCCACGTCGCCTTCGGCTGCGCTTTCAAAATTCTCATCCAAAAGTGCCGCCGAGGGGGTGGGAGCACCACCGGGACCAGCCACGTTTACATCGTCAAGAAATATGCCGTCTACGGCCGCAGCATCGGTTTTAGCACGAAAGCACAAGCGGTAAGTTCCGCTTGTTGAAGGAGTCCAAGTGGTGGAAACCTCACTCCAAGAACCCTCTGTACTAACCGTATTGCGCAAGCGACGCCAAGGTGTTTCATTGTCCTCCTGAATATACATTTCTAAACCATCATCTACTCCCGTCATATTAACCCAGTACGATATGCTGTACTCCACATCGGCCTCCAACTGTAACTCCGAGGTATATAGCCATGATTCGGTAACAGCAGTGATATACATTGCCATATTGCCCGAATGTGCGGAACCATACAGGTTCATAGCAACCCACTCGGAACTTGTCCAATCGGTTGGCCTTGCTCCATCGGCTGTGCTCTCAAAATCCTCCTCTAAAAGAGCCGCTGAACTACCGTTTGCAGCCATGAGCATCATGCCTTGCGGTTTTGCTGCTGCAAGCGCCTTGGGAGCTACCGCGCTAAGCAGATTTACTGCAGTTGGTTGCACCGTCACGCCTTGCGCTGGTTTAGTAGCCGAGACTGTGAATCCGTTAACCGTTTGCGGGTCAACCTTTACAGTCCTAAACTGTGGCTGTGCTCCTGCTACTAAACCCATCAGCAGCAAAAGCAAAATGCTTAGGTTTTTTTTCATTTTTTATAAATTAAGTTATTTATTTACAATCGAATACAATTAAAGTATTTTAGATAATCAACTACTCTTTTGAGAATAATTTAGCAGCTGTAATTCGTTCTATTCTACCAAATTTTTCCAGCTCCTTGAGGTCCATACTCTGCGGATTGCCCACAATGCCTATTACCACTTTGCGCCCTTTGACATGCGCCTCATAGTATTTTTTCACATCATCAAAACTGAGGTTTTCAATCTTTGCTAAATTCTCCTTAGCGGGCGCCTCGTTGTATCCGCGCAGGCGCCAAGCAACGTAAGCCTGACTGGCCTCTCTAAAGTCGGGGCACGACATATAGGCCGTTTGCAGCATGTAGTCGCGCAGGTTGCCCATGCGCTCGGGGTACTCGGGCATGTTTTGAAGCAAGTCCATAAATACTTCTACGGCTTTAACCGTTTTATCGGCTTGTGTGCCAATGTATCCTCTGAAGTACGATTTCTTGCCCGGCATCGGTGGGTTTACCACCATGCCCGTGGCAGTGTATGCCATGGAGCGATACTCGCGCACCTCCTGCATAACCAACCCGTTGAAGCCTCCACTAAAGTACTGGTTAAATGCGCTACAGTCCACATCCTCGGCCTTGCTATAGTCATCGCCTTGTATGTAGAAGTAAATGGTACTTTGCTTTGCATCCTTATCGGGCAAAAAGTAAATCAGGTTTTCGGAGGCATCGGCCAACGAACGTACCTCGGGCGATGTGCTCGCCATTTCGCCCTCCTTAAGGGGAAGGTTGGCGCTCAAAATATGGTATACCGAATCAAATGGAAGACCACCAACATAATGAATTTCGGCTTCGTAGCTGGTTGCACGCTGCAACTCACCTGTGAGATTGGGTATGTTGAGCCCCAGTATGTCGGCAATGGAAAGTCTATCTATGTAGCGCGACTTGTCGCGGTAGTACAGGAACTCGCTCATGGCGCTATTGAGGCTTTCGGAGTCCTCCTTCTCAACATAGCGCATTTGGTAGGCTTGTCCTTTGAGGTTGTCAAGCTGCTTATCGTCGAGCTTAGGCATGAGTATTTGCCTTGTGAGCAGGTTGCACGACTCGCTCAGGTACTCTTCAAATCCTTCCATGATAATGTACAGGTAGCTGCCATCGACATAGTAGCTGCATGAGGCGCTAAGGGTGCTGAACATTTTTTTGAGCTCCTCAGCCTTGAACTGTCCCATCACTCCGGCGTTGTCCATAAGCGGAGCGGCCAACTGCAGCTTGGGCATTTTTTCGGTACCTATACCATACTTTAGCGTAAGGGTAAATACGCTGTTTTCGGTATTTTTTGTGTAGTACAACTTGGAGCGGTCGTTAATTTTCTTGACTTGCACCTCGTTCATATCGGCAAATTTACCTCCAATCTTGGCAGGTATTTGCTCAAAGGCTTTTGCATAATCCGATTGGGCATCGCGCGGCGCTTGAATGGGCGCGTAGTCGGGCTTTTTTATTTTTTCGCCCTTGCTGCTTTTTCCTTCCCTAACCTGTATGGCCACGTAGCTGCTGCCAAAATATTTTCGGGCAACATCCTTTATTTGGTCAACGGTGATGGAGGCTACAATGTCGCGATAATCGAGAAACAGGGAAAGGTCGGATTCGTTGACAAAGGCAGTCATTATGCCACGCGCTATAAATTCTGGTGACTCCATGCCTAAGTCGTGGCTACGAATAAGGCTTCCCTTAATGCCATCAAGCAACTCCTGGTTGAAGTCGCCATTTTTCAATTTTTTTATTTCCGCTTGCAGCATTTTTTCAACCGCACCTAGCGATTCAAACCTACGCTGGTTAACATCATAGTACGGTATAGCACCAACCATTAAGCATCCTTGATTTTTAAATGCCAATGGCTGTGCAAATGCTGCCATCACATCTCCGTCGATGCTTTTCTTATCGAGCAAACCGGTGCGACTCTGGTTGGATAGCACGGAAAGGCAGAGTTCGAGCGCAATTTCGTCCTCGCTACCTCCTGCTACACCCGGATACATCAGGGCGAGCTGCGGCATGCGTCCAATTTTCGCACTTACCTCCTTGCGTCCTTTTATGGGCTGCTCGGCATACTGGCTACGCTCGGGTGTTGTGCGCTTTGGAAGCCTGCCAAATTTTGACCTAATAGCCGGCATAATGTCCTTTACTTTTACGTTGCCTACCAAAATGAGCGCCATGTTTTCGGGGACATACCAGTCGTTGTAAAACTTAATGAGCTGGCTCAGGCGTGGATTTTTCAAGTGTTCACCCAACCCAATTACATCGCGACCATAGGGTGTTCCGGCAAAGGCATTACCCAAAATAAAGCTGCGCACCTGCGACTGCTGCTGATCTTGGTACATGTTGTATTCTTCATACACCGTTTCGAGCTCGGATTGAAAGGCACGAAATACGGGGTTGATAAGACGCTCGGAGTTGAGGTCAATCCACTTGCCAACTTCTCCGGGAGGAAATGAGTTGAAGTAGGCGGTTTGATCAAAGGCTGTAAAAGCGTTGAGTCCTATACCTCCCATACCTTGTGTAAGCGATGAAAATTCGTTGGACAGGCTAATTTTTGAGGCCTCAACGGTAAGCGCGTTAATCTCCTTGCCTATGGCCTCTTTTTTCACAGGGTCGTTCTCCAGCGCCATTTCATCATATTTGGCCACTATGCTCTCATAAAGGGGCTTTTCTTTTTCCCAGTCAAGGGCGCCAATTTTCTGAGTACCTTTAAACATTACGTGCTCCAGGTAGTGTGCCAGCCCTGTGTATGCCTCGGGCTCATCGTACGATCCCACACGTGTTGCAACCATGCCATGTACTTCTGACTTGGTGCTGTCTTCCCACACAAATACGCTGAGCCCATTGGGAA
The DNA here is from genome assembly GCA_031553765.1 of Bacteroidales bacterium. Taxonomy (GTDB): domain Bacteria; phylum Bacteroidota; class Bacteroidia; order Bacteroidales; family UBA932; genus JAITMY01. The sequence continues at coordinate 303,728 of JAVBKY010000002.1, forward strand.
GCTTAAACGCCTTGAGTCCTTGGGCAAAAGAAGCAGGCAACGTAAGCGTGAATACCGCCGCCGCTAAAAAATATTTAAATAGCTTATTCATGAGTAGAGATAGCTTTTAATAAAAAAACGAATTCCCCGCAATAACACCTTCTACCTACCGCCTAAAAGGGAAAGTAAAAGGGAGAGAAATAGGAGTATAATTGCGTATGTAGTTTGATGGCGCGTCAGGATAGCTGTCCCTATTGGATATACCAAAATGGTAGAGCGTAATGTCGCCCTTCCTTAGCACGTATACAACGTAGCACTCCTTGCCCTCAAGCCCGTTAAGCGGCTGATAAAAGCTGTAGTTTCTCAAGGAAACATCGGCATCGGTAAACGTGCTGAGTGGTGCGCCCAGGTCGTCCAAATCCTCTGTTACGTATATGTCAATTGCAAATTCACGGCTTCCAAATAGCATTGGTATAAAGTAAAAATACAGGTTGTCGTTCTCGGCAATTCTGATAAGCGGCGAGCTAATCTTCAGAGGGCGCGTCATGAGTGTATCATTATAGTAGGCTACAATTGCCCATCCTGAACCGGACATTCCAAGCTCGTTTTCCAAGTCAAACCAAAAAACGTAATCGTAGTCACCGTAACCAGAGAAAGTATCCAACGCCCACCCGGTTCTTGTAATCTCTTTTCTTGCAGGGCTAAAGTCGGTGTTGTAAGGGCTCTTGAATAGCGCCGCATCCAGCGTACGGAAAGACTTTACGTCACCGTAGCTAACGCCCTTTGCATTCATAGAGAAAGCGCGGTAGTAGTAGTTGGTGGATGTTTGTAATCCGGCAACCGTGGTTTCGTAGCTGCCAAGCTTGGGGTTGCGCACGCCCCCCAGCGCTACACCGCTTGTTTGCATGGTAAGGTCGGGGGTTGTATCTACTATAAATCCATTATCGTATAGCGCGTTGCCTCCATTCTTTTGTACGTATCCTGCAAAAATTGCCGATACTCCCAGGTTTTCTACCAGCGAGTCGGTTCGTACGGTTGGTACATTTCCTGTAACTACCGGATTAGGCTCTTCGGTTGATTCATGGCAGGCAACCGCGAGTAGGGATAAGGCTGCTAGTATGAAGAAATGATTTTTCATTATTTGTTGAACTGTTGAGTTATTGAACTGGGTTGAGCGTTTATAACGTAGGAACTTTGGTTTATGGATTATTTTCCGTTATGCCGGGGTTATTATTCATTTCCGCGCGTGGAATTCTAAAGCGAAACACATTGGCTTCGGGCAGGTAATCTACCTTGGCATTTTCGCGATGGTTACTGCCAACGTAGCTACGATTAATACCTAGCTTCAGGCGCTTATGGTCAAAGTATGAGAAGCCTTCGCCCCACAGCTCAATGCGGCGCTGCATGTATATTTCCTTGCGTAACTCCTCGCCCTGCTTGGTTGATTTAACAGCCTTAGGATTGCGAGTTTTTACAAACTCGTGCAATAGCAGCTGTGATTCAGCGTATTTACCTTGCAACATTAATCCTTCTGCCTCAATAAGATACATTTCAGAGGCGCGCATAAATACGTAGTCACCAAAGTTATCGGGTGAGTTGGCTTGGTAGTAGCCAAACTTAAGATTAGCATACTTGGGTACGGGGTATCCGTTAACAACTATATTGTCAGCAGCAAAAGCGTTGTACCGCACATCGGTCGACGGTATTTCCTCGTAGAGCTTGGCATCAATCATTTTTTGCATGTTACCGGCTGTTGCGTATCCGTAGCTGATTGATGAAAGGTGCGATGTAGGGTTAGCAATAGCCGTTTTGGCAATGGGTGTTTCCGAAGTAATATCGGCACCCCACATCCAATCGGGCTCCTTTATATCGGTAAATCCTGTGCCTCCCGTGTTTTTATTGTAGCTCCACTGGGTTATGCTTGGCACATAGCCTTGGCGTGCTATGTTGGCGTAGTTGGCTGCCTGCTCGCCATTTTCCATGTTAAGATAGGCACGCGCCAAAAGTCCTGCCACCACCTGCTTGTCAAATCTCACCTTTGATGGACGAACATAGTTTTCCAGAAAAGTATACGCCTGCTGTAAGTCCGACAAAATAAGGTCGTAAACCTGCTGTACGGTGGCACGTGGGTTGCTGTTTTTTTGCGCATCGGTAGTTTTGTCGGTAACTATGGGTACAGCCAAATCATTTTGATGTCCCACATAGGTATGCTGATAGAGCTGCACCAAGTAGAGGTAGGCAAAAGCGCGCATGGCCAAGCCCTGAGCTTTGTACTGCAAAAGAGTTTCATCGGTTTCTCCATCGGGCACCAGCGATACCACACGGTTGGCACCCTTAACCATTTTGTAGTAGTAGTTCCAGTGCATGTATACACCAGACGATTCGTACTCCGGCCTTATAGAGAAGTCATAATCGCTGTAGAACCAGCCATAGTTTTGCGTATTTTGCAGCATATCCTCATTCATGAGGTCGGTGCTAAGCATAGTAGCAAGGTGTCCAAAGTCGGAGTGTATGGCCGAACTTCCCATACTTTGCAGCTGTACCATCCACGAGAATAAACCTGATACAAATGGTTCCAAACGACCTATCTCTTGCGCTCTACCCTCGGTTACCGTCCCCGTGGGCTCCACATCAAGGTCACACGAGGTGAGCGAGGTGGCAATGACAAGTAGTGCTGCAATAAAAATTTTATACGTAAATGTTTTCATATTGTGCTTACTTCTTGTGGTTAAAATGATAAGTTAAGACCTAACGACATGGTACGTACCGGTGCATATAAACCTTGGCTGGATCCTCCGCTCCACGAGGTGCGGGGGTCATAGCCCTGGCGTGCCGAAAAGAAATACACGTTATCTACCACAGCGTACACGCGACACGACTCCACAAATGCTCTTTTTACCAACGATTTAGGGAGTGTATAGCCAAGCGTTATATTCTTAATGTTAAAAAAGTTAGATGAAACAAACCAGCGCGACGACATCTTTCCTCCATCAGTACTTTGGTTACCTATTTGCAGGCGCGGAACATCGGTGTTGGTATTGGTGGGCGTCCACCTGTTAAGCAAGTCCTTGTGCATGTTAGTGCCGTACTCGTAGCCGGCCATCATGTAGGCATAGGCGCCATCGTACCCCCGACCACCCAGCTGGTAGGCAGTTTGAACGGAAAAGTCTATACCCTTAAAACTAACCGATGTAGATATACCTCCGTACACTTTTGGAAGTGCATTACCCTGAAAGTAGTCAGTTGCCTGTGAGTAGTCGGTGGTAGTGGTTACGCCTGTAATATTTCCGTTGGCATCTTTTACATCCATGTACCACTGCGCTTCCCCCGTTGATGACACGCCGGCGTAATCCTTGATACAGTATTCGTAAATGGATTTTCCTTCCATCATTTTGAAGCGACCGTTGTCTATTCCGTCTTGTCTACGCTCCGGTGGAAGTTTGGTAACTACATTGGTAAAGTGGGTAGCATTGAAATTTATCGTCCACTCCCAATCGTTGGTCTTAACTATCACACCGTTCATATCAATCTCTATACCTTTATTTACCATGTCGCCCACGTTATCGGGGTATGAGGCATCACCCGACGAAATAGGTTGCGGTCGGTTAAAAAGTATATCGGTTGTTTTTTTGTAAAAGTACTCTACCGAACCAAATAGTCTTTTATTAAAAAGGCCATACTCCACTCCTATATTGAAAGTTCCACTTTTTTCCCATGAAATATTTTCGTTACCCTTGTATGAATCCACCAGCGCGGGACCATCATTGGAAGGGGTAACCACAAACTGATTGGCCCATGGTGCAACTCCGCCCACACCCAGGTTGTCGTTACCCTGCGTACCATAGCTAGCCTTAAGTTTAAGGTCGTTCAGCCAATCAACGTTGTACAAAAAATCCTCATCCTTCATTCGCCACGAGGCTCCTACCGACCAAAAATTACCCCAGCGGTTATCCTTATGAAAACGTGAAGATCCATCGCGGCGCAAACTGGCCGAGGCGTAATACTTGCTATCGTAGTTGTACTGTACGCGACTAATGAAGCTCTCTACCTTATAAGAGTTTTGCTGCGATGAGGCCGAAGGATTATCAGTGGCACCAATAAGCTCCACCTGATCGGGATCGTAAAAATTTTGCTTTGACCCCGACCAAGCGTTGTAGGTGTTGTCAAAAAACTCGTGCCCCAGCAGCACGTCTATATTATGCTTATCAATATCCTTAGTCCACGTAAGCAACTCGTTGGAAACTTGGCTTATCAAACGCTCGCCGTAACGTGTCGAACTTCCTCCAACTTCCTTAAACTGTCCGTATTCACCGTTTTTGTATACTAATCCTAAGTCGTCGCTCACATCTATACCGTAGTTAACTGTAAACTTAAAATCCCTCCACTTGAGGTCAACAAAAAATTTACCGTTAAATATATTCCAACTTGTATTATCCTTATCCAAACTTTGCGATGCCAACACGTTGCTCATGGACGACACGGGACGTTGATAATCTTCTTCATTACCAAAGTCGTAACGACGGTTTCCCTTTGAATCATACATACGCTGCTTGGTAGTCGGGTCATATAGGTATACAGGGTAAATAGGCGCCATATTTTGTGCCACAAAAAACATATTGGTAGCATCGGCACCACCCTCAGACACATACTTGGACTGCTTATTTACGTAGGTCATGTTGCTCCCCAACTTTATCCAGCTAGCCAACTCTCTCTCCAACCTCAAGCGAGCGGTGTAGCGGGTAAAATCGGAATTTACCACGTAGCCTCCATCGTTGAGGTAGCCAAATGAGAGGTAGTATGATGTTTTCTCGCTGGCGCCGGCCACCGCTACGTTATACTCCTGACGCGTGCCTTGGTTGAACATTTCATCAGCCCAATTTTCCTTATATGCCAACTGATTGGATGCATATACTTTACCGGTAGCGGGATCAATAATTCTATCGTTAGATGTATAATAGCTATTATATCCACCCAACTCGCTCACCAAATTTTTGCTAGCATACATACCAGCTTCTGCCCAAGAGTAACCCATACGATAGTATTGGTCATTGCGCATGGCTTCCCATGTCATTTGGTAAAACATGCCGGGGTCGGTCATCACATCATAATCGGGTACGGCGCGCTGGTTAACACCCACACGGGCATCAACTGTAATGCGAGCCTTGCCGGATTGTCCCTTCTTAGTAGTGATAAGAATAACACCGTTGGAGGCGCGCGAGCCGTACAACGAGTTGGCTGCGGCATCCTTCAGTACCGTCATACTCTCAATATCAGATGGGCTGATGCTTGATATTTCGCCCTCATAGGGCATACCATCTACCACGTAAAGCGGCGAGGTACCGGCGCTAATAGAGCCTATGCCTCGGATGCGAATCCCCCCGCCGGAGCCGGGTTGTCCAGAGTTACTGGCAAACTGCACACCGGCAGCAGCGCCTTCCAGCGCTGTAGTAACGTTACTTGTTTGTAGCTTAGCAATATCCTTTCCTTTAACGGTGGAGGCGGAGCCGGTAAACGATTTTTTGGTAGAGGTACCATAGGCCACCACCATCACTTCTTCCAAGGCTTGCACATCAGGTGTCAAGCCTACGTTGGCTACTTTTCCTGTAACCTTCACCTCCTGCATAGCCATTCCAACAAAGCTGAATACCAGTATATCACCATTATTAGCTGCAATAGAATAGCTACCATCAATATCAGTAATAGTTCCGACGGATGTTCCCTTTTTGACCACAGAGACTCCCACCATGGTCTCTCCATCCTCCAAATTGGTAACAACTCCGGTAACCTGCGCCAGTGCTCCATTTGCTATCAAAAGTAGCGCAATCGCCAGTAGCTGTTGAATCCTTTTTTTCATCTGTTATATGCTTTATATAATTTACTAACTTTTCCTCACTCTACAAGGACATGCTGAGGCGCACGGTAATGCCCAGCGCCAGCGAAGATATCCTATCGCTGCTACCGCTAAGGCTACCATAGGCAAGGTTGGCCGGTGTAGCGGGCTGGTAGGTAACAAGCGCTCCGTAAGAGTTGTTGGTATTCTTATTCATATTGTTCAAGCCATAATCACAGTAGGCACCGGCATACAAGCTGTAGCGATCGGTAATGCTATACTTTACACCTGCTTCAACAGCCAGCATAAATGAAGGTTTAAGGCTCAAGTCTGTTTTTGGCGTACCACTATAGTTGGCAAACCCTCTTTCGGGCATATCCTCTTTAAAGGCAAATCCCAAGTCGGGGTAAAATCCTTCCGTTCTTAAATCACCATCTGCACTAAAATTAGCGCTAACGGGAACTCCTACTTTCACGCCAAAATCCACGTAAAAAGCAAGCTTATCATCATCGGTTTGGTAGCGTGCCATAATCGGAATGGTGAGCAGCACCGCTGATGTTTTTTCCTCATAACCCGAGTAGGTATAGGTAAATATGAGGTCAGCGCCATCCTCCATATCTATCAGGTTCTGATTGCGAACGCTGTGCTTGAGTGTACCTGTAGTATTGTAGAAACCCACATCGATACCTGAACTCAACGCCCAGTTGGGGTTGAAGTAGAAGCTGTATCCCGCTCCCACTTTTCCTCCTCCTCCCAGCGTTTGCGTGCTGCTTCCGTAAGAGTACAACAGTGTTGAGAAACCGCCTCCTGCGTTAACCGAAATTTCCTGCCTTTGCTGCGCAGTAAGCGGTAAGCTCAGGCAAGTAATAAGGGTTAGCGTAAGTATTCTTTGCTTCATTTTGCGCATATTTTTTCTTGTGAAATAAACGATTAATTAACCACTACCTTGGTTGCCTGCTTAACCCCGTTGGGAGCGGTAACTTGTAACATGTACATACCTTGCGGCACCCTGCCCAGCTCTATCATGCTGCTGGTACCTTGTAGCACTATGCTCGCTTTTACCATTACGCCATTGGCGTTGTACAAAGCAGCAGTGGCTCCTTCGGGTATGCCTTCGGTTTTGACGTAGAGTAATCCTCCCTGCTCCACCACCGTGGGATATACAGATAGTGAGGCTGCGGCTACAACGGGAGCAAATGGGCATACGGCCAGCGGTACCCGCGAGCGCGTCTCCATTTCGCAGAAGTAGGTATCACTTGTAGTGCTTGAACCTAACTTAATGTATGGCTTAGTTGCGCCCTCCACTTTACTTCCGTTCTTGTACCACTGGAAGAGAAAAAAATCATGCTCTCCGTTGGTTTCCACGTTACAGTTAATAGCCGGTATGTTACCCCACTTCATTTCTACTATATCCTGGTGAGGTATACCTACGCGGAAAATTACCGTGTCGCTCACTTTCTTATCTGAACGTCCGTTTACCAACACACGATAGTAACCCGCTTCTTCAGGAGTGGCATTGCTAAAGGTAAAGCTGCCCGTTTGACCGGTAAGGCCGCTTGTATATACAGGACTTCCTGCATCTACCCAACTTGTATCCCTCAACTTTTGCCACTGATATTCCACATTCAAACCGGATGAGCCAATGCTCATGGTGTAGCTTTCACCTTGGCAAACACTTGCTCCCACAGGCTGAGCAGCTATCTCGGTAGGATACATGGTTATGGTTAGCGTTCCATTTACAGCCACAAAAACATAGCGCGACGTGTAGGTTGCATTAGCCCTCAAGCTGTCAAGTACAGGCGCAATACCGTATACTCCGGCAGGCATCAGCGGGTTAGCTGATTTGTAAGACACTTTTGACAAAATCACTGGCTCCATATCGCCATGTATTAAGTCACCCTTAGTAATTTTACCGCTAAATGTCGGATTTTTCTCTATCTCTGTACGAGTAGCATTATTGGCGGTAATGTATATAATGCTCTTGGCATATACGCACTTTTGTGCAGAGAATGAGGACTCCAACGTGGAGTCATTATTATATACAGTGGTAATGTTGTAGCATACGTTTGATGCCTGCGGCATGGTAGTATCTACGTAGGTATTGGCATCTACTCCGTTTGCTATTTGTTGACCGTCGCGGTAAACGTTATACTTTACCATTGGCGCTCCTTCTACCAAAGTAGCAGCAATGCTCCAGTTACCCTTATATCCGCTTGACGAAAACTCGCCACCATCAATTGAAACCAAATCGCCCTTGTCTACTTTTGCAGGACCGGCATCTACCCCCATTACGAACTGGCTGTTTATTTGGATAAAGGCGTATCCTATCATCAAATCCTTGTTGGGGTCAATAGCAACAGCTTCGTCCAACTCTATTGTGTTAAAGACACCTTCAAGCAACCCCGACATGCCCTGGCTGTATATAATTTCATCACCCTGACGAATGTTCAGCACCATAGCACGGCCACGGTAGCCAATACCAATATCCACCGATTTAATGAATGATGTTCCGTACTTAATCAAATCATCGGGAGTAAAACGAATAGCCACCTCCATGGGTAACGGCTCTTTGGTAGTAATTCCTATGTTGCCGCTCAATGTTCCGTTATCCCAGCGCAATACAGCTTTATCACCTTCAGCCATAGGTATATTTTGTCCACCCAGCTGCGCTAATGGTGATGTGCTCATACTTTGCTTTTCAAACACCACATTGGGCAATGCCGGTAAAGCAGGTAACGGCTGCCTCGCAAGTGATATACTACCAGCCTGATCATTGGCGCTTAGCGTATACGACATGGTAGATGGAGCTGAACCTGTACCTATGTACAAGTCATCGAGCAGCAGCATCACTTTCTCATTGGAGGTGCAGTTTACTGTTACAAAAGTTGCTCCGGCCGGAATAGTGTAGGTATACTTTGTCCAGGCATTGGGCACTGCTGATATTGCCCCCAACACATGGTTAAAATCGCTCTGCGACTTACCGCCGGTTGAATACAACACCTTAAAACTCTCCTTGTAGTTGTCATCTACCGATCTGGCCCAAAAAGAGAAAGTAAAGCTCGACGAGAAGTTGAGCTGAGGACTCACAATCCAGTCGTTGTTGGCAGCTCCTTTTGCAGATATGCAGGCAAATGATTTTTTGCCACTATGTCCACCAAACAGGGATGTATAGTTACTTCCCTCCATGGAAGGTACAGTAGCGGTATAATCAAAAACCGTAAACGCCATTTTGCGTCCGGCGCTGGGTATTACATAAGCGTTAATTCCCGAAAATTCAGCGGCCGTATAAGTGTTTAGTCCATCACCGTCAATGTAGCTCCAGCCCATGGCTCCCGGCGAATTTATAGCAAATGACGCATGGCCTTCAACGCTATCTACCATGTTAGTCGAAGGTGCTATTTTGGGAAGCAACGACCAACTTAGGTTAACGGATTGACCGGCATCGCTATACTCAGCCTGAAGATTGCGGGGAGCCGCACCGCCTTGTACCACCCTAATATTAGCCAATCCCCCACCCGATGCAACCACTATGTTACCGTAGCGCACACCTGCCAAGGGATTTTCAGCACAAGTGAAAGTAAGTTGTCCTCTCTCGCCCACCACTGTACCGTTCGCTGCGCTGAGGTTAATCCAACTATCGGCGCTGGCCGACCATCTGCTTGCATTAGAGCTAAACCTAATGGTATCGGCACGCTGCTGAACATTGCTCTCAGAGTATTCGCTCTTGGATAGGAGTTCGAACTCGGAGTAGGTATACTTTACCGCAACGTCCATTGAGGCATTGTAGGTAATTTCTGCAAGATCCAACCATCCGTCATTGTAATTTACCGTCACGGTATTGTTCTCATAGCCGCGCAGTGGAGTTTGCGCAATGATGCGCGTGCCTGAGCCGCTATACTGAGAGAAAACTACGTGAAAGGTGCCCTGCACCGGTATTGGCTGAACAAAGGCCACTTCATAGTAACCTTTGTAGTCATACGGAAGATTACCTGTTTGTATCATCCCTAACGACGAGCCGGGCAAGCCATTTTCATCCGAGAAAATTTCCACAAGCAAGCTGGTGTTTCCATAAAGGGGGAAGGAGTAAAAACTTACTTCTGAAACAAGTCCGAATCCATCAAATTCAAATCGTTCGGAAACCTTGTCAAATAAGGAGTAGTTGCCACCTACAGCAGTAGCGTAAATGGGTATACCATTGTATGATGTAACAGCTACAAGTGAAGCCATATCGTTAGAAACTTCATCACCATACACGTTCCAAACTTCAGCTGTACCACCAACCTGAACGGCATTTTTGAGCGTATCAATACTGGTACCAGCCGTATTGCTCGCCCTCAAAATAACATCATACGAAGTACCAACTCCTGACTCATCTTTACCGTACAAAATTCCTCTTGGCTTGCTATCCTGTGAAGCCGTCTTGGCTGCACCGGGGAACGACCAGTTCCACGAGTTGGGATAGTAGCGCGACATATCCTGGAAGTTTACTCGACCACCCGCGGTGGGAAGCGACTGTCCTCCGTTAGTCATATTATGTCCGTTTCCACTGGCACGGTAGGAGTTCGACAGCGTTAGCATATCGGCTCCGGGAACGTGATCTCTTACCTCTACCGTTGTCTGCTTACTGCTAACACCAAAGGAGTTAGTAACTTTTAAAGAAACTTTATACGTTCCCAACTTATTGTATATAACGCTTTGCTGAGGCTGCGAAGAGCTATCTATGCTACCTCCCTCAAACTTCCATTTATATAGCACAGGAGGTCCTACCGAACGATCGTTGAATAATACGGTATCACCCCTGTAAACCACTATGGTGTTACTCAACGAGCCATTCATTATAAAGTTAGCCACCGGAGCCACTGCCGACTGGTGGTAGGTTATGCGAATATTAGGACGCTGGTGGCTACTTCTGGTAGCCGAACCGGCATTTACCGATTCGCTGGTAGTACCCTCCCAGTAGCGCACGCTGTTGCGTACGTTGGTATAGGGAGTTCCCGTAGCGTGCGTTTGATTAAGACCAAAATCGGTTTCGACAATAACCAGCAATGCGCTATCAGCGTTACACAAAAACCGCTTTGTTCCGGCATTAAATACAAAATTCTGATAACCTTTTATGTTGCTAACGCCAGCCGTATCTACCAGCAAGGTAGCACCGGACTTGAGCGATCCGTATGTAGTGTACTCACTTAAATCGGCTGTAGAGGCCGACAAATGCTTAAGGTATATTTTTACCGAGCGCCTTACCGAAAATGCCACATCAGCCTTCCAAGCCAAGGCGGTAATAGCGCCATTACCCACCATCCAGCCCAACTCACTTGGCTTGTACAGTGCAGCAGTATACAACTTCGACAAGTTAGTACCACTACCTAAAGGCAAGTACGAGGTGCTGATGCTATCTGCACCCAACACTCGCTCCGTGTCCTCCTTTACTTTTACCGTAATAGTCTTCGAGTTTTCCCTTTGGTATACCGTACCCTCATTGATAACAAGTTTTGTGATATATTGTCCCGGATTTTTATAGGTAATATGGGGTGGAACCTTACCATTATAGCTCGATGGAGTTCCTCCCTCAAATGTCCACTTCCATGTTCCGGCATACACCGAAAGGTCGTTGTAGGTGACAGGCTCCATGGCATAAATGGTAGAGGCGCTGATGGAGAAGTTAACCCCTACAGTATCGCTTTCATACATACCATCAATGTAGGTTTCTCCTGTATTAATAGGGTCAAGGTACTTCGCCATGTGCATTGACGCGCTGGGAGCCTGATCCCAGTGGTACCACAGCTTACCATAATAGCTGCGCCCCGTAGTATTGGTGCAGGTAGTATTACCTCCCGAAAGCGTACCCACTATACGTCCGTTTTGGTCAAACAGAGGTGAACCTGAGGAACCTCCCTCAGTTATACCCCAACCATGCTCGGTTTGAAGAAAGTAGACAAGCCAGTGCGCATTGTTAGCACCACGAGTACCTTGCCCCGTCCATGTGGCTGTGGATGTACCGGCGCCGTATGTCGAAATCTTCTTCAGGTCACCCATGGGGTGGTGAATGTTCACACCGCTTGCTGGAGCCACATTACGCCTATCCCAGCCGCTGTAAAACACGTTGTAGCTACTCGGAATGTTTTCGTTTAATCGTAACAACAAGCCGTCGGAAGAACCACTGATATCCAAAGACACCAGCCTCTTGGCACCCGTCAGGGTTTTATATTTTACCACCGACGATGAGTTGTCACAACCGGTGCGCTCAAAGTGAAAGTAAAATATCCACTGGTTGAGGTCGTCATCGTTAGCATCCATACCGCAGTGGAATGCGGTAAGGTAGTAAGGCTCCATATTACGCGCAGTGTTATTCACAACAGCGCCCGTACAAAAATATTGCGATGTTCCGGCTCGTTGCACCGATGCCACTACGCTCGTTTTTTGATTTTGCCAGGCAGCGCCCTCGCTACAGTTGATATTAACCATGCAGGAACCCGAGTTCCCCTCAGCTCCTGGCCCCATAGGAGTATCAAAGAAGGCATCGGCAATTTGCACCATATTATCGTTGTACACGTATGCTACCCCCGAAACAGAAATAGCAGGTTTATTAAGGTTCGTGCTAAATATTTCAGGTGACACATACTCCAGCACCAATTCATCGCCTGCCACCAATTCGGTAGCAAAGCCCGCACCGTTTTCGGGATTATTGTCGCTTGTATAAGCGCCAATAACATGCTTTTGGTTGGCGCTATATATAAACAGCAGCGCACCCTGAGGCAGGTAAAACTTATCATAGTACAGCGACAGCGCTACAGCATTAGGCGCCGAAATAGCCAAACGCCATATCCTTTTACCGCTTTCCAAAATGGTCCACTCTCCGGAATTTTCCATATCATAGGCAACCTCAATAATCTCACCCAAGCGTGGTGGTCTACCATACTCAGCGCCTTCCGCATCCTCATCCTTAAGCGCCTTCACGTTCGGTGCAGCAAGCGCCTTTGCCTTAAACGCCTTTACACCGGTTTGCTTAGCTATTGAAGCTGCACGCTGAGAGGTGAAGCTGGGAGGTAGCCCCCCTTGGCTAACCTGAGCGTAAGTCGAGGTAAGACCAAGCACCACCAGCGCCATTATCAACATTGTTGCCCTAGACCAATTCTTTATCATACTAATACTTCATTAAAAAATCAACCTACAATTCATTGTAAAAATTTGTAAAAACCGAATGATTTATAACTCTTACAATCGGCAAAGGTATACTGAAACAACAAAAATTAACCATTTTATAACACATTTTTGCACCGAAATCAAAAATTCATTATTTTTTATTATCAAAAGCATATATATTACAATCAATTAATACGTATTTAACGATTAATGCTTACAGTTTAAAATGAGTAAAAAACTGCAACAAATCAAAAAAACTTACATATTGATATTTTACGGCGGATTTTTCTATTAAAGTTTAATATAAAGCAAAAATAATCTTCGATAAATTCAAGTATGACATCAAAATAGCATAGCTACAATTAGACAGTTTAATTGCATAAACATTTCACTTAATTACTAGGCTATCGCGATTGCTTAGTAATTAAGTGAAAAACACTCCGCCTTTTCCTAATTAATCGCGCGAAATATTTACAGATTGGCACAAAAACAACACCCAAAATTTCGAATAGGAACTTCTTTTAACACCCCTGTATTAATTTAAAATAATGTAGTATTTACGACAGAAATAACCGCCCATAAACCAAACAAATCATAAGAATAATTGCTAATTTTGTCGGTTGTATCGTAAAAAAGGCTTTTTTTTAGCTAAGTATTGTAACTCATTTTTCTTAATTCAAAAAAATGTAGCTCAATTTAGCGAAGAGGCAGACTGGGAGGCAACCCGAAGATCATAACTTTTTTAGGCATGCGTGCTTACACTTTTTATAGCGTGGAATTTCATAAGCACAGAACGCAAATTTCAAACAACACAAAAAAGGCGACGCTAAGTGCCCGCCAATGAATAAAAATATAGCAAAAAAATCGTCCATGAGCTCTATTTTCTTTTTACATAAGCAGCATAGCACATTGCTTAAAACGCTGTGCGTAATTGCGCTATGCTGCTACAGCCTGAGTCTTGCAGCCCAAACCCGCAGGGTGCATGGGAACATAAAGGATGAGACCGGAGAAACGCTCCCCGGTGTTGTTGTGCAAGTTAAGGGTAGCAAAATATACGCTTCAACCGACTACGACGGGAACTACTCCCTTGATCTACCCGAAGGAAGCACCACACTAGTAATTAATAGTCTTGGATACGACGTTCAGGAGATATTGGTAGGCAATAACAATACCATTGATGTAAAGTTGCTGCAAAGTGCTACGGAACTTGAGGGCGTGTACGTAACCTCATACGGCACACGCAGAATAAACACCGACGCCGGCGCGGTAACCACGCTGAAAGCCGACGAGCTAAAACAACCCGTAGCAAACGCCACGCAAATGCTGCAGGGGCAATCGGCCGGTGTGTACTCCATGGCTACCAGCGGTAAGCCGGGTGCTGCCGCAGAAACATTCATTCGCGGTGTAACCTCCATTAACTCGTCAAGCGCTCCCTTATATGTAGTGGACGGTATTATTATTTCTGCTGCACAGTTCAGCTCTATCAACGCAGGAGATATAGAAAGCATCACCACGCTTAAGGATGCAGCCTCAACTGCACTATACGGCTCGCGCGCCTCCAATGGCGTCATCTTGGTTACTACTAAATCTGGACGACAAGGCGACGCCCGCATCACCTTCACCGCCGAGGGTGGATTCTCAAAGCATATTAAAGAGAAATACGGCATGATGAACTCTGCCGAAAAGTTGGCCTTGGAGCTGGACGCAGGTTACATTGATGAGAACCAGTACAACGAGCGCATAAAGTATAACTACAACCAGTTTGACGAGTACTTCGTAGATACATGGTCGCAACGCTACAACCTCGAAATACAGGGTGGAAACGAACGAATGCTATACTACATATCGGGCGGGTTTTTAGATCAACCCGGTATTGTTGAAAACACTGGTTTTAAGCGCTACTCCATACGCAGCAACATTACCGCCGATGTAAAAAAGTGGTTAAAGGTAGGGAACAACTTTTCAGTGGGATATACAGCTACGCAAGACTCTCCAAACGAAGGTTCGGGCTCTTCAACGGCCAACCTCGTATTTGCAGCACTGACCACCAACCCATATGAGCGCTTGTACAACGATGACGGCAGCTACACACACCACTTGCTTACCTATCCGCAGAACGCTAACCCGCTGTATCAAGCCACACTCAGTTCAAAATCGTCGAGTAGCTTCAGCGTGCGCAACAACGCATTTTTAGAGTTTAAGTTCACGGATGATTTGAAATTTAAATCATCGTTAGGTGTTGAATGGGTTTATGCTTTAGGTCAGGGATGGTACTCACCCGAATCACTTATAGCCGTAAATGATAATGGTATTGCAGACCGCTCAAGCGGCAAATCAACTTTTATAAGCCAAACCAATACGCTGACCTACTCAAAGCAGTTTGATGACAAGCATAATCTTACGCTGGGAGCCGTTGGCGAGGTGTTCACCGATGACAACAGCACATTTTCGGTGGCGGTAAAAAATGTAGCGCACAGCATGCTTACCGAACTAAGCCAGTACACTACCATATACCCTAACGGATGGGGCAGCAGTTCTGGAAAGTCACACACTTTATCAGGCTTACTATTTGCCAACTACGACTACGATGGAAAATACTTTTTGGAAGGCTCCCTCCGTTCCGACGGCGACTCGCGCTTTGGTAATGGTAACAAGTGGGGAACTTTTTGGTCGGTAGGTGCCGGTTGGAACATACATCGCGAAGCATTTATGTCCGATCTAACATGGCTATCGCGACTAAAGTTGAGGTTAAGCGCCGGTAGCGTGGGTAACTCAGCCGTGCCATCCACCGCAGTTTGGGGGCTGTACACGTTGGGCTCTACCTACAACGGCGAAGCAGGAGGTATGCAGGGTACCATTCCTAACGAGGATTTGACATGGGAAACTACCAAATCGTACAACTTTGGTTTGGATGCCGGAGTATTTAACGGTCGCATACGCATGACTGTTGAGCTATACCGAAAAAACGTAACAGATATGTTGATGAGCGTACCGCTCTCGTCCACCTTGTCAGTGGGCAGCATGTGGCAAAACGTAGGCAGCATGTATAACCAAGGCTTTGAGGCAACGCTTGGCGTAGACATAGTACGCAGCCGTAGCTACTACGTAAGCGTTGATGCCAACATAGGTATCAATAAAAATGAGATTACAGAGTTATACCCCGGTATTCCGGACGATGGCCTATATGTAGAGGCTGCCGGAACAGTACAACAAATTGGCTATCCCGTAGGTACATTTAAGCAGGTAATGTGGGCAGGTGTAAACCCCATGAACGGTTCACCCATGTGGTACACCGCCAACGGAGAAGTAGTACAGTCATACCCCAGTAGCGATGTCGTTATTATGGAAGGCAAAAGCCACTTTCCCAACAAGTCGGCCGGCTTTACGCTTAAGGCCGGATACAAGGGGCTATCGGTTGACGCGCTCTTTACCGGCATGTGGGACATTTACGCTTTAAATAACAACCTATTTTTTGTAGAATACAGTGCAGGAACTTTTGCCGGAGTGATGAACCAAACCAAGCGTTCGGGCAACTACTGGAAAAAACCGGGTGATTACGTAGAGTATGCCGCTCTTGGCACCGAGGCAAAGGTGGATAGCCGCTCCATAGAAAACCACTCCTTTTTCCGCCTAAAAAACATTACAGTTACCTACGCCTTTAGCGAGGCCGCCATGAAAAAAACAAAGCTGATACAGGGGCTGAGATTTTATGTTGGAGCTCAAAACCTATTTACGCTAACCAACTATACCGGCTTTGACCCTGAGTTTGCCGTTAACACGGAAATGTCGCGCTACCCCGCGTCAACAACTATCACCTTCGGCACTCAGATAACCTTTTAAGCATTGATACACATGAAAAAAATACAATACACATACCTAATACTGGCAAGCGTAGTTTTATTTGCCTTGAGCTCATGTGAGGACTTTGCAGAGGATTTTCTTACAACAAAGCCAACGTCCGCCATTGAAAACCAGTACGCCTTCCTCACCTACGACGACTGCGTAAAGGGAGTAAACGGCGTGTACGCGGTATTCAAACCTTACATTACGCGGCCCATTATTTTCGACGCCATGACCGACGACCTGTTTTACGCACGCTGGGGTTCCAACGCGCTGGCCGATTTTCGCAAATGGCAGTTTTCTACCGGAAGTTCAGAAGTATCAGGCATTTGGTCAACTAATCTGCAAATTGTAAACAACGTAAATGCTACGCTATACGGCTTTGACACAGTTGCCGTATTAGCACCTTTTGACGCAGAGCAGCAAGCCAACATCAACCGCTATAGGGGCGAGCTCTACCTTGCGCGCGCCATGGCAACTTTTGACCTGCTACGCTGCTTCAGCAAGCCTTACGACGTAAACATATTGGTTACGGCGCCCGGAGTTCCCATTGTACGTGAGGTGTACTTGGACTACACCGAGCAACCCGCTCCTACCCCACGCAGCAACATGGAGGAAACGCTACTCGCTATTGATACTGACTTAGATAGCGCAGCCAAATATCTTCCCGCAATACCGCGGGGTGCAACAAATATTAAAGGGTACAACACCACCTCGTTGAGGTATCTGTCAAGAGCTGCCATGTTTGCCTTTAAAAGCAGGTTGGAATTATATCGAGGTAACTATCGCGCTGTGGTAGCCTACTGCGATACAATTACCGATATTTATGGCTTTCACTTCGTACCAACAGCAATAAATCCAACCGAATTTGCCCCCATATGGACGCAAGACGACATGAATATTTCCGGCGAAGTAATTTGGATGATTGCGCTAACTTCATCCGACGCCAGCAGCTACGCCTACGGCAACAACTTCAACAATGCCACCGGAGGCTCAAAAGCATCGCCTAACTTTTTGCCCACAGGCAACCTGATGAACATATACGATCCCGCCGATTTTCGTTCATCACAAAGGGGTGTTTACTTCCTGGCAAATTCAGAATTGGCAGTGAGCGCCACCAGCGAGCCGGTAACGTTGGTCGAGAAATTTCCATCGAGCAATAACGGCGTTAACTACAACCTAACGGGTACTCCCTATACACGCTCCAGCATGTCAAAACATTTCCGCTACGCTGAAGTGTGGCTTAATGCTATAGAATCGCTGTATAAGTTAGGTTCGTACCAGCAGGCCTTTGAGAAGTTGAACACCTTTAAAGCTCGCCGCAACGCCAACCTAATGGCATCGTATACCACCGCCGGATTATGGGCAGAAATACAAAAAGAGCGCCGCAAGGAGTTTGCCTTTGAGGGCATGCGCTGGCACGATCTTAAGCGCTGGAGGGAAGGCGTTTTACGCCCTGCCGATCAATCATCGCAAACCAAATTTATGGCAGTGGGTGATGATATCAACATCAGCTCAACCGACTACCACTGGGTATTTCCCATTCCACAACGCGAGGTTAATACGAACCCCGGTATTGGGCAAAACGACGGTTACTAATATCGAAACATGAAGACCATGAGAAATATACAACGCCTAATAGCTATTCTTTTTTGCGTCGCGCTGGGCTTAACATCATGCGAAGAGAAGGAAAGCATGCTTTACAATGGACCACAAATAGCCAACTTCGGTAACTACGAGCAGTATTACTACTTCGCCTTCGATAAGGACACCTCCGAGTACGACTTGCAGGTAGGGGTGCTACGCCCCGCCGACAACGATATTAAGTTGGATCTGGAAATAACCGGGAACAGCAGGCCTGCCGGCATTTTTGTTAAAGATGAAGACGGCAACATAGTAGCCGGTAAAAACTTCAGCGTTACGGTAAAAAAAGGTAACATAACCGCCCCCATAAAGGTAATGGTCAAAACCAACGCCATGCGGAGTCAGGCAACCGACACGCTAAAGGTGAAGTTGACCGACCCTATGTTAGGCGCTGGCGGCACATCTCACTTAGCCAGCAATGTAACGCTAAAGGTATATCCTTACTGTACATTTACACGTAATGAAATGGCTGAACTTTTAGGAACCTATACCGCCAACCAAACATCGGGTCCCAACAACCCCACCTATGTTATTCAGGAAAACCCCTACACCGTTAGGGTTAAAAGTGTAGTGGGCGACACCATGTTTATTGAAGGACTATTCCACGTAACACCACAATTTACCACAAGAAACAATACGTACAGGGTTTACGTTGACCGCTCAACCACGCCATATAAGTTATACGTAAATGGTGGCGACTACCTATTTACATGGACCACGGCACCCTATGCGAACGCCGGCGACATGTACACCACCAACTACTATAAAACCGAGTATGGCAGCATAGACTTCTGCAGTAAAACAATGACAATAAAATCGGAATCACACTCGCCTACCACTGGCCAGGATTTCGGTCAAACGAGTACGTTTATTGTAAACCTCACGAAAAACTAGGACATGAGAATTAGAACCTTCATATACACATTGCTCCTGCTGCCCACGCTTATGCTGGCTGCAGCAAGTGCAAACGCTCAGGGATATGACCCCGATGAGGTAGCTACGCTGAAAGCATTTTTTTCTCAAACTGCTGCCGATGGAGTTAGAACCAATGGTGCGATGCTGGGCGTAGCTAACATCGAAAAGTGGGACCCGGGAACGCAACTCGCAAAAATTCAGTGGAATTCCATGAATCCCAAAAGAGTAATGACGCTCCAATGGTCAAACAAAGGACTTGCCGGAGATCTCAACGTGAGCGGGTTTAAATATATACAACAAGTAGCTGTAGCCTGGGACACAACAGTAGTGGCAAGCGAAAGAGGTCCAAAAAGTCAGCTAACAAGTCTCACGCTATCGGATAGCCTAAAATATCTAACAGATATTCGATGTAATGACAACCTCATCACATCACTAATTCTACCCGACTCCTTAAAAGACCTCGCACGCTTGGATTGTCAGAATAATCAGCTACGCACGCTCACAATGCCAAGCGTTTTAGGGAAGTTAACCACACTCAATTGCAGTCACAACCTCATCGAAAGCCTGATACTTCCCGCTGAGATAAACACAATAAAAAACAAAAGAGCCGGTTTGGATAGCTGTGCATCCGAAATACTCTGTGCAAACAATAGGTTGAAATTTTCTACGTTACCTAAGGTTGTATTCTGCACAGGGTTTACAAAGACCAGCAGGTGTAATGTTGAAAAGGACTTCGTATATAGCCCGCAAGCAATAATACAGGGTTATAAGGTGCATCAAGGTGCAGGAATAGACTTAAGCAGCGAGTTCGACATTACCGTACGCGGAGAAGTTGAACCCACCACATATGCATGGTTTGAAGTTGTTTTAGGTAATGAAAACCCAATAGCCCTACCCTCCCTGGGTAGCGGCATATTTGACGTTACTGGCAAGGCCGGAAAAACGTTGCGTTGCAAAATGACCAACGCAAACTACGCTAACCTCGTTTTAGTGTACGAAACGCTGGTGGTTAACGACAACGAACCGGTATATGACTATAACGGTGAGATTGCCGACCTGAAAGTTTTCTTTGCGCAAAAATCCGCCGATGGAGTAACAACCAACGGCAGCAAGTTGGGTATTTTCAACGTTGATAGTTGGGACCCCTCTATGACCGGTGTAACCGATGGGCTTACCTGGACACCCGGCAGTGTTTACCGTCTAAACACTATTAGTTGGAATGGTAAAGGCTTGGCCGGGCAGCTGGATTTGGCGAACTGCACGCAGGTAACATCAGTAGATGTCTCCAACAACGAAATTGGACAAATTACCGCGCCTTCAACGTATACCCTGCTAAGCACCTTCACCGTCGGCAACAATGCGATGAAGATTTCAACGCTGCCTGCCATAGCATCAAGCGTAGCTGGATTCACTTACACGCCACAGGATACCATTTTTGCCGGCACAACTTACGAAACCGTTGACCTGTCGGGAGAGAGCAGCGTTACCATTAACAGTACGCCATACCCCACCACATACGCATGGTTTAATATTACCTCAGGCGGTGAAGTGCCCGTTACCACTGGTATTATCAACAACGGACAAGGCGTATTTACATTGCAAGACTATACCCTATCCGGCGCAACTCTGCTATGCAAGTTGACAAATTCCGGTTTCCCAAAGTTGGATACCGAAGGCAAGCCTATTGTGTACAAGTATTCGGTAGGACGTCTTGCCAACTATAACTCTCTTGATGTAAGTGCGCTCAAATCTTTCTTCAGGCAAACCTCAGCAACAAGCGGAGTTACCAATGGCGCAAAGTTGGGCGTTACCGACATTGACGATTGGGAACCCGACACCCCCGGCGAAGACGCCTTCCTTACATGGGACGGCAGTTCACCCCGTCGCCTCTCGGAAATAGTGTGGAGCAATAAAGGATTGGCCGGCACGCTGGCGTTGACCAACTGTGATTCTATTGTTGTATTAGCATGCGATAGCAATTACATAAGCACAATTACCCTTCCGGCTAATGCCGCAATAACAAGTTTGAGCGTACAAGTTAATAAGCTGAAATTCTCTACGCTGCCAAAATATGCGGTAGGCGGAGTGCTTACCACCTATACCTACGCTCCGCAAGACAGCATAATAGCCGGTACAATACCCTACACCACCAGCATTAACCTCGGCGCAGAGGCATCGGTTACTATTGGTAGTAGCACGGTAGCCTCCACATTTAGCTGGTTTAAGATATCAAATGATGTTGCTACGCCAATCACGCCTTCGGGCAGCAATGGTATTTTCAGATTTTCCGTTGATAACATTGGTGATACCGTTATTTGTAAAATAACTAACGCCAGCTTCCCCGATCTTCGTGGCGATTCATCGCTTATTTACAAAGCAATAATCGCACCCGCCCCCGGTTATGACCCCTACGAAGTAGAAGTACTTAGGGCTTTCTTTGCGCTACCCAACGCTGATGGAGTAGGTATTAACGGTGACGAGTTCGGCATATTTGATGCCGACGCCTGGGACCCCTCCACCACCAGTGCAGGATTATCATGGTCGGAAGGTTCAAATAAGCACGTGACCGCTATCAACTTTACGCTGAAAACGCTACTCACCGGCAGGCTTGACCTAAGCATTTTCTCATACCTGAAGCGGCTGGAAATAAATAGAACCAAGATTACTGCGCTTACGCTGCCCGTTGAAGCCGATTCACTGGCAAACGTATTTTGCCAAGAAGCTGCGCTTACCGCACTAGCCACCCCTACTAATGCACCCAAGCTGGAGGTTTTGAACTGCTATACCAACAAAATCGGAGCATTCAGTTTCCCCAGTTACGCACCTGTACTCAAAGAGGTACGTATCGATGCAAACCAGCTAACAGAGATAATAGTACCCGACCATATACGCGCACTTACGTTGCTATGGGCAAGAGAAAACCAATTAACAAAAGTAAAGCTACATGGTAATTTACCGGCACTACGCTACCTGTATTTGACCAGAAATCCTTTAGATACCATAGTACTACCTTCTCTACCCGGATTGCAAAGCCTATGGCTTGACCACAACAAGTTTCGTTTCTCTACATTGCCAAAAATAAAACTTCCCACCAGTAGCGCCTACACCACCGGCAACTACAGGTACCTCAATCAGGATACCATACAGGGAGGCACGGTTAGCGGTACTATAACCGACCTTGTTAACGAGTACATCATTACCCGTAATGGCGAAACTCGCGCCACCCAGTACACATGGTACGAAATTGATACTGCCGGAAATAAAATAGGAGAAAACATCAACGGCTTTAACGTAGATGCAGCCACAGGCATTATTGTAATTCCCTCATCAGCCGTGGGTAAAAAGGTACGCTGTGAAATGCGTAACGCAACCTTCCCCGGCGGAGAGTTCGCCATCACAGAAGTAGACTACACTCCGCTAACGCTAGTATACGAAGCAACTGTTGGAGCAGCTCTACTAAGTGAGGTAAAAGTAAACGGACAGGTGGCTAGCTTATCAAGAGCCAATACCTACGCTTATATGGCTGATTGTAACGTAAGTCAGATTACCATGTCGCTCACTGCTATGGCTGGCGCAAACGTAAAGGTAAACGGACAAACGTACAATCCCGCTACCGTAATTTTACTTACACCCGAAGCCGTTACACCTGTTGAAATTTCTGTAACTACAGCTGATAATATTGTAACCGAATACTACGTACTCAACGTAGCATCGGCGCTACCTGGCAACAAGTTCTTCAAGCAACGCTGGAACGATGTACTATCTGCCGTAAACAATCCGAACAACAACGGAGGCTTTACGTTTAACAGCTACAAGTGGTACAAAAACGGTATACTGGTTGATGAAAATACTAATGGCTACTACTACGAGCAAGGCGGACTCGACAGAAGCGCAACCTACTCTGCCATATTCCAAAGCCGCAGAGGCGACGAATATAAGGTGTGTCCGCTATCGGCTGTAGCCGGAATTACAAGCGTTAAAATATACCCTACACCCATACACGCAGGGCAAAGCATAACCGTACAGCTACCCGAAGGTGACGAAGAAGGAAGCGTTCAGATACTGAACATTAACGGCAACTATGTAAAGAGGGATATGAAGCTTGACAGCAACACCGGCTACGTAACCGCTCCTGCACAACCCGGCATGTACTTGCTGCAAGTAAAGCCAAGTAATAAAACTCCCGAATATATAAAGATAATTGTAGATTAAGTGCATGTTGTGGCAAATACCACTAAGCATAGACAAATTCATATATCAGATGAAAAGAATACTTATAGCCACCCTAATGCTACTGCTGTACTCCGCGGCTCAGGCGCAAGCCAAGTATGAATACTCGGTTTACGGACAAGCAGGCATATCTACGCTGAAGTACAAGCTATCGAAAAAGGGTGAAAGAGAATCCGACTACGGAGGTGGTGGTGGAGCAGGTTTTACCTACTACCTCAACGATCGATTCGGGGTAACCACAGGGCTCGAACTTAATGTGTATAATGCTCAAACATCCTATAGTCAGACGAGTGGACAATATACCACCGCCGATATTACAGGAGATCAGCTAAGCTACACCTACAGCATTTCCGGGTATGAAGAAAAACAAAAAACAACCATACTGAGCATCCCCATTATGGGGCAACTGCTATTTCCGGTGAGCAAAAAAAACGACTACCGCATGAAGTTGTTTGCTGCCGGAGGATTTAAATTAGGTATTCCGCTCAAATCAACATTTACCACCGACATGGGTTCAATAGCCACAACCGGAACCTACCTATATGAAGGTATAACATACACCAACCTGCCGCAGCATGGCCTCACCTCTGACTGGTCGGCCGAAGGCAGCGGCGATATCAACTTAGGATTTTCGAGTATGGTATCACTCGAATTCGGTGCGCGGTTTGACCTTGAGCAAAGCATGGCCTGCTACGTAGGGCTATACCTCGACTACGGGTTAAACACCATTCAAAAGGACGATAATTTGCCCCTGAACGAATACAACGCCGGAAATCCATCGGAAATGTTGTACAATAGCGTGCTAAACTCAAGCTATGTAAAAAAGGGAGAAATTAGGCCACTTGCATTTGGCGTAAAGCTGCGTTTCACATTCTGCAAATAAAAAAACATCACATAAGATGAAGAAAATAGTAAGCTGTTTGATCATTATACTATCCGTTCACTTCCTGAGTTGGGCGCAGGCTGACCAAGATAGCGCGTCCTACTACCACGGAAAAATTCGCGTAAAACTTAAAGAAAGCGTGGAGCCTTATGCGCAAGCACTATCGCAACCAAGTGGTATTACAAAAGCACAAAGATTGACACTTCCCTCTGCAGCAAGGGCGCTTAATACGCTCAACACGCGCTATAGGGTGGTTGACATGGAGCGCGTATTTCCCGACGCGGGAATTTACGAAGCCAAGCACCGCAAATATGGATTGCACCTGTGGTATGATATTACCTATACCGTGGACAGCAACGCCGTATCGCTTGCAAAATCGTACACATCAAGTCCTGGAATAGAGATAGCCGAGCCTATATACAAAATTCAACCTGTATACCAAAACACGGCGCCACAAATGATAGCCTATGCCGCCGGCGAAACTCCCTCAGACAGCACCAACGACCCCATGGCAAAATACCAGTGGCACTACCACAACACAGGCTCGGTATCAGGTTCGATAAAAGGGGTGGATATTAATCTGCGAAAAGCATGGGGCATTACCATGGGTGATAGCAGCGTAATTGTAGCTATTAACGACGGTGGACTTGATAGCAGCCACAACGACCTCAAGGCTAACCTTTGGCGCGATGCCAACGGTAATATTGGTTACAACTTTGTAAGAAACAACCACAATGTTACCCCATACGACCACGGAGTGCACGTTGGCGGAACTGTTGCCGCAGTGAACAACAATGACCTTCTGGTTGCCGGAGTGGCCGGTGGACGTGGTGTTGTTAACGGAAGAGGCACAGGAGCACGCCTTATGTCGTGCCAAATTTTGGCGCTCAGCGGCACCCAAACAGTTCAAACACCTAACCCCGAAAAGGCATTCATTTATTCAGCCGACAACGGCGCCGTAATATCGCAAAACAGCTGGGGATACTCTGTCGAAGGGCAAGCCAGCAGCCTGGTACGCGATGCGATTGATTACTTTATTGGAGAGGCCGGCACCGACGAGAACAGCAATCCCCTCCCCAACACAAAAATGAAGGGCGGCATAGTAATATTTGCCGCCGGTAACCAAGGTAGCGCAGGTGTTTGGTACCCACAACGCTACGAAGAGGTAATAGCCGTGAGCTCTATTGGCCCCAACGGTCAAAGAGCCGCCTACTCCAACTACGGACCGTGGGTTGACATTGCCGCACCGGGCGGATTGGAAATGCCGGGAGCGGCCAAGGTATTTAGCACGCTACCCAACGAAAACGGCGGCACCTACGGTGGTATGTTTGGTACCTCCATGGCATGTCCGCACGTATCGGGTGTAGCAGCGCTGGTGCTCGCTCAATACGGACACGCCAACTACACCCCCGACTCACTGCGCACGCGCCTGCTGGGCACCGTGCGTTCACTTTGGACACTCGACGCCTCCTACGCTCCCTACATGGGCTACGGACTGCTTGATGCCTATGAAGCGCTTAAGCCTATGGTGCCCGTAACCGCGCTGCAAATAGAAAACAGTCTCGGTCCCCAAACATCCATTACCGACACCATTGGATCTCGTAAACGTTTGTTTGTTAGCACCACCCCCGCCACTGCTACTATAACACAGGCTATATGGTCAAGTAGTGACGCTACCGTAGCATCAATCAACAAGGGATACGTAACTTTTTTGAAAGCAGGAACGGCCACCGTTACGGCAAAATCAATGAGCGACACTACCATTATTTCTACCTGCAACATTACCGTTACCCCAAAGCTGGTAGCAGGTATATCATTCAGCTTTACCGACACCATAGCGTATGTGGGAAAGCCGGCTCTTTCTATAGTAGCAAACATCACTCCCAGCAGCGCCTCAAACCAGAACGTAACATGGACGTTAAGCAACCCTCAAGTAGCAAGCGTAACGCCAAACGAATTAACTCCGACTATAGCAGATATTACTGCTGTAAAATCGGGCAGCACCATTGTCACAACCACTACCGAGGATGGTGGCTACAGCGCCAGCTTTAACCTGCGGGTTATACAACCGGTGAAAGGCGTACACATTGCACCTGCAGTAGTATCTGTCATTAACGGGCAAAGCCAGACACTCAAAGCTGTAATCACTCCTGAGGATGCCGATAACCAAAATGTAGTTTGGAATGTACAAAATTCGGCCATTGCATCCATCGATCAAAATGGTATTTTAGCTGCACTACATAAAGGTAAAACAAGCGTAGGCGTTACCACCGAAGACGGAGGATACACCGCTACCGCACCCGTTACTGTGTTTACCGAGCCACATGCGCCCGAAGGCTTTAGCCCCAACGGCGACGGAAGAAATGATGCCTTTGTATGTGCCATGGACGAGAACGAAACATATATGCTCAACATTTTTGACCGATCGGGGCAGCAGTACTACACCTCCGCAGATTACAAAAATGATTGGGAAGGCATAGCCAATACGGGATCGAATAGCGGTAAGAAAGTACCTGCCGGAACTTACTACTACGTGCTCACGGGTAACAGTAGCAACTCTACCATTAAAGGCTTTGTGGTTATACGCTATTAAGCAACAAAAACAAGACATCTATTTCGTATGAAGAAGCATATAATCACATTAACCGCCGCTACCCTGCTCTCGCTTGCCGCCATAGCGCAACCCCGCTTTGGCGATGAAATGGGCGTGTTCAACTATCGTAACAACGAGATGCTGATAAACCCCGCCTATGCAGGCACGCACAGCGAGCTATCATCCATTGGGCTGGGCGTAGACATGCAGTGGGCTAATATTGACGGAGCGCCGTTCTCGCAAAGTTTGCAGTTTCAATCTCCGCTACTTATTGAGAATTCCGGCTTAGGTCTCACCATGTACAATAGCACCGACGGCGGTAGCCAGCGTTTGCAAGCTAATGCGGTATACTCCTACCAAGTGCGCATGCGTACAGGAACGCTATCGCTCGGTTTGCAGCTAGGAATACTCACGCTGGGACAAAAAAGCGTAGAGGTATTGGACCCAGAGGACCCCATGTTTAAGGACACCCCCTCGCGCAAGTGGAGTTACAACGCAGGTGTTGGTGCCTACTACTATACCGATAAGTACTACGTAGGTTTTTCCATACCACAGCTTATGGCTATAGATATTGAAGATGCCGGCAACAAGTTGAGTAACAAATTTGACTTTAGTCGCATGCAGTACTACTTCACCGGGGGCTACGTATTTAATATCGACGAGGATTTTGACGTTATGCCATCAGCCCTAATGGTACTATCGGGCAGCACCGATTTTGGTTACGAAGTTATGGCTACGGGTATTTATAAGCAACGCCTAAGGGTGGGTTTGGGATTTGCCACACACAACAACATACAAGCCACGGCAGGTGCATTTGTAACCAACTCCATTTACCTAAGCTACCGCTACCAGCAAAGTTTGGGCGACACGTACAACGGTTTACCCGCTTCGCATCAAGTAACGCTGGGTATATACTGGGGCAAGTTGGGTACAAGTCCTAAGTTCCCGTTATTTTAAATCTTGAATTCTTTAATGCTTTTATAATTATTAACCAAAACCAGAAAAAAATGAAAAAAGTACTTTTAGTGCTGACA
The DNA here is from genome assembly GCA_031553765.1 of Bacteroidales bacterium. Lineage (GTDB taxonomy): Bacteria > Bacteroidota > Bacteroidia > Bacteroidales > UBA932 > JAITMY01. Next base: position 331,819 of record JAVBKY010000002.1, read on the forward strand.
GCAGGACTGCTGATGTGGTCATGCGACAAGAGTGATGACCCTGTAAAGGGCGAAATCAGCGTGGATACCCACAACGTGATGGTGGCTACCAGTGCCGCTACTACGGAAACTATTCAGGTTACCGCTAACAGTTCGGAGTGGACTGCCACCTCGGAGAATATTAGCTGGCTAACGGTATCACCCGCTTCAGGTTCGGCAAGTGGAGCTATCACCCTTACCATTGCGGAGAATAAAGAGGCAACTCAGCGTTCGGCACAAGTGGTAATTACCGGCACCAACAATGCCCCCACGCAGTATGTAAACGTAAGCCAAGCCGCCAGCGGACAAACGGTAGTAGTATCTCCCACCAGCGTAAACGTAGGTGGTGAAGGTGCAACCGTGCAAGTACTGGCAGCGTCACTTTCAGGCATGAGCGTATCATTTAGCGCGGCTGCCGGCTGGATTGACACCACGTCAACCCGCATGGTAAAGAATGGCACCACCATTGCCAGCTACATCCTAAGCGTTAAGCCTAACACCGATGTAAGTCCCCGCTCAGTTAATTTTGTAGTAACTCCCACCACAGGGAACCCGGTGAGCGTTGCCGTAGCACAAACAGCAGTAGATGCACAGCGTACAGCATTGTTGTCTATTAAGGCTGCTTTTACCGGCACCACATGGAGCATGATGACATGGGACGAAAGCAAACCCTATAGCCAATGGGATGGCGTTACAGTTGATGCTGCTAATAACGTTACAGGTCTTGATTTCAACTACAAAGGACAAGTAGTAAGTGGAAAAGTATCAAGCAGTTTTGCTGTTCTAACTTCTCTGAAGGCTCTTAAGATTCAAAGTACAACCATTAATGATACCATTAAGACCCAATTTGTTGGACTCAGCAACTTGGAAACTTTGTTCCTGTCGTGTGGTGCCAACTTTAGGTGGGATCTATCGGCATGCCCAGTGACAGCATACACAAATTTAAAATCACTTACCCTTAAGGACAACGTTGATTTCCTTCCTAAAAATGCGGACGGTCCTACTAAACCTTTCTCAGATTTAGTATCACTTCCCAACCTGAAATCATTGGTAATAGCAACCATTAAGCCAACAGACTTACCAACCCCTCCAGGAACGTACACCTACAAAATAGCAGGTATTCCCAGCTTGGAGTATTTAGAGGTTGCCGATGCTAAATTTGAAGGAGTAGTGACAACTGCAACTGCTTTTACAAATCTAAAGAGCGTTAGAATTCCCAGTAATGCAAACGGCATTACAGGTGAAGGTATAGCCCCATTGTTTACTACTACGCTGGAAAGTTTTTACATGAATGGCTACGCCAACATGACTGCTATTCCCACTGAAGTTGGTAACGCTACCAATCTGAAGTCATTAACATTCATGGGAATTTACCCTATTACCAACGCCATCCCAAGTAGCATATCTAGCTGCACTCAATTAGAGAGATTACAAATCAGCGGAAACGGACAGCTGAATACAACCATCCCCTCTCTCGCCAACATGTCAAAGTTACACTACCTGAATTTGGGTGGCAACGCAGGAGTTACCGGTTCATTCCCCACGCTACACGCCAGCGCCCCCATAGATACACTTATACTTAATGGCACAGTGGTGGCAAACGGGACAGGAATTGGCTTGGATGGTGCTATCCCCGCTTTAGGTAGCTATACAAAGTTGAGAGAGCTGCAGCTGCAAAAAAATAATTTCACAGGCTCTGTTCCCGACCTAAGCGCTTGTGCAAACTTGGGCAATGCAAATTTCCAACTCAACAAGCTTACAGGCATTATTATGCCTAACAATGCCTACTTTAATGTTACGGCCAATCAAAACAACGTAAGGACTCAGCAAACAGGTTACACTGTGCTCAGATCTGATAATGGTCTGGCATTCTAATTTCAGAGTCTCACAGGTTTTCAAGTAAGACTACAAAACGAACCGAGCAGCACAATCAAGCTGCTCGGTTTTTTTATGAATAAAACCTGTTGCTATTCTGCAGCGGGTTTCATTTTTCTCCAAAAATTCTTGTAGCTTTGTAGGAAATTAAATCAGGCTACATGAAAAAATCACTTGTACTACTTCTACTACTCTCCTCCACTACCCTATTGGGCGCAGGAAAGCAGCGCGACAGCATAAAAACAGGCTGGAATTTCGGCGTACTACCTGCTATTTCGTTCGACAGCAACCTCGGATTTCAGTACGGTGGTTTGGTCAACTTTTTCTACTACGGTGACGGCAGCACTTACCCGCACTACTTACACTCCATTTACGCCGAGGTATCACAGTACACCAAGGGGAGCACCATATTCCGCACCTACTACGATTCAAAGTACTTAATACCCAACATGCGCACCACAGTGGACGTAGCCTATGTTTCCGATAAAATGATGAAGTTACATGGATTCAACGGTTACAAAGCTGCCTACCACCCCGAATACTTAGATGACATCAGCGACGGATTTTACAGCTACGATCGCAAGCTATTTCGCGCCGTAAGCAGCCTGCAAGGCAACATTACCAAGCACCTGCGCTGGGCTGCCGGCATCGACTTTTTTTCGTATAAAATAGGCACAGTGGATAAGGAAGGACTCAAGCTCTCACAAGATAGCACTGCCTACGAATACTACGCCCGCTACGGTGGTCTACCCAGCGATGAAATCAATGGTGGCAACCATCTTTTTCTCAAAGGAGGATTGGTATACGACACGCGCGACTTTGAGCCCAACCCCATGCGCGGCATGTGCACTGAACTATTACTCATAGGTTCGCCCGACATTGAAGGGCGCAACAACTCACACATCAAGCTAACCTTTACGCACAGGCAGTACTTTACCCTCATTCCACAAAACCTGTCATTTGCCTACCGTGTAGGTTATCAAGGTACGCTTTGGGGACATACGCCATGGTACCACCAGCAAAATATCAACGTGCTTATGCTTCGCAAAACGCTATCGGAAGGATTGGGCAGCAGCAGCACCATGCGCGGCGTAGTGCGCAACCGCATAGTAGGCGATGGCGTGGTATTTGCCAATGCTGAGCTGCGCTGGAAATTTTTCCACTTTAAGTTCATTAAGCAAAACTGGTACTTGGCCACCAACCCGTTTGTTGACGCGGGTATGGTAGTTCAAAAATATCGACAAAGCGAGTTGGAAGAAATGCAGCAGGCCATTAACCAATACTCCGTGGCGAAGCCGGAGTTGGTAACCAACGACAAAGAGGTGCCGCACGTGACTGCCGGCATAGGTCTACAGGTAGTAATGAACCAAAACTTCATCATATCCGGCGACTTCGGAAAGGCCCTTGATAAGCGCGATGGCAACACCGGAACGTATATTGGCTTGAACTACATCTTTTAGTAATTGAAAATGAAGAATGGAGAATTAGAATAGCCATCCGCCTGCTCCTTCTTTGGTTTGTGTGATAGCGTGCGCTGGCCTGGCCGAATGGCGGGCCGGCGCGAGCAAGAGCGCAGCAAAACTATGAGCGTCGTATGAGACGCGAAATCCAGTTTTGCACGCGGCGGGTTGAAGCATCATTCGGTCTTGACTTTTGGTTACTTTGGGTCAAGCCAAAGTGACAAGAAAAAAAGTAAAATACTTTTATGAAAAAAATCTTTTTTATCCTTACCCTTGCCGCAGCAAGCCTATCGCTATCAGCGCAGCAATCACAATTCCCTGCTTTCCCCGGTGCTGAAGGTTGGGGCATGTACGCCAAGGGCGGTCGTGGCGGTAAAGTAATAGCCGTTACCAACCTCAACAACGATGGCCCCGGTAGCTTTCGCGCCGCGGTAATGGACACTGCTCCTCGCATTGTTGTGTTCAACGTATCGGGCACCATTAAGCTCACCTCTGAACTCATCATCACCTCACCCTATCTCACTATTGCCGGACAAACCGCACCCGGCGATGGCATTTGTCTGCGCGGCTATCCACTTGACATTGCCAAATCGCACGATATTATTGTACGCTGCATTCGCATACGCCCCGGCACCGAATCAGGTCTCATAGGCTCGGAAATTGACGGTGTAGAAATTCGCGGCAGCGAGAATGTAATTTTTGACCACTGCTCCGTGAGCTGGTCGTGCGATGAGGGTATCAACAACTGGCACCAAAGTCGCTTTATCACCTTTCAGTGGTGCATGATGAGCGAGCCCCTCAATAAGTCGGTGCACGAAAAAGGCGCGCATGGCTTTGGCGCCTCCATTGGCGGATACAAGGCCTCGTTTCACCACAACATCATTGCCCATGCTACAGCGCGCGTACCAAGCATTGCAGGCAACAACCAAAACTTTACCGTACTGCTTGATGTGCGCAACTGCGTTTTCTACAACTGGGGACACCGCAGCTGCGACGGCAAGCCGCTTTCGATTAACTTAGTGAACAACTACTACAAATCGGGCGCAGCTACGCAAAGCAGCGTAAAACGTCGCATAGCTAAAATCGACAACTCCGAAAAAGCGGGCTTTGTTGGTCTATGGCACATTGACGGCAACCACGTTGATGGCTTTGCCGAAATCACCAAGGACAACTGGAATGGCGGAGTTGACTTTGATGAGGGCACAAGCGCTGCACGCAATCGCCAAATCAAGCCTTTCGAAGTAGCAGCCGTTACCACACAAACAGCACTGGAAGCCTACCCCCTTGTACTGTGCAACGCAGGTTGCATTGCTCCCTACCGTGACAACCACGATACTCGTATTGCAAAGGAAATTGAGGAAGGAAAATTTACCTACGGTACTAACGGTATAATAGACTCTCCCGAGCAGGTAGGCGGTTGGCCTGCACTCAAAAGCATACCTGCACCATTGGATTCTGACGGCGACGGCATACCGGATGCTTGGGAAAAGAAGAATGGGCTTAACCCGAATGATGCAAGCGATGCTAATAAATTACACGCAAGCGGATATACTAATTTGGAGGTGTATGTTAACGGGTTGGTGCCAATGGCATATTAACTCAAATGAGAATAAAATGCAAAAAACGCGGAGAAAATTCTCCGCGTTTTTTGTTTGCACCATATTTCACTGCCCTTTCAAGAACAAAAACAATATATAACACACTGACTTATCGACTTTTTTCTTATTTTTGTTTTTAAACTTCTGATAATTTCATATTACAAGAAGTTTAAAAACAAAAACTATGCTCCCCGAGGAAAAAGCTCGACAAATAATTAATAGACGGTTAGAGGATGCAGGCTGGAAGATTGTTTGTAGGGATGAATATTCACCTACAACTTCAGCCACTGCCGTAGAGGAGGGATTGCTGCAAGGAAACCTGGAGGCTGACTATTTGTTATTTCTAAACGGGAAAGCAATTGGAGTTTTAGAAGCAAAAAAAGAAGCTGCTAATTTATCGGAGGTAGTGGCAAAACAGGCCGAGAATTATACCCATAAGCTTTCGGACTGGTATCAATATTGGCAAAATCCGCTGCCATTTGTGTATCTGTCAAATGGCCGAGAGCTACACTTTAAAGACCTTCGCAAGCCCGATTCCGAATACGAAGTTTTATCCGAAATGCACTCCCCAAAAGAGATGGCGCAAATGGCCGGCATTACGGATGAGTACGCAGGATTACCACACCTATTGTCAAAAGATTTACGGGCATGTCAAGTCGAAGCCATTACTGGATTAGAAAACAGCCTACGTCAAGGGGAGAAACGCGCATTAATGGTGCTGGCAACCGGCGCCGGAAAAACTTATGCAGCATGCTTGGCGGCATATCGCCTGCTTACATACACCCCCATGCGTCGCATCTTGTTTTTGGTTGACCGAAACAATTTAGGAAGGCAAGCCGAAGGTGCATTTGGAACATTCCGCCTGACCGAAACCAGCGAGCCTTTCAATACAATCTACATAACGGAGCGCTTAAAGTCATCCAATATACCACCCGAGTCGGCCGTAGTTATCTCCACCATTCAGCGACTTTTTGCAGTTCTTACCGGGCAAGAGGTTACCGACGATGATAGCGAAGAAGAGTCGTATAAGGATGATGAAAACGAAGTGGAGTTGGGAGACAATATAGCTCTGCCATCCGATTTTTTTGACGCCATTTTTGTGGATGAGACCCATCGCTCCATTTATGGTCGTTGGCAAAAGGTGCTAACCCACTTCAACAAGGCTAAAATCGTAGGACTCACTGCGACTCCTATACCGGAAACAAAGGCTTTTTTCAACAATAATATCGTGGTCAACTACACGTTGGAGCAATCTATTGCCGATGGAATAAATCTTGACCACCGTATTTTTCGTATTCAAACCGATACGACCTCTCACGGTGGCACCATTCACAAAAACGAGAAAGTAACAGAAGTTACCAGCTACACGGGGAAGCGCACCGACATGGTGATGGGGGAAACCGAGCAATACGCCGGCACAGAATTAGATCGCTCCGTAATCAATCCTAAGCAAATTCAGCTGGTACTGGAAACGTACCGAGATGCTGTTTACTCTCAGCTGTATCCCGATCGCGAAGCAAGCTTTACACACATTCCAAAAACTCTAATATTTGCAAAGAGTGACCAGCACGCTTCCAACATTGTAGAAATTGCCAAGCAAGTTTTCCCAAATCAGGTAAGTGACTTTGTTCAAAAAATAACTTACTCGGCGGGTAACAGCAATGAATTAATTCGCAGATTCAACAACGACAAATCATTTCGCATTGCAGTAACCGTAAACCTTGTAGCCACTGGAACCGACATTCCATCATTAGAGGTTTTACTTTTCATGCGCGATGTCGAATCCGACATTTTATATACACAAATGAGGGGGCGCGGAGTGCGCACAATTGGCGATGATCAGCTACGCAATGTAACGCCAAATGCCATAAGCAAAGACCTGTTCTACCTAGTAGATGCTGTGGGTGTCACCGAGCACGAAAAGAGTATATCGCAGCTTACCGATGACGCGCAAGAGGCTATGCTTACTCTCGAACGGCTACTGGAGCAAATAACACACGGCCACCTTCCGGATGACCACCTACGCCTGCTGGCAAGCCGGCTATCACGCATCAACGCTAAGAGTAACGACAAGCAGCGACATGACTTTACCAACATGGCGAACACCAGCATGTATGATTTGGCAACCTCCATTTTTAGCGCCCTACAGGATATCAACCTTCCACCTTTTACAGCTATCAACGACGCAAATAATGAGCGGAAAACATTGGTACGCCTACTGACCCACAATCCTCAGGCGCGAAAATATTTACTTATACTCAATGCCGGGTTTATCAAAATATTGAATCCGGGTGAGGACACGCTCATCATGGCCGGGTTTTCAAAAGAGGAGGCCGGCACCTCCACCAAAGCATTTGAGGAGTACGTGGTATCCCATAAGGATGAAATAGAAGCCCTACGTATCATCTACAACAACGAGGGGGCGGCCATTACGTATCCCATCCTAAAGGATTTGGAAGAAAAGTTACTCACCGCCAACCCTCGTTTCAAGGCGCGACTACTATGGAATGCGTATGCCATTCTGAGTCCCGAAAGTGTTTCTCCCTTAAAAAGCGCAGCTGAGCGCGAAGCCTTAACCAACTTAATACAGCTGGTACGCTACGCTTTTCACTCCATGCCCGAGTTGAGATCGCTCCCATCCTTAGCAGCGCAGCGTTTTGAATTGTGGTGCGGACAAGCACAACGTCCGCTCACCGAAAATCAAAAGGAAATTATGAAACAAGTGGTCAACTACGTAGTCACAAATGGAGCATATACAAAAGATGATTTTCAAGATGACCAAACGCTATATGCGCAGCTGGTAAAAAACTTTACCTCATCAACAGCTGTTGACGAGGCGCTCTCCTCTCTATCACTATTTATTCTTAAAGCCGCTTAACGTAGTAATGAAGTCGAAAAAAGAAACCAACCTCAACGAGCAATCTCTCACCAAAAAAGTTTGGAACCTTGCGGGCGTAATTGCTTCCGCCGGAGTGGGATTTACCGATTATATCACACAGCTCACATACCTTTTATTTCTGAAAATGGATAGCGAAAGAGTTGCGCTGGGTTTTCAGGGAGCTATTCCGATTGGTTGCGGCTGGCAAGAGTTAGCTACCCTCAACGGACATGACCTGGTTCACCAATACGAGGAAACCTTAAAAACATTGAGCAGGCAGGACAACTTAATTGGAACTATCTTTACTAAAGCCCACAACAAAATAGAACAACCAATGCTACTAAGGCGTGTTATAGCGCTAATAGATGAAGAGAACTGGCTATCGATGGATGGCGACCTAAAAGGGTCTATCTACGAAAGTATTTTAGAGAAGAATGGGCAGGACAAGAAGAGCGGTGCCGGACAATATTTTACACCGCGAGCCTTGATTGACACCATGACCGAGGTAGTCAACCCGCTGATTACCGAGACCGTTTGCGACCCGGCATGCGGTACCGGTGGTTTTCTGCTTGCTGCGTTCAACCACATGAGAACTCAGAGCAACGACAAGGCAAAGCTTCGATTTTTAAAGAATGAAGCACTAAGCGGAAATGACATTACACCACTCGTTGTAACGCTGGCTTCCATGAACCTTTACCTGCACGGAATTGGCACCGACAAGAGCCCCATTGCCTGCTGCGACTCGCTTGAAAAATCACCGAAAAAATTAGTCGATGTCATACTAGCCAACCCACCCTTCGGCACACGCCCCGCGGGCTCTATCGACATTTCGGCTATGCGCAACGACCTGTATGCGTCAACCAACAACAATCAGCTCAACTTTTTGCAGCACATGATGCTGATGCTAAAGAATGGTGGACGCGCAGCAATTGTACTACCGGACAACGTGCTATTTGAAAGTGGTGCAGGCGAAATAATTCGAAAAAAACTACTAACTGACTTTAATTTACACACCATCCTGCGTTTACCAACCGGAATATTCTATGCTAATGGCGTAAAAGCCAACGTACTTTTTTTCTCGAAAGGTAGTAAAACAAAGGATGTTTGGTATTATGATTACCGCACGGGAATTAAGCACACGCTGGCAACTAATCCTCTCCAACGACACCACCTCGACGATTTTGTAAAATGCTACAGCTACGATAATCTCCTCAAGAGAGAGGAAACCTATTCAGCCGAAAATCCCAATGGCCGCTGGAGAAAATACTCGTACAACGAAATCTTTTCACGGGACAAAACAAACCTTGACATCAGCTGGATGAAATCAGGCGAGGACAGCATCGACTATTCTCTGCCCGAGTTGATGGCCTTGATTGAAGAAAAAAGCAAGAACATTTCTTCAGCAGTAGCGGAGTTGCAAAAATTAATAGGAGGCATAGCAGAGTAATGGATACGAAACAGCTACGCCAGAAAGTTCTGGATCTCGCCATACGCGGCAAGCTCGTTCCACAAAATCCGAGCGATGAACCGGCCTCAACTCTACTTGAGCGAATCCGCAAAGAAAAAGATCTCCTGATTAAAGAAGGAAAAATAAAGCGCGATAAGAAAGAAGTAACTCGTGATACGTCCCATTATCGGAAGAACGCGCCATTCGAGCTGCCCGAGGGGTGGGTGTGGTGTAGGTTGGGGGATATTGGAAGTTGGAGTTCTGGATCCACTCCCAGTAGAAATAACTTGAGATATTATTATACAGGAACAATCCCATGGCTAAAAACTGGCGATCTAAATGATGGCGATATAACAGAAGTTCCGGAGAAGGTTACAGGGTTGGCCTTACAAGAATGCTCCTTACGATTAAACCCTGTCGGTTCTGTCTTGATTGCTATGTATGGCGCAACTATTGGACGATTGGGCATTCTAAATGTTGAAGCCACAACCAATCAGGCCTGTTGTGCTTGTATTGTAACAAATGTAGTTGATAAAAAATACCTATTTTACTACCTACTCTCTCAAAGAAAGGAGTTTCAGAGCAAAGCTGAAGGTGGGGCTCAGCCTAACATATCCAAAGATAAAATAGTAAATACTCTTATCGCACTTCCCCCATTATCCGAGCAACATCGCATTATCTCTGCAATTGAAAAGATATTCACTCTAATCGATCAGATAGAAAAGGACAAACTATCCTTTGAGCATTTTATCCGGCAAGGCAAATCCAAAGTTCTTAATTTGGCTATTCGAGGCAAACTCGTTTCGCAAGACCCGAAGGACAAACCTGCTTCGGCTCTACTGAAAAAGATTAAAAAAGAAAAGGCAGCACTTGCTAAAACGGGTAAAAAAACGCCAAAAACAACTGACGATAGCCCACATTATAGGAATGTGCCCTTTGAGGTGCCGCAAAGCTGGGTGTGGTGTAAGTTAGGAGATATTGGAAATTGGGCATCTGGCTCTACGCCTAGTCGGAATAATTCAAGGTACTATTATGAAGGAGCAATTCCTTGGCTAAAAACAGGAGACTTAAGCGATGGCGATATAACAGCAACTTCGGAGAAGGTTACAAAACTGGCCTTACAAGAATGCTCCCTACGATTAAATCCGGCGGGTTCGGTTTTGATAGCTATGTATGGTGCAACCATTGGAAAGTTAGGAATATTAAACATTGATTCGACAACGAATCAAGCTTGTTGTGCTTGTATTCCAACTAAATCAGTAGAGAAGAAATATCTCTTTTACTATTTACTATCCCAAAGGACATATTTTCAGAATAAAGCCGAAGGTGGTGCACAACCTAATATTTCAAAGGATAAAATTATACATACCCTGATGCCGCTTCCTCCCCTTGCCGAACAGCAACGCATCATCCTAAAAATTGAATCTATCTTCAATCAACTAGATAGAATAGCTGAGATGTTAAAGGCGTAGGTTTTAAAACCTACGCCTTTTCTGATTTCTACCAAATTACTATTTTATCTACAATCTGCTGTTGCTCACTTGCAGTACGACGCAAGTAGATTCGTGTAGTTTCAATGCTTTCATGCCCCATCAAATCGGCAAGCAAAGCGATGTCGTTAAATCTATCTAGAAAGTTTTTGGCAAAACGATGTCGAAATGAATGCGGATAAATATACTTTATGTTGAGCCCATATTGTTCAGCAAAGTGTTTTAGTTGGTGCGAGATGCCACGTGCAGTAATACGCTCTCCAAAGCGATTGAGAAAGATGTATCCCGTTGCTATCCCTTTCTCGGATAGCCATGCTTCTGCTTCCACACGAAGTTTCTTAGGAATGTAAAGGCGTCGAACCTTGCCACCTTTGGTGTACATATCGAGATATCCGATTTGCACATGCTCTGCTTTGATTTGCAACAACTCGCTTACGCGAGCGCCTGTGGCCGTCAAAAACCAAACGACAAAGTGCCAATCAGCATGCCCCTCAGACTTCAGTTTTGCTTTTAGGAACTTGTAGTCGGCATCGCTCACTACATTTTCTAAAAAATTCTTTTGTTGAACTTTGATAAACTTGAGTTTTAGCCGATCCTTTTTTATAAACTCAAGATACTTATTCATAGCCTGCAAACGTAGGTTAACTGTTTGTGGCTTGAAGTGTTCGATAAGATAGCCCTTGTAGGCCAAAAGATTTTCTTTGTCCAACTTTTCGTAGTGACCATTGAAGTAATCTACTGTCCATGCATACGAATTGATCGTTCCCTTGGACAAGTCACTTTTGGCTAAAAAGGCCTGAAATTGTGATGTTACCATAAATTTGTTATTTTAAAAGTTTACGGTAACAATAAACACTTTTATTTCAAACCTAAGTTGCTTTGAATTGAATCTAAAGTTGAAAATATTTTTTCGATTTGGGATACAATACGTTGCTGTTCGGCAACTGGAGGAAGAGGAACAAAAATTTCTTCAAACTCTTTTTGGGTTATTCCTTTTACAGTTGACCCCTGCCCTTGAATGTCTAATGTTTTGTAATAATAGACATAAAATAGTCGATTGAAAAAACTTGACAGAGTGATTCCTCTTAGGTCTTGATTAATTGCTACATCTATGTTATTAATCACAATCCTATCTAAGGAAATTCTTGTACAAACAATAATATTGTTGGCCTTTACTAGATTAGAACTGCTATTGGTAAGCCCCTCTTCGGAAATTGTATCTATTGTATCACTCAAGTATAATTCTCCCTCTAGCAAATCTTTTACACTGGCCCATTTAATAGGTCCATTCCAATACTGACGGTTGCTTTTTGATGGTGTACCGCCACCAACGTTTTCTATATAAATATCTTTATTTTTACACCACACCCAGCTTTGCGGCACCTCAAAGGGCACATTCCTATAATGTGGGCTATCGTCAGTTGTTTTTGGCGTTTTTTTACCCGTTTTAGCAAGTGCTGCCTTTTCTTTCCGAATTTTTTCTAAAAGTACAGAGGCTGGTTCATCGCTTGAATTCTGTGAGACGAGTTTACCTTGTATGGCCAAATTGAGCACCTTGTGCTTGGTCTGTTGGATGAACCTCTCCATGGATAACTTATCTTTCTCCAACTGGTCAATGAAGGTAAAAATATGTTCGATCTCTGAAACAATACGTTGTTGCTCAGCCATGGGGGGTAGAGGAACCTGCAGCAGCTCAAATTTACTTTTGTTTAAAAGTGGAAGAGTTGTCGCTGATGCATTAGTTTTGATTTTACTTTGAAAGTAGTCGGACGTGCAAAGAAAATAAAAGTACTCTGAAGAAAAGTGCAACGGATTTGGAAGGATTGCGTTTATTTGCTGATTGCAAGCACCCTTTCTACGAATCAGCCCAGTTTTCCCAATAGTTGCACCAATGCAGGTGACAAGAATAGAGTATGGTGGTAGTTCTCGTGCTTGAGCAAGTCCCATTGCTGATAACCCGTCCGAAGCAGAATAAACGTGATTACCTGTAGCTAAGTCTGCAGGCTTATAAAAAGGAAAGTCATCGCCATAATACTCCTTATTTTCTTTTGGCGGTGTAGTGCCTGTTACTACCCTTCCAATATCCCCCAACCTACACCACACCCACCCCTCGGGCAGCTCGAATGGCGCGTTCTTCCGATAATGGGACTTTGCAGAAGTTTAAAGAGGTTAGAACAAAGTTTATCTCATTGAAATCAGTAGCAATAAAACTCGCCATGTCACCATAAAAATGACACAGCAACAATTGCCACAAAAAAAATCGGCTGTAAACATTGCGTTTACAGCCGACATCAAAAACTATTTATGGATTACTCTTACTTCACCTCCTCAAAAGAAACCACTACTTAATATTAAATAGTTACAAACTTATGGTACAAATATGATACAGATAAAACGATAATCATCGGTCACATTATTATCATATTCCATCTTTTAGATAGATACTATCCCCATGCTTCAACTACTGCGTCAGGATACTCACGACAGTTCTGCAAAACCGATTTACAAAAACTGACAAAACCTTCATAGTTACCCCAACCATTAGGCGGATTATAAGCCTTGTATTTATCAGGATTTGCCTCCAACTCTTTAACTCCTTTCTCTAATGGCAAAATCATTTGAGAAGCCGAGGTAATACCGACCTCCCCTGGGTGCCACAAAATTTCATACAATCCAACAGCCTTTGCCATTTCGTTGAGATTATGGGTAACGTTGAAAGCGGACAATTTTGCCTCCTCATAATCGTCTTCGAGTTGTTCAATTTTGTTCTGAACACTTCGAAGTTCATCCTGAAGGACATCAATGTCCCTCCTTATTCTCCGAATGTCAACATCATTTTTGAAAAAACATATATCTAAACTCATGTGCAAATTGACTTTATCAACTTTCGTTTATTCAAATTAGTATTCCTCTGTAACTGCATTTTCTTCCAGTACGTTTTTACAGATATACCACCTTATGGAATCACAATACTTCGACTCTACTTATTCAATTCTTCCAAGAAATTAACGAAAACAAAGGAATCTTGAAATTCAATACTTTCATTATTCCATTTGTTCTGCAAATATTCAAAACCTGCATTGGCATAACCTTCCATTTGACGAAACAATTCGGAAACAAAATTATCTATTGTTTCTTCGTTGGCATTTTCTAATTCAAACCATGAAAAAGATATATTATACTTTTCTGTATCATTGAGTAATAACATCAAAATAAAGTCTCTTACAGAAGTAGGCTTCCAATCCACAAATGAGGCAAATTCGGTTGTTTTTTCACCTCTTTCAATAAATTTTGGTATTCCCAATTTATAGCCAATAATGAAAGCGTACATATATGTTTGATAGAAAGCTCCAAACGCAGAAAAATCACCTTTCCCGCTACTGTCTCCTTTAACAGAAATATTATCAATCAAAGAACGATACTGTTCTTTATATCTTGGTCTTTTCTGACCAATTTTATCTTTTAATTCTGAACCGTTCATAATTCTAAAATTTATCTGGGTAATAGCACTTGTTGTTTGTAACTAAATTTGCGGCATCGGCTTTTTCTTTTACATAATTAACATAGAATGTACCATGAATTTCGCCATTAGTCATCTTTTCTAAGATTTTATTTCCTTTGTCATTTAAATAATTGTTGGCGTTTGGATTATACAAATCTTTGATAAATATAATACTTTGATTAAACACCTGTGGAGCTATTTCAAAAAAGTTATACATGAAATTGTCACCAAATTCTGAAAAAGGAGCATCTGAAACAAAAGGATAATCAAAGTGTTTGTTGCCAACCCTTGAAGATATAATAGCCATCACAATAGACAGTTGCTTCATTCGTTGAAAACCAGTGCTAAGTCCTGTTAGTTCATTATCATTCATGTTTCGGATAGATACTTGTACTGTATTATCGTCTTGTTTTTTAAATCTTAAACGCCCCCCAGCAACTTGATTTCCCTTTGTGAGGTCACTATATTTTTGATTGGCCTCCTTTTCTAAGGAATTCAAAATTCTATCGAAAATTCGTTCCTTTGAATCAAGAAACATTTTTTCCACACAACACATCATATCTCTAAAATCGCGGTATGGAGCGAGTTTTGCACTCTGATTGATACTACTTCGTTCCTTTTCAATTTGCGCTAACCGAACATTCCATTGCTTTATCTGCTCATTGGCTCGTTTTATTAAGCCTTTTTTATCTTCTATTGTACGCTCTGCTAATGAATGATCGTCAATATCACTTTTATTATCCGATTAGGAAGTTGTGCCATTATTTCTGCCTCCGTTTGATTAATTACAAATATGTGGTTTACCAGCGTTATGAATCATCATCTATCTTCTTTCCTGTATGCCAGAGATAGACTGTGAAACAGGCTTGATATTGCATTGGCAACATCCGTTTCATCTGGTATTGCCACAAAGGACAATTGCGTTAATTCATTTCGATAGGTGATTCGCAAGTTTTCCCATAAAGCAGGAAAATCGGTCATCAAAAGAGACTCCTCAACATCTCTTATTCGCCATCCCTCTGGCATATCAAAGGTTGCTCTGTCGTGAGCAAGCAACTCCTGAAAATCTGCTTTGAAGTTAGGCGATTGAATATATGCTGCACACTCGACATCATTTACCAAATAGTACAAATCGTAAAAATGGCGAATTTTAGAGGCAATCGCTTGTGTCGGATTTTCTGAAAATGAGAATCGCACAAGTGACACGAGTTTTTCGATCATCGTGCGACGTTTATCAAGTACATTTAGAGAAAACGCCCGCAATCCGTACCTTTCAATCGCTTCCACTCGATTAGTTGCTACAAGGAACTCTGTAATAAATGAAGTAATGCGTTGCTTCACATAAGGATATGGATTAGCAAACGAATTTATCTCTATAATAATTCTATTCGGAACTCTATCGTCTATACGACTGGATAATGCCGTTGGATATTCAAAGATCGATTTACGAAACATAGAGCCCTTACTAGTTATGCCCGGCTCCACAATTTCTGTCAATCCTATCGCAATCTCCTTCTCTATATTGCGAATTTTCGTTTTCAAGGTATTACCACTCAAATTCTCATTAATCATGGCGATGTCTATATCCTCTGAAAAACGATTTATCAAGCGATAGCCTTTCGACAAAGAAGTTCCGCCTTTGAATACCGTATTTTCGATATGACTGGATTGAGCCAAACGGCAAAGGAGAAGCGTTATCCAATAATCCTTTTCCACAAACTCCGGCGTAATATTAAAGTGCATTGAAGCAAACGTAATCAATGCTCTAAAGTTTTTTATATCGGTGTGCAAGTTCATCGAATATGCCATTTTTTTTGAGTGGGTAAGGATTTTTCTGAAATATTCAATACGTATGATGATTGATGATTCAACTTCTTATATAAAAAACTTGTGTCTTCATCTCCGTTTATTGCTTCAAGTATAGCTCCCAGTAAAGCTATCGTTGCCGGATTATATTTTAACACCATTTTCTTTGCGCTGACTATTTGCGTTCTTGAGAGTTGTTTGAACAACACCAAAAGGCGGCTACATGTTTCATCAGGCATTGAATCGGGGATGATTTTAAAGAATCGAAGGCAGTCCAACAGTTGGAGGACAGGAATATTTTCTTTAGTAATAGAGTTAGGTTGAATGACAAAACTAATGCGGTAGTTACCCCTTACAATTGGCTTTTTCTCTTTTTGCATAGCTATTTGTAAAGCAACAGGAACTTGTGTTGTAAGACTAAATTTGTTAAAAATAGAATAGCCGGTTAAATAGCCTATAGTCTTTCCATCCTTTTCAATTAGGTCTTTTACTGTTTGGTAGGTATCCGGTGGAAGTTCCCCAAACTCACTCATCATAGGTTTATAAAAACGCCCTTTAGCAAGTCGGCGAATTTGTCCCAGCACCACCATGTTGTTCAGAATCTTATTTACCGTAGCTTGCTTTCCCACCTCTATAGGAAAATCAAGAGAGGTGAATACAAATCCAAAAGGGAACCTATTAATTGTATTTTTAACAGTATAAGTCATTTATAATTACTATATGCAACTGCAAATATAAATAAAATTCTTGTTTTTACGGGTAAAAACAAGAATTTATTACAAATAAAAAAGTCGCAACGATTAAATCGCTGCGACCTAAAAACACTCTTATTGAGTTTCTTACTTCACCTCCTCAAAGTCCACATCCGTCACCTCTTTATCTCCACCTTGGTCGCCACCGCCTTGCTGTTGGCCGGCATCCTGAGCGCCACCTTGTGCGCCTTGCTGGTCGTTCATGGCCTTATACAACTCCTCTGAAGCAGCCTGCCAAGCGTTGTTGAGTTCGGTAGTAGCAGCATCAATAGCAGCTACATCCTGTGACTTATGCGCCTCCTTCAACTTTTCAAGAGCAGCCTCAATAGGCACCCTCTTATCTGCGGGAATCTTTTCGCCGTACTCCTTCAACTGCTTTTCGGTATTGAAAATCATGCTGTCGGCACCGTTGATTTTGTCAATCTTTTCGCGCTCTGCCTTATCTGCATCTTCGTTTGCCTTAGCCTCGTCGCGCATGCGCTTAATCTCCTCATCGGTCAAACCGCTTGATGCCTCAATGCGGATTTTTTGCTCCTTGCCCGTTCCCTTATCCTTAGCCGACACGTGCAAAATACCGTTAGCATCAATATCAAACGTAACCTCAATTTGAGGAACGCCACGGGGTGCAGGGGGTATACCGTCGAGGTTGAAGCGACCAATGGTTTTGTTTTGACTAGCCATGGGGCGCTCGCCTTGCAACACGTGCAGCTCTACCGAGGGCTGGTTCTCGCTTGCCGTGCTAAACGTTTCGCTCTTCTTGGTAGGAATAGTTGTGTTCGCCTCAATCAGCTTGGTCATAACACCACCCAAGGTTTCAATACCCAGCGAAAGCGGAGTAACGTCCAACAGCAGCACGTCCTTCACCTCACCGGTAAGTACGCCGCCTTGAATGGCAGCACCTACAGCCACCACCTCGTCGGGGTTAACACCCTTGTGAGGAGCCTTGCCGAAGAACTTTTGCACAGCCTCAACTACGGCAGGTACACGGGTTGAACCACCCACCAAAATCACCTCATCAATATCGCTGTTGCTCATGCCGGCATCCTTCATGGCCTTGCGGCAGGGCTCAATAGAGCGCTCAACCAGCGGAGCAATCATTTGCTCAAACTTAGCACGGCTCAAGGTCTTCACCAAGTGCTTTGGTATGCCGTCCACGGGCATAATGTAGGGCAGGTTAATTTCGGTTTGCGCGCTGCTCGACAGTTCAATCTTAGCCTTCTCAGCAGCCTCCTTCAAGCGCTGTAGCGCCATAGGGTCCTTACGCAAATCAAGGCCTGCATTTTCGTTTTTAAACTCATCGGCCAACCAGTCAATAACCACAGCATCAAAGTCGTCACCACCAAGGTGGGTATCACCGTTGGTTGACTTTACCTCAAACACGCCGTCGCCTACCTCAAGAATAGAGATATCGAAGGTACCGCCACCCAAGTCGTACACGGCAATCTTTTGATCCTTGTGCTTCTTATCCAAACCGTAAGCTAGCGCAGCAGCCGTAGGCTCGTTGATAATACGCAGCACCTTAAGACCTGCAATTTCTCCGGCCTCCTTAGTTGCCTGACGTTGGCTGTCGCTAAAGTAGGCAGGCACGGTAATAACAGCCTCGGTTACGGTTTGACCCAAGTAATCTTCAGCCGTCTTCTTCATTTTTTGCAGCGTGATAGCTGAGATTTCTTGCGGCGTGTACAGGCGGTCGTCAATTTTTACGCGGGGCGTATTGCCATCACCTTGTACCACGGTGTAAGGCACGCGATTTACTTCCTTTTGCACCTTATCCCACGTTTCACCCATAAAACGCTTAATAGAGTAAATCGTTTTGTGGGGATTGGTGATAGCCTGACGCTTTGCAGGGTCACCTACCTTACGCTCACCGCCTTCGGCAAAAGCCACAATAGAAGGAGTCGTGCGACGACCTTCGTTGTTGGCAATTACCACCGGCTCATTACCCTCCATCACTGCCACGCAGGAGTTGGTGGTTCCTAAGTCAATTCCAATTACTTTTCCCATTTTCTTATAAATTTATGTAGTTAATATTCAATATTTTAAATTCAACTTTACGGCATTCGCTAAAAAGCGACACACCCTAACTTCTTCAAGTATTATGCCACTCCAAAGGAACTGACAATATGACAGAAAGTAGGAGTTAAGCCCTACGGGCAATGACTATATGGTAACAAACAACTGCTCTATTGACATAGATGCCCTAACGGACAAGCCTTCGAATTTTGACCCCGAACATAATAAATAGTAACATTGGGCATTCAGCCTGTAGCGTAAGCCCCTGGTGGTAATGGCTAGTATTTTACGCGCGGAGCACGAGTCTTTTTCAAGGGAAACGTATGCTCCGCGCGTGGCACGCCAGGTTACATCGGGCCACCAGAGGTTTACGCCCCCGGCTACAAGGTTGTCACGACTCCGGCGTTAATCCCAATGCGACAACTCTCCGCTTTATAAGCTATCTTTGCGCTTGCAACATAATAAGCGACGACATGAATATTATTATAGCCGGAGCTGGCGAGGTAGGTACCCACCTATCGAAGCTGCTCTCTGAGGACGACCATAACATTACTGTAATTGACCCCAGCGAGGACAGGTTGCACGCCATTGAGGCTGCCACCGACGTGGTAACCATACAGGGCAGCACTACCTCGTTTGAAATACTGGAAAAGGCTGAGGCCGAAAAAGCCGACCTTATTATAGCCGTCACCCCCAGCGAGGATACCAACATTGTAACCTGCATGCTGGGTAAAAAAATAGGCGCCAAGCGCACCATTGCCCGCATTGACCACAACGAGTATCTCGACCTCGAAAACCGCAGCACGTTTACCAAAGCGGGCGTTGACAACCTGTTTTATCCTGAAAAAATTGCAGCTACAGAAATTGTACACCTGCTCAGCCAAACCAGCACCTCTGAGTACATTGACTTTGCCGATGGCAAGCTGGTAATGATGGTGTTTAAGTTGGAGGAGGATGCGCCCATTGCGGGTAAAACCGTCATTGAAGCAACTAAGGATTTGCGCAAGCTGGAGTACCGTGTTATTGCTATTAACCGCAACGAAAAAACAATCATACCACGCCGCTACGATAAGCTGGAACCGGGTGACCAGCTGCACGTAATAACCACGCGCAACGGTATACAGGAAATGCTGGAGTACTCGGGCAAGGAAAATATCGACGTGCGCAACCTCATGATTTTAGGCGGTAGCCGCATTGGCATGAAGGTAGCCACGCTGCTCGACCGCCGCATGAACATTAAGATTATTGAGCAGCAGCGCGAGCGTTGCCTTAAGCTGGCTGAGCAGTTTAAGAACGCCATGGTAATTAATGGCGATGGTCGCAATGCCGATTTACTTATTGAAGAGGGGCTGCAAAAAACCGATGCCTTTGTGGCGGTTACAGGTAGCTCCGAAACCAACATTTTGGCATGCCTGCTTGCCAAGCAAATGGGCGTGCAGCGTACCATTGCCGAGGTGGAAAACCTCGACTACATTCAGCTGGCGGAGAGCATTGGCATTGATACTATCATCAACAAAAAGTTAATTACCGCAGGACACATATTCAAGTTTACGCAAGGCACCGATGTGCAAACGGTAAAATACCTCACCGGCTCCGATGCCGAAATGTTGGAGTTTGTTGCCAAACCCGATTGCAAGGCCAGCAAGGTAGCTATTAAAGATTTGGACTTCCCCAAGGATGCCATTATTGGCGGCATAGTGCGCGGTGGCAAGGGCATTATTGCCACGGGCACCACTGAGATTAAACCTCACGACCATGTTATTGTATTCGCCCTTGGCGTAGATGCCGTGGAAATAGCAGAATACTTTAAGTAAGCTCACAAGCGCATAAAAAAACAACTGCCTCATCGGTACAAAAAGCACCTTTGAGGCAGTTTCATTCGCCCCCTAACCCAAGAAAAGGTGGCGAATTAGTTAAGGAGGTAATGCTACTTTACAATACGTTGCGTGGCAACTTCACCATTGACAAATGTTACTTTTACAAAGTAAATTCCCTTGCGTAATAACATTGTACTGAATGTTTGCTGCCCATCGGCTGCAAAAGAAGACAACCTCACTCCCGAGAGATTATAAATATCCACCTGTTTTGGTGTCAAAATCGTTTCTATAGAAAACTGAGTCGTCACAGGGTTAGGGCAAACGCGAAGATGTGGTTGATTATGTTTCTTTGCTATACCTGTAGGATCATCCGTGCCATCCTCCGGTGCATTCAAGTGAGGAAAACCGTTTAGGTAAATTTCCAGCATGGTGTAGCCATTTGCAGCACGCAGATTTCTATCCGAGGCATCGTTGGGATTCAGACCATTTGCTTTTTCCCACCAGTCGGGCATACCATCTTTATCGGTATCTACAACGCGGCGCATTTTTACAACATCTGTTTTCGTAGGTCTTTTTATCAGCACATCCCTATCTACAAATGTTTCCACAAGAAATGTATCAACATTCACCTTGCCTTTTGCAACAGCTCTCAACGTCACCGTTCTGTAGTGGCTGTACCACGGATTCCACGTAGAGGTCGTTTCACCTGCGGGCATTAAATCTGCTTGGCTATCTATAATTCCTAACTTACCACCACCATTGTTCACCTGAGAACCTCTAAACGTATAGGTTCCTGTTTTTATCTCGCGCACTACTCGCCTATCCAAGGAATCGCGCATGGGAAATGTTGCACCGGCATTCTGCAACACTGTATCACGGGCAACCTCTGCACTTGAGGTAGCAATTGCATACTGTGCGGGAATGGGAAATAAAGCCGACGCATAAAAATCTGTCACTCCACTCAAACCGCTAAATTGGTTGGCTGTTTTACTTGCATTATCCTTCATTACATTTCCCTCCAGCCACCACTTACCATATTCACCACCATCAAAGGGGCTTGAGGGAGCACAGAAGTATTGGTTATTTTTATTAGCTGTTGTCGAAGGACCCGGAATATAGTAGTTGTTTATAATATTCATGCTGGCCGTTCGACCGGCTCCCTGCACGTCTCCTCCATAAAACGCACCATCACCACCCCAGTTGTAGTGCAGGTTATTTCGATAATCAAACATAACGTTAACGTCATTTGAGCGAGCACCATTCTGGCGAGGCATGCGCGAATTGTGATGCGCTAAAAGGTTGTGGTGATAGCTAGCAGTTTGACCTCCCCACTGGGCTGCGTAGGCACGCTTTCCCTTGTCATGAATCGACACATAAAGCGACTCGGTTAGCATACACCACTGTACTGTACTATAGTTATTATCGTACACGGTCATATTTTCCTCCACGCTCCAGCTAAACGTACAGTGATCAAAAATAAAGTTGCCGCCATTTTCAAAGTTTACGCATGAAATATTGAGTCCTGCCACATCTCCAGGACGAAAGCGCATGTAGCGAACTATCACATTTTGCCCACTGAATTTTATACCATAACCCTTCAAACAGATACCATCACCTAAAGCGGTTTGGCCAGCGATAGTAAGATTGGAGCGTGAGCATCTGATTTCTTTTACCAGATTAATTACTCCACCACACATAAATACCACCGTTAGCGGATCCGTTCCGGAATCTTCCAACGCCGCCCTAAAAGAATTTTTATAGGTCGATAAAGCAGTGTTGGTAACATCATCTGTGTGCAATACGTACGCCACGCGACCTCCGCGACCTCCGGTTACATATGCACCATATCCTTCGGCACCGGGAAAGGCGCGAAGGCTATCGGCAAAATTTTGAGCAAACAAGGAAAACGATCCGAGCAAGCACAACACAACAAGGGTTGTTTTTCTCATAATCAACTATTTTATAAAGTGAAAATCTGATTTCATTATACGCTGCGTAGCCATTTGTCCATTGGTAAAGGTTACCTTCACAAAGTAAATTCCCTCGCGCAGCAACATGGTGTCGAATGTGTATTGTCCTTCAGCCGCAAATGACGAGATTCTTGCTCCCGATAAACTATAAATATCCACCTGCTTTGGAACTAGCACCGTTTCAATATTAAAATAAGAAGCTACGGGATTAGGATAGATTCGAAGGTGTGGTTGTATTTTTTTATCCACTATACCTGTAGGCTCCTTCTGTTCATCATCCGTACCATCCTTAGGAGCATTCTCATGAGGGAATCCATTTAGGTATACTTCCAGCATGGTATATCCGCTCTCCGCTCTCATATTTTTATCAGAATCATCGTTAGGGTTTAGGCCGTTTAACTTCTCCCACCAGTCAGGCATACCGTCTTTATCAGTATCCACCACTCTCCGCATTTTGAGTACGTACGAACTTTTCTTTTTCGGAATAAGAAGATCCCTATCAATGTACTGCTCCACCAAAAACGTATCGATATTTACTTTGCCTTTTGCAGCAGCGCGTAGTGTCACTGTCCGATAGTGACTATACCATGGATTCCATGTTGAGGTAGTTTCACCAGTGGGCATTAAATCAACTTGGCTGTCAATAATACCTAACTTCTTTGCCAAACCGCCTTTGAAATTATAGGTGCCAGTCTCTACCTCATTCACCGTGCGTTCATCAATACCATCGCGATGGGGTAAGGTTGCGCCCACCTGTGCCAGCACGTGCTTGTATGCCGTATCTGCAGAGGTTGTATTCACCTGAGCCCACGCATCAATAGACCAAATTTCGGTAGAGCGATATTGAGGCTCCACTATTTGGTCCCCCTGATCGTACGCAGGGGCAATAAAAGTAGTACCATCCACATTCGCCATTTTGTTACCGGAAAGCCACCACAGGCCTGGGTCTTTTCCTTCACCGGGAGCTGATGGATTAACAAATCCATTATTGCTTGGGCCTGCCGGACCACGACGGAAATAGTTATTGATAATATTTGTATGAATATAGTTGCCCACGGGACGCACATCAGCTCCGTAAAATGCACCCACACCTCCCCAGTTGTAGTGAACATTGTTCACATAATCAACCAGCATATCCTTGTTATTCTCTGTAGTAGCACCTATACGCGGCATGCGCGAATTGTGGTGCGCTAAAAGGTTGTGATGGTAGCTGCATTTTTCGCCTCCCCATACCGGTCCGTAACCTCTGCTACCCTTAGCATGGTACGACTCGTAAAGTGATTCGCTCACCATGCACCACTGTACGGTAGAGTAATCGTTATCGTATACCGTCATAGTTTCCTCTATCGCCCAGCTGAACGAACAGTGGTCAATTATAAAAGGTCCACCATTCTCAAACCAAAGGCATGATTGCTGCGTGTTGCTTATATCGCCCGGACGGGAGCGAATGTAGCGAATGATAATATTTTTACCACTAAATTTCACCCCATATCCCTTAAGACAAATACCATCGCCCAGGGCAGTTTGCCCGGCAATAGTCAGGTTAGAGCGTGAGCACCTAATTTCTCCAGCCAAATTTATTACTCCACCACACATAAATACTATCGTAAGCGGATCAGTTCCCTTATCCTCCAATGCTGCCCTAAGTGAGTTTTTATAGGTCGATAGCGAGGTATTGGCAACATCATCAGTATGCAATACGTATACTACACGACCTCCACGACCACCCGTTACATATGCTCCATAGCCTTCCGCACCGGGAAAGGCACGAATGCTATCAGTGAAGTTTTGTGCAAGCAAAGAGAGTGCCCCAAACAAGCACAGCGTTACAAAGGCTAATTTTCTCACAATTGATTATTTTAGGAAGTAGAACAATTTAGTACACCACCACCTTTTGGGAGGTATGGGTACCCTTCTTATCCAACTTCACACGCACCACATATACTCCATGTGGTAAATTATGCATGGCTATTTGCCGCTGCTTAACGGCAAAGAGCATTCTCCCTCCTGACATATTGTAAACAGAAACAACTTCATTATCGGGAACGTATAACATCCTATTCGAAACGTAAATATCATGCTTAAGCATGCGTTCTTCTACTGATGTAGGAACAGGCTCTGTGGCAGGCTGTGACATTACACCCAAACGACCGTTGCGGTTTGCTGTCTTCAACGTATACGTGGCATTGGGGCGACTCTTTACGCTATAAAAGGTTTTTGCCGTAAAATCCACCAGCGTATCATTGCGAAATAGGAGGTAGCCGCGGGCACCTGATACGGCACTCCACTTCAACGAGTCGTTTACAATAAATACCGTTGGCGGTGCAAGTTGGGCAACACTCAACTTCACACGTGGATCCCATCCCTTGAAGAAAAATTCAATGGTATACTTCAGCGTATCGGCATCGCTCATTTGCGTACTCCATGGTACGCGTTGCGACACATCAAGCAGGTTGCCCTCGGCATCCTTACTTTTATACTCTGCCATATAGGTAGCGGTTTCTTTGCCGTCCCAAGGTTGCCACCCCGCGGGGCTGATATGTGATCCCACTTTACAATTGATAAAAACCGACGAAGAATTTGTTTTCCAAGGACGCCCCAAATAGCATGTTTTGGTTAAGCCGTCTTCCGCCTTCAGGTCGCTATTTTTTATCACTATGCCGTGCCTAAAGTCATCGGTAAATATTTTTGAATCCTCGGGTGCCGTAATATATCCACCATTTCTATTACGCGACACAATAAGGCTATAATCGTACATGCACGCCGCATCGCCATATATAAAATCTACGTCACCCCAAGTTTCGCAATTCACCATGTACTGCCGCCTTTTATTGGCGCGGTGCGTATCCTGATACCCGAGCATACGGCAGCCGTTGAAGATGATGGAGTCTCCATCAGCGCGTACGGCTATAGCCTGAGCTTGCGTAGCAGTATTTTCAAACGTAACATTTTCTGCATAAAAGCCATCGTACTCCACCAAGAAGGTAGGTTCCAAAGTAGCACTTCTTCCCAGAACTTTGTCGCTATAATAATCACCTGTGATAATTACGCCATCCCTACTTTCACCAATAATGGTAATGTTCTTTTTCGGGACCACAAGAGGATAAGATTCACTTATCTTTTTGTAAGTTCCGTTTTTTAGGTAAAGTACATCCCCCTCCTTTGCCTGCGAAAGGGCTATACCCAGCACATTATTACCGGGCGATAGCACCTTTTGCGCAAGCAGGTTTGTAGAGAGGCCTATAAAAACGGCTAAGCAGGTTAGAATTCTCATTATTGTATTATTTCCTTTTAATCGTAATTAGAATTCTGTCCAAACTCCGAGCCATTGTTAATAGACTGTAGGAACGAAATGGGCAAAGGTCGCACGTAGTGCTTATTCGGATCAAACTGCGTAATATTGGGGTTGGCCTTGCCTGCACCCAAGCGATTTTCGAGCTGCTTGGTGCGCTTAAGATCAAACCAGCGCAAGTGCTCGCCACAGAGCTCACGCGCACGCTCGTCGAGTATAAAGTTGACGTATCCCGAACCGGCAGGCGAGCCATTAATATCTGCAGCTACGGCCAAATTACTGGCTCCCCCCTGCACTTGCGCACGCCCACGCAACACATTCACGTACGCTAATCCACCTGCGTTATCTCCCAATGCAAAGGCTGCCTCTGCTGCAATGAGGTACATTTCGGCAAAGCGCATCATAATCACATCCAACTTACCCGCGTTATTCTTGGTAGTGGCCGTTGCGTAAACCGTGTCCCTATACTTCATTAGCTGCGGGTAGAAGTAATCATTGGTTGGCGTTTTCAGCGTACCATCAGTCTCATACAAATCATTAATATCACGCACCCCATACCTTACCGTAGCCTTGTTAGGCACCACGTTTTTGGTAAAATACAGCGCAGTATCACCCACGCCAAACCCCCACTTGGTTCTGAGGCGCTCCGGCACGTCCGGTCCGGCAAGGAATCTAGTAGTATCCTTACCAAACAACTTAATAGCGGCTGTGGTCCAGTTAGCAGTTGTGGGATCATTGCGACGCCACACTTCACGGAAAAACGCAGCATAACGAGCATCCTTGGAGGCATCATACAAGTTCAGAAAATACTTTGTAGGTGCAATAAATACCATGTCGGCATAACCGTACAGCTGATTCTTATTTACTCCCATTCCCTTATCAGCATAGCTGGATATAAAGTAGCTGGTAAGGCGATTGGGGGCGGCTTGAGGGTTAAGTGCATCCTGCGTAGAATGGCTCACAATAAACAAGGCCTCTTTATTATTCTTATTATTGCCTTGCGCAAATATTTCGTTTACGTTACCATAAAGAGCCGCATTATATTTCCCATCCGCAACCAGCGCTGAAGCTACCGTTGTTCTTCCTGCTATTATGGAATCTGCTGCCGACAAAGCCTTTTGGTAGTACGTTTGTGCTTCCGCATCATTTTGTTCAAAGTACTTGAGATATGATGCCCACGTTAAGTACATACGCGCAAGCATACCCTGAGCCGAAGCCTTGGTTGCCCTGCCGTGATCAGCCTGCATGACGGGTAACACCCCAGCAGCATACTCCAAATCGGGCAAAATACACTTTTCATAAAAATCGCGTACAGAACTTCGCTGAGCCGTATTCACCAGCGACTTGGTTTCATCCATTTTAAGAGCAACACCACCCCATTGCTCCACAACATGCCAGTAGTAGAAGGCACGCAAAAATCGAGCCTCCCCTACACGTTGTGCACGCGTGGTTTCGTTACCATACGTAGCCTGAGGAGCACGCTCAACAGCAGCATTACAATTGTTTATTGCAATATAAAAACGCTCCCAGCAGTTTTTCATCAAGCCCGTATTGGTTGAGTTCAACTTTGAATTGTACATGCCCGTGGGAAAATACTCCAACTTACCGGGTGCATCTGTCCAGATATCGGTACCAACCATAGCCAGCCCTATCGGATTTTCACGTCCGTAGAATTCCTTTCGCAACTGTGAGTAGCAAAGATTAACCAACCCCGTATGCCCTTCCTCGGTAGAAAACACGTTATCTGCCGTGGAGCCGCTGGGGTTATACTCTTCCATGTCGGCTATACAGGAATTCAACCCAACAGCCAGGCCTATGGACAAGAGTATAGCTGTAATATATTTCATTGATTTCATAGCTTCTATTTCAATAAAGGGTTGAACTAAAATTCGAGACTAAGGCCAACAATAAACTGCTTACTAAGTGGTGTTTTCTCGGAACCTCCACGCTCCGGGTCATAGTACTGAATAAGATGGCTCTTAGCCTTAGTAAACAGGTTGTTTCCTGTAACGTATACTCGTAGTTTTTCTAACTTAACTTGGCGAGCATACTTTGCAGGCAGCGTGTAACCAAGCGTTAGCGTGCGGAACTTAAAGTATGAGCCATCTACATATTGTAGCGTATTGAAGTAGAGATATGCCGTAGATGCATAACCGGGCGCGGGATAATCGTTGGTGGGTGTTTCCGGCGTCCAATACTCTAAGTAACCTGGACCGTTATTTACTCCCTCCGGGTCGTAGCGTCCCAAGAATTCTGCCTGAATCATCTGCCCCCAACGCATTACAAACGACGCGGTAAGATCAAAGCCCTTATAGGTAAATGTGGTGTTAAAACCACCAATCCAACTAGGAACTTGTGAGCCTATTACAAACTGGTCATTTGCATCTATTTTACCATCGCCATTCTTATCCTCCACCCTAATATCACCTGGCTTTTGATTATATGTAGCAGCCAAAGTTGCTTCGCTCTCTTGCCAAATTCCAATCTTGTTGTAGCCATAGAATGACTTAATAGGACTACCTACCACCAAATTTCCTGTAGAATTAATAATCTGGCTTAATCCATCATATAACTCCGTTATCTCTTCTATATTCTTAGAAAAAGTCAGCATACTTGTCCAACGAAATCCAGCTTTTTCCACGTTCACCGTATTCAGCGTAACTTCAACTCCCTTATTATTGGTTTTGGCAATATTTTGGTAGGTGTCAAAAACGGTAGAACCGCTACCTCCGGAAATGGTAGCTGCAGTGCGCTTTAATAGCACATCGTAAGTATTGCTGTTATAAAAATCAAGGGTTAGGTTAACTCTATTTTTAAATAGCGATACATCTAAGCCCAAATCCACAGACGCCGTTTTTTCCCACCTCAAACCATTATTACCAATGGTTGAGCCAAAACCATAGGTGCTTGCTCCCACATCGCCAAAGGCGAATTTATCCACAATGTTTCCCGCAAGGCTTTGCGATCCGTACACATCGATACCGGAGTTACCTGTAACACCATAGCTCACGCGCAATTTAAGGTCGTTGACTTGAGATACATTTTGCATAAAATTTTCATCGCTGATACGCCATGCTGCCGATGCTGCCGGGAAGTAATCCCAGTGGTTGGGTATGCGCGATGCTCCATCCCAACGCACGCTGGCCATAAACAGGTACTTATCCATAAGCCCGTACTCTACCCTTGTAGCAAAGGACGTCATTGTGGACTTAACGTAACTGGATGATTCCACCAGCGTTGTCTGCTGCAAACCTCCCATGTTGTAGTATAGCTGAGTGGGAATAAGCAGATTTTTTCCGCTCATCTTTCCAGCCTCGCTAATCGACCAATTCTCACTATAAACACCAATAAATGTAAGAGCATGTATATCGGCAAATGTTCTTTTAAATGTGAGAATATTTTCCCACTTAAGAGATTGCCCCATGCTGGTATTGTACTCTGCCCTATTAGGTCCGGTAAGAGCAATATCGGTAGAGATAGAGTCCTGATAAATACCTGTGCGCTCAAAGCTGACGTTAGTTCCCAGATTTGAGGTTAACTTCAATCCTTCAATGGGAGTTATTTCGGCATAGGCCGAAAGTGACAAGCGGTGGCGAAGTACATTGTTTTCATTACTTATACCCTGCTGTGCTGCATACTCATCAAGCATAGGTGTTTTATATGACGACTCCATACCCGATACCGGATACATGTTTATTTTTCCATCATCATCGTACGCCAAACCGTATGGACGAGAGGAAAGAGCGTTCTTCAGCACCGATTCCGAGCGATTATTTATATTCCAATACGTATATTGAGAATACATACCGGCCTTAGCCCACTTATTTATGTTTTGGTCTATATTCAAACGCGCCGTTATACGCTGTGCATCGTTGTACTTTACGGTACCGCCCTCATCGTAGTAGTTAATTGACATGAAGGTTTGATTTTTTTCTCCACCGCTACGCACAGATACGCTGTGGCTTTGCTGCGTGGCGTTGCGCTGCATTTGATCCACCCAGTTTACCCATTCGCCGTTCTGCATGGCTGTCAACTCCGACTGGTTGGTAAATATTTGATCATCGCTTG
The DNA here is from genome assembly GCA_031553765.1 of Bacteroidales bacterium. Lineage (GTDB taxonomy): Bacteria > Bacteroidota > Bacteroidia > Bacteroidales > UBA932 > JAITMY01. The sequence goes on from JAVBKY010000002.1 coordinate 361,805, forward strand.
CCGCCGGGGCCCAATTATTCCGGTTACGCCAACCATCACGGCGCAGCTGCATGTAGGCGTCACCTATACGGGGTTCGGGGTATTCGGCCAATCCGTTTACACCAAAATAGCCATCGTATACCACTCGCGTTTGCCCCTTGATTCCCTTCTTGGTAGTAATAAGCACAACGCCGTTAGCACCTTGCGAACCATAAATAGCGGTAGACGAAGCATCCTTCAGCACCTCTATACTTTCAATATCATTGGGGTTCAAATCTTCGTAGCTGCCGCCACCCACTCCGTCAATGATAAACAAGGGCTTATTACGGTCGGTATTATCATTGCTACCCATAATAGAACGGTTGCCTCGAATACGAATATCAACACCCGCACCGGCCTTACCCGAACTCTGCACAATATCCATACCGGCTACCTTTCCTTGAATAGCATCCATAGGGTTGGAGGTGGGTACCGCCGTAATATCATTACCTCTCACCGATGCCACAGCACCTGTGAGGTCACGCTTACGCACGGTTCCGTAACCTATCACCACCACATCCGAGAGCTCATTCACCACCTCACTCATGGTTACATCCACGCGCGAGCGAGCACCCACCAGCACCTCTCTTTCCCCCATGCCTACAAATGAAAACACGAGCGTAGCATTTGACGGCACCTGAATGCTATACTCACCATTCATTCCTGTAATTACACCTTGCGTTGTACCCTTTACTACAACTCCGGCTCCAACCACAGGTTGACCCGTTTCGTCTATCACCATACCCGATATGGTGCGACCTTGCGCTATTGCATTTCCCGAAAGAAATACAAGTAAACACACAACAAAGAGTTTATGTAAGTATTTTTTAATCATAAAACCGTTTTATAAATAAATTGCAAAAAACAAACCCTGCTCCTGCACGGAATACCGCAACCAGAACAGGGTTTTGTCAAAACACTTAAGACATAGCAATATAACTACTGCTTGCTCACCTTCATCACCTGTGGCAGATTGCTACCTTCAACAAAGATTACAACCAAGTAAGTGCCTGAGGCCAAATCAGCAACTGACAATGTTGATGCTTGTGCCCCACCCATGGGCAAACGCTTTACAATGTGACCCGAACCCAAGTTCACAATATCAACCCTTGTTATATTCTTCTCGCCATCCAGATATATATCACCACTCGTAGGATTGGGGTACACATTGATACCATAGTTGGCCGTATAATTCTTACGTGTGACACCGGTATTTCCGCCACCACTATAGAACCAGAATCCATCAAAGTAGATATTGTGTGCCACTGCAGACGAAGCGCCTGACTCGGTTTGGTAGAACCTTATAAAGCGGCTATTCTTACTAAAGTTCTTTAGGCTTACATACTTGTAAACATTAGGTGTAAGTTGTGTACACATAGCAGGAACTTCGTTCTCCTTTGTAGCGGACATTTCATTAACAATGTAGTGTACATCATCCCATGACTCCGCATCGTTCGACTGTTGTACCGCAACAGTTGAAGGATAGGTAGAGCCTGTAACCACAACACCGAACTTCAATGAATCCAACTCACCATCGTAAGCAAATATCAAGCGGGTTTGACGACCTGCCAACTTTGTAGTCTTCAAACCAATGTTCGCAAAGTCAGCTGTTGTACCATTTTCCTCTATACCATTAAGGTAAGTTCCTTGAATACGTGTTTGGTTGAGGAATTCAGCGTTATCATCGTTCTTCTCTGCACGCAAACCTGTTTTTGCAAAGTCAAACCACTTGTTCTTGGCCCAGGTTTCATCCAACTTATTATCAACCTTTACAGTAGGGGTCCACTCTCTTGCGTTGATAGAAATAGGCAGCTTAGGTGCACCTGAATCTGGGGCAGGATCTCCTCCAATATAAATGGGAGCCAGGATTTGAATATCAATAGTATCCGCAACACGGTAGCCCATCTCGTTTGGAGTGGTAACGGTTGCCACCATAGTAGCCCATCCCTTATTAACCCCCGTAATAATACCATCCGGGCTAACCGAAGCAAAGTCGGGAGAGAGCGTAGCGTAAGTTACAGTCTTATGGGTAGCATTTGAAGGAGTTACCACTGATTCCAGCTGGTAAAGACTATCGGGACGAATCTGTAAATAGTTTTTCCCGGGCCTCCATGGTTGTTGTATCTCCACTGTCTCCGGACAAATCACGCTAGAACCCGAAGTCTTGGTTACCACCACCGTCATGGTAGCAGTCTTACCACTGCCATCGGCAGCAGCTGCAGTAAGCGTAGCTGTACCGTTGTCTTGAGGTACAAGGTTGCCCGTAGCATCCACCGTCACAGCCGCAGTGTTGCTTGACGTCCATGTTACCGATGTATTGCTTGCATCAGCAGGTGTGCAAGCATACGTCATCTTAACAATACCTGCTGACTCACACCAACTCTGAGGTGCTGTCATATAAATAGTATCGTTCGACACCCTTGCGCTGCTTGGCTTTTCAAACACGCTAATACCTACACTCGTTACAGGCACATTTGTGCTATTCGGTCCGTAGTATTTTACGCTGTGAAGGTTTACCTTATCTGTTCTGGCAGCTGTAAGCGCAGTCATACCGGACCTTCCGGCAAGAAAGCGCAAGTAGAAATTCTTCTCAGCGCGAGGCAGATTAACAATAAACTTATTAGCCATTTGATTAGGCATAACAAAACCCACAGTTCGACCAGCGCTACCGCTTTCCTTATCCGCATCTATCTTCAACCAAGTTGTACCATCGTATGATTTTTCAACCATTGCAACACGTCCGTCACCATACATTGATAGAACCAACTCAATAGTCTTCACTTCCTTATTCACTTGTCCAATAACCAAAGCACTTTCATTAAATACAATAGTTCCTGTTTCACCTTGTATCTCACTGGTAGGAGGGTTAGGACTTGTAGTTACAGCAGCAGTTAGGTTATTGTTACCTGCACCATTAATATTCAGAATACCCTTATCCTCATTCAGAAATTTAGCACCTGCGTAAGGAACCACGTTCACATTCTTCAGCGTAAACTCAACATTTGAGCCGGCAGCCGAACCATAAAGCGGACGATCTATAGTTACGTTATTTATAATGTTATTACCTGATGCAAAGTTTGGCGTACTATCGGTATTAGGTAGCACCAACTTAGCTGTGCGCCTCTCCCAATCTTCAAAACCTTCGCTCAGCAGAACTTCAGCGCTACCCACAGCAGTTACAGTACAAGTGGCCGTCTTTGAACCATCAGCAGTAGCAGCCGTAATGGTTGCAGTACCGGCACTAACAGCTTGTACACCCCCCCACTGATTTACCGTAACCTTAGTGGGATCGCTTGACGACCAACGAATCACATTATCAGCCAACTTAGTAGCAACAACTGTAGCAACAAGCGTAGCAACAGCAGGTACGCGAACTGACAAGGTAGAAGGTAAACTTACCGACGTAATAGCAGGAGCTGCTACACCATCAATTTCTTCATCACCCGAGGGAACGCTATCAGCAACAACCTTTACAGCATTCACAAGCAGCTGCTTCATGTTAGCGTTAATAAGGTTGTGCGATTGCTGGTTAAGACCAATGTAGCAGTAGTTGCTCTTAAGAGCATCAGTACCATCAGCAAGGTTACCCTTAGCTTGATAGTACACAGCATAGCTATTGCCATTAACAACTTCTGGGCTAACCTTAGACTTCAGCGTTCCGGTTTTGGGAGCAGCTGTGGTTATCATACCTAAGTAGCTGGCGCTTGACCTCGCAATAGTATCAAGCAAGCAAACCGTATTGCCTACATACTTCAAGCCCTTGTATAGATTATTAGACTGATCGGCAGTTGCCACTTCAATAGCCTTTTGGAATACCATATTTTGTTCGTATACAACGCTCTCTGTATGACCGTAACGGCTGGTAACCCAACTCCAACGGGTCATACCCGTTTTAGTTGTATAGAAGTTATTATCGTCAGGCATAACAACACCCTGTAACATCACCACAGGCTTGGTCAAATTGCGCCCCAAGTACAAATCACCACCACCAAAGTAGCTGGTCAACACCACTACATCATACTTCTGCAGCGAGTCCACATTAGCCTGAGTCAGCGCATTATTGAACTTCACCACCGTCACATTTTCAAAGTTACGATCCAGCACCACAGAAACAGAGTCCTTATCCGTACTCTTGGTCACGTAAGCTACGTTCAACTTCGTTTTATTCGAAGGCGCCGGAGGGGTAGTACCCACAAACACCGGGCGCAGTGTAAGGCTTGCGGGCATGCAACCGCTAATAGCAGGCGTATTAGCTATACTATCATAGGAGTTTCCATTTTTCTTTTCCCACTTTACAAACTCGTAGTTAACATCTGCCGTAGCTGTCATGCTATAAGACTCGCCCACGTAGTAGGCTGCCTTATTTCCGTCGACACTACCACCGGTAGCGGTTTCAAGCGTAAAAACGGCATCGGCTGCAACCTTTGCAGCACTACCTGTCAACTTAGCAATTGCGTTCAATGCTACTTGAATAGCATTTTTAGTCATGTATTTATATGAGTCAAAACCTGTAACGCCAAAGTAGCAGTAATCGCTCAATAAGGCAGTTGTACCATCAGCAATAGTTCCGGCAGGATAGTAAAACAAAATAGTATCAGATGTTGTTCCCAACATTTTACCATATACCGTAGCAGATGCACCAGCCCTCAACTTATTCACGCCCATCAAACCCTTGCTATTTCCAACCTGCGACAGAAGTTGAGTTGAGTCGCCAATAATAGTAAGATTAGCAAACAGTGCATCTGACTTCATTGCAGTTGGAATATACATATGCGTTTGCGTTGGGCCCTGCACAACTGCTCCTGCAGTAGCTCCAACACCACTCCAGTTCCAGCGACCGGTATTAGCCAGCTGGTGAGCCTTCATTACAAATACCGGCTTATCCAAATTCTTAAAATTATTCAGGTTGCCACTTCCCGGTAATTCCGAGATAACCACCATATCTTGTCCAGCCGTATCAGGAGTTGCTGCTGAAGATGTAATATCTTGTACCTTCAATTCATAACCGGCACTAACGAGGGCATTATACAAAGGATCTACAGCTACAGGCATAGAGTTGTTTCCTGTAACCATCGTTGCGTACAGTACTTTCTTGGGCATCTCTTCCTTACCCGTAGGCGTTTCACCACCTAACATTTTCACGGCATTAACAATTAACTGCTTAGCATTAGCCGTTAGATATGTGTATGAATTCGAAGAAATACCGACATAAACATAGTTGCTCAACATAGCATTTGCACCATCAGCCAATGCTCCCTGAGGCATCCAAAACACGACCTTATCACAGCCTGATGTAGGAGTAGGTTGTACAGAACCAGCATTAGTTATGGCAACACCACTCCTTGGCCCTATCGCTATAAAACCCTTATACTGAGCCGCATTCATTCCTATTTCACTCAACAGTTGCACAGAATCTCCCACAAACGCTAACCCTTTGTATAGCCCCACGCCCTGCTCTGCGGAAGCCACTTTTAGACTTTTTTGCGACAACAAATTTTGCTCTATTCCTGTTGCGTCCGTCCCACTATTCTTCGCGCTCCAGCCCCACCTTGCATCTTGCGTAAGAGCATGTCCCTTCATCATCAGAACAGGCTTAGTCAAGTTTTTCATTTGCACGTTACCGCTATTAGCATACTCCGATACTACAATAACATCATAAGTACTAACCCAAGTAGCAACCGTAGGCGCATCAGGATTAGCATTATTAATTGCTGTTGCAACAAAGTTTCTATTCAAAGTCGCAAAAACTTCGTCTGTTGTAGGAGGTGTTGCTGCATTAGTTACATACGCCACCTTCAGCGTAGAAGCAGCCTGCCCCACTCCCACCACCATTGCCATTATGGCAATCAGTAAAAGAATTTTCTTTCTCATAATTGTTTTGGTTTAATTGGGTTTATAATGATTTGGTTCAATACTATACAAACACAAAAAACCCGCACAGGCAAATTAATCACCTATGCGGGCTTTGGAAAAGTCTCCGAAATTATTATATAGAAAAACGCTACTACATTGTGTGTGTGTGTGTGTGTGTGTGTGTGTGCAAGTACCATGCCCATATTGGGCATAGTAGCATCATCACATACCATTTTCACAACAAAATTCATGTTTAGGGTTTTAGTCAACACACCTTGCTCATGTGCACGCGCACATCTTTCACCACCGCAAAGTTAAGTTTACTAAAATCAAAAGCAAGTCTTTTAACAAATAAATTTCGTTTTCAACAATCAACATACTCAATTACAACATATTGACAATTCGAAAGGCCTTTTTCAATATAACATTAAATTTTTAAAAAATACAAAAAAATCGCCATGAACACTCAGATTCATGGCGATACTGCTCAACTCAAAATATATGCTAATTATACCCCGGATTCTGTCCAAACTCTGCACCATTCTCCAACGACTGCAAAAACGACAAAGGCACCGGTCTCACGTAATGAATATCCTTATTAAACGCTGTGATATTAGGATTGGCATTACCCGGCCCCAAGCGATTTTCCAGCTGCTTTGTACGCTTCAGGTCAAACCAGCGCAAGTGCTCACCGCATAGCTCGCGCGCACGCTCATCAAGCATAAAGTTCAAGTAACCACCCGCAGCATCTACATCTGCCGAGGTAGCTTGGTTGCTCGCTGCACTCTCAATTTGCGCCCTATCTCTAAGCACATTTACATACGATAATCCATCGCGCCCCAGCTCAAACTCAGCCTCTGCTGCTATCAAATACATTTCCGCCAAGCGTATTATGAGCACATCCTTTGCACCGGCCTGCGAATTAGCACTCGGGCGATTCGGATCCCTAAATTTACTTAGCGCCGGGAAGCATTGGTAGCTGCCATTTCCCTTACTATATTGAGAAAGTGTACCATCAGCATTGTACATATCGTTAATATCAGCCACGGCATAGCGACAGTGAGCCTTATAGGCCGAATCGAGCGTTTTTTTGGTAAACAGCAGCGCCGTATCACCTATTGCGCCAACCGCATCACCAACATGGACCACCGAAGTATCCTTTTTAAACATTTCCAAGCCTACCTGATCCCAGGCCAGCTTCGATGGGTTGTTCGCCAACCACACCTCCTGAAAAGTTGCGGAATAGCGCGCGTCACGCTCCTCGTCAAACAGCTCAAGCAAATATTTTGTTGGCTGCATGTACGCCGAATTATCACGGCTGTACTCCAGCGACATTTGCATACCTACCTTATTAGAATACCTCGGTTGGTAGTACTGAAACAGTCGGTTGGGATTATCGGAATTTACCTCCAACGCGGCATTATAAGAATGGCTAATAACGTACAACGCCTCCTTGTTACTCTTATTATTAGCAGGGGCAAATACCTCGGCAAAAGTATCGTACAACTCCACGCCATACTCACCCTTAGCGGTAATCACCTCTTGTGCAGTTTTGCTAGCCAACTCATAGTAAACAGCTGCTTCACCAGAATTATTTTGGTGGTACTTTAAGTAAGATGCATACGTTAAATACATACGCGCCAACAGCGCGTGAGCTGCAGGCTTAGCAGCCTTACCTGTTTCACCTACCCCTTGCTTTATCGGCAAATGCAGCATAGCAAACTTAAGGTCATCAAAGATCACCCTGTAAAACTCCGATACCGGGCTGCGATAGGCAACCATCACAGGTATAGTTGTTTCCTGAGTAACTAGGCTTACATTGCCATACCATTCCACAATATGCCAGTAAATATAAGCGCGCAAAAAGTACGCCTCAGCAACTTTAGCATTCTTTCTTTCTTCGCTCGTATATCCGGCTCCATCAACCCTGTCTATAGCAGCATTACACAAGTTGATGGGGACATAAAAGCGCTCCCACACATTCTTCACCATACCCACGTTTGGGGATAGTCCCGCGTACTTATTAATCTGTGGACCATAATCTCTATTGTATGCCGCGTGCCAAATATCTGTACCTGTCTCCCCAAAAAACATCATATCCTCACGCCCATAACACATAGCACGCAAGTTAGAGTAACACTCATTCACTAACGCCTCGTAGCCTTCTACCGTAGTAAACACATTCTCAGCCGTTGAGCCTGACGGGTTATACTCCTCCAACTTATTGCAGGAGGTGCTCAAAAGCATCGCCACAGCCAATGCCCCCAATACTATTTTATTTATATTTTTCATACTCTTCTCCATCTATTACGGGATATTAAAAATCAAGATTAACACCAAATACAAACTGTCTGCTCAACGGATAGCTTGAAGCTCCGCCACGCTCAGGATCATAATCATCCAGCAAGTCACTCTTAGAAACTGTCCAAAGATTATTTGCCGTAAAGTAAACGCGTAGCCTCTCCAACTTTACCTTCGAAATCCACTTTGAGGGAAAGGTGTAGCCCAACGTAAGCGTCTTCAGCTTAAAGTAGGAGCCATCTATAAAGTTGAGCGACGTATAACCCACATAGTTAATCAATGGTCTTGACGAGTTGGCCGCAGGATAGTCATTCGATGGATTTGTTGGCGTCCAGTAGTTGTAGTTGGCCAGCTGCCCGTTTGCTCCGGTCGGGTCATAACGCCCCGCCAGCTCATAGTTAATCATCTGCCCCCAACGCACAAACATGTACACGTTCAAATCGAAACCTTTATAGCTAACGGTATTATTGAACCCAAGCAACCATTTAGGGGCAGCCTGCCCCAAATATGTCCAGTCGTGGTCACGATCTATGGCATACGGAACGGTATCTACATCCGACATGTTAGCAATCTTAATGTCCCCCGGCTGCACAGGCTTATTTTCGTATGACCACTTAGCAGCCTCGGCAGCCTCATCCAGCTGCCATATGCCCGTTTTTTTATACCCAAAAAATGATTTTACCGGGTAGCCCTCTTTCAGAGTGGTTGTCTCATCACCGGGAATATCACCCTCGTACATACTTACAATTTTCTCCTTGTTGCCAGAAAAAGTCAGCGCGCTCGACCAATGCCAACCATCTCCAGGCTGCTCAATATTTACCGTATTAATAGTTATTTCCAAACCCTTATTATTAGTTGCGCCCACATTTTGCCACATTTGGAAGGTCGTTTTTCCATCGCCACCTGCCGATGAAGGCAATATGCGCTTCATGAGCAAATCCGTAGTATTGGTATTATACACATCTGCTACCAGATTTAACCTACTATTGAACATAGTGAGGTCAACGCCAATATCCACTGTCGCCGATTTCTCCCATGTCAAATCCTTATTACCCAGTAGCTGCTTATATTTATAGGTGGCTGCGTAGGTATCACCAAATCCCATTCGGTCACCCGGCTGTACCCCGCTTTGCGTAGCATAAGCATCCACCGCTGCATTACCTGTAATACCGTAACTCACCCTCAACTTCAAATCGTTTATCTTATCCTGTGCTCCCGCCATAAATGCCTCATCCGAGATACGCCACGCCCCGGCTATGGACGGGAAGTAGGCCCACTTATTACCCTCTGCCAAGGGCGATGCGCCATCAGCACGCAGGCTGGCCGTAAGCAAATATCTCCCCATAAGATTGTAGTCCACACGTCCGGCATACGACATAGTTTCCGTCCCTACATAGTTGGAATATAAAGTTGACTGCGTTGCATCAGCAGCCCCGATATTGTAAAATAGGTAGGAGGATTGTTGCTGATCGGGTGCAATCATTTTTGACACATCCGACACACGGCGAGTATAGCTGGTTAGTGCCGTAATATTGAGTCCGTGCTCTCCAAATTGCTTTTTAAAATTCAGCACATTATCCCATGTATAGAACTGCTCATTGCTATTTTCAATAGATGTTTCGCTACGCTTAGTGTCGCGCTGCGAAATGGAGTTGGCGCTATTAAAAATACCTATGCGCTGAAAGTTAAACGTACCGCCCGCGCTCGATCTGAAGCTAAGCCACTCCACCGGAGCAATATCCACGTAGGCCTTGATAGAAGTATTGGCCTGCTTGGTATTATTCACCGCTGAATTCTCAATATTATCTGCCAGCGGGCTTAGTGTTTGAGGTTGTCCGGCAACAGGATACAATACCACATTACCATTCTCATCGTAAGGTGTGCCAAGCGGGAGTGTACTTACTGCGTTGTTAAGTACCCAACCTTTGCGAGCATCTTTATCCCAGTAAGCAAACTGCGCATACATTCCGGCTTTAACCCATGACGAAACAGTTTTGTCAATATTCAAGCGGGCAGTGAATCGCTCTGCATCATCATTGTAAAACAAGCCCTTTTCCTTATAGTAGGAGCCGGACATAAACGTTTGCGTTTTTTCACTTCCGCTGCGCACCGACACGCTATGGCTCTGCTGCGTTCCGGTCTCCATCACCTCATCCTCCCAGTTTACCCACTGGTTATTGCGAATAGCCTCCTGCTCTTCCGAAGAAAATATAACGTTATCATCGGTAATACCATTGGCAGCATACGCATCTCTGCGCATTTGCATCCAAGCGTCACCGCTTAGGGTCGACGGGTATTTTGCCAAGCCATTTATACCGTAGTACCCTTCATACGACACCGTAGTCTTACCCTCCACACCTTTCTTCGTTGTAATAATCACCACGCCATTAGCACCTTGCGAACCGTAAATTGCAGTTGCCGATGCATCCTTTAGCACCTCCAGCGAGGCAATATCAGCAGGATTCACATCCTCATAGCGTCCTCCCTGTATTCCATCAATAATAAACAGCGGTTTATTGCTCGCATTAATAGAGCGCGTACCTCTAATAAGAATCTCCACCGGAGCGCCCGCTTCACCTGATGTAGGTGTAATGTCTATACCAGCCACCTTTCCCTGTATTGCCTTCATGGGATCGGCTGAGGGAACAGCTACAATGTCACCACTTTTCACCGAAGCCACAGAGCCGGTCAAATCTCTTTTTTTCACAGCGCCATAACCAATCACTACCACCTCATCCAAAGCATTATCTTCTGCTGTCAACGTCACATTCAGCGTACGTCGAGTTCCTACCAAAACTTCTTCGGTAGACATACCCACAAAAGAAAAAACGAGCTCTGCTTGTTCATTAGGAACGGCAATTGTATATGTTCCATCAACATCCGCAATTGTTCCTGTAGTAGAGCCTTTCAACACAATGCTGGCTCCTGCCATGGGCTCTCCTTTATCATCCGAAATAACCCCTGAAACAGAAAGGGGTTGCGCCATAACATTTACAGAGGTTATGCAACCCAACAACAGGCACAACAACCTCCAAGCCAAAGCAAATCTTTTTTTCTCCATAAAATTTTAATAAGAGTGAAACAAATAAAAAAATCCCCACGCTCAAGCATAGAGCGTAGGGAGTACCATTAACAAAAACGTAAATATAGAAGACTTGTGCCAGGGTCGAATTACCCAGGAATAAGTGGATTGACACAATGCCACGCTACTCAAATTCACCAACAGAGTCATATGATTTTTCAGCATTTGGGTTTTCCTCAACACTCCAAACACCTCAACCGGCAGCGCTCCTTCTTGGGTGCAAAAGTATTACATTACAGCCGTGATAAAACAGCGTTTATATTATTTCAAATTTATTTCATAAAATACTTTACAGTGAAAAATTGTTACACGAGACAACAGTGGTCTTAGCACCAGATATATTTGTTAATTAAAAAAGCCGCGGAGCACATTGCTCCGCGGCTTTTTTTTAAATCTATTTATAGTTAAACTAGAGTTTGGGCCAAAAAGCTACAAACTCAGCATCCTTCTTTGCATCAGCCTTCAGGTCGCCTGCCTTGTTAAGGTTGTCCATTACATCAGCCTCTACATTCTTACGAGCGCCAATTACAGCCTTTAGGTAGTATGCCTTAGGAGTATCAAGGTTAGCCAATACAGCAGAAGCATTGTCTGCGCTTCCGCTAAGCAGTAGCGCCAAAGCCTCGTTGAAGCTGCCTGAACCCTTAAGCAGGGTAACAGCTTGCTTATAGTCGCCCTTACCTATAGCTATGTAGCCCATACCGGCCTTGCTCTCGTCAAGACCTGCAGCAGCCAGCTGTTTTTCGGCATCCTCAGTCTTACCTTGCTTCAGCAGCACGTAGCCCAAGTTGTTTTGCACCTTAACATCAGCCTTAATAGCCATTGCCGAATCTAAAGCAGTCTTAGCATCATCCAGCTTACCCTGGGTAAGGTAAAGAGCGCCGAGGTTGTTGTAACCGCGAGCATCACGATATTTCTCTGCCACCTTCTTATATAGGGTAACTTGAGTTGTCTCATCATCCTTATAGAGGTTATATGCAGCGTACATCAGCTGCTCAGCGTTAAGCGTATCAAGGTTACCTGCAGAAACAAACGACTTAATCTGGTCGTCGCCCATGTTGGCAGTTTCAACGGTTGCTTTCAACTTCGAACGACGCAGCTGAGGCAGAACCTTATCAGCAATTACAGTGTACACAGCTGAAATGTTCTTGATTTCGCGCTCACGCACTTCAGGGTCGCTGTACATAGAAAGAACGCGCAGCACTAACTCCTTGTCTTGAATATCCGAGCCCTCCATTAACTTCTTAAAGCCATCCCAGTCCTCAGCGGTGTGCTTAATCTCAATAAGATTTTTATCAACCTGCGCTTTTGATTGCTTGAAGAACTTAACCAAAGCATCATCGGTAGTTTTACCACGGTTGGTAGAAAGTTTCTCATTCAAATCCATGCCACCATCAGGTGAAGCATATGATGAAATTTGCAGGCTCTTAAGCGACTTGTTGCTGGGAGCGGGAGCAGGTTCAACAGCACCCTTCTTCGCTTTAGTCTTTGCAGGCTCCTTGGGTGAAGCGTCAGCTACAAATTGTTGCAGCATCTTTACATCCTCCTTGCTTAACTCGCTTGAGCGAACATCTGCTTTATTGATAGTGAAAAGAATTTGAGCATCCTTAACCTCTTCCGTTGTCAGCTGGTAGCTGTCAGCATAAAACGCTGGCTTAACCTCTACTTCAGCCAACTTGTAAGTAGCAATTACACCATCGGCCACCTTAATATCCTTCGGGAATTGTAGTCTCTTACCCTTCTTGTCTACCAAAGTAGGACGAATTTCGAGGGTTGACACCTTCATTGCATCCGTGTACTCAAAGGTTACCTCTTGTGAGTAGCTGCCACCCTTTTCTGAGATTACGGTATTATTGTCCTTTACCTTCTCTCCTTGCAACACCTTTACAGTTCCTGCAACCTCGCCGCCTTGGTACTTAATAACGGGTAGCATCTCAAGAACAGCCTCGGGGTGAAAATATTTTTCAGGGAAGCTTACATTAATAGTAGCCTTTATAACACCTGCATTTGCCTCCAGCACGGCGGGGGTACATGTTGCCTTGATTTGGTCGGCAGCATCTTTCATTTTTTCGGGGCTACCACACGATGCGATGATAAGACCCAAAGAAACCGCTAAACAATAAATTTTTCTTTTCATAATTTTTTTGCGTTTTTTTGGTATAAAAAATAATTTTGATTTTCTCTTGAGAGTATAATTGGCAAAGTTAAAAAAAAACTTCTACTATAAACGGGGCTTTTTCAAAAAAAAGACTGCGACCTCATTCGGAATAGTAAAAAACGACATAAAACAGCACTTTTACATCATTTTAACTCATTGATTATATGATTATTTTAAAGTGTATAACAATAAAAGGTTAAACTAAGCAATCAGCCCAAATTACTATATTTCTCCTTGCCTTTTTTTGACAAAAAAAGTAATCTGCAAAAAAACTACACCCATTTCAAAGCCCTTACCAATCGGCAAATTCGTTAACTTCTACTAAAGCACTTTAGGTTAAGCTTATTTAACAAGTCAAGAGCAAAATACGTGGTCAAAAATTGGTAATTTTGTTGTTTATGGCATGTTACACTCAACAATAAACACATATGGCTGACAACAAAATTAAGGTAGGGATAACACAGGGCGATATTAACGGAATAGGATATGAAGTGATTATTAAGACGCTCTCCGAGTCGCTCATTACCGAGTTGTGTACGCCCATAGTGTACGGTTCACCCAAGGTGGCAGCCTTTCACCGCAAGCTAATCAATATTGACAACTTCAACTTCAACATTATCCGTAGCGCTGATGAGGCCAACCCCAAGCGCGCTAACATTATCAACGTTATGGACGATGATGCAAAGGTGGATATAGGTAAGTCGACTGAAGCGGCAGGACAAGGTGCGCTGGCCGCGCTGAAAGCAGCCGTACAGGATCTGAAAGATGGCAAAATTCAGGTGCTGGTAACCGCCCCCTTCAACAAGCAAAATGTTCAGTCAAACGAGTACCAATTCCCCGGACACACAGAATTCTTAGCCTCAACATTTGGCGCTAAAGAATCCATTATGATTTTGGCAAGTGAAAACCTGCGCGTGGGTATTGCTACAGGCCATATCCCGTTGAGCAAAGTACCGCAGACGCTCACCAAAGAGGTTATTTTGCGCAAGCTAAAACAGCTTAATGCAACCCTTAAGGAGGATTTCAAAATTCGCCGCCCGCGCATTGCAGTGCTTGGGCTCAACCCTCACGCCGGCGACGGCGGACTGTTGGGTGAGGAGGAGCAAACTATTATTATCCCCGCCATTGACGATGCCATTAAGGGCGGCATACTCGCATTCGGTCCATACGCTGCCGACGGATTTTTTGGAGCCAACAGCGTTAGCCGTTTCGATGCTGTTCTCGCCATGTACCATGATCAAGGCCTAGCTCCTTTCAAAGCGCTGGCCTTTGGTTCCGGCGTAAACTACACAGGCGGTCTGCCCATCATACGTACCTCACCCGCCCACGGTACGGCATACGACATTGCAGGACGCGATGAGGCATCACCCGAATCGTTTCGTAATGCGCTGTACATGGCATGCGACGCCTATAAAAACCGCAAGGAGTACGCCGAATTAACAAAAAATCCGCTACCTACAGGCAAAATTGATGTGGGAAGAGGGGAGTAAAATAATGATTAATGGTTAGTGATTAACTCTTAAACTTTATTGACTTACAACTTTTTGACTTATGACTTTATTTTATGTACGAATACGTTAAAGGGCAGCTAACCGAACTTACGCCAACCTACGCGGTGATTGAGGCTGCGGGCGTGGGCTATCTTATCAACATATCGCTGCAAACATACTCGCAGCTGGCTGAAGGAAAGGATGCCATGCTACACCTTCACCAGCAAATACGCGAGGATGCGCATATACTATACGGCTTTGCCGACAAGGAGGAGCGTGAGCTGTTCCGCCTGCTTATTAGTGTATCTGGCGTGGGTGCATCTACGGCACGCATTATGCTGTCGTCATTACGCAGCAACGAGCTTACTACCGCCATTGCCGTGGGGGATATCGCGGTACTCAAAAGCATTAAAGGTATAGGACTAAAAACGGCAGAGCGCATAATAGTTGACCTTAAGGGCAAAGCGCTGAAACCTATGAATGCAGGTGGCTCCGAAGCCGCAACTGCCGTATTTGGCGCTACCACCAAAGAGGCCATAGCAGCACTTCTTGCATTGGGCTTCCCCAAGGCTAACACCGAAAAGGCAGTAGAGGCTGCCTACAAACAAAGCAACCAGCAAAGCGTGGAGGAGCTAATTCGCAACGCACTACAAAGACTTTAATTTTCTGCCATCTTGAATCGCATCTTTCGTTTTCTAACCACGGCTTTACTTCTGGCAACCATTGTCGCCTCAACGGCAAGGGTCACCTACGCCGCACCTGCCGATACAGCGCGCAGGTGGCAACCCGCCGTAAAGGAATCGGAGATGTACGACATAGAGTACAACGAAAAGAGCAACGACTACACATTTTACAACAAAGGGCAGGGTGAGCGCGGAACTCCCGTAAAGGTAATGACCGACGAAGAGTACCGTCACTACCAATTTGATAACTCCGTACGCAACGCATGGACTGCACGCCGAGCTGCTGAAACAGGTAATAGCGCGCGAAGCAGCGAAGGCAAATTGTCTCAACTGCTACCCGACTTTAAGCTACCAAGCAACCTCTTCGGCAGCGACCTAATCAAGTTTAATATTCAGGGTGCTGCCGAAGTAATTTTCGGTTACAACTGGAGTCGCACCGATAACCCAACCATTCCCGAAGAATACCGTTCGCACGGAGCATTCGACTTTAAAGTCAACATGCAAATCAACGCATCAGCCTCCATTGGTGATCGCATCAACCTTAACTTCATCAACAGTACCGACCTCACCTTCAACTTTCAGGATCTGATAAAAATCAACTATCAGGGCGAAGAGGACGACATTATTCAAAAAATTGAAGCCGGTAACGTAAGCCTACCCTTGTCGGGGTCGCTCATTACCGGAAGCCAAAGCCTGTTTGGTTTCAAAACGGAGCTGAAGTTTGGCCATCTCACCATTGAAAGCGTAATATCAGAGCAAAAAGGGCAATCGTCCACCATTAACGTGCAGGGCGGCGCACAAACTAACCTCTTCGACATTACCGTTGATAAATACGATGCCAACCGCCACTTTTTCCTTGCACAATACTTCGGCGACCAATACAACTCTGCACTCGCTCGCCTTCCACTTATTCAGTCAGGAATTAACATTACGCGTATTGAGGTATGGGTTACCAACCGTAATAACCGTTTTGACAACGCGCGCAATATTATTGCGTTGGATACATTAGGTAACGGTAGTACTACTCCACCCAGCAATAATAACCCGCTATACCAGCTGCTGAAAAACAACGATCAGGTGCGCGACATTTCGCAAACCAATAACGTGCTTAACTCCTACGGTCTGGTTCAAGGCAAGGATTACGAAAAGATAGAAAATGCGCGTAGGCTGACAGTCGGAACCGACTACCAGTTTAACACGCAGTTGGGCTACATTTCACTTACCAATGCGCTCAACGCCGACGAAATTCTTGGTGTAGCTTTTGAGTATACCAAAAGTGGAACAACCTACCGTGTGGGTGAGTTTTACGATGACGGTATTTCTGCACCGAAAGCACTCTTCCTAAAGTTGCTCAAGGGCACCAACCTGTCGCCCCGCTACAACACATGGAAGTTGATGATGAAAAACATCTACAGCCTCGATGCCTACCAGCTGAGCAAGGACAACTTTATACTTAACGTAATGTACCGCGACGATGAGGTGGGCACCAACGTCCCTTACCTCACTGAGGGCAAATCAAAAAACCTTCCGCTGATACAAGTGCTAAATCTCGACAACCTAAATGACGCCGGAAACCACTACCCCGACGGCAAGTTCGACTACATCGAGGGAATAACAGTGCTAAGCTCCGGTGGGCGTATCATATTCCCCATGCGAGAGCCTTTTGGCCGCGACCTGGGCACGAAAATAGGCTACCCCATAGCCGACAAGTATGTGTACAACCAGCTATATGACTCAACGCTGGTAAAGGCAAAACAGTTTGCCGACAAAAATAAATTCCGACTGGTAGGATCATACAAATCCACCTCTACCTCTGAAATTATTCTTAATGCCACCGATATTCCCGAGGGTTCGGTAGTTGTTACAGCAGGCGGTATTAAGCTGATAGAAAACGTAGACTACACGGTGAACTACACGCTGGGACGCGTGCAGATTATCAATCCCGTGTACCTCTCCTCCAACGTGCCGCTGCAGGTATCAATGGAGAGTTTGGATATGTACTCGTTTGTAAAAAAGACCATGCTGGGTACTAACCTAAAGTATCAGTTTTCAAAAAATTTCAACGTAGGCGCCACCATACTTCACCTATCTGAAAAGCCGCTTACGCAAAAGGTAGCCTACGGCGATGAGCCGCTATCTAATACTATTTGGGGACTCAACGGCTCGTACACTACCGAAGTTAATCTGCTCACTAAGTTGGTAGACGCCATTCCGCTTATCAGTACCAAAGAAAAATCAAACTTCTCCATCCAAGCTGAATTTGCACAGCTCCTACCCGGTCACAACAGCGCCATAGGTAAAGCGGGATCAACCTATATTGACGACTTTGAATCTACAAAAATGACCATTGACCTGCGGCAGTACACCGCATGGTCGCTGGGCAGTACCCCTGAATACGTAACTGCACGAGGTAACAACCAATTTGGTGGTGGAAAAAACACTACCTCCTCCAGCTTCCCACTCAGCAACAGCTACTACCGTTCTAATTTGGCGTGGTATATGATCGACCCGCTATTTCTGCGCAATACCTCCTCAACTCCGGGCTACATGAGGGACGACCCAAAGAAGTATCGCAAAAATCACTACGTACGTGAGGTGTCGGAGAAAGAAATTTTTCCAAACAAGGACCTCATCATTGGTGCCGATGCAAATATATCTGTACTCAACATGGCCTACTACCCCAACGAGCGTGGCCCGTACAACTACATTGACTTTAGTAGCAATGTTGAATTTTCAGGCAAGGGACTTAATAGTGATGGTTCGCTCAGAACTCCCAAAACCAACTTTGGCGCTATGATGCGTGCGCTGCCCATTACAGACTTCGAAACGTCAAACGTAGAGTATATTGAGTTTTGGATGCTCGATCCGTTTATTTACACGCGAGGTAGCAACGCAGAGAAGGCAAAATTCCAGAACGGTCGCCTATACTTCAACCTTGGCGATGTATCGGAAGATATTCTTAAGGATAGCCGTAAGGCGTTTGAAAACGGCTTGCCCTACCCCTACGACACCACGCTGGTAGAGGAAACTGCTTGGGGATATGTACCTAAAGTACAGTCGTTGGTAAATACATTTGATAACAACGAGGCGGCACGGGCGCTGCAGGACGTGGGCTACGACGGCATGAACGATGACCAGGAGTATGACTTCTTTAATCGCAAATACAGCTACATGAGCCATATTCGCGCTGTGGTTACTGACGACAATGCGTATCTACAATTTGAAGAAGACCCCTCAAACGACAACTATCACTACTACCGTGGTGCAGACTATGACAATGAGAAGTTGGACATTCTTTCGCGCTATAAAAAGTACAATAACTCACAAGGCAACTCACCAGTGGCAAAGGGTGGACTTTCCGAAGCAGCAACCACCATGCCCAACACCGAGGACATAAATAAGGATAACACGCTGAACGAGTTGGAGAGCTACTACGAGTACTTCATCGAGCTCAATCCGGACGACATAAACCCTAACGGCGTGGGACAAAACTATATTACCGATGTACGCGAGGTAAACATTAACGATGCAGACTATGGCGACTACCAAAAGGTAAACTGGTACCAATTCAAAATTCCTATTGCTGACGGGAAAGCGCACAACGGCATCGAGGACTTCAAATCCATGCGTTTTATGCGGGCATTCTTCAGCGGACTTGATACCGCTGTAGTGTGCCGCTTTGCCCGATTTGAGCTGGTACGTGCCGAATGGCGCAAGTACAACTACTCGCTGCTTGAAGCTCAGGAGGGACTTGCTCAACCCGAAACCACCTCCGGAACCGTTGATATTTCGGCTGTAAGCATTGAGGAAAACTCCGATCGCAGGCCTGTAAACTACCTGCTTCCTCCGGGTGTGAGCCGTATAGTAGATAACACCACCAACCAACAAGTACAGCGCAACGAGCAGGCAATGATGATTTCTGTTACCAATCTTGCCAATGGCGACGCACGTGCAACTTACAAAAACTCTACGCTCGACATGCGCGAATTCCGTCGCCTGCAGATGGATGTGCATGCTGAGGCTATGAATGAGTCACGCCTTAAGGATAACGAGCTGTCGCTGTTTGTACGCATAGGTAGCGACTATCGCTATAACTACTACGAGTACGAAATTCCGCTGAAACTCACTCCTTGGGGACGCTACGAGGAAACGCAGCGCGACATAGTATGGCCTGATGATAATAGGTTAGATATTGCGCTCAACCTATTCACCGACTTGAAGTTGGAGCGCAACGCAAAAATTCGCAGCAATACAGGCGTTACACTTTCCAGCATATACGAAAAAGCCGATGGGAAAAATATAGTACGCGTAGTAGGTAACCCCAATCTTGGCGAGACACGTGTAATGATGATTGGCGTAAAAAACCCTGCCGGCAAAAAAGGTATTCTGGCTACCGATGACGGTCTGCCAAAAGATGGTATAGTATGGGTAAACGAGCTGCGTCTTACCAACTTCTCAGAGGAAGGCGGCTGGGCAGCCAACGCACGCATTGCTACCAACTTTGCCGACTTTGCCAACGTATCGCTGGCGGGTAGCGTTTCAAAAGCGGGATTCGGCAGCCTCGATAGCCGTATACTTACACGCTCGAAAGAAGACGCGTACCAGTATGACGTTGCTACCAAATTTGAGCTGGGCAAATTCTTCCCGTCCAAGTGGGGAGTGACCATTCCACTGGGTATTAACTACGCCGAAAGTTTCATTGTTCCGCTTTACAATCCATTTGATCCCGACATTAAGCTGCAGGATGCGCTGGACAAAGCAGCCAACAAGCATGACCGTGACTCTATTCGCAACGCGACCATCACTTACGCTATGCGTAAAAATATCAATTTTAACAATGTACGTGTAAACGGCAGCGGAGAAAAAAAGTTGGGTCCTATTGATATTTCTAACTTCACCGTAGGCTACATGTACAATGAAGCACTGGCGCACGATGTAAACACCGAGCTCGACTACAAGTTAGAGCAGCGTCTGAATGGTATTTACGCGTATAGTACAAAACCTTTTGTATTTGAGCCTTTAGCCAAAAATAAGTCGATGAAGAATGAAAACTGGAAAATACTCAAGGATTTCAACCTTGCGCTATACCCTAACCAGTACGGTTTTTCAACCGAATTCAACGACACCTATAACGAGTACATAGCGCGCAGCTTTTACTCCGGCATAAGCATCACACCCATTATTTTCCAAGAGTACACCTGGTCGCGCAACTACACGCTGGGCTGGGATATTGCAAAAAGCTTAAAGTTTAACTTCACGGCGCAAAACCTGTCACGAAAAGAGGTAAAAACAGGCACTGAGGCCGACCTCACGCTGCCCTCCGACGCATGGGATTGGCGCAACACGCACTATGGACACGAGTTCGGGTTATCGTACACGCTTCCGCTAAATAAAATACCCATCCTTTCGTGGACTAACATTACATCATCCTATAAGGGAGGATATAATTGGGACGGTCCCTCCGTGCTACCCAACCCCAGTACCGACCCCAGTACTAACATACCCGATATGGGAAACACCATAGGCAACTTCAACAGCTTCCAGATTAACGGAACTTTTAACCTTGTAACTCTATACGGAAAATCAAGCTTTCTAAAAGAGGTGAATCAGGAATTTGAAGGACGCTCCAACAAAAAGAAGGAGACAAGGGATGTACAATATGAGAAGGATAAGTTAACTCTCAACAAGGGGAAAAAGGTACTTATAAAACACGACCTCAAGGCAACAGGAGTAAGAATTAAGGTACTCAATGAATCGGGAAGAGAAATAAAGGTAGAGACCGAAACCGTGAACGACCGCAGCTTGTACGTAAAGAGCAGCGAAACTGTACGAAATGTAAAAGTTGTAGTAACAGGTAAAGTTCCTGTATCTGAAAACCCCGCTGTGTATATGGGAAAACTTGGTTTACGGCTGCTCATGTCCGTACGCAACTTCAACATATCGTACACGCACAACGGCGAAACTACGCTCCCCGGATACAGCCCTAAAACTAACCTCATGGGTATAAACTTATGGGATTTAGGTAACACAAATTACTATGGCGCACCGGGCTTGGACTTTATCGCAGGTTCGCAAAGCGGCAATTTCTGGGGTAACTTCTTTGGCGAATCATCGCAATACATGCTCGGGCGGGCACACCGCAGCGGCTGGATTATTCCCGACACCACATTTATCAATCCGTTCTCCATGCGCATGGCAACCAACCTGTCGTACCGCACGTCCATTGAACCCATACGCGACCTGCGCATTGACCTCATAGCCACACAAACCTACAGCAGTAGTCGCATGTGGTACGACATCAACAACAACGGCAGCAGTACACCTACCGAAACGGGAGCCTATAGCATAAGCACCATAGCCATTCTTTCGGCATTTGAAAACCCCAATACGGACAACATGTACAAGTCCGATGCATACAATAAATTCAGCAACGCGCGACTGGATGTGGCAAGGAAGTTGGAATACCAACGCGAGGGCAGGAATTTACCCCCCGACAGTACAGGATTCCCAGTAGGATATAGCGGCCTAGCACAAGATGTGCTGATTCCGGCATTCGAGGTGGGCTACTTGGGCAAGGATGTGAACAACAAAACTATTGACTATACCAAGTTCCTCTCAAAAATACCGTTGCCGAACTGGCAAATTACCTACTCAGGATTGTCGCGTATAGCTGCGCTAAAGCCTATTATCAAATCGGCGAACCTGTCACACTCATACCGTTGCAACTACACCATAAACTCGTATACTACTAATAGTAACTTCGTGGCAAATCCCGATGGTAAAGACGAGCAGGGCGACTATTTTGCAGAGTATAGCATTGCGGCAGTCAGTCTCAACGAAGCTATTGTGTTAGGCAGCCTCGACGTAACATGGATAAACAGCCTGCAAACACGCTTTGAAGTACGCCGTAACCGCCGCGTTGATCTCAGCCTCACCAATAACCAGATTGTGGAGAACTCCGCATGGGAAGGCGTCGTAGGGTTAGGTTACACATTTGCCAAAATACCGCAAATATTTATGTTCAGCGATAAGCAAAGTTCTACCACGAGCCTTACCCTGCGCGGAGACTTCAGCTACCGCGATGACATGAACATTATTCGTAAGCTTTCCGAAGATACGCATCAAATTACCGACGGCCGCCGCAACATGTCGTTCAAGTTCAACACCGACTACTCCCTCATGCAGGATCTCACCCTGCGTGTGTACTTCGATTGGATTCAGAATAATCCATACGTATCAGCTGTAAACACCGCCAACATCGCCTTTGGCTTTAGTCTAAGATATGTGCTTGGAATGTAAATAATTAAGAATTTCTAAAGACAAAGTATAGCATTTTGCAAAGTCAGAATAATTTGGCTAATTTCGCTTTGTGATTTTTAATTCCTAATTCTTAATTTTTAATTAAAGAAATGAATATTCCTGCTAACCTAAAGTACACCAGTGAGCACGAGTGGATTCGTATCGAAGCCGCTGACACAGCCTACATTGGCATTACCGACTACGCGCAAAGCCAGCTGGGTGATGTAGTATTTGTGGATGTTGATACCAAGGGCGAGACCATTGCTAAGGGTGAGACCTTTGGCGCTGTGGAGGCAGTTAAAACCGTTTCGGATTTGTTTATGCCCGTAAGCGGAGAGATTGTTGATTTCAATGAAGCATTAAGTAACGCTCCCGAGCTGGTTAATACCGACCCCTACGGCGAAGGCTGGATGATTAAGGTTAAAGTAGGTAACACTGCCGAACTGAACGAACTGCTTGATGCGGTCGCCTACGAAAAAACAATAGGGTAAACCCTCAGGTAAGTAGCAAGAGCAAGCAGGGGCATGAAATCAAATTCATGCCCCTGCTTGCTCTTGCTACCATCGCTCTTTTACCCACAGCGTAGAAGTATTTGCCATTAGTGATGCTTATTCACCACCAAGTCCCACACCTCCCTACGGTAGTGCAGCAATACAACACTCAATATCCCAATTAGCAAGAAAAGAGGAATAATTCTTTTGGCATAAAACAAAATAGTATTGACTGGTTTTTCCAACGGAACAAATTGCTTAAGCACAATAACTGCATCAGAATACAACGCTTTTTCCGCTTCAAGATTAAGTCGCCTGCTGTATAAGCCAAACATATAATCGTGAAATAGCTGACGATCTTGTTCGTTAAACATCAGCAGCTGACTTCCACCCAACTTTAACGAGTTATCCTTTACGTTCTTTTGATACTCGCTCCGCTGCAAGCTGTCAAGTCTAAATATCTGCACGTCCACACCAGCTAGCTCCTGATCTATGCGATACCGATGAAACTTTTCATGCTCCACCACATATGGGTTGGCATTAATAAAGCCAAGTAGTGCATTACCAAGAAGTTCATAGTGGGATTCATTGTACACATTTGCCTCCACATAAAATACTCCCGGGGCAATACGATAGGTGCTATCCTTGACATTACGCATATACCTTTTATAGTCCAATATATCATCCGCAATGCCATCCCCATTACGGTCCACCCCATAAAATGCTTTAATGGAATGCACCTGCTTTGCCACAGAGTCGGGAATATCTAATGAGCGAGCCAACACTTCGGGTTTCAAGCCCTGCATCGGAGTAATAGCATTTACATAAAATGTATTATCGAGCACGTTGGCCTTTAACATGAGCAACGAAGAGTAGTAGCGCCTATCCGCCTTATACCATACAAAGGCAACAATACCGCCAATAAGCATAGCGGCAATTAACCACGGGCTTTTGCGCACAAGAAAAAGACTCACATTGCCCAGCACCTTGCCACAATACGCCAGCATCTTTCCAACGCCGGCAGCACCTCGCTCAAGCAGCTCCTTAACATCAATCTCATCCGAATGGGATTTTTTTTCACTATAGTCCTCGCTCATTTTTATTTGGTTAGGTTAAAACGAATTTAATTTTCACATAACAGAACGCTACATGAAAAAATATCATTAACACCACTTGAGCATCAACACGCAAATGTTAATACTCCGCCTCCAAAAAAAATGGTTAATTCTTAGGATTCTATAAGCGAAACAAGACAAGTGCCTCCCACTGCTTGAGAGGCCGACAACTTCAACAATATGGCTGCCGTGAAATGTAAATAGTTGTTACAGAGGCAGCAATATTATTATTAGAAAAAATAGAGTTTTTGACGTCGCAATTATACGACATTAAATTCGGAACTGCAAAAATTTTAACATTAGTAATAAAAGAAACGTTACTACTCTACATAGAGTACCAACCCTTTCAAATACTCTCCCTCAGGGTGATAAATGCTGATGGGATGGTCTGCGGGTTGTGTCAGCTGGTGCAGTATGCGCACACCACGACCGCTATCCACCGCAGCAGAAAATACCGCGCTACGAAATTGATCCTTACTCACTACCTGCGAGCAGCTGAACGTGAATAAAACGCTACCCTTCGGCATTTGTTTTAGCGCAAGCGCATTTAAGCGGCGATAAGCTTGTAGGGCATTTTTCAATGCCCCCGCGTGCTTAGCAAAAGCAGGAGGGTCAAGCACCACCAAGTCATACTTACTGCCTATATTCTGTAAAAAATCAAAACCATCTTCGGCAATAGCCTCGTGGTTGACTTTGTCATCAAAGTTGAGCAATACGTTTTTGCTCGTTTGCTCCACCGCACGCACCGAGCTGTCCACCGAGCAAACGCTCTTGGCGCCACCACGCAGGGCATACACCGAAAAGCCACCCGTGTAGCAAAACATGTTAAGCACGTTACGCCCGTGGCTATATTTTTCAAGCAAGGCACGGTTATCACGCTGATCAAGGAAAAAACCCGTCTTTTGCCCCACCTCCC
This sequence comes from Bacteroidales bacterium, assembly GCA_031553765.1. Classification (GTDB taxonomy): domain Bacteria; phylum Bacteroidota; class Bacteroidia; order Bacteroidales; family UBA932; genus JAITMY01. The sequence goes on from JAVBKY010000002.1 coordinate 387,208, forward strand.
AATCCACCTCAAACTTCAAGCCATTTTCAAGTGCAACCTCGCCTTCTTTTTTTCCAAAAAGGTAACCATCCTTAGCATCCAAATCAGCCTTGAATGGAACGGTTGCCGAACTTTTATCGTACACCGCTTTTAATGCACCGCCATATACTTGTTGCAGCGCAGTGGAAATATCATGACGAGCAAGATACATACCCGCGCTGTGCGCCTGCATTACTGCCGTGCTTCCGTAGATATCTATAATAAGTCCGGGTAAGCCATCGGCCTCGCCATGCACCAAGCGGTAGCAGTTGGTATGCTCGTTTATCACCATTGCCTTGCGCAAAGCGTAAGCACGCTGCAATTTTTCCTGCCAAAAAGCAACATCAATCTCACACCCCGCAAAACTCAGCATACGCACCGCAATGCTACCCACCTGCGCGTGCCCCACGCCCATGAGTTTTTTTTCAGCCGAGTACACCTCTACCAAATCTCCCTCCTCTATTGTGCCCTCTACGCTCTTTATCGCTCCCGAAAACACCCAGGGGTGAAAACGGAGTAAGGGTTCTTCTTTACCTTTATGTAGAAATATCTTATTCATTTGTTTGAAATTGTTTTACGCTACGCGTTTGACAATTGTTTGAATCCAACACCACATGACAACGCGCGTTAGCGCTTCAAACAAGCTTAAACTATTTGAAACGCGCGAAGCGCATTAAACTACTTAAACCCCTGAGCTTGCAGGTGCACCGCCTCCCCATTGGGTGGAATTATCAGCGCGCCTTTTTCCTTTTCCACAATATGTCCTATCACATCCACACGCCCAAGGTCTTTTACTTTTTCGTGCAACGATAGCGGAATGGTAAACAGCAGCTCATAATCCTCACCACCATTAAGCGCAGCAGTTACGGCATCAAAGTGCATCTCCTCTGCCATATCAAAGCATTGCTTGGCAATGGGTAGCTTATCCAAGTAGATATGCGCTCCCACGCCGGATTGCTTGCAAATATGTAGCATATCCGAAGCAAGTCCATCGGAAATATCAATCATGGAAGTAGGTACTACGCCCGCTTCCGCCATGTTAAGAATAGTGTTGCGTGCCGCCTCGGGCTTCAAGTAGCGCTGCACAATATACTCGTGCCCTGCCAGCTGTGGCGTTGCATTGGAATTAGCCTCAAATACCGTTTTTTCACGTTCCAGCAGTAGCAAGCCCATGTAAGCCGCGCCCAAATCGCCCGTTACGCAAATCAAATCGGTAGGCTTAGCACCGCTGCGGTAAGCAATTTTATCGGGGTCGCACTCTCCTACTACGCTTACGTTAACGGTAAGTCCCGTGAGCGATGCGGTGGTATCGCCCCCCACTAAATCAACACCATACTGTTGGCAAGCCAAAAGCATTCCCTCGTACAGCTCGTCAATATTTTCAACACTGAACTTTTTCGAAACGCCAAGCGAAACCACCATTTGCTTCGGCAGCCCGTTCATAGCGTATATATCAGAAAAATTCACCATAGCCACCTTGTAACCCAAGTGCTTCATGGGGAAATATGTCAAGTCGAAGTGAATGCCTTCAAGGAAAAGGTCGGTAGTTAGCAGCGTAGATTTTTCGCTGCCCGCAATTACCGCGGCATCATCGCCAATACCTTTTACCGACGATGCGTTTTGCAGTTGCACCTTTTGCGCTATTCTATCTATCAAACCAAATTCTCCGAGTTCGCTTATGTTCATATTTTAGGGATTGGGATTTAGAAATTAGGGGTTAGAGTTTAGAGATTGGGGATTAGGGAAACCCTAACAGGGTCTTAGTTTCGGATTGCCTATTGCCTACTTCTTCAGTTCCCCTGCCTTTTGCTGTGCCTTACGCATCATCGATACCCTACGGCGAGGCTTGGAAGTTACTTTTTTCGGTTTAGGTTTTTCCGAATCAATAAATGCTTCTACCGCCACAGGCGAAATTTTACCCGCACCTGCCTCTAGCAACTTCAAATATATTTCACGGCAAATCCACGCATCGGTGGCCGCATACAACTTTTGCTCGGCGGTATAGGTGGCAATAGCCCAGTTCGACGTTTGCTGCGATTTTGAAATGCGTACCTTCATCACTATGGCCGCCATTTTTTTCAGCGCCTTATCCTCTATACCATATGCCTCTGCCATTTTTTGCAGGTCAACAAAGCCCTGCGCCTTAAATGGGGCAATGCGCTGCATGCCGCGAATATCTTCATTAATGGCCGCGCCGATTTTAAGAATATCCTTATTTTGCATCAGCGCCGCCAGCTCCGGCGGAATACCAACCATATCTACGCGAAAAAGAAACGCCTGCTCAGCCGATGAGAGCTGCAACAGCGACACCCCATAGCGTACACCACGCGTGAAGCTGGGGCGGGTTTCGGTATCGTAACCCAACACTTTTTCCTGTGCGAGACGCTCTACCGCCGCGGCAACATCCTCTCTCTTTTTTACCACAGTAATTTTCCCACCAAAGGCAACATATGGCAAAGCATCTATTTCTTCGTGGGTAATATGGGGAGCAAACATTCCTAATATTGAGATTTAAAAGCATGCTGCGCGGTCATCCTGAGCGAAGCGAAGGATCTCCGATTCGCAGTACTCATGCAAAAGTGTTCTAACTTGAGATTCTTCGCTTCGCTCAGAATGACAAATACAACACACCAACATGTTATAAAATAGATTAAACAACAAATTTACTATTTTTTTCAAAATTAGCAGATTAATGCGAAACAATTTTCAGCAAAAAATTGTTACCTTTGTATGCTTTAGGCAAAATATAGAGCTTATTCCGCGCACGCAGCCATAAGGCGTTAGCAGCGCTTTCAAATTGTAAGCACTTTTTAGAAAGGATAGATATATGGGTATTTTAAATGAACGTAGCAACATCGTCATTCGCTTTTCGGGCGACTCGGGCGATGGAATGCAGCTAACCGGAACACTTTTCTCCGACACCTCAGCACTATTGGGTTATGGCGTTGCCACTTTTCCCGATTACCCCGCCGAAATTCGCGCACCACAGGGTACCGTAGCAGGTGTATCGGGTTTTCAGGTACACATTGGCGATAAAAAGGTAAATACTCCCGGCGATAGTTGCGATGTGCTGGTGGCCATGAACCCCGCGGCGTTAAAGGCAAACTTTAAGTCGGTAAAAAAAGATGCCACCATCATTTTGGATGTTGACACTTTTGACGAGCAGCATTTGAGTCGCGCGGGATTTTGCACCAGCGACCCTATAGCCGAGCTAAAGTTGGAAGGCTACAACGTAATATGGGCGCCCATTACATCGCTCACAAAAAACACATTGCAGGATTCAGGTGCCGATTCAAAAACTATTTTGCGTTGCAAAAATATGTTTGCGCTCGGCATTTGCTACTACCTGTTCAACCTTCCGTTGGAGCACTCCGAGTCATATTTTGAAAGCAAGTTTAAAAAGAAACCCGCGCTTATCGGCATTAACAAGGATGTGCTGAAAGGTGGCTACAACTATGCTGCCAACACGCACGCCTTTACCAATACTTACAAAGTTGCCCCGGCGCACATGGACAAGGGCGTTTACCGTACCATTAACGGTAACGTTGCCACGGCTTGGGGATTGATTGCCGCCTCCGAAAAATCGGGACGCAAGTTATTCTGCGGCTCCTACCCCATTACACCCGCCACGGGAATTTTGGAGGAACTTGCCGCACGCAAAGATTTAGGCGCGGTAACGCTACAAGCCGAGGACGAAATTGCAGGTATCTGCACCGCTATTGGCGCCTCGTTCGCAGGCAATCTTGCCGTTACCACCACCTCCGGTCCCGGTCTCGCGCTTAAGGGCGAAGCCATTGGCCTTGCCGTAATGACGGAATTGCCGCTGGTAATTGTGGATGTACAGCGTAGCGGTCCCTCAACAGGTATTCCTACCAAAACCGAGCAATCGGATTTGATGCAGGCACTTTACGGTCGCAACGGCGAAAGCCCTGTGGTAGTAATGGCTGCCAGCTCTCCTTCGGATTGCTTCAACGCGGCTTTTTATGCTGCAAAAATAGCGCTTGAGCACATGACTCCTGTCATTCTGCTTACCGACGGATTTATAGCCAACGGTTCGGAACCGTGGAAAGTACCAAGCATGAAGGACTTCCCCGTTATAGTTCCCCCCATTGTACCCGAAGGCGAAACAGGCTACATGCCCTACAAGCGCGACGAGCAACGTCTGGCGCGTCGTTGGGCAATTCCCGGAACCAAGGGTTTAGAACACCGTGTAGGCGGTTTGGAAAAGGACTCGCTGAAAGGCAGCGCCTCACACGACCCAATGAACCACCAAAAGATGACTGACCTGCGCGCGGCTAAAGTTGAGCGTGTGGCAGAATACATGCCCGAACAAACAATTGTTGGCGAACCCGAAGGCGATTTGCTTGTGGTTGGCTGGGGCGGTACATACGGCCACCTTTTGTCTGCCGTAACACAAATGCAAGGCAAGGGCAAAAAAGTTAGCCTTGCACACTTCAACTACATTAACCCAATGCCAAAAAATGCAGAAGCGGTGTTGAGCAAGTTCAAGAAAGTTATTGTTTGCGAACTCAACATGGGACAGTTTGCAGGCGTGCTTCGCATGAAGTTCCCGCACATACCCGTATTGCAGCACAATAAGGTACAAGGCTTGCCCTTCACGGTTGAAGAGTTGGTTGCAAAATTTGAAACGCTAATTTAGAGATTAGGGATTAGAGGCTAGTGATTAGAGCGTGTTGTCACACTGAGCCTGTCGAAGTGGTGTGAGGGAAAAATAGAAAAATAGAAAAAATGGAACATATCTTATATACTCCGCAAGATTTTAAGAGCGACGTAGAAGTTCGCTGGTGCCCGGGCTGTGGCGACCACGCCATACTAGCTGCGGTACAACGTGTACTACCCGAAGTTTCGATGCTGACAAGACAACCCAAGGAGAACTTCACATTCATTTCCGGTATTGGTTGCTCATCGCGCTTTCCGTACTACATGCATGCCTACGGTATGCACAGTATCCACGGTCGCGCTACGGCTATTTCTACCGGCGTAAAAGTGGCTAACCCCAAACTCAGCGTATGGCAGGTAACCGGCGACGGTGATGCCTTGGCTATCGGCGGAAACCACTTTATTCACGCCATTCGCCGCAATATCAACATCAACATTTTGTTGTTCAACAACGAAATTTACGGCCTCACTAAAGGTCAATATTCTCCTACCTCAAAGTTGGGTTTAGTAACCAAAACATCACCTTTCGGTACAGTAGAACGTCCATTTAACCCTGGTGAGTTGGTAATTGGCGCTACGGGAACATTCTTCGCTCGCTCGCTCGACGTAGAGGTAAAGCTCAGCTCAGAATGCATGAAGGCTGCCGCGCTACACAACGGTTGCTCTGTAGTTGAAGTGCTGCAAAACTGCGTAATATTTAACGATAAAACGCACGATGCATTTGCAGGTCGTGAGGTACGTGAGGAGAACACCATCGTGCTGCGTCACGGCGAACCAATGATTTTTGGAAAAAATAAGGACAAGGGACTTGTGCTTGAAGGCACCCACCTTAAGGTTGTAAAACTCGGAGAAAACGGCATTACCGAAAAGGATATTTTGGTGCACAATGTAAGCGAGCAAGACCCGGGCATACACACGCAGTTGGCCTCTATGAAAGGTCCTAACTTCCCTGTGGCATTTGGCGTTATTCGCTCGGTAAAGGACGCAACTTACGATGACAAGGTACACGAGCAAGTAGCCATGGTACAAAGCAAGCGCACCATAACCAATATGGACGAGCTGCTGCACAGCGGTGAAACCTGGGAGGTAAAATAAGTAGGCAGTTTGCAGTAGGCAATGTGGGTAAGCGTGTGCTGTCACACTGAGCCTGTCGAAGTGGTGCGAGGGCGAGTTGATAAAAAGATAAATTGATAAAAAGATAAATGCTATGAATTTGCTTCTAATCAGCAATTCAACCAATGCAGGCGAGCCTTACCTCGAATACTGCAAGCAAGATATTGCGGACTTTTTAAAGCAACAAGGTGTAACCAAAGCGTTGTTTTTCCCTTTTGCCGCGGTTACCTTTTCATTCCACGAGTACGAAGAAAAAGTACAGGCAAAATTAGCACCGCTGGGCATTACCGTTGAAAGTATCCATCGCTCCATTGATTCTCACAAGGCAGTAGCCGAAGCGCAGGCAATCATAGTTGGCGGCGGCAACACTTTTCATCTACTCAAAAGCATTCAGGATTTAGATTTAGTTGAGGCCATTCGTGCAAAAGTACAAAACGGAACGCCTTACGTGGGCTGGAGCGCGGGCAGCAACCTTGCGTGCCCTACCATTTGCACCACCAACGATATGCCTATTGTTGAACCTCACACCTTCGAGGCATTTAACTTCGTTCCGTTTCAAATCAACCCGCACTACCTTGATGCACATCCCGAGGGGCATGGCGGGGAAACGCGTGAGCAACGTATACAAGAATACATTGTTGCTAACCCGCAACGCTATGTTGCCGGGCTACGCGAGGCCTGCATGTTGACTTATGTAGGCGGAAAGTTAGAGCTGATTGGTAACCGTACCATGCGTATATTTAAGCATGGAGAGGAAACCAAGGAGTTGAAGACCGGTGATGATTTACAATTTTTACTTTAGGCAACAATGAAGCAAATTATAGACATTGAAACGTGGGAAAGGAAAAATATTTATACCTACTTCGCTTCATTTCTTAATCCTAACTTTTCCATCACTGCCGACGTAGAATGTGGCAATGCCAAGGAAAATGCCAAACAAAGAGGGCAATCTTTTTTCATCTGCTACGTATACGCTATACTACGTGCAGCCAACGAAATTAAGGAGTTACGCTACCGCCATGAAGACGGGAAAGTGGTGCTATACGACCATGTAGATTTATCCACCGCCGTAAAAACAGGCGACAACGGTGAGTATGCAGGGGCACGCATTCCCTACATAGAAGACTTTGAAACTTTCTACAAAGAAGCGCTACAAATTATCAAGAATATACCTAAGGGAAAAGAGCCTTTTGAGGAGGACTTGAAGCAGGGCGCCAGTGGTGTGGAGGATGTAGGGGTAATACTGGTAAGCGCCATGCCCGACTTATACTTTAGCGCCACAACTCCCGCACAAATGAAAGCCGGAGGTAATCAATATCCCCTACTGAACGTGGGGAAAATGGTGCTGCGTGAGGGCAAAAACTACATACCTGTGAGCATAACCGCAGATCACGGTTTTGTTGATGGATTTCACTTTACCGCATTCTTCAAAAAAACGGAAGAGTATCTAAAGTCGCTGTAGCTACTACTCGGAAGCAAAAGCATCAAAACTTAAAATCTATTCCACCCATGAATACCACCCCCGGCATGGGAAATCCGTAGTTAATGGTATAGGATTGATTTGTCAAATTATCTCCATTGAAAAACAGAGATAGCCACTTGTAAAGCCTGCAAGAAATTTTTCCATTCAACAGCAGATAATTCTCCGTTTGTGGATTATCCCCCACCTTTGTATATAAATCACCCACATATTGCAAGCTGGATGCGATGGTAAATCGTGAGATGCTCCATGCAACATTGAAAAAAGCCTGATGCTTGGGCGCGGCTAGAATGGGTGTATCAGTGTGAAGAAAGCTGTAGTTAGCATTTAACTCTAATGTGGGCAACACGCGATAATCTCCTGCAAATTCAAAGCCTGTATTGATAAATTTGCCTACATTCTTATTCTTATCCTGTCCGTTTTCCTTCACCACCTGAATCATATTTTTTCCCTTAGCCACAAAAGCATTTAATTCCAATGCCAACTTTCCATCTAACATTCTCTGCAGAATGGAACATTCGAAATTCACCATTGATTCGGGCTTCAAATCTGGATTTGCGACAGGACCGTACATGTACAGTTCTCGAATATTAGGACTACGAAAACCCTTGGAGATAGAGGCCTTTAAATCCGTTTTATGTGTCGCGCGAAAAACAACACCAACCTGTGGCACCCACTCTGCTCCATACGTCTCATTCATCTCCAAACGCGCGCCAGCATTCAACGTCCACTTACTCGCCAAGGTTTGCTGAATCAGCAGGTAGGTGGCTCCTTCATAAACATTTTTGTCAATAATATTTGATGTGCCTACGCTATTTACAGAGTCATTCCAGGCATGTCCGCCCCATGTTTTGTAGTCAAAACCAAGGGTAATTAAATTGCCCTTAAAAAGTCGCAGCGACTCATAAAGGGTAAGTCCCGCATTGTAATCATTAGAGTTAAAAATAATGGGACGCGGTTGTCCGTTCAACCAGCCATCGTTTACTTTATGACGACCAAAGTTGTAAAATGCTTGAACCGCACCGCTCGCCCTTTCATAGCTATTTTCAAGCGAAAATGAGCAGGTTCCGCGCAAGGCATTTGCCCAGCTATCAATCAGCGGTGCTTGCTCCGTGCCCGGATTATTGGTTGTAAAGTAGGCCAAAATAGCATCAGAAGAGGCATTCCAATGTGAGGAAAACTCATACCCCACTTTTGCATAGCCATCTACTATATTAAACTCCGAATTCTCCCTATGGCCATCGGTTCTATCGTAGTTGAGCGAAAGATAGGAGTTAAATTTTCCCTTCTTTCCTCCTACATTAATCATGTATTTTTGCGTGTTGTACGAGCCATATAAAAGTCGTCCTCGACCATGCAGCCCATCCTCCTTGGCTTTTCGCGTAATAATATTTACCACGCCCCCCATAGCGTTGGAGCCATATAGCAACGAGGCCGGACCTCGCACAACTTCCACCCGATCTGCATCAGCATTCGAATAGGTGTCGGGTAGGTGATGGCCAAAAATACCTGCCCACTGCGGTTGCCCATCAAAAAGCATAAGTACCTTATTGCCTCCACCTACTCCACGAATATTGAGTGCGCCTGCTGCCCCCGTAGCAATACCAAAGCCTGTTACACCACGTTCTGTAACAAACAAACCGGGAATACGTTCTGAAAGGATTGGTAAAATAGACGACTCGCCACTCTCATCTATCACCTTACTTGAAATGACAGAAATAGTAAGCGGCACCTGATTTCGGTTGACTAAAGTTTTGGTTGCACTTACAACAACCTCATCTATGGCAATGGTATCGGTTGCTTGAGCGAGTAGGTGGAACGGGAGATTAAAAGAAAAGAGAATACAGATTAGAGAACAAAAAACATTTTTCGTTTTGGAGAGGAAGCACATGCACGCAATACTTACTTAAATTACCCTTTCGCCTTTATCGCATCCCGTATTTTCGAAGCCTCCTCATAATTCTCGGCTTCAACCGATTCATCAAGCAGCTGCTTGAGTTCATCAACATTTTTGTGCGAATAATCGGTGGCAGCGGTAAGCGGTTCGTGCGCTTTATTCTCCTCCTTAAAGTCAATAACAATACCCGCCTTTTCCATCACCTCTTCAGTAGTGTAAATAGGGCATCCAAAACGCAGCGCAAACACCACAGCATCTGATGTACGCGCTTCAAGCATTTTCTCTTGCTCGCCATTATCGCACACTATGCGGGTATAAAATATTCCTCGCTCAATGCCGTAAATATCCACCTCCTTAAACTGAATATTGAACAACTCGGCAAACTGCGCAAAGAGTTCGTGCGTAAGCGGGCGTGGCGCCTGCATTTTCTCAATTTGCATTACAATGGCTTGCGCCTCAAAATCACCAATAATAAGCGGAATACGCCTCTTTCCCTCCACCTCCTCCAGTATCAGCGCATAGGCACCACTCATGGTGTGGCTGAGAGATATACCAAGAACCTTAAGTTGTATCTTCATAAAATTACGAATTAAAAATTACGAATTACGAATTAACCCGTAATCTATTTTGCTTTCAAGGGTTACCGAGGCGCATATTCTATATTATGTAAATATAATAAAAAAACGAACTACAAACTTTGACCTGTGGTCAAAATTCGTAATTCGTAATTTTTAATTCGTAATTAGAAAATCGCCTAAAAGCGATTTTCTATCACTTTCCAATCTATCAAATCCCAGAAAGCAGTTACGTGGTCGGCACGGCGATTTTGGTAGTCGAGGTAGTAGGCATGCTCCCACACGTCGCAACCAAGCAGCGCTTGCTGTCCGCGCTTCAGCGGGTTGCCGGCATTTTGCTCCTGCGTAATGGCAAGCGTGCCATCGGCATTCTTTACCAACCATGACCAGCCTGAGCCAAATAAGCCGACTGAAGCCTTATTAAACTGATCCTTAAAAGCGTCGAATGAACCGAAGGTTTTATCAATAGCCTCCGCCAACTTACCCGTAGGCTTAGCCTGTGGCTTAGGCGAGAATTGGTTGAAGTAAAATGTATGATTCCAAACCTGTCCTGCGTTATTGAAAATTGCACCTTCCGACTGCTTTACAATCGTTTCCAGATCGGCATTTTCAAACGGTGTACCTACAACCAAGTTGTTAAGGTTGTTTACGTAGGCTTGCAAGTGTTTACCATAGTGAAATTCCATGGTTTGCTTGCTGATTTTGGGTGCGAGCGCATCCAGCTCGTACGGCAATTTTGGTAGTTCGAATTTCATGGCGTTAACATTTAAGTAAGACATTAATAGTATCAATACTAAAGGCAGAAACTTTTTCATAACACTTAGTATTTTAGTTTGTAAGAGCTAAGTTACGCCTTATTTTTATTGGTTATCTTCTCATTATGCTAATTTACCATTCAAGCAATTTCCCTCACATTTTTACATAGTTAGAAAGGGTTGTTTACACTTTTTAAAAGGCATATTCACAGCCCGTAGGGCTGAAATATTGGTAGTAACGAAGAGCTGTAATGTGTTGCGCGCGGAGCAAGCTTTTCCCCAGATATAGGCTTTTGCTCCGCGCGCTGCCCACACGCTATATCCAGCCACCAGGGGCTTCACCCCTGGCTACAAGGGTTCCGCGCCGATGGCGCTAAATACAACAAGTAACAAAAAAGGCATACGACTAATACCGTATGCCTTGCGTAAATGACCCTAACAGGGTTTTAAGACCCTGTTAGGGTTATGGGGGACTATTCTACTTAATCTGTCGCTGTCTTACCACCTCAAACAGCATAACTGCTGCAGCCGCGCTTACGTTGAGCGAAGCAATGGTGCCGCAAAGCGGAATCTTCACCAAGGCATCGGCAGCACGCATAACCTCAGGCGAAATTCCGGTTTCCTCCGAGCCCATTACTATAGCTGTGGGCTTATCCAGCTCTACAGCGTATAAATCGTTCTCGGCCTTCTCCGTAGCTGCAACTATCTGTATGCCGCTATCGCGCAAAAAGTAAATTGCGCTGCGAAGGCTCGGCACACGGCACACAGGCACAATGTTAAGCGCTCCTGCCGATGTCTTAAGGGCATCACCGTTGATTTGCGCAGCCCCCTTGGCGGGAACCACTATGGCGTGCACACCCGCGCACTCAGCCGAACGGGCTATAGCACCAAAGTTACGAACGTCGGTTACGTTGTCAAGCAGCAGCACCAATGGCGTTTCACCACGTTCAACCACGCTTATCACCGTTTCCTCCAAATTGGCATACTCAATAAGAGAGGCAAGGGCCACCACCCCTTGGTGATTTTTTTGCGTAAGCGAGTTCAACTTTTCAAGCGGCACGTACTGTACAGGAACTTGATTTTCGTTAATCAGTGTCAGCAACTCTTGCACCAAGTCACCATCCAAACCTTTTTTCAGCATCACCTTGTCTATTTCGCGACCGCTTTGTATGGCTTCCATCACAGGACGTATGCCGAAAAGCATATTCTCAGGCGCCGGCTTGCGAGGCTTGAAAAATGGTTTTTTCTCAAATCGATTATTCGATGAGCCATGCTCATTAGAGCCTCGGTTTGAATGATCGTTGTATCGTTCGTCGTTGTATCCCATTTTATTATTCGTAATTCTTAATTTTTAATTCGTAACTTATCCCACGCACCACTTCGACAGGCTCAGTGTGACACCCCACATTGTCAATTATCAATTGTCCATTATCAATTAAATAAGCTGCCCCCACTTCCACATCAAGTCTTCCTGTTGTTTCTTTAGGGCGTTGTATTTTTCAAAAAACTCGTTGGTGGCTTTAGCTGGATCTTCTACCAACTCGGCATCCATTTTTGCCAACTCCGTATCACATGCCTCCACTTGTTTTTCCAAATCTTCACGCTGCTTTTGCACCTTGCGCTGCTGCTTGTCCTGCTCCTTTTTCTCGGCATACGAGATTTCAGGTTTCGCAGGTTCCGGCTTTGCTTTCTCTTGCTTTTCCGGCTTCACCTCCACCTTCTTTGGAGCAATCTTTACTTCTGGGGCAGGAACCTCAACCACCTTTTGCGCCTCCAACTCACGCATAGACTCCAACTTGAGTTTTTGCATAAACTCCCAAATTCCGCCCAAGTGTTCCTTCACCTTTCCATCGCGAAACTCGTAGATTTTATCTACCAAACCATCCAAAAATTCGCGGTCGTGCGACACCACTATCAGCGTGCCATCGTACTTCAATAGCGCGTTTTTGAGAATATCCTTCGAGCGCATGTCCATGTGGTTAGTGGGTTCGTCGAGCACCAGCAGGTTGTACGGCTCAAGCATGAGGCGCGCCATGGCCAAGCGCGAACGCTCGCCACCACTAAGTACACGCACCTTCTTATCTACGTCATCACCACGAAACAGGAATGCCCCCAGAATATCGCGCAACTTCGTGCGAATATCACCCGTAGCCACACGCTCCAGCGTATCATATACGGTAAAATCACCATTCATCAGGTCATCCTGATTCTGCGCAAAGTAGCCGAGGTTAACGTTATGCCCAAGTATAGATTCGCCTTGCTCATACGGCAATTGTCCTACAATTATGCGGCTCATGGTAGTTTTACCTTCGCCGTTACGCCCCACAAAAGCAATGCGCTCACCACGCTCCACGCTAATGTTGGCGTGTGAAAAGATCACCTTATCATCAAATCGCTTTTGTACATCCTTGGCAAGGTAAACCACGTTACCCGAGCGAGGTGCGGGTGGGAACTTTATATTAAGCGACACCGTATCCTCGTCATCTACCTCTATGCGGTCTATTTTCTCCAGCTGTTTTATGCGCGACTGCACCTGGTTAGATTTAGTCGCCTTATAACGGAAGCGTTCAATGAAGTCCTCCGTTTTTTCAATTGCTTTTTGCTGATTGGTATATGCTGCCAGCTGCTGCTCGCGGCGCTCCTGACGCAGCACCACATACTTGGAGTATGACACGCGATAGTCATGCGCCCTGCCCAACAGCAGCTCCACCGTGCGGTTAGTCACCGCGTCAAGAAAAGCGCGGTCGTGGGAAATAAGAATAAGTGCTCCGGAATAGTTTTTCAGATAATCTTCCAGCCACTGAATACTTTCAATATCGAGGTGGTTAGTGGGCTCGTCAAGCAAAATAAGGTCGGGGCGTTGGAGCAGAATTTTCACCAACTCAATACGCATGCGCCAGCCCCCGCTGAACTCCGTAGTTTGTCGCGTAAAATCGCTACGCTTGAAGCCCAAACCCATAAGCGCCTTTTCAGCCTCACCCTCGCGGTTATCGCCACCCAACATGTGGTAGCGGTCGTTCACCTCGTGCAGCTGCTCAATGAGCTTCATGTAACTGTCACTCTCGTAGTCGGTACGCTCACCTAATTCGCGGGTAATGTCCTCCTGCCTTTTCTCCAACTCCTGTAGGTGAGCAAAAGCGGTTAGCGCCTCATCAAGAACGTTTTTACCATCATCCACCTTCATTATTTGGGGCAGATAGCCTATTTCAATTCCTTCGGGAACAGCCACATGACCACCAGTGGGCGTTTGCAGCCCCTTCACTATTTTAAGCAGCGTCGATTTTCCGGCACCATTTTTACCTACTAAGCCAATTCTATCACGCGGATTCACCATAAAGGTAACATCCTCAAACAAGGTTGTGCCGTTAAAAGAAACCTCTAAATTGCTAATTGAAACCAAAATAAGACCAATTACGAATTATAAATTACGAATTACGAATGGGCAAAGGTACGGCTTTGTTGGCAAAATGCGAAAAACTTTATAATCCTAACAGTCACGGGATAATGAATGAATAAAAATCTGTATCTTTATAAGTCAAATTCACCATTTCAAATTCTAAGTGTAGAAAGGCAAATTAAAGTATAAAATGAACGAATTAATTTCCCCAAAATATCAAATGAAACTTGTTGAAAGTGTAGGAAACGCACTTTGGGAAGAGTTTAAAACTTCTAAATATTATAACATTGAGAAATACAATAGAGAAGTGGCAAGAATGGGAGGACAGATATGATGGCTCTTTTAATATCGGCTGGACTCCACAATTTAAAATTGAGATAAAAAGAGATAAAAATATTGACTTAAAATCTACTTTGCATAAAAACATTACTGAAAATAGCAATAGATTTAGGTGTTGATACTCCAGATTTTATTCCCTCTATACCAACTTTTAGAAATGAGATAAAGTCTAATTACACGACAGCCTACGCAACATTTGAAAAAGCGTTTAAACAGATAGAAAATCATCCCGACATTGCTATTGGTTTAGCAAATTCCGCATTGGAAAGCATAATCAAAGAAATATTAAAAGATGGAAGAATTAATAGCAAAATCAAAGGGACAAAAACATTATATGACTTAACAATTGAAATTTTAAAAATATTTGAATTATTTCCGAATTCAGATATGCCAGTGGAAGTGAAAGCAATAGGAAGTTCTTTCTTAAATATCAATCAAAACATTGAGAAATTGAGAAGTGAGAAAACAAATGCTCACGGGAAAACAACAGAGGACTACATTGTACAAGATACTTTGTATGCTTATTTTATCCTCAATAGCGTAGCAGCAGTTGGAACATTCCTAATTTCCTACTACAAAAACAAATTCCCAAAACTTGAAATAAAACAAAACGAAGAGGTTGAAGACGATTTGCCATTCTAACTTGCATAAAACACCAATATCTCTCGTAAAAAAAATGTAAATAAAACCATTACTGTGCAACCCTACACCCCCATATTTATCATCACACCGGAAATTCTAAACTGCGCCTATGAAATAGCGGCAGATTTGGAACGAATTGATATTATCAGAGAGAAAGCATTAACACCACAGCTACGAAAGGAGAACAGGATAAAAACTATTCACTCGTCGCTATGGATTGAGGCAAATAGTCTGACATTAGAACAAGTTACCGCTATTGTTGACGGCAAGCGAGTGACTGGACCTAAAAAAGATATTCTGGAGGTAAAAAACGCGATTACAGCCTATGACGAGCTATTGGAGCGAAACCCATACAAAGAAAAAGATTTGCTTAAACAGCACGAGTTGCTCATGAACGGATTGATAACCAATGCTGGAAAATATCGTAGTGCAGGTGTTGGCGTTTTTGATGGCGAGGTGCCTATTCACGTTGCACCACCTCACCAAAGAGTTCCCGAACTCATGGCTCAACTATTGAATTGGACTAAAGAAGCAAAACTTCCGCAAGTAGTAAAGAGTTGTATTTTTCACTACGAATTTGAATTTATTCACCCATTCAGCGACGGCAACGGTCGTATGGGTCGAATGTGGCAAACGCTCCTACTATATCAGGCGAATCCTGTTTTTGCTTGGTTACCTATCGAAAGTATTATAGCCCACAATCAGCAAGAGTATTATCGCGCCATTAGGCGCTCCACTCAGCACAATGACAGCGGAATTTTTACCCTATTTATCCTTAAGGCTATTGAGCAGGCAACGTCCGAGTTTAAGGAAAAGTACGAGCAAGGCGAATTGCAGAATGCAGGTGTAAATGCAGGTGTAAATGCAGGTGTAAAATTATCTAAAACTCAAAAAGAAATTATCTCTTTAGTATTGAAAAATAGCATGATATCACAGGCGGAGATTGCAAAGAAATTGAACATTAACGAATCTACGGTTTATCGGAATATCGAAAAGTTAAAGCAGGTGGAAATATTGGAGCGTAAGGGAACCGACAAAACTGGAAGTTGGGTTATCAAAAGATAAAATTCAATAAAAAATCACTATACATCAACTACTTACATAAAAAGCAAGGGTCAGAGAATATCAATTGATAAAAAAAATCTCTGTTTTGTTTGCATAGAAAGAAATTTGAGCTACCTTTGCAGTCCCGAAATCGGATATGGTCCATTCGTCTATCGGTTAGGACGTCAGATTTTCATTCTGAAAAGAGGAGTTCGATTCTCCTATGGACTACAAAATTTAGAGAAAGATTATGGCAAACATTAAATCTGCTATCAAGCGCATTCGTCAGACTCAAAGCCGCAGGCTTCACAACAAGTATTATGCTCGCACCACCCGTAACGCGGTGAAGGCTTTGCGCCACACTACCGATAAGGCTGCTGCCGTTGCTCTACTTCCCAAAGTATCCGGTATGCTGGATAAGTTGGTTAAGATTAGCGTTATTCACAAGAATAAGGCAGGCAACCTGAAGAGTTCACTTGCTGTATACGTTAACAAATTGGCGTAAGCAATTACGGTTGTCGTAAAAAGTAAAACCACGAGATTATTCTCGTGGTTTTTTGTTGTATAAAAAAACGAGACAGGATTTACATGTTGAATACAGTTCTTGTCTTATCCTGTTAATTTTGTTAATCCTGTCTGAAGGGTTATTTACAAAATCTATACTGATACCTTCCCGCATCTAAATTACCGTTGGCCTTGGATTGCTCAAAAGCCTTGCACATATCCTCCTTGCGATTTAGCTTTTGCAACAGCAGGGCGTATTGCAACCATACCTTATGGTCTGTGGAAAATTGTTTTAGATAGGCAGCATAGTCATCAGCAGCAAAGTTGAGTACACCTGTTTCCTCATACATTTGAGCGCGCGCTAAACGGTACAAGCCCATTTGAGGCTTTGCCGCAATACAGGTGTTGATTAACGGCAAGGCATTACCGTAATCCTTCAAGCCCTGATAAGCCATGGCCATTACATAGCGCGCATCCTCATCATACACGGCTACCTGCAGGTGACAATTCAAAAAAGCCACCGCATCAGCATATCTTTCAGCCTTTTGCGAAATTTCACCACACAATTTGCAGTACGAATACTCATAGGGCGGCATCAACTTACGCAGGTGTACACAATCCATATAAGCCTTTTTCCAACTCTCCAACTGCGCGTATAACCCTACTCTACGATGTAGGTATAACACGTTATCCTTATCGTGCTTCAGTAATTCGCTATATATATCCACCGCCGTTTTAAACGAGCCCATGCAGCTAAACGCCTCCGCCATAAGATAGCGGTGCTGAGTGCTCAACGAGTCCTCGGCACGCTCTTTATCCATAAGAAGATTTAGCGCATCCTCGCAGCGATCGTACTTAATGGCAAGAGCCACCTCGCGGGTAAATTCCTCGGGGCTTTCTGCCTCGTCAACATCTTCCGCAAAAACAGAAAAGGAGAAAAGAAAAAAGAAAAGAACAATGGACAACGGACAATGGACAATGGACAATTTCAATATGCTGTACCGAAGTTTCATTACATTGTCCATTGTCCATTGTCCGTTATTCATTGTTCACTATAAGGCGTAATAAGCTTCCTGGTTTACCTCGCTTATGAGGTTTTGAGCAACTCCCATTTCGAGGTAGGTAGTAGCGCCATCAGCATTGTAGTTACCGGCCATTACCGCCACCAAATCCTGATTTTCGATGCAGCCATGGTCACGCAGGTAGCGAATGGCATAGCGAGAAAACTCATCGTTGTTTTTAAGCGGCGTAGCGGGATAGCAGAACACACCATACGTAAGCGAAAGTTCTCGCGTAATATGGTCGAGGTAACAAAGTGCAAATACAGGAATGTTACTACGGAAGGCTGCCAGGTAACGTGGCGCACGGCCAGAATAGCTGTCGGTGACAAAAGCACGAACAGGCAACTCACGGCTGGCCTGTACAGCAGACTTTGCAAGAGCTATAGCTACCTTATCCTTCATGCTATGGTGAGTTTTTCCTTCGTATGGCAACAAGTCTTTCTCCACCTCAATAGCAATTTTACTCATGGTGCGTACAGCCTCCACTGGGTACAAACCGCCTGCGGTTTCACCGCTCAACATAACAGCATCGGTGCGCTGGTAAATGGCGTTAGCCACATCGGTAACCTCAGCGCGCGTGGGACGCGGGTGCTCAATCATGCTATGCAACATTTGCGTAGCAATAATTACAGGCTTTTCACAAGCCTGACACTTTTCTATCAGCATACGTTGTATACCGGGCAACTCCTCAAACTCTACCTCCACACCCAAGTCGCCGCGGGCAACCATTATACCATAGGCATGTTCCAGTATCTCATCAATATTATCAACACCCTGACGGTTTTCTATTTTTGCAATAATCTTAATGTGGCTTTTGCGCTCATCCAGTATTTTTTGCACTGCCACCACATCCTCTTTGGTGCGAACAAATGAGTGCGCAATGAAGTCAATGTTATTATCCACTGCCCAATTGATGTACTCCACATCACGCTTGCTTACCGAGGGTAGGTTAATCACAACATTAGGTACGTTAACCGTTTTACGTCCCTTTATGGTACCAGCATTTTGAGCCTCGCACAGCAGGTAATCACCTTTACTCTCCAAAACCTTCAGCTGAATATCGCCGTCATCGATAAGGATGAACGAGCCTACGGGAATATCTTTTACAAACTCCGCAAAGTTTACGTACAGCATTTCGCGGCTCGACTCGCCATCGGGATTGCCCGCCAACTTTACTTTATCGCCTGTAACCACCTCAAAACCATTACCATCCGCCATTTTTGTGGTACGAATTTCGGGACCTTTGGTATCAACCAGTATCCCGATTTTGGTGGATACCTTACGCACGTTATCCACAATTTTCATGGATGTTTCGGGTGTTTGATGCGCAGTATTAATACGCACTACGTTCATCCCAATTTCATACAGCTCCTGTAAAAACGCAGCATCACAATTCGCATCCGAAATGGTAGCAACTATCTTGGTTTTTTTCTTTAAGGCTAACTTCATTTTCTTTTTAGTTTGAGATTGTTTGAAATGGTCTAAAATGGTTTGGAGTTGTTTTTTTAACGCGAAGCGTCAAACTATTTCAAACGCGAAGCATTTAAACCACCTGAAACTACCCCTAGTTTACAAAACGCGTGCAAAAGTAGCAAAAAAATCGTATTTTTGCACAGATTTTCAATCCCCTATTCACAACGTATGAAAAAAACGCTGCTTTCTGCCCTGCTAACCTTTTCTGCATTTTTTTGCTTTGCGCAAAATTTGAAACCTGAATGGGGTGTAAACTTCTTTGCTGTAGCAGATAACCGCGAGTACGAACCGGCTCAGCACCAAATTCCGCAATCTATACTCGGGGCATGGCTGGTGCCCGAAATTGGGCTTACCTTCGACAGCGTACACCACCTGCGCGCAGGCGTGGGTATGATGCGCTACTTCGGCAGCCCCTATCAGGGTCTTGACGAGGTACAATACGTGGCCTACTACCATTACAACTCTAAACCCTTTGAGCTGTATGTGGGCAACTTCCCCTCACGCGCCTTACTAAGTAGCTACCCTGCCGCTCTGCTCTACGATTCCATTACCGACTTTAAGCTCAACATAGGCGGCATATTTTGGCGCATACATGGTCAACAATGGAATACCGATATTTGGTTGGATTGGACGGGGCATCAAACTGAGCAACAACGCGAAAGTTTTTTGGTGGGAATAGCGGGCAGCTACAGGTATCGTAACTTTTACGGTGCGGTACAAAGCTACATGAACCACTTTGCAGGCGTAATGGGTCCGGCCAATGATTCGCTGCACATAGTGGATAATGGCATGGCGCGACTATGCTTAGGCTTCAGCCTGCCTACAAATAAAATACTCGATTCGCTTAACATTAACGCGGGGCTGCTGGCTTCGTACACCCGTGAACGCGGTGTGGATGACAAGTACACTACGCCAATGGGATTTATCAGCGAAATAATGGTCGAGAAGTTTGGACTGGGCGTAAAAAATACGCTGTACGTGGGCGAAAATCAAATGCCGCTGTACAACAAATACGCAGGACAGCAGCTGTACTGGGGCGACCCGTTTTACCAAAACACGTTTTACAATCGCACCGATTTTTACATTCAGTTGTTTGATACTAACCGTGTGCAAGGGCGCTTTACATGGGCCATGCACGCTGCCGAGGGCTTCCTTACCCACCAGCAGCTATTCACGCTCAACGTAAATTTGGATAGCTTTCAAAAGAAAGGCCAACGCATGAACAACCGCAAAACGTTGGCAGGCTGGTTGAGTAGTAGGTAGGCAACCTCTCCCCCTACCCCTCTCCACAAGAGAGGGACGTGTACCCACAGTTGTGAGCAGCGGGTGAGAGAGAGTTTGTGCGCCGCAAGTCCCTCTCTTGTGGAGAGGATTTAGGGAGAGGTCTAAATCTTACTTCTCAAAGAAGCGCTTGTACAAGCCCTGAAAAACTTGTCCGTGGCGCGCTTCGTCCTTGCACATTTCGTGCACCGTATCGTGAATTGCATCTAAACCCAACTCCTTTGCACGAGTGGCAATGCGCTCCTTATCCTCGCAAGCACCGGCTTCGGCATCCATGCGCGCCTTGATGTTAGTTTTGGTATCCCATACTACTTCGCCCAGCAACTCGGCAAATTTCGCGGCATGTTCAGCCTCTTCCCACGCAATGCGCTTGTAGGCCTCCGCCACTTCAGGGTAACCCTCGCGGTCAGCCTGACGGCTCATGGCAAGGTACATTCCCACCTCTGTGGATTCGCCCATAAAGTGGGCTTTTAAGCCTTCCAGCACCTCCGCATCTACACCTTTGGCTACGCCAATACGATGTTCATCGGCCCAAACAAGACCTTCACTTTCCACTAATTCCTTAAACTTTGACTGTGGTTGCCTACACTGTGGACAAGCTTCGGGTGCCTCATTTCCTTCATGCACGTAACCACATACGGTACAAATAAATTTTTTCTTCATAGCGATTTTTTAATTTGATTTTGGTGAACACTTACTACAATATCCTTTATAGTATATCTGCATTTCGGTAATTACAAAGTTGTCCGATGGCTTTGGCCTGGCTGCCCTCGGTGCCTCCATGTCGAATATAGCACCGCAACCCTTACAGCGAAAATGCGCGTGCGGGTCCATGCAAGCATCGTAGCGCGCGTTATGCTCATCAATATCCAGCAGCTGCGCAGCACCCTGCTCTACCAATAGGTTGAGCGTATTGTACACTGTGGTGCGCGACAAAGTGGGCATATCAGGCGAGAGCGCCATGTATATTTCGTCCACGGTAGGATGTGTGCGATGGGTGGCTAAATATGACATTATTGCCACTCGTTGCATTGACGGTTTCACGTCATGCTCTTGCAAATATTCAGCAATTTTTGTAATCATTACAAATTTGTAATTTTCACAAAAGTAGGAAATTATTTTGAAATACCAAAAGTCGACGGTCGAAAAGTCATAAGTCGTAAACCTTCATTCACCATTAATCATTAACCATTTATTCCTATTTCGTAAAATTTCAGAATTACAGGGTTAATCCTACCAATTTATTCCCTACCTTTATCTTGCTAAATTTGGTGTAATTTAAAAACATAATAACAATATGACTAAGGCAAGAAAGGAAGCAGCCCTGCTGTACCACTCTGAGGGTCGCCCCGGAAAAATTGAGGTAGTCCCCACAAAACCATATAACACCCAAGCCGACCTATCGCTGGCATACTCACCTGGCGTAGCTGAGCCTTGCTTGGCTATTGAGGCCAACATTGAGGATGCTTATAAGTATACGGCCAAGGGTAACTTGGTGGCAGTTATCTCCAACGGTACGGCGGTACTTGGTCTTGGTGATATAGGCGCCCTTTCGGGGAAACCCGTAATGGAGGGTAAGGGTTTGCTGTTTAAGATTTTTGCCGACATTGACGTATTCGATATAGAGGTTGATACCAAGGACCCCGAAAAGTTTGTAGAAGCTGTGAAGCTGATTGCTCCTACATTCGGCGGTATCAACCTGGAAGATATTAAAGCGCCTGAATGCTTTTATATAGAGGAGCGCCTGAAGAAGGAACTCAACATACCCATTATGCACGACGACCAGCATGGTACGGCCATTATTTCAAGCGCGGGTATGCTCAACGCCGTAGAGATTGCGGGTAAAAAATTGGAAGATATAAAGGTGGTGGTAAACGGCGCAGGCGCCTCGGCCATTGCCTGCTCTAAGCTATACCTATACCTCGGCGTAAAGCCCGAAAACTTGGTAATGTGCGACAGTAAGGGCGTAATTAATGCTAAGCGCACCGACCTGAATGAGGAGAAAAAGCAGTTTATAACCAAGCGCGATGTGAACACACTGGCGGAGGCGCTGAAGGGTGCTGATATGTTCTTGGGATTGTCAAAAGCCGACGTACTGAACGAGGAGATGATACGCAGCATGGCGCCCAACCCCGTGGTGTTTGCGCTGGCTAACCCCAACCCCGAAATTTCCTACGAGCGTGCCAAGGCTTCTCGCGAGGATTTGATTTTTGCCACGGGTCGTTCGGACTACCCCAACCAAGTTAACAACGTGCTGGGCTTTCCGTTCATTTTCCGCGGAGCGCTCGATGTGCGTGCTACGTGCATTAACGAGCCTATGAAGGTAGCTGCCGTAAAGGCGCTGGCCGCACTGGCTAAGGAACCCGTGCCACAAAGCGTTAGCTCGGCTTACGATAATACTAAAATTGCCTTTGGCCCTGAATATATTATTCCAAAGCCTCTCGACCCACGCTTGATTGCGCGCGTGTCGGTGGCAGTGGCACAGGCCGCAATAGAATCGGGTGTGGCACGCCACAAGATTGACAACTGGTACACCTACGCCTACGAGTTGGAGCGCCGCATGGGGCACAGCAATGACTTCATGCGCAATGTTACTGAACGTGCTAAACGCAACCAAAAGCGCATTGTATTCCCCAACGGTGAGGGTCTGCGCGCACTGCAAGCGGCTCAAAGCATGCTGAACGAGAAGTTGGCTACGCCCATTTTGCTTGGCAGCAAAGATAAAATTACCAAGATGTGCGAGCAGTACAACCTCGACCTTACGGGAGCCGAAATTATTCGCTTTTACGGCGAGGAGGAAACCGAGCGCCGTGAGCGTTATGCCCACCTGCTGTTTGAAAAGCGCCAGCGTAAGGGTATGCCTGAGCAGTACGCGCTCAAAAAGATGGAAAACAAAGATACCTTTGCCCTGATGATGGTGGAGTCGGGCGATGCTGATGCTATGCTCAACACCTTCTCAAGCGACTACGGAAAGAAGTTGCGTGGGGTACGCGAGGTTGTAAGCGCCTACGAAGATGGCAACCACGTGGCCGGTATGTTTATTGTGATGACCAAGCGCGGTCCGCTATTCCTTGCCGACTGCACCGTAAAATCACCCGACACCGAGGCGCTGGTTAAAACAACCAAGCTGCTACACGATACGGTAAAGAAATTCGGCATTGAGCCTCGCATAGCCATGCTGTCGCACTCTAACTTTGGCGTGGTGCAGGAGGGCAGTGCAAAGCGTGTAGCTAAGGCTGTAGAGGTTTTGCACAACCAATATCCCGACATACTTGTAGAGGGTGAAATGCAGGCTAACTACGCCTTCAACGGCAAGCTACGTATGGAAAAATTTCCCTTCAACAAACTGGAGGATTCGGAGGTAAACTGCTTTGTATTCCCCTGCCTGAGCTCGGGTAACATTGTTCCGCTGTTTATGAAGGAACTTAGCGGTTACGAAATTATCGGTCCCGTACTTTTGGGATTGGAGAAGCAGGTGCACATTCTGCCCGACGAGTGCAGCGTGCGCGATGTGCTAAACATGGTAGCTATAGCTGCTTCGGGAATTTAACAAGTGACGTGGGAAGAAGCCATAGGGGATTTTTTGGCGTACCTGCGATTAGAAAAATCGTTAGGGGCAAAAACGCTGACCGCCTATGGTGGCGATGTGGAAAAACTTCGCAACTTTATTGAAAGTGAATATGGGCTGCAACCGCAGCAGGTGGAGCATAAGCACATCGAACAGTTTCTTGCGCATGTTTATGATATGGGCCTTAACGAACGCTCACAGGCACGAGTGCTGAGCGGCGTTAAGGCTTTTTTTAAATACCTACTGACAGATGATGCTATAAGCGCCAACCCTACGCAGCAAATTGACGGGCCAAAGGTAGGACGTAAGCTACCGGAGGTGCTGAGCGTGGAGGAAATTGAAAGCGTAATAGCCGCTATTGACCTGAGTAAACCCGAAGGGCATCGCAATAAGGCTATGATAGAAATGCTGTACAGCTGCGGCCTGCGCGTATCGGAGCTGGTGAACTTGCAGCTGTCGAATATTTACTACGACAAAGGTTTTTTACGTGTAATAGGTAAGGGCAATAAGGAACGACTTGTACCTATTGGCACCAAAGCCATCAAAGCGTTGAAGCACTATCTTGCAGGACGAAATACTTTGCCTGTGCAAAAGGAGTACGATGACACGGTATTCCTTAATCGCCGTGGGGCGAAGCTCACTACGGTAATGGTGTTTTTAATTGTAAAGGATTTGGCGGTAAAAGCGGGAATAACTAAAACGATTAGCCCGCATACCTTTCGTCACTCGTTTGCTACACACCTTGTAGAGGGCGGCGCTGACCTCCGTGCTGTACAGGAAATGCTGGGGCACGAGAGCATTACCACTACCGAGATTTATACGCACTTGGATAGGGAGTATTTGAAGGAGGCGATACTGCTGTACCACCCCCGCGCGAAATAGCCTTTCGCGCAAAGGCGCGAAGACACAAAGAATACAAAAGCACAGAAACACATCGAAGCGTCATTGCGAGGAGGTACGACGAAGCAATCTCTTGTCGCAAAACTTCTAACTTGAGATTGCTTCGTCCTCGTTCCTCGTCCTCGCAATGAGGCGCATCAATTTTTTTGCACGAACCTGCATGGCGGGTGTGGCATCGTGCTGAAGGTATTCTACCGTTCCTACCAACTCTTCTAACGCCCACGGATATTTTTGCGAAAGGGCAGCAATGCAGTCCATGCACTGTACTTTCACGGCTACGCGTTCCTGCGTATCTATTAACCAATCGAAACAGGCGATGAGTATGGGTTCTAAATCCAGCCGCCAAAAGTGCTCTGCAAATTTTCTATCGCGCTTGGCGTAATCAAGTTGAAATAGGAGAAGTTTTGAAAAATGACGGCGGGCGCTGCGGTTGGTAACCTGCGGAAGTTTTCGAAGGAAATACTCCAGCTCATCACGCAACAGCTGCGGCTGCTCCGTAGCCATACACTCCAACACCCACGAAGCACGAAAGCCCACTTGTATAGGCTTTTCGAAGGTAACATCGATCACATCATGTAAGAGAAATTGTTCGGCAAGGAGCTGTTGCGCAATATGCAAAGCGTCCTTTTTGTGCAAAGAGGTACTTAGAAGGGATATGAGATGCGACTTTTGCATGGCGACAAAGGTAGTAAAAGGGGGCAAAATCATCCCTTTTATTGACTTTAAGCACACACAAAAAAACAAAGGCCTCACCAATCTATTGACTAGCAAGGCCTTGCGTACCCGAGACGGGAATTGAACCCGTACGAACATTTCTGCTCACAGGATTTTAAGTCCTGCGTGTCTACCAATTCCACCACTCGGGCAAACACTTTACGTGCAAAGAAAAAATCCCGAACTTAATCGGGATCGTTTTTCTTAGAGCGGAAAACGAGACTCGAACTCGCGACCCCAACCTTGGCAAGGTTGTGCTCTACCAACTGAGCTATTTCCGCATGTAACCGCCCTTGTTTTTGTCAAAAGCGAATGCAAAGGTAGAGAATTTTAGTTTTCCCACAAAATATTTTGAGGAAAATTTAGACAAATATTTACAACCACTTAATAATCAGTAAATTAAACACACACTTCCACCTCCGTCTTACAGGCATCCCCGCCAGCAGGCGACAGGTCACCTCACATTTTCCAACTCTCAACTATTTGCCCATCTGCCATGGTAATTTTTCGGTCGCACATGGCGGCTAGATCTTCATCGTGGGTAACAATTACAATAGTTTGCCCCATTTCCTTACGCAGCTGAAACAGCAAGTTGTGCAATTCCTGCTTATTGTGCGAGTCGAGGTTACCCGAAGGTTCGTCGGCTAATATAACGGAAGGATTGTTGACCATGGCACGAGCAATGGCCACACGCTGCTGTTCACCTCCCGACATTTCGGCAGGCTTGTGCGTTATGCGATGGCTGAGGTTTAGATAGCTAAGCAGTTCCTTGGCACGCTCCTCCGTTTTACGCTTGTTGGCCCCTGCTATAAAAGCCGGTATGCACACGTTTTCAAGAGCAGTAAACTCGGGTAGCAGGTGGTGAAACTGGAACACAAAGCCCAACTTCTGGTTTCGCAATTTTGCCAAATCACGACGACTAAGTGAAAAAACATCCACCCCATCAAGTTGCACAGCACCATCATCAGGCATGCTAAGCGTACCCAGTATTTCAAGTAGGGTGGTTTTTCCGGCACCGCTGGCGCCCACTATTGACACTACCTCGCCCTTGGATACGTTTAGGCTAATACCCTTAAGCACCTGCAATGCTCCAAAGGATTTGGTTATATTTTCGGCTTGAATCATAATAAGCAAAGGTACAAATTCAAGTTTTAGGGAGGAAGGATAAAAGGATAAAAGGATGAAAAGATAAAGAAACACCACTTACAACACACACATAAAACACTATTGATTAATACTATGTATTATTTTTAACATTTAAAAAAGGGTTGAAGACTTGATTTTCGATAATAATACTTATATATTTGCAGTAGGTAAAAAAATTACGGTAACGTATAACTGAAGAGTTCCCTAAATGGGGAATTCTTTATTTTTTTACCCCACTTAAGAGTTTTAATTATTTTTTTGATCAACAAATTATGGCGTACACTTATCTAACCGAAGAGGGTTTACAAAAACTGCGCGCGGAGCTTGACCACCTAACTTCGGTGGAGCGTCCTGCCGCATCACGCGCCATTGCTGAGGCTCGCGATAAGGGTGACTTATCAGAGAATGCGGAGTATGATGCTGCGAAAGAGGCACAAGGCTTGCTTGAAATGCGCATATCGAACCTGCAAAATATGCTGGCCAACGCTAAAATTATAGATGATTCGAAGCTCGATACTTCGAAAATTCAGCTGCTAAATAAAGTGAAGTTGAAAAACGTGGCTACTAAGGCTACTATGGAGTACATGCTGGTGACGGAGAGCGAGGCCAACTTTAAGGAGGGTAAGCTGTCGGTTGCTACACCTATTGCCAAAGCGCTGCTGGGTAAAAAAGTGGGCGATGTGGTAGAGGTTAAGGTGCCGGCGGGAACGATGAAGTTGGAGGTACTGAGTATTTCGATATAATATATTGTTTAAAGTTGTTTTAATGCGCTTCGCGCATTTGACAATAGTTTAACATTGTTTTTGGAACAACAAGAAACGCGCAAAGCGCATTAAACAATTGTCAAATTATTTCAAACTATTTCAAACAACCGTCTTATGTCAAGCATTTTTACCAAAATAGTAAACGGGGAAATTCCTTGCTATAAAGTAGCGGAGGATGAAAACTACTTCGCTTTTTTGGATATTGGTCCTGTGGCAAAAGGCCACACGCTGGTGATTCCAAAAAAAGAAGTGGATTATATTTTTGATTTGGATGAAAAAACGCTGAGCGGTCTTACGCTGTTTGCACAAAAAGTAGCCAAGGGAATTGAAAAAGTAGTACCCTGTAAGCGTGTTGGCGTGGCAGTATTGGGATTGGAAGTTCCTCACGCGCACATTCATCTCATTCCGCTCAACAGCGAGGCGGATGTAGACTTCAAAAAAGCAAAGTTGCAGCTACCCAAAGAGGAAATGGTGGAGTTAGCGCAAAAAATACAATCAGCAATATAAATCGGTTGAGATTGCCGCGCTTCGCTCGCAATGACGCCTCGATTCAGCAGTTCAACAATTCAGCTTTAAAACTTTATAAACTTTTAAACTAAAGGATACATTATGGCTTTCGAAATTACCGATGCAAATTTTGAGCAGGAAGTGCTCAAGAGCGACAAACCTGTTATAGTAGATTTTTGGGCAACGTGGTGCGGTCCCTGCCGTGCTATTGCTCCCAGCATTGAAGAGTTGGCAAAGGAGTATGAAGGTCGTGCTGTGGTAGGCAAAATGGACGTTGACTCCAACGATCAGGTGCCTATGAAGTACGGCATTCGCAACATTCCTACCGTGCTTTTCTTTAAGAATGGCGAGCTGGTGGATAAGGTGGTAGGCGGCGCTCCCAAAGGTACTTTTGAGGATAAGCTGAAGGCGCTGCTATAGTAACTTATTCAGTAAAAAACAAAGTTCGCCGACTATACACGTAGTCGGCGAACTTTGTTTTTTAATTGACCTTATATCGTTGTTTTGTCTCTTTTTCCTTGATAAAAAAGTGACAAAACAATTAAAACAAAATCCCTATGCGAAGCGATGGCGCGCCATTTGTCCCGCTAAGATGCAGTACATCCCACAGGGCGGTGAAGCTCACGCGCGAGCGGCCACCGGCACCTATGTATACCCCCATACCCATGGGCAGCATGTTATAGTTAGAGGTGGTATTGGTGTCGTAAAATTTATTGCGCGTATTGTAGCGAATGTAATCGTACTCGGCGTGAAAGTGAATGGCAGGAAAAATACGATTCACTACCGCAGGCATGTTCACATCGTAACGGGTAAAAACACCTCCACCATAACCGTTTTGCTTAAAATTATTGTTGTTGCTGTAGCTATAGTACAGCTGCACGCCCACCGACCACGGTTGAGTAACGTGATAGCCAAGCAGTGGCTGAATATCGAAGTTAGTGTTACCGCTGCCAAACTCCATACCTACCCCGCCACCTACGTAAAACCTATCGAAAAAGGAGGCCTTGGCGCTTTCAAGGGTCGCACACAGTAGCAGGACAGCAAATAGATATTTTTTCATTGTAGCAAGATATTTTTGTATTACAAAGATAGGGAAAATAGGGAGAATTCTCTCCTGCGAAAAGATTCCGAGCAAACGAGGAACGAGTGAGTCGATGAATCTTCTGCTCGACGAATACCACTCCTTACAAACACGATAACAATCAAACAAATACACTAACAGAACTGTTAAAAAGCGCCCAAAAAGCATCAATTCTCTAAAAACCCGCTACTTTTGGAAAACTAAGCATTGGTTGACCAGTCACCAATACAACCAAAACAAAGCAAGGGAAATGCTTTCGAAAATACTGAAAATCAAAATATTACACATATTACTAATAGTTGCCGCGGCATTGAGTACGCTATGTGTTCAAGCACAGCAGCTCCCAGCCGCCTACTACACCGATTTTGCTTATGCCGGATATAAAGGGGATATCCCCTCACCCACCAATATTGCAACTCCATCGGGATTAGACAATACGGGAGCAACGGACATGACAAGCATAATACAAGCCGCTATTAATGGAGTAAGCGGCAGCGGCGTTGTCTTTCTGCCGCAAGGCACCTACCTGCTGAAAAGTACGTTAACCCTAAAGTCAAATGTTGTCCTACGAGGTAATGGGTCGGATAAAACACAGCTGCGCTTTGACCTAAGTGGAAGCGATGATTTAATTCTAATGAAAGGGAGTTCGGTAGGCAGCAATCTTTCACTTAGCACCAACGCCGCACGAGGGAGCAAGAGCGTTATGCTAAGCAGCACGTCAGGATTGGAGGCGGGTAATGTTGTGTACTTATATCAGAGTCCCGGCCTAAAAGCCTACCCCGGTGATAGCTGGGCGCAAAGCAATAACAGCCTACAGGTGTTACACGTAAAAGGTGTTAGCGGTAACACAGTAACATTTGAGGAGCCCCTGCGCAGCACTTTTTCCACTGCTAATAGCGCTTTTGTAAAAAAAATAAACGCGATTACCAATGCCGGAGTGGAGGATTTAAGGTTGGAATGTGTCAACATGCAGTACTCCGATCCGGAACAAATAAACTCTCCTGCTAACGATAACATAGTTGTGGACTATGCAGACAACTGCTGGATAGTGGGAGTAGAGGGGTACCGTAGTAACGGAGCTCATGTAGACGCACGTCGCTGTGTTAACCTACAAATAAGCGGTTGCTACTTTCACCACGGGCACGGATACGGTGGTGGAGGCAGCGCCTACGGTGTATGCCTCACAGGCGGAGCAACTCAGGTACTGGTAGCCAACTGCATTTTTGACTCGCTGCGCCACGCCATGCTTATACAGGGATTCTCAAACGGTAACGTATTTGCCTACAACTATTCGGCACGTGAGTATCGCACGGTTAGCACTCCTTCTGATATGGGGGGCGATGCTATACTACATGGCAACTGGGCACATAGCAACCTGTTTCAAGGTAACATTGCCAACAATATGGTGGTGGATAACCCACACGGTGCTAACGGGCCACGCAACGTTTTTTTACGTAACCGATTTACATCATACGGCATAAAAATTCAAAACCTAAGGACTGGTGACAACGACAACCTACAGCGTAATGCAAGCATAGGTAACGACAGCACCGTTCTTATAGGAAATGAGGTTACCCATAAGAACGAAAGATCGGGAAGTACAAGCAACTATTACGGTTCATACACGCTAGAAAGCGAAGTGAAAGGTACGCTACAGATGGGCAACTACAAGCAAAACACGGTTACGCCAAACGGCACGAGCGCTGCCAGGTACAAAACGCTGTACAACCTGTACCAACCGCTGTTTTGGGATATTGCCGATAGTTGGACAGGAATTGGCGAAAACAATGGGAGCAGCATTCCTGCTAAAGTTAGGTTTGATAATGCCTCTGTAAAAAAAACAGATAGCCGCAATCTATTGTTTGCTAACTGTGTAAGCGTGCCGCCTACCGCACGAGATACAACCTACCGTCAAGGCGAGACTGCCAAGCAGCTAAGCGCCGTGGGTGTCAACTTAAAATGGTACACAGCTGCTGTCGGCGGGACTGCCAGCACTACGGCTCCTACACCTGCCACGACTGCTACAGGCATGCAAACTTTTTATGTAACGCAAACCACCGGTGAGTGCGCTGAAAGTTCAAGAACGGCTACTACTGTTACCATTTTAGGCAATGGCAACCAAAGCGACACCTGCTTATTGCGCGCATTTAAGATAGGCATTACCAACGGCGTAATTAAGGATTCTATTGTACGCATAAAGTTACCGCAGGGTACCGACCTGCGAACACTAATTCCGACTCTCACCATATCGGCAAAAGCAGCCGCGCAACCTGCCTCGGGCGTGGCTCAGGATTTTAGCTCCGTTGTTACGTACACCATTACAGCTGAAAACGGAGTGAGCAAAAAGCGCTACCATGTCACGGCTTCGACATCGGAGCCCACAGGAGTGGAAGATGAGGTACTGAAGGGTGTAAAAATATTTCCTAATCCTTTTTTAGAGCAAGTGAATGTGGAAGTAGATGGCGAGGCAAAAGTAGAAATATATGATACCAATGGAAGATTGCGGCTAGAAACTAAAATATACAACAGTAATACTATAAACACCGCATCGCTTGAAGCAGGCAGCTACGTGATAAAAGTAGCTGTAAATGGAAAAAGCAAAAGCAAAATAATGATTAAGGGTTAATGATTAATGATTAACGACTTTCAACTTTATAAACTTTCTGACTTTATAATATATGGACGATATTTTAAGCAACCTGCAGTCGGTGGTAATTGAAAAGCCCACCGACCTCATCATTCGACAAATAAAAGACTTGATTGCTAACGGGCACTTGGCACCAGGCGACAAGCTTCCTTCTGAGCGTAAGCTATCGGAGCGTTTTGGCGTGGGACGCACCTACGTGCGCGATGCCATAAAGAAGTTGGAGTTTTACGGCATACTACGCACCCTGCCGCAAAGCGGAACCGTGGTAGCCGGTTTAGAAATTTCCGCCATTGAAGGCCTGATTAGCGACGTACTAAAGTTGGAAAACCCCGACTTTTACGCTCTGGCCGAGTCACGCCTTATTATTGAGCGTAACGCCGCACAGCTGTGCGCGCAGCGCCGTACTGATAGCGACATAGTAAATATTGAGCGTGCGCTGCTTTACTATGAGGAGCGCTATAAAACCGCGCAGCAAAATTTGGTGGAGGAGGATTTTATGTTTCACCGAGCCATAGCTGAAGGTAGCAAAAACAACGTGTTAAAATCGTTGCTGCTCATCATCACCCCCGACCTGATGAATACCTACCGCCGTCTCAACGTATGTGCTACCAAAGCCTCAAAAACGCTTGATGAACACCGCGCTCTACTAGACTGCATTAAGCACAAAGATGATACCGGAGCATTAAAGGTTATGGATAAGCACCTGGAGGGAATTTGCCAGTTTGCAAGGGAGAGGAGTAGCATTGCATAATGGTTAATGGTGAATGGTAAATGAGTGCGCTGTCACTCACCTACACTCTCTTGGGCTTGTGTGATAGCGTGCGCAGGCCAGAACGATGAGCGAGCCGGCGCTGGAACGAGCGCTGAAAAACGACAAGCGACCCGAAGGAGCGAAGTACAGTTTTTCAAGCGGAAGAGTTGAAGCTTTCATCGTTCTTAATTTTTTGGTTACTTTTTTATCAAGAAAAAAGTGACAAGAGAAAGAAAAAGCCCAAACAAAAACAACTCTCTAATTTCCAGAGAATTAAATCAATTAAAAGCATAAAATTACGTTAAAAATGTTAACAGAAGTTTCATATGTGCTAAAAACACCCTAAATTGGTCAACCAGTTTGTGGACGACTAATTATACATAGTTAAAAATTAAAAGTTAAGAATTACGAATTGAATACAAAAGTTTGAAGCCTTGCACCCAACGGGTTTATTGGGTTTAACCACGAGGATGCAGGGCAAAAACTAAAATAAAAATTTGACTGACGACTAAATAATCCAAACAATTCAACAGTTCAACAAATAAACAATTCAACAATACTATGAAACGATTTCTCTCTCTCTGCATTGCCCTGATGGCCTGCGTAGCCCTGAACGCGCAAGGCGTACAGGAGTACAAGAACGCCTACATTTGGGGACAATCTCAGCGCAACTCCAACGATAAGGGAAGCGCTCTTGCCACCAAAAATGGCACCACCTACTCGCTGGCCAACGTACTCAAAAAGAGCAGCGTAAAGGACATTGATGTACTTTGCTACTACGGCAAGGTGGGAAAGGTTACCGCTTTTTACCTCTTTGCTCCCCTCACTCCGGGACTTGATGTAGTGTGGGAAAAACAAGGTGGTACCCGCCCCTACTCTATTTTTGAAGGTCCTCAGAAAGACCCCGATGGCGCCATGGCACTAAAAAATTGGTCATCGCGCAACGCCACTAAGTTCAAAAAAGCAGCTGCTGAGGACTATGACAAACCCGATTTTGCCGCGCTCTCATTTGACAATAACGACTATATAGTAGGCGTAGAAGCAGGTGATGTTGTTGCCTTTGAAACTGCTGCAGGCAAGAAAGGGCTTATTAAAGTTCTTTCCATTGAGGACGACCCCGACAAGGCCGATAAGGCCGGAATGGGTGGCTACCAAAAGCTGAATCTGAGCATTAAGGTGCAGAAGTAGATTGTTAGTTGACTATTTAAAAAATCAAGAATATGAAAAAAATAGTGAAAAATATATTTAGGTTTAGCCTTGTGGTAGCAATGATGGTGGTGGGGATGAACTTGGCAAAAGCGCAGCTGCTTTTGGTCGACACCTTTGCTTACGCCAATAATGTGCTAGAGGGAAACTATCCTGTTTCCGCCACAAACAAATGGACAAAATCTGCAGCAGCAGGTAGCTCCAGTGGAACAAATCCAACATTAAGCCCATCTGCATTATCATACACATCAACTGGCGAAACATATAGCGGCTCCAATAGTGGTAAACAGGTTAACTATACCCCAGTCACTGTACATACTGATTCCACTCGGGTATCATATCTTAACTTAGGCTACACAAACAATGTTTCTATAGATCCAAATGAAGTGTTATACGTTGCATTTTTAGTTAAATTTACTTCTCACAATGTTAGCTCATATAGGGACTTCTTTACGCTTAACTACAATTCTGGAAACAACGTTCGGGGTAGGTTGTTTGCTAAAGCAAATGGAGCAGATAAAATCGACCTTGCTGCATCAGTAAACGCCTCAGCAACAAGCGCTAATGCCACAGACGGAAGATTTACAACCATCAACCTGAACGAAACCGCACTTGTAGTTATGAGATACCACTATAAGTACACTTCAACTACGGACTCTGTATCATTTATTGTAAACCCCGACCTTTCCGGTGCGGAACCAACTACAGGCTGGGTTCAGCGAGTTTCAGGGGAAACAGCCACTGCTTCAGGCATTAATATGGTATCTCTTAGACAACGTAGCAACTTTGCTTTAAATCTCGGAGGACTACGTGTGGGAAAAACTTGGGCAGATGTGGTAACAACAACTACCGGAAGTGGCGGTGAAGAGAGTACTCCAGAGCCTGTTGTAATATATGCAACGGACAATACAGAGCGCACATTTATAGCTGGGCCAAGTGGAGACACGGTATTCTCATACAACACCTCATGGACATTATCAACTAATAAGGGTGCAGACATAGCCGCTACCGGAGCCACTCCATATCCTAAGATATATAACTGCGCTATGCAAACAGCATATAAGGCAAATACAAAACGACGCTTTAGCAGTTCTTACCCCTACTATATTATACGCAACACCTCCACATCTGTATCTGCCATAACTGTGATGGGTTGGGCAGGAAGCACCCAAGCAGCTATACCATTCACTAAAATATCTACCAGCAATGATGGTGAAACCTATACTGAAATTCTCTCCTCCACCTACACTGTGACATCTAACTTAGGTGTAAAACGTACAGATCCAGGAGACGACTCTTGTCAATACATTACTGTAACAGGTCTAAATATACCTCAGAATAAGTACATCAAATTAGAAACATCAAACAAAGCTATTGCGGTAATTGAGGTAAGATTAACCCCTGCAAGCACTCCTGACGATGATACTCCTCCCGTTCTTGCCGGTCAAGATTCCATCAAGCCTCTTGGCAATAATGTTGCCATAGATGCCCCCATTGTTGCCACCTTTGACAAGAATGTTAAGGCAGGTACAGGCAGCATTAAGCTAATCAACGAAACCGATGCTAACGCAGAAGTTCCCATGGCTGTAAGCTTCAGCGGTACGGCTATGACTATTACTCCAACCAACGTACTTATTAACGGCAAAACCTACCACGTGGAAATTCCTGCCGGTAGCGTAACCGACTTGGCTGGAAATGCCTTTGCCGGCATTGCAAATACCGCATGGGTATTTACCACTACCAACCAGCTAAGCGACGAAAAAGCGCTTACCGTGCTCACCCTGCAAGGACAGCGCGGAGCAAGCGTTTACCGCAACGACTCCATATTTATTGCCGTAGCGCCTACTGCCGATTTAACCAAGCAGAAGATAAGCGGTCTTACCATTTCGGATTTGGCGCAAGCCTCGGTAAACAGCCTTCCTATTGATGTTGACAGCACCATTAGCGTAGCAACAGGCGATGTAGCTGTTAAGGTTACGGCACAAGATGCCAGCAGCAAGAGCTACACGTTGCGCGTGAGCAATACTGCCGCCACACAAAACGAGCTGCTTACATTTAAGATTGGAACAACCACTGGCGTTATACGTAACGACAGCGTGCTGGTTAAGCTACCCGCAAGTACTACGGACAGGAGCGCTTTGGTTGCCTCCTTTACCTGCTCTCAGTATGCCAAGGTATACGCCGTTGTTAACGCAAAAGATTCACTACAAACTTCAGGAACTACAGCCAATGATTTTACGGGAACTGTTATTTACAAAGTAAAATCGGAGGCCGGAGTGGAGAACTCGTATAAGGTAGTTACATCGGTTGCTCCCATTGTTACGGGAGTTCTTTTGACGGAGGATTTCGACTATGACATCAATACTCTTTTGGCCGGAAATACGGAAGGTGAAACCAGCAGCGTTACGGGCTGGTCATTGGTAAGTCAAAACTCAGGAGCTGCTAACCCCATTTATGCGCGTGTAGAAGCTCAAAATCTGGAGTATGCCAAGGATGATGCCAACTACATAGCATCAGGTTTAGGAAAAGCCGTACACTCATACACACCCGCCACAGCTCCCAGCGGAGGCACATGGGCAGGAAGTGGTAGTGTGAGCATACTTAGCCGCAAAGAATTTGCAAACGGAGCCGAAGCCAGCTCCGGCAGTGTATATGCTGCATTTTTACTTCGTGTTGGAACTGTTAGCGGCAGTAATACCTCCGCTACAGAAGTACTCAGCCTATACGATCCCAGCAAGGATGGACCTCTTAGCCGCATTTGGTTACGTAAGGGCGATGGCAGCACCGGAAAATTCTTTATCGGTGTTTCTAAAAATGCTGCAGGCTCCGGCCTAAATGATGGAGGCACCTCTAGCAGCATGCTGTACCCGGCTCCCGGCTATGGCAACCCCGGTACGATAGCTAATAACAGCCTTTCTCCAAGTATTAATACTACCCACTTAGTTGTGTTGAAGTACTCGTTTAACGCTGCTGGTAACGATACCGTTAGCTTATTTCTGAACCCGACACCGGGTGCAGCAGAGCCTCAACCCGTAGTAATTGCAACAGATGGCAACGACCTCAACTCTATTAAGGGTATCATTATCCGTGAGGCAGGTTCTACTCCATCTGAGTTCTATGTGGGTGGGTTGCGCGTTGCTACCACATGGGCAGACGCCGTGGCAAAAGCAGCAAATAATACCAACACTAACATTAGCAGCTTCACTCTTCCCGGTGCATCATTCAAATATTCTGTAACAGAAAGTTTGGACACGCTACTTATTAACACCTTTAAGGAAGAAAATCTCAGCGGTGTTGCACCAACTATTACACTGGAAGGCGATGGCGCAACCATTAATCCTGCTTCAGGCGTAGCACAAAACTTCAGCTACACCAGCTATGTAAAGTACACTGTAACTGCTGCAGACGGAAGTACTAAAAGAGACTACTATATCCGAGGTGACATTGCTCCTTATGTTATCAATAATGAGTTCAATGCAGCCGAAGGGTTTACTGATGATGGCGCTACGAACAAAACCGTATTATCAAAGCAACCCATATCTGTTGGAGGTATTTACACTGACTCTATTTTCTACCAATATGCAGCAATCAACACCAGCGGTGGCGGACAGAGCAGAGGGGATGCAGGATGCAGCGCAGGTAGAATTCAAATGGCAGGCGGAGCCAATGCCGGATACATAGAGTTGAAGAACCTGCCCAATATTGGCACCATCTCCGTTGCAGCATCATCAGGTAGCAGCGATACAGTGAAACAACACGCCATCATTCAAATAAAAGAAGATGGAAGTGCAGATTGGAGTGATGTTGGGTACATTGGAACTATTACCAATAAAACCGACAACACAAAGGAGTGTTTAGTCACAAGCAAGGTTCTCAACAATGGCAATAAGGTCTCACTGCGTATCAAAAACAATGTGAGTAGCACGATGTACATATACAGCCTAAAAGTTACCTCGTACAACGACAAGGATAAGCCTGTTGTAACCACCTACTCTCCCGCAAATAGCGCAGCTGATGTTGCACTCACCGCAACCCTTAAGCTAACCTTCAATGAGAAGGTACAAAAGGGCACCGGTAACATTACTATCAGCGATGGTACCAACAACGATGTGATTAGCGTAACAAGTAGCCAAGTAGTGGTAAGCGGCAATGAGGTTACTATTACGCCAACCGCCAACCTTACGGCAGCTAAGACCTACCATGTGTTGATAGCATCAGGTGCTATTAAGGACCTTTCGAATAATGTCTACGATGGTATTTCGAATAATGCCACTTGGAATTTCCAAACTATATCGTCGGCCAGAACAGGTAAGGATATTACCAAGTTAAGCATGAAAAAGGCCGATGGTAGCGCAGTACAAAAATCAGCTGCCGTAATTAACGCTACCGACCACACGGTGGCTGTACAGCTGAAGTATGCCAACTACGGTAGCACCAAGCTAAAAGTGGATAGCATTCTGGTTTCAGAAGGCGCTGTTGTTGACGTAAGTTCTACCTGCAAAAAGGATACGCTGTACACGCTTGCTCAGCTGCAAGGCACCAACAAGAGCATTGTAGTAGAAGCGGAAAATGGCAGCACGCAGGCTTGGACGCTGAACGTAACTGTAGCACCCAACGACTCGGCCGATATTAAGAACTTTGTAATACCAAGCATTACGCATACTACCAAGTTTGTGAAGGATACCGTTGTTATTTCGACCATAGGCACGGTAACCACCACCGGCCTTGTACCCACTATTGTAGTATCAACAGGAGCAAGCATAAATCCTGCCAGCGGTGTAGCACAAAACTTCTCATACACGAGCACAACAAAGTACACCGTAACGGCTGCCGCGGGTAACACCAAGGATTGGTACGTAAAGTTCACCGAAGCTGCTGCTCCGGCCTTTACCTCCTACGGTATTATGAACTCAACCATTGCAAACGTGTACGGATTGACCGAGGGTGGAAGCCTGGCCGGTACCGTTGACCCCGTAGCTAAGACGGTGAAGGTGGTACTACCATACGGCGCCGACAGCACCCACTTGATGGCCGCTCGCTTCGGGTTAACCGACTTGGCCGAGGCATATGTAGGTACTACAAAACAGGACACCACTATCACGCTCAACAGCTACGCTCTGCCATTGGTGTACACCATTAAGGCCGGAAGCGTACAAGAAACATGGACTGTTACAGCCACGGTGAAGCATTTGCCTGCACTGCTTGTAGCCGAAACTTTTGACTACAACGACGGTTTGCTGCCAGGCAACAAGAACCCACAATACAGCAGCAGCGATTCAAGCTTGTACGTGTGGACACCAAGCCAAAAAGCAGCTGATGCTTTAGATCCGGGTCTTACCATTGTTAACGAAGCATTGGTATACGAGCCTCAAGGAATTCCTTACATCCACTCAGGCGAAGGAAAGGCTGTTCGCTTAGGCGACGCCAGCACCAAGCACATGGATGGTATACGCTACCTCAGCGGTGCTAACGCTTCGGAAAAGATTGCATCGGGTAACATATACGCAAGCTTCATGTTCCACCCCGATACAGCAACCGCCAACTGGCGCGAGTTCTTCGAATTTGTAGAGGGTTCAACTTTAGGTAACGCTGTTCGCGGTCGTGTGTGGGCAAAGATCAGCTCCGATAAGAGCAAGATTTTAGTTGCCGCAACCAAAACAGGTAACGCGCCTGCCGATGCTATGGCAGTGGAACTTCCACGCAGAACTACAAGCTTGGTTGTACTGAAGTACACCTATGGCTACAACGGCGTTAATGCTGCCATTGCTATTACCAGCAACCCCATACCGGGTACGGCAGAGCCGGCTTCGAACATGTGGAAAATATACACTGCTGACGCAGAAACTAACTCAACAGGTAACTACGCTGTGGGCATTCTTCGCCAGGATGCAAGCGTAAAGGGTACAATTTCCGGATTGCGCGTAGCCTTGACATGGAGTGATGCTGTTAAGGCCGGTAACGTTGAGGAAACCGGTAGCGACTTTACCGATTACCAAATATTGGTTAGCACACCTACCGGGGACTTCTACAGATCCGGCAATATTAATAAGACCACTAAAAGCATTTCAGTAAACGTACCTACAGGCACATCGCTGGAAGGTTTAGTAGCTAAGTTCTCCCTGTCTTACGGTGCTACCGCATACGTAGGTGCCATGGAGCAGGAGTCTGATGTTACATCAAACGAC
The DNA here is from genome assembly GCA_031553765.1 of Bacteroidales bacterium. Lineage (GTDB taxonomy): Bacteria > Bacteroidota > Bacteroidia > Bacteroidales > UBA932 > JAITMY01. Next base: position 426,936 of record JAVBKY010000002.1, read on the forward strand.
TTCACCCAACCACTTGTTTACACGGTTACGCCTCTGATTGGCTCGCCTGCAACTTGGACAGTAGAAGTAAAACATGATAATGAACCTAACGCTGTAAAGAAAAACACGTTGGCCGTATCATCCTACCCGAACCCTGCAACTACTTACCTCCAAATAGACTCTGAGGAAGAAATTGCGCTGGTAGAATTCTACAACCTGAGCGGAGCAAAGGTTATGGTTGTAAGCAGACCCGGCAACTATATTAACATAGGGCAGCTGGGTAGCGGATCATACCTTGTGAAGTTTACCTCGGTAAGCAAAAAAACCATGACTATACAAATTGTAAAATAGTCATCTGAAACGAATAGCAAGCCTTATAGCCTTGGCATATAAGGCTTGCTATTTTACATAAAAACATTGCAGTGAATTTTTTTTCACATGTATCAACATTCAGGATTGTTTGTTTACATCTCATCATTAACAACATGAAGTTAAAAATTACCCTCAGCCTCCTACTTCTTATGTTGGGGCTACACCTATCAGCGCAAGTTGTTCTTACCGGTACAGTAACCGATGAGAGCGACGGCAGCCCATTGGTAGGCGTATCTATCGTAATAGATGGAACCACCAACGGCAGCTATACCGACACCGATGGTAAATTTGAAATCAAATCAAATACAAAATCCGGTACACTTGTGCTATCCTACGTGGGATACTTAAGTAACAGAGTCCCCTTCTCAGGCAGCAACAACTTTAGCGTTGCCATGGGCGCTGACTCCAAGGAGCTGGAAGAAGTTGTGGTAGTTGGTTACGGTGTACAAAAGAAGTCGCACCTTACCGGGTCAATATCCAAGTATAGCGGCGATAATCTTGCCGACATACCGGTAAGTAACCTCGACCAAGCCTTGCAGGGTAAGATAGCGGGTGTAAACATTCAAAATGTGGAGCAGGAAGCGGGTGCGGCAGCACAGATTCGCATTCGCGGAATGGGCTCTATATCAGCCGGAAGCGACCCATTAGTGGTAGTGGATGGTCTTCCCATAGCCGATGGATTACAGTTTGTAAACATGGCCGATGTCGAGTCTATTGAGGTATTGAAGGACGCTGCATCAGCAGCCATATATGGTTCGCGCGGCGCCAACGGGGTAATAATGATTACTACCAAATCGGGTAGCGTTACAAAACCAAAGTATACTGTTTCGGCATACGGTGGGCTGAAGAGCATTTACAAAAAATATGATGTAATGAACTCAGTGGACTACCTCGACATGCTGTACAGTGAGGCCGACATGCGCAGAAAAAGCGGAATGGGCGGCGGATCAGATGATGATATTGCTAAGCTGAACTACGCAACATCAGGTGAAAAGGCAGCTTACGTTCTTGAAAAATATATTCTTGGTTCGGAAACCGACTGGCAGGATGAGGCGCTACGCGAAACCGCTACTGTGAGCAGCATCCAATTCAGTGTTTCCGGCGGAACAAAAGACTTACGATACTTTGCCTCGGGTAACTACTCGAAGGATCAGGGCATCATGTACCATAGCGAATACGACAAGCTGAACTTCCGCGCTAAGATGGATGCCAACTTAAGCAAGAAAGTAAAATTTGGGGTAAACTTCAGCCCCACCTACACCAAGCGTGAAACACCGGGAAATAGCTACACAGACTTCAACAGGTGGTACTCTTGGAATCCTGTAAAACATACGCAAGCCTCGGCCGACTTTATCAACGCGCAAGACCCCTCACGCAACATTACAGTTGGTGATTGGGCTCAAGTTAACGACTTTGCCACGCTGGCATACTCAGGCGTACTGCCCGATGGACAGGAATGGAACAGCCTTATTGATGGTATTAGCGAAAACGATCGCTTCCCCTCTCCTTCCACATCGGCCAACAACAACCCTAAGTCGGTAATGGAAACGCAAAGCAAAACCCAATATGGTTACCGTCTTCAGGGATCGGCCTACCTACAGTGGGAGCCCATCAAAAATCTGTTTATTAAAACTACCGAATCTACCTACGTAAACTATAGCGAAACGGAAGGGTACAAGCAGCGCAACTCATTGCAAATTGGTAACAGCAACGAAAGCACCTACGCCAACAAGCAAATTGTAGACCTTCTATCTGAGAATACCGCAAACTACATGTTCTCGTTGGGACGACATGAGTTTACCGCGTTAGCAGGTATGACATTTCAAAAAACAAATACGAGAACAGCATCCAGCATGGGAATTGACCTACCCGGTGACGCTGTGCAAACCATTAATATGGCCAGCGAAATAAGAGCCGATAATACGGGCACGTACAAGTACGATAATGTACTCATCTCCTACCTCGGTCGTTTGAATTGGAGCTACAAAGACAAATATTTGGCATCAGCCAGCATTCGTACCGACGGCAGCTCCAAGTTCAGCGCAAATGGTAAGCAGTGGGGATGGTTCCCATCTGTATCAGCCGGCTGGGTGGTAACAGGCGAAGAGTTTATGGAATCTACCAGCTCATGGCTGAAGCAGCTGAAGCTGCGTGGAAGTTTTGGTGTGACAGGCAATAACAATATTGACAACTACGCTTACACCAACCTGCTAAGCAAAGCTACCTACACGCTCGGCAATAGCACCGGCATCATTGTACCGGGATTGGCCTTTACCAGCGATGCTTTTGCCAACAGCAATATCACCTGGGAGCAAACCGAGGAGTATGATTTTGGTTTTGATGCCAGCCTTTTCAGCAGCCGTCTAACCATTAGCTTCGACTACTACTACTCTATTACCCGCCAGCTACTATTTAAGCAAGCTGCCATGGGGTATACCGGTCACAACCAATACTGGAATAACATAGGTAAGGTACGTAACAATGGTATTGAAATAGAGCTCAGCAGTACCAACATAAATAGTCATAACTTTTTATGGAAAACCTCCTTCAACTTTGCCATAAATAAGAACAGGTTACTGGAGTTGGGAGGAGAACCTTTCCAATACAGCTACGGTGAGCGTAACGAAATATACGCTGCCATAGTGGGTGACCCTGCCATACAATTTTTTGGTTACAAAACCGACGGTGTATGGCTCAGCGATGAGCAAATTGCCAACAGCGGCATAAATAAGGATTTGAGTTCCGTGCCAATGGAAGCCGGAGGCATGAAGGTAGTGGACGTAAACGGAGACGGGAAGTTGGATGCCAACGACCGTACCGTGCTCGGAACTCCATTTGCCAACTTCACATGGGGATTGGGAAATACGCTAACGTATAAAGATTTTGACTTCTCATTCTCATTCCAAGGCTCACAAGGTGGACACCTCATTAACGGAGATATTTACTACAACGAGACCAAGAAGTATAATCGCTCATACAACAGCAACCGCTGGGTGAGCGCCACTTATCCCGGCGACGGCAAAACTCCCTACATGTCCAATGGTGTAGACCAAATGCTTACCGACTACGTAATGGAGGACGCCTCATACATATCGCTACGCGAAGTAACCTTTGGTTACAAGCTACCTAAAAATGTAATGAAGCACATTGGTCTTAGCTCGCTACGCGTATACGCCTCGGCGCTCAACCTGCTATACATTATGGGCGATGGCTACCGCGGACTTAACCCCGAGGCACGCATCACCAGCGGAGATTACGCTTCACCATTGGTCAACGGTTATCAACGAGGCGCTTTCCCGCTCAACCGCACATTCTCTGTTGGTCTTGATTTAACATTCTAACTTCTTCGATACACGCAAAAAATTTTAGTTGCCATGAAAATACTTAAGCACATACTCATAATACTGCTTGCGGCATTCACCTACTCATGTCACGAAGAGCTGGATTTAACCCCTCCGTCGGATTATGAAGACGACAACTACGGTAGAAATACCGAGGAGGTAAACACGCTTGTAATGGGATGCTATGCAGGCATGCGCAAGCCGCTCGAAACAGAGTGGATGATGACCGAACTACGCAGCGACAACTCTTTGCAGGGAAGTACGGGTAGCACCTCTACAAGCAACCTTAACCTAAACTATCTCGACATGTTTTCGGTTAGCTCCACCCACCCCAGCGTGTACGATTACTGGTACTATACCTACCAAAATATTGACAACACCAATAGGGTGCTGAAGAAAATTGATAATGTTACGGATAGCACACTGCGTAAACAATATCAAAGTGAAGCGCTGTTTGTACGCAGCTACCATTTCTTCAATCTTGTACGCCTGTTTGGTCCTATTTTCCTACCCACCGAGTCGCTCACTCCGGTTGAGGCAAAGCTGCAAAACAGGGTTGCAACTCCCGCCGTTTACGCGCAAATAATAGCCGACCTAAAGTTGGCCTCTCTGGGTTTACCCGCATCATACGGGGCCCAAGACTTAGGACGCGCTTCTACGTGGGCAGCCAAAGGCCTGCTGGCAAAAGTTTACCTCACCATTGACTCCATAGAGCAAGCCAAAGTACAGCTGGAGGACATAGTAAACAATAGCTCACACCGCCTGCTTGGCGACTACGCTGAGGTTTTTTCAACTAACAATGAGGTTAACAAGGAAATAGTATTTACCATACGCTTCAAAGCCGGAGGCGTGGGACAAGGCTCATCATTTGCCAACTGGTTTGCGGCAAGTTCCAGCGGTTCAAATATAGTAAACGGTGGTGGTAGCGGCCTAAATAGCCCCTCAGCGAACCTCAATGGAGCATATGAGGCAAGCGATACCCGTCGTGATGTAAATATAGGACGATACGTTTCGGGAAGCACCTCGCGTCTATACGTAAAAAAGTACGTATCATACGTAAAAACACGCTACGATGCCGAGAATGATTGGCCCGTTTTGCGCTACTCCGATATCCTGCTTATGCACGCAGAAGCTAAAGCAAAAATTTCCGGACCATCGGCAGGTATGGCTGAGTTAAATCAAGTACGTCAACGTGCAAATGCTTCACTTTACGGCAGCATTGTATCCATCAATGATTTCATGGATTTAATTTACAAAGAGCGCAGGCTGGAGTTAGCTTTTGAAAATGACAGATGGTTTGACATGGTTCGCTCGGGCAAGGCCATAACCATAATCAAAGATCACATCAATATTAACGAGGCGCAACACTACAATAACTACAGCACGGAGTACGACGCCATGCGTAATAAGATGAAAAACATCCAGTCGTGGCAGCTGCTACTGCCTATTCCGCAGCGCGAAATAGACACCAACAACCAGATACAAATTGCTCAGAATTTCGGATACTAAAAAAACGTTATACTATGATAAGGCAATATATATACATAGCAACGCTGCTGTTGGCCTCAACATTCTTTGTAAGTTGTAATGAAGATATCAATGTTTCCACGCCGGAAGTTGCCGCACCCATTATCGGGAGCTTCTCACCTACCAGCGGGATACCGGGAACGATAGTGGAAATTCGAGGACAGCACCTGGGTTTGGTTGACACCGTTTACTTAGGTTCGCAACGCGTAAACATTCTAAAAAACAGGTTAACCGATGAGCTGCTCACCGTGCAAATTGTAGATGGACAACAAAGTGGTAGATTCACGGTTATCACCGGCGGCGTTGGACAATCCACCGCCACCAGCGACTTTAATGTAAACAATCCTGTTGCACCCACGGTTACCAGTGTACCAGCAACCGGTACCATGAATGAAACGCTGATTATAAAAGGTCGTAACCTCCTCGGAATATCACGTCCATTCTTTAGGTATAAGCGCAGCGGTGGCAACGACAGCATTGACGTTTATACCAGCTTCACCTTTCAAGGTAAGGATTCAATCGGAGTAGTAGTACCGGTTATTGCTACCGGATCTGCCCGTTTTGGGTATGAATACATTTCCGGGGGTTCGCATATAAACACCGCGGGAAGGGCAATCGCTCTGAGTGCGCCAAACATTACTGTTACCGGTAATCCGGGGCAAGCAACCCTCACCCAACGCTTTGAGTTAACAGGAGATAACCTTAACCTTGTTGGCAGCGCAAGCATTGACGGAAAGGCAGTGGAGCTGTTCAAAAATGAGTCCGACAAGTTTAGGCTAATACTGAAAACTCCGTACAACACCCAGATTACGGCCGGAGAAAAAACGCTTATTCTGACCAACGTACTTGGTTCGGAGGCTGCCCGAACACAGATTGAAATGGTGAATCTCCCTGCAGAAGCGCCCTACGTATCGCTCCTCACTTACGCCAATTTTGAGTTGAACAGTATGGCGTTTACCAAATCAATATCTTCCAGCAACGCCAACAAGCAATACCTGATTTACCAGCTACCTATGGTAAATCAAGTAGTAACCAACGTGGGTGAAATGCAAGCTCCTGTTCCCGGCGAAAAATTCGGACATCTAAACCTAACCTATAACGCCGACTCACTTCGCGCTCTGGGCGCTACTGTTACAGGAGGTATAGCATTTGCGCACGTAGCATGCGTAACCGCGTCTACCGCCAACCTGCTGAAATCAATAAAAGAACCGGTGCTACACTTTTGGACCAATACCAATGGAGTAACTCCCACCTTTGATTTATACTTCTCGCTGGGAGCCGGATACTATTTTTCAAATGGGTATCGTGCAGCCGTTAGCGACAAAACGTACGCGGCGGAGTTACAAACAACTTCAGGGGTATGGAAGATGGTAGCCATTAGGCTGGGCGACGCCACCTACAAAACAGGAAGTTCTACGTACGGTCCTATCCTATCATCCGAAGTACAGGATGCTTTCTACAAAGGCAACATAGAAGAGATTCGTATTCGAGTGCGCACCACAAAAACAGATGGTACAACAGAGATTGTAGAATCAAACGTTAGCAACTTTTTCATCTCCGACCGCGTTCGTACCGATTTGGGCGCTGTTGATATAACAAAATAACACCATGAGAAGAACATCTTTTATACTTCTATTCGTTTTGTGCTCGCTCGTATTGCGAGCACAAAATTTACTTGCACCATGCTTTTCGGAGAATATGGTGCTGCAGCGCAATGCCAGCGTAACTTTATGGGGCGAAGCTCAACCCAAGGATGAGGTTACCCTCACCCTTCAAGGTCAAACCGTGAAAGCCAAAGCCGATAAGAACGGACGCTGGGAAGCACAGCTGAATAAGCTAACCGCCGGTGGTCCATTCACGCTCAACGTAGCTACCCAACGTGTAGCTGAAAAACTAGATAACGTATTTGTGGGCGAGGTGTGGCTGGCAGGCGGTCAATCAAACATGGCCTTTAGACTTGACCAAAATCACGATGCAGAACGCCACATAGCGGAGGCCAACAACCCCAACATAAAATTTATGATGGTGCCCTACGTATACTACAAGGGCATGAAGGTAAAAGATAGCCTCATGGTATGGCGCGATGCTACTACAGAAAAAGTAGGCGTAATGAGCGCGGCAGGCTACTTCTTTGCAAAAAAGTTGCAAGCAGAGCTAGGAGTACCCGTGGGTATAGTATGCTGCTACAAGGGCGGCACACCTGCCGAAGCGTGGATGACGCGCGCATCGCTGGAAAGCAACCCCAACTTTGTACCCATACTCACCAAGTACCAAAAAATATTGGACAACCTTGGGGAAGCCGGAATAGAGAAGGAGTGGAATGACTACAACACCGCCCTTCGCGAATTTAAGGCAGCCGAAAAGCGCGGCGAAAAAGACATTAAACGCCCGGTAGAACCCATGGGACCATACAACCCCAAGCGTCCGGTAGGCTTATATGATAATATGCTATCGCGCATAACTCCCTACACCTTTGCCGGAGTAATCTGGTACCAGGGCGAGGCCAACGCCCCACGCGCCGAGCAGTATCAAACGCTATTTCCTGCCCTGATTAACTTGTGGCGCAAAGATTTTCGTAACCCCAACCTGCCGTTCCTTTTTGTGCAGCTGGCCAACTACGATCACCCCAACTACACCGGCCCCAACTGGGCAGAGCTGCGCGAGGCACAGCTGCTCACTTGGCAAACGGTAAAAAATACCGCCATGGCAGTATCCATTGATGTAGGTGAAAAAAATGACATACATCCCACCTACAAGGAGCCTGTGGGAGTACGCTTGGCAGATGCTGCGCTGGCGACCGTATACGGACAAAAGATAGAGTACAGCGGACCTGTATATAAAAATATTATCATAAAAGATAACACCGTATCTGTTGACTTTACTCACATAGGCAAGGGGCTAACCACCCACAATAATGAGCAGCTGCAAGGCTTTACCATTTGCGGAAGTGACAAGAAATTTGTGCCTGCCCAAGCTGTTATAGAGGGTTCACAAGTTATGGTAAGAGCCGAAAGCGTAAGCAAGCCAGTAGCTGTGCGCTACGGCTGGAGCAACTGGACTGACGCCAACCTGTACAACGCGGACGGATTCCCCGCCACACCCTTCCGTACCGATAATTTTGATCTAATCACCAAAGGGAAAAAGTAAATTCTCGACTCGCGACTGACGACTTTTTGACTGACGACTTACGACTTTACATTCATGAAATCGCTAAAACATACTTTACTCGCATCGCTCACCCTACTCAACTCTATACTTGCGTTTGCCGCCAACAAATCGGTCAACAGCAGCATGACGGAAAATCAAATTAAAACGGCTATTAGTTCTGGCCTAAGCGCCGGGGATACCGTATTTTTCGAGAATGGCACTTATACCAACTTACTCGGTAGCGCACAATTTAAAGGTACTGGAACCGCAAGCAAACCTATTGTATTTATTGCCCGTAACCCGGGAAGCGTAATTATTACCGGCAACATACAAGTGGGCATGAATGGTAAGTTTTTAGAGATAAACGGGCTGCTATTTAAGGATGGTAAAGTTACTACCCAGTATAAGGATTTAATATCTTTTCGCGAAGGCACTACCAGCGACTCCACCAAGTATGCATACAACTGCCGACTCACAAACTGTGTAGTGGACAACTGTAATGACGAGTCACTTGACCCCACCAATGATAGCGAAAGCGAGCGCTGGGTAATGCTTTATGGTAGAGGCAATCGTGTAGACCATTGCTATTTTGCCAATAAAACCAGGGCAGGAGTACTCATGATGATGGACCTGTCAAATCCTGCCTCGCGCAATAATGGGCATCGAGTTGATCACAACTTTTTTGGCTATCGCCCAAGAATTGCTGCGGGCAACGGCGGCGAGGCCATTCGCCCCGGTGACTCAAAAGTATCTCAGTACATATGCGCATCAATCATTGAGGACAACTACTTCTACGAATTTGATGGCGAAATAGAAATCATCTCACTTAAATCATGCGATAATATTGTTCGTCGTAATACCTTTCGCAAAAGCGCAGGCATGGTTGTTTGTCGCCACGGTCACCGCAACACCATTGAAAGTAACGTTTTCTTAGGTGATGGCAAGAGTGGCTCAGGCGGAGTACGTGTAATAAATCAGGGGCACAAAATTTACAACAACTACTTCGAAGGACTAACAGGTACAGGAACTCGCTCTGCATTATGCCTACAAAATGGTGTGTTTGAAACACCTACCGAGTCCACCAACTTGGATTGCGAGCCCCTCAACGCCTACGTTCGCGCTAAGGATGTTGATATTGCTTTCAACACCTTTGTCAGCTGCGCCAGCATTGAGCTGGGTACCGCTTCTACGTACAGCTATTCATCGGACAGCAAATGTGCAGGCAAAGCCGGCACAAGCCTTGCCGGTACGCTTGCCCCACAAAACATCAAGGTAAGCAATAATATTTTCTACAATATGCCAAGCGCCCCCGTCAAAGCCAATGGCGCCAACATTTCCGGCATTACGTTTAATAATAACATAGCCAACACCTCCACCTCGTGGAATTACAACGGCATTACGAAAAAAGACATTCGCATGACTAAAGCTAACGGCATGTATAAGTTGGATGCCGGTACCGCAACATACTGCATTCCGGCATTGTACAGTGTTGGCAACTTTAGCTATGTTACCACCGATGCTACCAACTCTGCACGTACAAATGGTAACGATGTGGGAGCCGTTAACTACGAAAATATTGCAAAAAATTATAGCGCAGCACAGGTTAGCGAGTGTGGAGTAAGCTGGTATAGCTATTCAAAACCGTAAGAGTTCTAAATTCAATCAAGCGTCATTGCGGGAATCCCGCCTGACCGCATGGGCAGGGAGCAACAAAGCAACCTCATCGAAAGTGCAAATAGTTCTAAACTTAGAGAGAGATTTATCAATTCGAAATTATGAAGAAAATCGGTCTTATAGCAGCATTAGTAATTTGTGCACTTACAGTAAACGCGCAGGAATATTGGTTTCAGGAGGGGTTTGCCACCAGCACACCCACCGGATGGATACGCACAGCCAGCTCCACTACAAGTCTCAGTCACGATACATATACAGGCACCTACGCCGTAAAATTTGGTCTCCCCGGGTCAGGCTCCACCGATCCTGATACCGGACTACTAAAGGTTTTGGTAACACCTACAGTACAAGGCGCCGGTACATTAAAGTTTTGGTTAACTAAAAATGCCAGCACTGTCAACTGCAATTTACACGTAGGCGTAATTAGCAATTCAGATACAACATGGCAAAGCCCGGTTTTAATAAGTGCTATTCCTCAAAAACCTTCTTGGCAAGAATATACCTACAACATTGACAACCCTAATGCTCTGCGCATAATATTTTTTGCTCGGGAGGTGGCAGGAATGATTACCGGAGCATTCATGGCATTCGACGATATCTCCCTTACCAAATATTCCGGAGTTTCGACCGGATGCCAGAGCTGCACAAGTATTACCAAATTTGAAGTACCAGGACAAATCGGCGCTTCCATAATTGATACTTTGGCGGGGACTATCAATGTTACCGTCCCCTCCGGCACCAATATAAAGTTGCTCACCCCCACCATCGAAACCGAGGGAGAAAAAGTAGAGTTGCTATGGAATAAGGGCGACGATGCTTGTCCGCACCTTTATAGCTCCATTGCCCGCGATGGAAGTTCAAAAGAGTATCAGGTACAGTACATATTTCAAGCTGTTACTCTGCCCGAGTATCATTTCCGAGAAGGATTTGATGCCACATTAGGCATTACCACGCCCGGCATGGTTAATACGCTTGGAGGGTCAACCAGCCAAAACCACGGATTGTACGCCACCGGCAGCAAGTGCTTCGCTGCCACCACCACCTACTACAACGGGGCTATTACTACACCGGTTGTAAATAGTGCAGGCGTGTTCAAATTTTGGGTAATGGGCTCATCAGCCTCAACCGGTATCAGCTTTAAAGTTGAAAAAATAGTAAACGGTGTTACTACCCTACTTGCCGATTACCCCCAGCCACATGGTAAAACCTGGACAGAATATACCGTTGTTGTGAATGATGTATCAACAGCTATTCAGCTTAAACTAACCACCTACGACTGCACCATTGCAACGCTTTACATCGACGACTTATCGCTCACCTCATTTGCAGGCAGCAATAAGCCATCCATTACAAGCATAAAAACTTCTCCGCAATACCCCGAAGGAGAAAAACCATTCGCCATTACAGCCAACATTACCGATAGCGATGATTATGTGGCTTCGGCAAAAGTGATGTACGGCAGCACCTCCGACAAGCTAATCAAAGTGTCGGACATGACACTCACATCCGGAAGCACTTACAAAAGTGCCAACATTCAGGCAGCAGAAGGCGATACCATTTTTTACAAAATTATAGCCTTCGACAACTTTTACGTAAGCGATACCAGCGAGCTAAAGCAAGTTGTAGTACTTCATGGCTACTCGCATGTTGAAGAATTTACAGCATCCAGCCTGGGTGCTACAGCAGGTAGTGGCAGCTTTACCAACGGCAATATCACATGGAATTACACTGCAGCAAAAGCCGCGACAATGGATAGCAAGGCCATTGCACTTGAGGCCAACGGCACGTTATACGCTACCATAGCAAGTGGAGTTTCGCTGCTGCGTTTTGACTATCTAAGTATGGCAAATGCAAACCTTGAAATTCAGGTTAACAACAGCGCGGTTGCTCAGGTTAACTCCGGAGCAGAAGCCACATCGCCCGATATGAGGATTAATGCCCCTGTAGGCACCACGTTGAAAATAGTCAACAAATCGGCAAGCTCCGTTAGCCTTGACAACATACGTTGGGATGATTTTGAGGCAGTAACCATTACAGAAAAGCCGCTTACTATGCAGCTATACCCCGCCCTGCCCGATAGCGGCACAGTACGCTTTGCAGGTGTAGCCAACAGCAACCTCATTACCAACCTTACCCTATCGGCATACAAAAATAACACCTTGTACAAATCGGTAAGCGCTCCCCTTACCTACACCAACAATGCTGCCGATTTTGATTTGGCGATTCGCATCCCGGCCGAACTAACCAACTTTGAATTCAGGTACAAAACCAACCTCATGGCCAAGGAAGACACGCTGGCACGCAATGTTGTGGCCGGAGACGTATATATTATTTCCGGGCAAAGTAATGGCGCAGCCGGAACCTCAGTACCCAAGGATAGCATTAGCGATTTTTTCCGCGCTTACGGCCGTATGTATAAGCCTGGCGCCACCGAGGGTGATGTATACGACCCCGAGCTGGCAACATGGGGTAAAGCTAATTCTAAAGGAGCATCATATAGCGCTGACTACTTCAACGGCTACTCCGGCTACGTACTTTCGAAAAATATTCTGCAAAAGCAAAAAAGACCATCACTCATACTCAACGTATCGGTAGGCGGAACTTCAATTGCCGAAAATTTGCGCAACGATAACGACCACTACGACCAAAATACCATATACGGTCGCGGTCTGTATCGTGCAAAAAAGGCAGGCATACAGCAGTACGCAAAAGCCATAATTTGGGTGCAAGGAGAGGGCAACCAAAATAACACCTACACCACCTACGGGGAGAATTTTGCGAAACTGCGTAGCGCGTGGAAATCAGATTATGCAGGAGTACAAAAAATATACGTTTCACAAATTAACCTTGGCTGTTCCGGCTACACAGCGCTGGGCTCTGAGTTGCGCGAAGCACAACGTAAGCTGCAGGATGCGCATAACGATGTAGAGGTTATGAGTAACGTAGGTGTGCCAATTCGATACGATAGCTGTCACTACACTCCCGAAGGCTACGACATGCTATACGGACGCTACTACGACCTGTTGGCTCGTGATTTTTATAACGTGCAAAAAGATTTAATCAATCCTCCCAACGTACAAAAAGTATTTTTTGCAAACCAAAGTAGCGACACCATAGCCATAAAGTTCAATCAAGAGATTGAACTTCCCGCACCTATGTACGGCCGCCAAATGAAGGACTACTTTTACAATGAAAACAAGCAAGCCATTTCAACCTCACAACTTATTAAATATAACAATGATAGCACAATAATTTTACTAATTAGCAGCGCTAACATCAGCGCCACCAAGTTAACTTATGGACCCGATGCTTACGTAGCAGCTTCAAGTCGTGACTTAGACACCCTATACGTTGGTCCATGGTTAAAAAATATTCGAGGTATATCGGCGCTCACATTCGACAAATTCATCATCGGTCGAGAGGCCCTATCACCCACATCAGTAGACCCCGACACAACACCTAAAAGCAGCCAATGCATTATACGTTCATTCAAAATAGGAATTACTAACGGCGTAATTAAAAATGATACCATTTGGGTAAAAAATCTACCCGCAAATACCGATTTGAGCGCTCTTCAGCCAACCATACTCATATCGGATAAGGCTACTATTTCACCCCTGGCTGATATAGCACAAAACTTTAGCATAGTAGTTACCTACACCGTAACCGCTGAGGACGGCGTAACCCAAAAATCGTACAAGGTAGTGGTAAGCAAACAAACCTCTACCGGTGCAAGCAAGGAGTTGGATGAGCAGCTGCTTGTATATCCCAATCCGGTAGGAGATGTACTACACATAAACTTCCCCCTACCTATAGTCAAGGTGGAGATTTACCACATGGACGGCGTACTCGTAAGGCAATCGCACGAGCACAGTATTAATGTAAGAACGCTGCACACAGGCAGCTACATTGTAAAGGTTTACACTGCTAACGGAGTTACGCTCACGCGAAAAATTACCATTAGCAGGTAGCCACAAAAATTCTACATATATATGAAGCAACTTCTATACCTCATTTTATGTATTACGGTAGCACAATACGCAACCGCGGCATCAACCATAGTAGACAATGCTACAGCGTTTAAAACAGCATTGAGCGCCCCTTCGGCAGGTGATACTATCTGGGTAAAAGACGGTACTTATACCGGAACCTTTGCACTCTCCGGTAACGGCACCGAGACAAATCCCATAGTAGTGTTGGCCGTAAATCCCGGAAAGGCAATATTAGTCAACGCCTCAGGAAGCATCTTAGCTATTTACGGCGCCTATTTGGAGGTGCACGGATTTGTATTTAAACCCAACAATGCCTCCACGCTCGTGGAGTTTCGCAAGTCAGGTAGCGCCACGCTGGCCGCCTACCACTCGCGCGTGAGTAACTGCGTATTCGACGGGGCCAACATACCACTCGGTAACGCAGGAAAGTGGTTTTTCTTCTACGGGCAGCACAACCGCGTTGACCACTGCCTGTTTGTAAATCGCAAAACCGATGCAGGCGTTACGCTTTGCGTACAACTTAGTGGCGATGGCACCGGCACAGGTGGCGGGCATGAAGATCACCTGAACAACTACCATCGTATAGACCACAACTACTTTGGATACCGCCCGCTTTCCTCTGCCGACAATGAAGCCGAAACTATTCGTGTAGGCTACTCGGGCACATCCAAGAGCCCTTCACGCACTATTATCGAGGATAATATTTTTTACAAATGCAATGGAGAAGTGGAGTGTATCTCCATCAAATCGGGTAATAACACCGTTAGGCGTAATCTATTTCAGGAAATTGAAGCCACGCTCTGCTTACGCCACGGCGATAGCGCCACAGTAGAAACCAACGTATTTATGGGTAAGTCCGGCGTTCCCGCGGGCGGCATACGCATAGTGAACCGCGGACACAAAATTTACAACAACTACTTTCAAGATTTGGAAGGTGAAAAATACAACTCCGCCCTGTCATTTATGCGTGGCGCGGTAGGAGCATCCAACAGCGGCTACGAAGCGGTGGATGGCGTAGAGCTTACACACAACACGTTTATCAACTGCAAAAGCATTTTGTTTGGCCTTACAGGTAGCGAACCCCAATCCACTTGGCCTAAAAACACCGTACTGGCAAATAATATTTTTCATAACACAAGTAGTACCGATGTTTACCAAACCTTCAGTACAGGTAGTAGCGATTCGCCTAAAATGAGTGGCACTACGTTTAGCAATAACGTAGTTAGTACCAAAAACGGCAACTTCAATGAATCGGGTCTAACGGAAACAATACTTGACCTGCACTCCATTAACGAAGTGATGCTACTCGACGGGTGCACACCGCCACTGGTTGGCGCAGGCTCATTTCCGTATGTACTCAACGATATTACAGGCAATGAAAGAGAGGACGGAAAAGATATTGGGGCGTTTCAGGTGGACAACCTAAACAAACCCCTTAACGTGCCCCAGCTAACCGACCTGCACAACGGAGTTGGCACCAGCTACACCTACACCATTAACCTTCAGTAAGCACAGCTATGAGAACAAAACACATACTTTGCTTTCTCCTATTCACTCTTGCAACGCTATCAGCAGGAGCCACGATATTATTGGACGAAAATTTCAGCTACACCGTGGGTGATACACTTGGCATACGTGCTAATTTGCATGGCAAATGGACTACTACCGCTTCCAGCGCCGGGGGCATTAAAATTGCTGCCGACCAACTTTTCTACACAGGATACGGAAGTTCGGGTAAAGGGAAAAGTGTCGTCATGGCCAAAGGTGATGGAAAAAACACTTCGACCGACTACGCCAACTACCCCTTCACCTCAAACATCACCACAGGCACCGTATATGCTGCAATGCTCATTAATGTAAGCGAAGCACTTGACGGTGGAGGTAATGGTGACCACTTTGGATTGTTCGATTCTGGTAATGCCGGCACAGGTAGAAAAGGTGCTATTTATATAAAATCATCCAACGCCGGAAAATTTAAACTCGGCGTAACTAAAAACGCCAGCGCCGGTGCTAATACCAAATGGAGCGACAATGAATACAATATTAGTCAAACTCTTCTTATTGTACTAAAATACCAAGTAGTAACCGGTAGCAACAACGATACCACAGCCCTATATATTAATCCGACTGTAGGCTCAGACGAGGCAACAATAGCCCCCATATACTCCCACGACAATTTATCAGCCAGCGATGGGGCTATCAAATCTTTTTCACTGAAAAGAGTAAAATCCAATCCCGGCATCAACATCGGAGGTTTACGCATAGCCACCACGTGGAGCGAGGCGCTTAGCTGGGCTGACGCCACCCCACCCGCTCTTTCAAGTACATCACCAGCCAATAATGCCACCGAAGTAGCACTCAACACTCCTCACATTACGCTCACCTTTAATGAAGATGTGAAAGTGGCTGCAGGCGCTTCATCAACCTTGAGTAATGGGGCAAACAGCGACATTGTAGGCACAGGTAGTTTTAGCGTAAGCGGCAGCAGCATTAACATTCCCATCACAACCGATTTCCTGCAGGCAAGCTCCACTTACACCTTTACACTCCCCGCCAACACGGTTTCCGATATAGCCGGTAACGTTTACGCATCACCTATTACCTTTTCGTTTACCACAAAATCAGCAGGTAACCTAAGTAGCGAAAATGCTATCACCGCCTTCTGTATTCCACAGCAGGTGGGGGCAAGCATCATTCGTAATGACTCCGTACTTATCAACGTACCATTTGGCACAAATCTTACCAAGATAAAACCCGACACCATTGGGCTATCGGCAAATGCACGCTTAAAAGCAGGCACCTCGCAAGCAACCGATTCCGTCGATTTTATTCAGGTAAAAAAATACGTAGTAGAAGCCGAAAATGGCAACACGCATGACTGGTTTGTGAAAGTAATCACGCTACCCAACAGCGAAGCCAACATCACCGCCTTTACCTTCAGCGGTGGCATAGTAAGCATCAACCTTGCAGACACCACCATTCGCGTACGCATAACCGATATGAGCAACCTTGTGCGCACGCCTGCCATCAGCATTTCCACCAATGCCGGCATTACCGGTTCCGGCACGTCATACGATTTTAGCAACATTATTACCTACGTTGTAACCGCCGAAAATGGTGTAAACAAAAAGTACTGGCGGGTTATTGTTAGCGACTACGGAACCGCCACGCTTCCCACCTCCTATAAAGGTTCAACCTCCAAGTCTTGGCAAAACATTACCGCCAACGGCTGGTTGTCTGAAGGCTTAGCAGCCGATGCGCAGGATGGCACAAGCGGTCGTTACCCTGCCCAATTCAACACTACCGGCGACAAGTTAACGCTACGTTTCGATAAAGCAGCGGAGAAAGTAACATTCAGAGCACGTAGCGGAAGCAGCGGCAAACCCCACAAGTTCTTGGTTGAGCAATCACCTGATGGCAATACGTGGGCTACGCTTAAAGAGTACGTGGACGAAATGTACGCCACATCCAGCTCGTACAACAGCTACAGCCTATCATTGAAGTTAGACACCCGCTATATTCGTTGGACATATAGCGACAAGGATGCCGCAAACGGCACCAACATTTACCTTGACGAGGTTGCTGTGAACGTTCGCCCGCTTAAGGCCACGTTTACCCCCGCAAACGGAGCACAGAATGTAGCCGCCAATGCTACTATAAAAATTATTTTCGAAGCGCCCATTATCTCCATTAATGGCGTGGCGGTTACGACCAACCTCACCAACGTAAAACTCACCAGAGTTGATAACAACCAACAGGTGGCAACCAATAATACGCTTAGCGCAGATAAAAAAACGCTCACGCTTGCCCATAATGGTCTTACCTCCGCCAAGGAATACAGCATTTCTGTCAGTGGCACTGTTGTTGCAGAGGGAAGCATCAGCAACACCTTCGATAATGTTATCTTTAAAGTAGCCTCTACCGCCGATGATATTAAAAAAGATATCACCACATTTAGCATTGCAGGACAAAAAGGAGCCGCTGTTATTAGTGCTGCAAACCGAACTATTAACGTAACCGTTTACAAAGACTGTGCTGTAAAAACAGCCACCAAAACTGTTACTCACAATGGTGCTGACTGCAAGCTCATTTGGAGTAAAGGTTCCGACCAATGCCCTATTTACTATAGGTGCACCGCGCAAGACGGTTCACAGGCCGACTGGAAAGTTGTCTTTACCGTTAGTAACGACGATAATCCCGCATCACAGGAGGCGCAAATTACGACATTTACCATAGCAGGTCAAGTAGGAACAACCTCCATTGATACCACTGCAAACACCATAGAGCTGACCATGCCCTACGAGGCTGATGTTACAGCACTCACACCAAGCATCACCGTATCAACAGGAGCAATTGTAGCTCCGGCAAGCGGCATAGTCCAAAACTTCACCTCGCCCGTTACCTACACCGTAATCGCCGAGGATGGTGTAACCCAAAAATCGTATATAGTAACCGTGAGCAGGCAAGCACAAACTGGCATTGAGAAAGAGTTAGATAAGCAGCTACTCATCTACCCTAACCCTGCACAACACACGCTCTACATCAACTTCCCATACAGCATTACTAAGGTGAAAATATTTAATATGCAAGGAAGTATAGTGGCCACCAAATTACACAGTAACGAATTCAATGTAAGTAATTTACCTAAAGGGAGTTATATTATCAAGATACATGCTGAAAACGGAATTATGCTCACCCGAAAGATTACCATTAGCAAATAACATCAAACCATGTTCGCAAAAAAACTGTTCACCATAGCCACCGCGTTACTATGCTTTAGCATGGCGCAAGCCCGTAGCACCTCAGTATCAACTCCGTCGACAATCAATTCTGCCGTAAAAGCCGCCTTTCCCGGCGACACCATCTACATTGAAAACGGAACGTACAGCAACACTAAGTTGCTTTTCACTGCGAACGGAACTGCAGAGAATCCCATCGTGATTTGTGCGCGCGAAAATGGCAAAGTCGTATTCGACCAGCAGTCGAACCTGCGTATGAGTGGTAGCTACATGGAAATACGCGGATTGGTATTCAAAAACGGCTACTCACCCAGTAAAGATGCCATCACCTTTCGCGCCAAGTCGGGCGAATACGCCAACAGCTGCCGCCTCACCGAGTGTGTTATTGACGCGTACAACAATCCCAACGATAAAGAAAAAGAGCGCTGGGTCCTGCTGTACGGTAAAAACAACCGTGTAGACCACTGCTTGTTTACCGGAAAAGTAAACGAAGGCGTACTTATGGCCGTAGTACTCGAAGAAAAGAACGACAGCCTTAGTCGCGTACTCTGTGGCGAGAACTCACACCGTATAGACCACAATGTATTCAGCAACCGCCCCATACTTGTACATACGGATAATGGTGGCGAAATCATTCGCCTTGGCGACTCCTACACCTCGCTTATGAACTCGCGCACCATAGTAGAGAACAACTACCTTGAGCATTGCGACGGCGAGGTGGAATACTTCTCCATTAAGTCCTGCGAAAACATTATACGCAACAACTACATTTACGAAAGTGCAGGGGCAATTGTGCTACGCCACGGCCACCGCAACCTAGTAGAAAATAACGTAATTATAGGTAATGGCAAGAAAAATGCCGCGGGGATTCGCGTAATAAACAATGGACATACCGTGCGTAATAACTACCTGCAGGATTTGGTAGGTAAAGGCTCCTACTCCGCCTTCACCATCATGAACGGGCTACAAGATTCACCCGACAACGGCTACCATACCGTAAGGAATGTGTTGATTGAAAATAACATCCTTGTAAACTGCGAAAACGTAACCTTTAACCACCGTCACAGTAGCAAGGTGCGTGCAGAATTTCAAACGCTCACCCCCGAAAATGTAACCTTTGCCAACAACAACTTTTACAACGACAGGCGCGAACTCAAGTTCAACCTGCTTGAAGGTGCTGAAGGAATAAAAGGCATTACATTTTCTGATAATAAAATCAACAGCAATGTTTGGCCTGAGCCAAAAATCAAAGGCTGGGTGCTGGATAAGAAAATGGCAAAGCCACAATCTCCCACGCAGAAGCCAACTGATGTGGGGATAAACTGGTATAAGTAAGCTACCCCCAACCCCCTAAAGAGGGCTATAACCGCAGTAGTTTTTTTAATAAATGTACTATTGTTAGCAAATCGCTAATGTTATAGCCCCCTTTAGGGGGTTGGGGGTAAAAAGATTTGCTCGTATCAAAAATATTGCCTACTTTCGCAAATCATCAAACTGGTTGACCAGTTGTCAAGTTTTAAACAATTGAATATGAGAGAGATAATATTTTCACTTCTACTGTTAGGCACCTTTTCGGCCACAGCCGCAACAAAACAAATTGCCCATCCCGACGAGCTAAAAGGGATGAAGTTACAGGCCGGCGACACCGTCGTACTGCGCAATGGTGCATATAACGATGTGCAAATAAAGTTGAATGGAATAGGAACCGCCGAGCAACCCATCGTATTCATGGCCGAGGAAGCAGGAAAAGTTACCATTGAAGGACAATCAAACCTGCGCATAGCAGGCGAGTACGTTGAAGTACACAACCTGTGGTTTCGCAACGGCTATTCACCTGCAGGCGCTGTAATAGAGTTCAGAACAGGTTCAAAAAACTGGGCTAACCACTGCCGCGTTACAGGCTGCGCCATCGACTACTTCAACCCACCTACCCGCGATATGGGCTACAACTGGGTATTACTGTACGGTCGCAACAACCGCTTTGACCACAATAACATTGTAGGCAAGCTCAATCTTGAAGTTACGCTTGCCGTTATACTTAGCGAAGAGCGCGACCAACAAAACGGCCACCGCATTGACCACAACTATTTCGGCGTGCGCCCCGTATTTGGCTCCAACGGTGCCGAAACCATTCGCGTGGGAACTTCGCAGCAAGCGCACACCTCAAGCAACACCGTTATAGAGTTCAACTTTTTTGAGCAGTGCAACGGCGAGGTAGAAGTCGTATCCATCAAGTCCGCCGACAACATTATTCGCAACAATACCTTTGTAGAATGTCAGGGCGTACTTGCCCTGCGCCACGGCAACCGCAACGTAGTTGAGAACAATCTTTTTGCCGGGAACGGCGTACCTAATACAGGTGGCGTGCGCGTGGTAAATGAAGGTCACACCATTCGCAACAACGTATTTTACAAGCTGGCAGGCGACCGCTTCTTTGCAGCCCTCGCCATTATGAACGCCGTGCCCAACTCGCTACCCAACCGCTACCACTGGGTGCGCGACGTAAGCATTGAGCGCAACACCTTTGTTGATTGTCCCAACATTTTGCTATGCGTAGGAAAGGACAATGAGCGCACCCTTGCGCCAAGCGAAGTAACCGTTAGCAACAACATTTTCTCGAACAAATCAAGCGACAAAATTTACGAAGCGTTTGACAAAATCAATGGCTTCACCTTCACCGATAATCTTGTTGAAACCTCCACCGGTAAGTTTGTACAAAAAGGATTTACCGAGCAAAAGTTGCAGACACAAAATATAGGCGACCTCAATATTCCCGTTGCACCCAACGCAGGTTCCACCTTCTTTAACTTTACACGCCGCAACATTACCGGCGCAGCATGGATGGAGAAAAACAGCAGCAAGCCTGCTACCACCGCAGCAAAAATTATTCCCGTAGCACCCGGTCAAAATACCCTGCTTGACGCCATAGCACAAGCCGAAGAAGGCGATGTAATAGAGCTGAGCAGCTTGGGAGTTTACAGCAACGATAACACCGTAACCATTACCAAAACTATAGGCATACGCAAGGCGCCAAGCCTGCGCGAGTGGCCTACCTTGCGCTTCAACGGCAGCAAGCGCGCGCCCATTATTACCATTGCCAATGGCGGCAGCCTAATTATAAGCGGAGTTGGTTTTAGCGGCGAAATGACACCAGGCAAAGCTGCTCCCATAGCCGCCATAGCCACCACCGACGGCATGATATCACCCTACACCCTACAGGTAAACAACTGCGAATTTTACGGCTTCTTCGAATCCAACTTCGCTGCCATTCGTGGTATGAAAAACACCTTTGCCGATTCGGTAGTTATTACCAACAGCTTCTTTCACGACATGTCAGCCGAGTGCATTTCGTATGCTGCCGAAAAGGACGATGTAGGCAAGTACAGCGTGGAAACGCTACGCATCGACCGCTGCACCTTCTTCCGCACGCTGGGTAGCGCTGTAAACCTGTACCGTGGTGGTAACGATGAAAGCACCGCAGGTCCCAACTTCTACATTTCGCGCTGCGTATTTGAAGATGTAAACAACCGAGAGCAAGGCTCAGTGCTACGTCTTATTGGCGCGCAAAACGCCGATGTACGCACCTGCATATTCTCCAACAGCGGTCGCGGCGGCGCAAGCATTCGCTTCGACGAAATGAGCTGGGACAAGGTAAGCGTGAGCGATTGCAACCTATGGAACTCAGGACGCATACAATCATTCTGGGGCAAGGTTGCAAAGGGTGGCATCACCAACCTCGACCCGCAATTTAAGGACATTGAAGAATACGACTTCACCCCAAAGAATGCCAAGGTGAAAGATTTGTTGAAATAACCCACGGACGTGGGCTGTCACCCTGAGCCTGTCGAAGGGGTGCGATGGAATTTGGAATTTGAAATCTGGAATTTGAAATTATTATGCGCCACTTACTTTTAATCACAGCCCTTCTTTTTTCTTTTTCGCTTACCGCGAAAGAACACCCCTGCCTACTACTCACACCAAAGGGTGTAAAAGAAATAAAAACATCGCTGGGTAAGCTGCCCTACTTTGACCAATCGTACCAAACCATAAAGGACGAGGCCGATAAGGCTATGGGCGTAAAAATGGATATTCCCACACCTGTTGACGGTGGCGGTGGATACACGCACGAGCAGCACAAGCGCAACTACATTAGCATGTTCAACGCCGGAGCTGTGTACCAAGTTTCAGGCGATGCCAAGTACGCAAAGTACGTGCGCGATATGCTTATGGAGTACGCCAAGGTGTACAGCACGTGGGGCGAACACCCTGCCAAGAAAAACAACCCATCGGGCAAAATATTTTGGCAAACCCTCAACGACTTTGTTTGGCTTGTACACGTTAGCCACGCTTACGACTGCGCTTACAACGGCATATCAGCAGCCGATCGCAAGGAGATCGAAGATAAACTATTCCGTCCCATGGTGGAGTTCATTATGTACGGCAACGATGGCGCCAACGAGCGCACCTTTAACATGATTCAAAACCACGGCACATGGGCAACTGCAGCCGTTGGTATGATTGGCTACGTAATGGATGACAAAGACCTAACCGACAAAGCGCTCTTGGGCACAAAAAAAGACGGACAGGCAGGATTTTTACGTCAAGTAGACGAAATGTTTTCACCCGACGGCTACTACGCCGAAGGTCCCTACTACCTACGCTACGCCATTTGGCCGTTCACGCTTTTTGCGCAAGTAATAGACAACAACCAGCCCGAGCAGAAAATATTTCAACGTCGTGATGGCATTTTGCTAAAGGCCGTAGATGCCGAAATGCAAATGATGTACAACGGCGAGGTGCTTTACCTCAACGACGCGCTCAAGAAAACCATTCTCACGCAGGAGTTGGTATGGGCTGTGGACATTGCCTATGCTGCCAATCAAAAAAACACCAACCTGCTCAACATTGCAGGTCGTCAGGAGCGTGTTATGATTTGCGATGCGGGTATTACTACCGCCAAGGCGCTGAAGAATCACAAAATGCAACCTTTCGAAAGCGTATCGCACCTATTTCGCGATGGCGCCAACGGCGATCAAGGCGCGGTGAGCATTTTGCGCTACGGCAAGGAACCCAAGCAAACGGCGCTAGTAATGAAAGCCACCACCCACGGTGGTTCACACGGTCACTACGATAAGCTCTCGTTCTCATTTTACGATAACGGAAATACCATTTTGCAGGATTACGGCGCAGTGCGCTTCCTCAACATTGAGCCCAAATACGGTGGACACTATACCAAGGAAAATAACTCTTGGGGCAAGCAAAGCATTTCGCACAACACGCTCACCGTTGACGAAACATCGCACTTCAACGCCGTTACCAAAACAGCCGACCAATTCTGGAGCGAACAGCTGCTATACGATGTTACTCCTGACGTACAAGTGACCGCGGCTAAGGACATGAACGCCTACCCCAACGTGCAAATGCAGCGCACCATGGCGTTGGTTACCCACGCTAGCGCAGAGCAACCTTTTGTTATCGATATTTTCCGTGCCAAAAGCGAGCAGGCGCACACCTACGATTTTCCGTTTTACTACATGGGTCACATGGTTTCGGTGGATTTTGAGTACACACCCTTCACCACCGAACAGCGCGCCCTTGGCAACAGCAACGGCTATCAGCACCTTTGGCTCGAAGCGCAAGGCACAACCACCAAGCCCACAGCCTGCTTTACATTGGTAAATGCCGACAGGTTTTACAGCATCACCACGCTGGCTAATGACAAGAGCGAATTTATGTTCACCCGCTTAGGTGCAGGCGACCCCAACTTCATGTTGCGTCACGATGCGGGATTCATGCTTCGCCAAAAAGAGGCAAGCAACCACACCTTTGTTACCGTAGTAGAGCCGCATGGCGACTACAACCTCAACAACGAGTACACGCTGGGCTACGCCTCCAACATTGACCAGCTGAAGTTGGAAGTAGATAACGACACCTACTCCGCCGTAACCGTAAAAATGAAAAATGGCAATACCTACCTGCTGCTCGTTTGCAACAATAATACCGACAAAAACGCAGCACACTCGCTTGACGTAAACGGCAAAAAATACGATTGGACAGGCGCATACAAATTAATAGTAACAACACCCCAAATCCCCTAAAGGGGACTGTAACCGCAGTAGGTTCGGATACAAATGTACTGTTGCTATAACAAACGCAGCATGTTATAGCCCCCTTTAGGGGTTGGGGGTAAACAGTTCAACAGTTAAATCAATTCAACAATTCAACATTAAAAAACAACATTATGAAAACAAGAAGCGAAAACTACATCTTAAGTTCCGACATCCCTTGGGAAGCAGCAGGCGAAGGCGTACGCCGCCAAATCATGGCATACGACGGTCAGCTCATGCTGGTAAAAGTAGAATTCCAAAAGGGAGCCGTAGGTTCAATTCACGCGCACTACCACTCGCAAGCCAGCTACGTAGTAAGCGGCAAGTTTGAGGTAATGATTAACGGCGACCGCAAGGTGCTAAAAACAGGCGACAGCTTCTACATCGAACCCGATGCCGACCACGGCGCTATTTGCCTTGAAGCAGGTATCCTTATCGACACCTTCAGCCCCATGCGCGCTGATTTTTTGACAAAAAAGATTAACTAATGTAGATATGGACAATCCTAACAGGGTCTCAAAACCCTGTTAGGGTCAATTTTCTATTATACAAAAACTATGAAAGTAAAAGGACTTCGCTGGTGGGTGCTATCGCTCATCCTGCTCATTTCCATTATCAACTACCTCGACCGAGGCACGCTCAACTACATGTGGTATGCCTCCAAAACCAAGGTACCATATGCCATTACAGCGCAGCACGACAGCAGCATTAACTGCGCCGTGGTTGACTCCGCTGCAAAGCAAATCACGTTCTACAAAACCGATGGGCAAACCTTTACCGACACCATGTCGTACTACAGGCCAAACAGCGATGGTGCTATTATAGTAAGCGAGCGCACCGGCATTTCGCTTGACCTAAAAATAGTAGATGCCACCCTGGTACCCAGCAAGGCCGATGACGCGCAAAAGAGAATCTACGCGCTCATCAACATCATTTTTATGTGCTGCTACGGCGTGAGTCAGCTATTCTCAGGTAAGTTGTACGACAAAATCGGAACCCGCAAGGGCTTCGTAGTGTCAGTACTCATTTGGGGTACAGCCGACGCGCTTACCTCATTTGCCAAAGGCTTCAAATCGCTCAGCTTCTTCCGAGGCATGTTAGGATTAGGAGAAGCGGGTCCATGGCCCGGCACCACCAAGAGCAACGCCGAGTGGTTCCCACAAAAGGAGCGCGCACTGGCGCAAGGTCTGTTCGGAGCAGCCGCATCCATAGGCTCAGTGTTGGCACCCGTTATCATCTCCATGCTATTCTTAGCATTGGGTTGGGAAGCCACCTTTGTTACCGTAGGCTGTTTAGGTCTGCTATGGCTGATACCTTGGCTCATCATCAATAAAAAAGGACCGAAAGAACACCCTTGGATTACCGACGAAGAGCGCGAGTACATTCTCAGCGGACAACCCGAGGCCAAAATTACGGTCGACAAAGGACTGTCATGGGGACAACTGCTTTCACACAGAAAGAACTACTCCGTTATTCTTGGCCGCCTGTTCCTCGATCCCATTTGGTGGATGTTTGTAACCTGGTTGCCCATCTACCTCATGCAAGCACATGACCTCGACATTAAGCAGGTAGCCGCCACCGCGTGGGTACCCTACTTTGGCGCGGCCATTGGCAGCATTGCCGGAGGCTGGATGTCAGGCCGCTTAATTAAGGCAGGAAAATCGATAAACTTCGCGCGCAAAGCCGCGATAGTTACCGGTGCCACTATCACGCTAGCTGCCATAATGGGTATTATTTTCGCTACGCAAATAGGCATCATTATTACACTTATGGCATTTGTGCTGGGAGGCTACCAATTCACCATGACCAACATTCAAACCATCCCCAGCGATTTGCACTCAGGTAAATCCGTTGGTTCACTGGCAGGTTTAGGTGGACTGGCTGCAGTAGTTGGAACCGTTTCGTGCATGTTCCTTGTACCCATGATTACAACAGGCGGCAACTGGACGCTGTTCTTCATCATGCTCGCCATGCTTGTACCCGCTTCACTGGCCTCCATTTTTATCACCGCAGGTAAAATTGATACAATCAAGAAGAGTTAGGAAGTCTAAGAAGTTTAGGAAGATTAAGAAGGGAGATTTTGCATAATCTATCATCTTCTTAGACTTCCTAAAATTCCTAATCTTCTTCTCTCACAAATAGCAATTCATAACGACTAATTTTTATAAAACAAAAAATGAAACTAAAAGGAAAAGTAGCCATTGTAACAGGTGGCGCAAGAGATTTGGGACGTGCCATTTCGGTACGTATGGCCGAGGAAGGCGCGAAGGTAGTTGTAAACTACTTCGACAATGCCGATGACGCTGCCGAAACAAAAAAGATGATTGAGGCTGTAGGTGGACAAGCCATCACCGTACAGGGCGACATGACTAAGGAAGCCGATGTAAAGCGTCTTTTTGGCGAAGCCGTAAAGGCATTTGGCGACAAAATGCACGTACTGGTAAACGTAGTAGGCGGCATTTGCGGTCGTAAGCAAATTACCGAGCAGGATGATGCTTGGTACAACCTGCTTATGGACGTAAACGTGAAGAGCACTTGGCTTTGCACCCGCGAAGTAGTTCCCTTCATGACCGAAGGCGGCGCTATTGTTAACTTCTCGTCGCAAGCTGCGCGCGACGGCGGTGGCCCCGGCGCATCATTATACGCCTCAGCTAAGGCTGCCGTAATGACCTTTACTCGCAGCATGGCAAAGGAACTCGGTCCTAAGGGTATCCGCGTAAACGCGCTGGCTCCCGGCACCATTGCAACCTCATTCCACGACCGCTTCAACACGCCCGAAAATCGTGAGCGCATGAAGCAAATGTACCCCTTGCGTCGCGAAGGCGAGGCTAAGGACGTGGCCGATTTGGTTGCCTACCTTGCTTCAGAAGAATCAGCGTACCTCACCGGTACCAACATCGACATCAATGGAGGAGCATTCTTCTCGTAGATGTTTTTTTTGTTTTTTGCGTGGAGCCGCTTTCGGAAACGAGAGCGGCTTTATTTATTGCAAAATAGTTATTTTTGCAAACACGCTTTTAAAAGAAAAACAAATGGAAACACAGCTACTCCGCGAGCAAAACATACCCCCATCGGAAGAGGTGTTAAAGAAAGTACTTGGCAAACAATACGCTGCATTCGCAGCGCTGATAACAACCATTACAAGCAGCGATTACGGTTTAACCTACGAGTGGAATTTCTACAAGGACGGCAGATCATGGCTATGCAAAGTCAGCCATAAAAAGAAAACCATTTTCTGGCTATCGATTTGGGACGGTTACTTTAAAGTCAGCTTCTTTTTTACCGAAAAACATTTAGAAAGCATTGCCGCACTGGATATCGATGAGAAGATTAAGGAAGATTTTTGCAAAGAAAAGCCGATAGGAAAATTACTCTCCATGATTTTTGACATTCACAAAAAAGAACAACTAAAAGACTTGCTGAAAGTGGTGGAGTTTAAAAAGGCACTGAAATAATGACAATACAACTCATTTCAGATAACAAAAAACAGTTTCTTGACTTACTGCTACTCGGTGACGAGCAAGAAAGCATGATTGACCGCTACTTGGAACAAGGCGAACTATTTGCTTTATACGACGGTGATTTAAAGTCCGTTTGTGTAGTTGTAAAAATTGACGATGCAACCTGCGAATTGAAAAACATTGCCACGTACGAGAAATATCAGGGGCAAGGTTACGGAAGCGCCCTCATATACTATCTTTTCAACTATTATAAGGGCAAATACGAAACCATGATCCTTGGCACAGGCTATATTCCCTCCATCCTATCATTCTACACGCGCTGTGGTTTTGAGCCGTCCCACCGCATCAAAAACTTCTTCACGGATAACTATGACCATCCTATGTTTGAAGATGGCATTCAGCTGGTGGATATGGTTTATTTGAAAAAGGATTTATGAAACAATTGAATAGGAACGATGGTATTAAGCGCCATCGGCGCGACAAGCGTGTAGCCAGGGGTGAAGCCCCTGGCTACACGCTGTCAGCCTTACAGGCTGAATACTACCGAATGCAAAGTATATAATTGCAAACAATCTTTATCAAAAACAAGTCACATGTTCCACACTCGCCCCGCAACCACCTCCGACACTCCTGAAATGCAGGAGCTCTACAGAACTACCATTCTAACAATAAATCGCAAAGACTATTCCGTAGAAGAAATAGAAGACTGGGCTTCGTGCGGTGATAATACAGGACGTTGGCAGGAATTATTTGCAGAGCAACATTACATTGTAGCGGAAAATAAAGAGGGTAAAATTGTTGGCTTTGCTTCCATAAACGATACGGGCTACATGTGTACCTTGTTTGTACACAAAGATTTCCAGCATCAGGAAATAGCAACATTACTTTATCAAACGCTTGAAAAATACGCTAAGGAAAAGGGCGCAGACAAAATAACCTCGGAAGTCAGCATTACCGCCCGACCATTTTTTGAAAAGCAAGGCTTCGTAGTAGATGAAGAACAGAAAAGGCGAGCAAATAAGCTATGCCTTACCAACTATAAAATGAGTAAAGAGCTATAGGATCAAATTACAATCCTGTCCTTATAACGTTTATGAATTCAATCAAGTCAGCTAAAATATTCTACTTTTCAGGAACCGGTAATGCCAAACAAATTGCCGAATGGTTCTGTACAATTGCCATTGAAAAGAATATCGGCTGTCAAATGTATTGCACTGATAAAACCAATCCCAAATCACTATCGGCTATATCTCCTGACACCCTACTTATATTTATTTCACCTATTCATGGGTTCAATTTCCCAAAAATCATGTTGGATTTTATCCGGCATTTCCCGTTAGGAAAAAACAATATTGTACTAATGAATACACGGGCAGGAATGCGAATCGGGCATCGGGTTACACCCGGATTAACGGGAATTGCATTTCTTCTCTCATCGTTCTTATTGCGCAAAAAAGGATACAAAATAGTTGGACAAATCCCTTTCGACATGCCGTCCAACTGGGTTTCCATTCATCCCGCATTAGGTAAAAAAACGGTGAAATTTCTGCATAAAGAAAACCTGTCCAGAGTAAGAAAACATGCAGATAAGATTTTTTCAGGGAAACCGGACTTTCTTGCACACAAGGATTTGGTTCAAGACATCTTGATTTCACCTGTATCATTGGCTTACTATTTCGTCGGGCGCTTTTTTCTCGCCAAATCGTGTTATGCCTCTGCAAACTGCAACCAATGCGGATTGTGTGAAAAACAATGTCCTGTGCAAGCAATTAAAAATAGCCACAGCCAACCATTTTGGACATTCCGTTGCGAAAGTTGCATGCGATGTATGAAAAATTGTCCCCAACGCGCCATTGAAACCACTCATGGACTTTGGATGGTACTATTCTTCCTATCCTCAACTGCTACAGGGTTGCTTTATGCACCAGTAGCAAACCACATTCAATCAATACTTATTAAAATCACGTTATTCAGCGTGGTATTAATACTCCTGTTGTGGATACTGTATCGCGCACAGCATTTACTTCTTCGAAACAAATTCATTCGTAAATGGATTGTGTTTACCTCATTGACACATTACAAATTCTGGGGGAAGGTATAATGTTTGACAAACTACAGCATAAAGCCAAAGAACTAAAGAAAAACATTGCAACACTGAGCATAGCCTTACGACACAAGCGCACGCCGTGGTACGCAAAAGCCGTTTTGCTGCTTGTTGTTTCCTATGCCCTCAGCCCTATCGATTTAATTCCCGATTTTATTCCCGTATTGGGATTACTGGATGATTTATTGTTGTTGCCCTTAGGAATAGCATTAGCCCTGAAACTAATTCCAAAAGATGTTTGGGAAGAATGTCGGCAGATAAGCGAAATCCAAAATGTTTTACCTAAGAAGAATTGGGTTGTCGGAGGGTTGATAATCTTGCTGTGGTTGATACTAATTATTGTTGTAGCAAAAATCGTTTATCACATTATCCAAAATTAATCCCCGCCTTTCGTGCTTGCGAGTGCTGAAGCTGTCGTTTGATAGGATACGGCTTCCCGTCCTTTACAAACTTCGATCCCGTTTGCTTAAACCAAAACGAAACGCCGTTCTCCACACATGAGTCGTGCAGCTCCATCACCCAATCAAAGTTGCACGGGCGGGCTTGGTAACCCGACTCACCACCCGCTACCACCTGCTCCACCCACGAACCAATATCGTAAGAGCGCAAATCAATTCTCTCCAGTAGTGGTTCACAAATAAGAATTTTATGCTTTATGGGAGCCGCTTTATAAATTGGCAAGCGGTAATCCGCTCTATCTTGGTTTTCAATAGTACAGCAAATCGTCACATTATCGTAGCCATCGCCCCAATCGTCAGGTAATGCCTCCCGAAAACGATCGATACGCTTGGTAATAATCATAAACCTCAAATCGCTGCGAAGTCGTATCATTTTCCATGCCTCAGCGCGCCACACGTCCGCATCCTCCACAAAAAAGTCAGATGTAAAACAGGTATACACTAAACTACCCGAAGGAATTTTATACGTCCCGTCCCTTTTCTTTTGAATAGGCAAATCGAAGCCCTTTGTTTTTGCTACCACCGCGCTATCAACACCACGCTTGGCATCGCCACGGTACACGTAGCAGTGCTGGCAACCCGCGCTCAGCTTATGGCAGCCGTGCCACAGGTTCCACATTTTCGACTTATATTCAATAGCGTTTTTCGGCACCTTTTCCTTTTTTACAAAGATATAATATAGATAGCGATAATTCAGAAATGATTATTCGCAATTCGACTTGCATCAACTCCCGAAGGGAGTAAATTTGAATAACCGCGGGTAAGCGAAGCGTAACCCGTGGTTAAAGTAACACTCCTGCATCGCGCGCGGAGCAGGTTTTTCCCTTGATATAAGTTTGTGCTCCGCGCGCAATAATTGACCATCACCGAATACCGTAGGTTACGCTTCGCTCACCCACGGTTATTAACATTTAGCCCTTGCAGGGCAAAAACACACGACTTAGTGAATAATGGCAAATTATCATTTTTTTAATTCGTACCTTTGAAGATACTTATTAATCATACACATGTTCCAAAAACTTGTAGCCATAGAGCCCGTCAGCCTGATTCCTTCAGCCGAAAAAGAGTTGAATACCTTTGCAAAGGAAGTAATCATGTACCCCGACATGCCCGCCAATGATGAAGAAATTATTGCCCGCATTGCCGATGCCGACGCCGTGCTACTAAGCTACACCTCTCGCATCAACAAATCGGTGCTGGAAAAAGTTCCCAACGTGAAGTACATTGGCATGTGCTGCTCCCTATACTCTTCCGAAAGCGCCAACGTAGATATCCGCTTTGCCAACGAGCGCGGCATTACCGTAACCGGCATTCGCGACTATGGCGACGAGGGTGTAGTAGAATACGTAATTAGCGAGTTGGTGCGCTGCCTGCACGGCTTCGACCAGCAACCGTGGGACGGCATGGCTCGTGAAATCACCGGACTGAAAGTGGGCATTGTAGGCTTGGGGAAATCGGGCGGCATGATTGCTGACACCATGAAGTTTCTTGGTGCCGACATCACCTATTTTTCTCGTAGCGAAAAACCCGAAGCAAAGACCAAGGGCTATCGTTTTTTACCGTTGAAAGAAGTGTTGACCGAAAGCGAAGTCGTTTTCTGCTGCCTTAACAGAAACACCGTACTGCTGCACGAACCGGAATTTGAAGCCTTCGGCAATAAAAAGATGCTATTCAATACAGGCCTTTCGCCCGCTTGGGATGAGGCTCCGTTCACCAAATGGTTGGAAGGAGATAACCTTTGCTTTTGCGACACGGTAGGCGCTTTGGGCGGGGAGCATTTGCTCACCCACCCGCACGTGCGCTGCATGAAAATATCAACAGGCCGCACCCGTCAGGCATTTGATCGCCTGAGCGAAAAGGTGCTGGCCAACCTATCAGAATACAATAGGCGAAACAATATTAATTAGGGTGCTCACCACCGACCAGCCCGCAATGGCAGGCGTGGCGCTGTACACATCCACTACAGCGTGCACCTCGTCATTTTTTATTTCCACCCGCTGCGTATCACCTATAAAGTTGGGGGAAGATTGCATAGTCACCTGCATCTTCTCCGGACCAACCGAAGCCAGCGAGGCAGCAACAGAAACGTTCAAGCCCGTAGGAAAAGTTCCTATGGCCTCTCGTGCCGTTCCCGAGAAAACAATTTGCTTCTCCGTTTCCAGAGCCGGGTTGTACACGACCGACCTACGTAACGCGCGCACGCTCTTCTCGTTAAAAAATCGGGCAGAAGCATTTCCCATCAGCGTAGCCGTTCGCAGCACATCAAAACCTCCGGTTGCACCCGAAGCGATGTACACACGCACGCCATTATCCTTCGCCGTTTTTATTACCTCATGGTAAAAATCGGTATCGGCAAATGCACCTATCGACAACGTCACAATAGAAGTACCATTCTTCAGCGTAGGCAAAGCCAACTCACGCATGCCTTTCGGTGAAGCGGTTTCCACAAGGTAGTCAGGCTTCAACGCCAGCAATTCCTCAAGACTTGCACACGCCTTGCAAGGTTTACCATGCGCCTCCATTTTCGAGGCTAGATAGTCCCTTTTTTCAACAGTACGGGAGTAAACACCCACCAAATCATACTCCGGCAGCAAGCCATTAATTACAGCATCCGCCACTATTTCGGCAAGATACCCACATCCAACAATTACAAGTTTTTTCATGCGGGCAAAGATAGGGATTTATCTTACTTTTTTTGCCCGCCAAAAAAAGTAACAAAAAAACTCGCGGCTTAACTTCTCGGCGACCCGCTACGGGCTTGCTTGGCTAAACAAAATGAACTCGCTTTGCTCAAACATCATTTTGTTTTACGCCGCTGCGCCCTGCGGGTACCCCGCCTACAAAGCCATGCCGCCTTGTTGCCTTACGGCAAGTTGGCTATCACACCTGCACCCTCTTGGCTTTGTGCAAGTGGGTGCGTTGGCCTGACCGAATGGCGGGCCGGCGCGAGCAAGAGCGTAGCAAAACTATGAGCGTCGTATGAGACGCGAAATAAAGTTTTGCACGTGGCGGGTTGAAGCATCGTTCAGTCTTGACTTTTGGTTACTTTGGGTCAAGCCAAAGTGACAAAAAAGAAAAGAATAATTCTAATAATCAACAAATTAAAAACTTTATCACCCCCTACCCTTGCCTTTTTCCCAAAAAAATCTTACTTTCGTAAATTACTTACGTGTGCGCACACGATATATGCGCTAAAGCATTTGTTCCCAACAAAATATTAATCTTATAACGTAACGATTTTTATCATGAAGAAATTTTTGGACAAAAACTTCCTGCTCGAAACCGCAACAGCCGAGCAATTGTACCACGAGCATGCGGCAAAGATGCCCATCATCGATTACCACTGCCACCTCAACCCTGAATTTATTGCCAAGGATCGCAAGTTCGACAACCTTGGACAAATTTGGCTTGAGGGCGACCACTACAAGTGGCGTGCTATGCGTACCAACGGCGTTGACGAGCGTTTTTGTACCGGTAAGGATACTACCGACTGGGAAAAGTTTGAGAAGTGGGCTGAGACCGTTCCCTACACCATGCGTAACCCACTTTACCACTGGACTCACCTTGAACTGAAAACCGCTTTTGGCGTAGAAAAAATATTGAACCCCACCACCGCCAAGGAAATTTTTGACGAGTGTACCGCCAAGCTGCGCACCCCCGAATATTCGGCTCGTGGCCTCATGAAAAAGTACAACGTAAAGACGGTATGCACCACCGACGATCCTGTTGATTCGCTCGAGCATCACATCGCTTTGAAAAAAGAAGGTTTCGAGGTACAAGTACTACCCACATGGCGCCCCGACAAGGCTATGGCCGTAGAAGTACCCGCCGAATTCCGTGCTTACATGGAAAAATTATCATCCGTTTCAGGCGTTAGCATCACCAAGTTTGCCGACCTGCTCGCGGCTCTGCGCAAGCGCCACGACTTCTTCGCAGAAGTTGGCTGCAAGCTCAGCGACCACGGTATTGAAGAGTTCTACGCTACGGATTACACCCAAGCCGAAATTGAAGCCATCTTTAACAAGGTATACGGCGGCAAGGAGCTTACCATAGAGGAAATTCTGAAGTTCAAGTCAGCCATGATGTTCGAATTTGCAGTAATGGATTGGGAAAAGGGCTGGACACAGCAGCTGCACTACGGCGCTATCCGCAACAACAATACCCGTCTATTTAAGAAACTCGGTCCCGATACCGGCTTCGACTCAATTGGCGACTTCACCGTAGCCAAGGCTATGTCGAAGTTCCTCAACGGCCTCGACACGCTGGATAAGCTACCCAAAACTATTCTGTACAACCTCAACCCACGCGATAACGACCTTATCACCACCATGATTGGAAACTTCCAAGACGGCTCCGTTGCAGGTAAAATGCAGTTCGGCTCAGGCTGGTGGTTCCTCGATCAAAAAGTAGGTATGGAAGCGCAAATGAACTCGCTCTCGGTGCTTGGATTACTTAGCCGTTTTGTTGGTATGCTTACCGACTCACGCAGCTTCCTCAGCTACCCGCGCCACGAGTACTTCCGCCGCATACTCTGCAACCTCATTGCTAACGACGTTGAGAAAGGCGAACTCCCCGCAAGCGAGTTGCCATTCCTTGGTCAAATGGTTGAAAACATTTCGTACAACAACGCTAAAACTTTTTTTAAGTTTTAAAAAGCCATAGCTACCACGAGCGTCATTGCGAGAAGGTACGACGAAGCAATCTCTATTTTGGCGAAGCCAATAACAACCAGAGATTGCTTCGCCTTGCCCGCAATGACGTTCTTAGCAAAAACAGTACGTTATCAGTCCTGTTAAATGACAATTTG
Organism: Bacteroidales bacterium; assembly: GCA_031553765.1. Taxonomy (GTDB): domain Bacteria; phylum Bacteroidota; class Bacteroidia; order Bacteroidales; family UBA932; genus JAITMY01. The sequence continues at coordinate 462,644 of JAVBKY010000002.1, forward strand.
TGCAGTTACGTAAAAATCACTATTTTTACATCTTGTGCCTTAGCCACAAACCAATTTCGAGAATTTGAATCAATAAATATTAATCTCTAATTTTTACAAAAAGAAAATGAGCAAAAAAGTTGTTACTTTCGGTGAAATCATGTTGCGCTTGGCAACCCCCGGTTACCTTCGTTTCAACCAAAGCAAGGAGTTGACCTCTACCTTTGGTGGTGGCGAGGCCAACGTAGCCGTGTCATTGGCAAACTACGGTTTGAACGCTGAGTTTGTTTCACGCTTGCCGCAAAACGACATTGCCAAGTGGTGCGAAATGGAATTGCACAAGTATGGCGTCAGCACCAACAATATGATTTATGGTGGCGACCGCTTGGGTATTTACTTCCTCGAAACCGGCGCTGTAGCTCGGCCCAGCAAGGTGGTTTACGACCGCGCTCACGCTTCTATCGCCGACATTAAGCCCGGCATGATTAACTGGAAGGAAGTGTTCAAAGACGCTCAGTGGTTCCACTGGACGGGCATCACTCCCGCTCTGTCACAAGGTGCAGCTGACGCTTGCCTTGAGGCTATTAAGGTGGCTAATGAAATGGGTGTAACCGTTTCAACCGACCTTAACTTCCGCAAAAACCTTTGGAAGTATGGCAAAACTGCTTCAGAAGTAATGCCTGCTTTGGTTGAAGGCTGTGACGTTATTCTCGGTAACGAAGAAGATGCTGAAACCGTATTCGGCATTAAGCCCGAAGGCTTTGATGTAACTAAGACAGGCGGCCACGTTGACGCTAAGGAATTCCAATCAGTATGTGAGCAGCTCATGAAGAGATTCCCCCGCGCCAAGAAGGTAATCGTTACCCTGCGTGGTTCTATCAACGCTAACCACAACACGTGGGCCGGCGTACTATTCGACGGTAAGAAGTTGTACGAATCACCCAACTACAACATCACCCACATCGTTGACCGTGTAGGCGGTGGCGACTCATTCATGGGTGGTCTCGTTTACGGTTTGATTTCATACCCCGGCGACGACCAAAAGGCGTTGAACTTCGCAGTTGCAGCATCATGCTTGAAGCACACCATTTACGGTGACTTCAACCAAGTAACCGTAGCCGAAGTAGAAAACCTGATGAAGGGCGACGGCAGCGGACGAGTAAGCCGCTAATTAAATTGACAATTTACGGATTGACAATTTACAATTTGAAAATATGGACGCAGGCGAACTAAAAAAGCGTTTACAGATATTTGGTATTCGAGTTATTAAAATGGCTGAGAAATTACCAAACACCGCTGCCGGACATGCTATAAGAAATCAAATTGTACGTTGTGGTACATCTGCAGGAGCCAACTATAGAGCTGCTTGTTTTGCAAAATCTGAAAAAGATTTTCTCAACAAATTAAAAATAGTCGAAGAGGAATTAGACGAAACCATCTACTGGATGGAAGACATTATAATTCTAGAATTGATAGAGCCTCGCCTATTGGATGATTTGATGAAAGAAGGCAAAGAGTTATTTGCAATCATAGTCCAATCAATAAAAACATGCAGATCAAAATCGTAAATTGTATTTTCAATCGTCAATTGTAAATCGTTAAATTGTAAATCTAAAAGATGGCTAAGTTCAATAAAATAAAAGTTATCTCCGTAATGGCAGAAACAGGCATGGTTCCTGTGTTCTACCACAAGGATGTAGAAGTGGTTAAGAACGCCGTTAAGGCTTGCTACGAAGGCGGTGTTCGCGCGTTCGAATTCACCAACCGTGGCGACTTTGCGCACGAAGTATTTGCCGAAGTGGTAAAGTTTGCTGCTAAGGAATGCCCCGATATGATTATGGGAGTAGGTTCTATTGTTGAGCCTGCCGCAGCATCGCTATACATTCAGCTAGGCGCGAACTTCATCGTTGGCCCGCTGTTTAACCCCGAGGTGGCTAAGATTGCTAACCGTCGACTGATTCCCTACACTCCCGGTTGCGGCTCGGTGTCAGAAGTAGGTTTTGCTCAAGAAATGGGCTGCGACCTCTGCAAGGTATTCCCCGGTGATGTACTCGGCCCCAACTTTGTAAAAGGCTTGAAGGCTCCCATGCCTTGGAGTCAGCTGATGGTAACGGGCGGTGTTAAACCCGAAGAGGCCAACCTCAAAGGCTGGTTTGATGCCGGCGTAACCTGTGTGGGCATGGGCTCCAACCTCTTCCCCGCCGTCGCAATTGCGGCTAAGGAGTGGGGTAAAATTACCCTCATGTGCAAGGACGCTTTCGCTGTCATTGCAAAAGTTCGCAAGTAGTTTTTATGCATTCGAGGGCTCACCAAATGGTAGCCCTCGAATTGCTTTTTATTCACGCAAAAAACAATAATTCTAATGAGTAAATTAAATGCAGTT